>NZ_JANZKY010000004.1 GCF_025770765.1 Propionivibrio soli | reverse complement strand
AGCAATAACCCCACTTCGACGGGTTGTCCGAGCAGGGTCTTGAGTTCGAGGTGGGCGTTCGCCGACAGGCACTCGAGGTCGTACCGATAATTGACCGAGAGACCTTCTTCGCCGTGCAGACGGTGCGGCAAGAGCGTGGCTTCGGAAAACCCCCGCCCCGCGGCCAAACGCAGCCGCAGCAACCGGTCCCCTTGGCCAAAAAGCGATACGCCGCGGGCCAAGAGGGCCGAGAAAACATCATCCATGGCGGGGAATTATTGTGTTCTATTGGGACTGTGGATTCTACTATCCCCAATAGGTGAAGTACATATATAACGAAGGTCATAGATTTGGCGTCCATGGCTTGGCCGTCCCGAGGCGAACCCGAGGCCCGGCAAGCTCATGACGTCAGTGCGCGACGCTCGGCGGCGGGGGCGGGGGACCGGCGTCGGTGGGGACGCCGTCGTTCTTGGCGGCGCCGAACGAGAAGGTGTAGAGCAGCCCCAGGGTGGCACTCGCGCCCACCCGCCCAATCAGCGATAAGCCCCGCGTCACTTCGTACGTCACTTTGATCACGTTCTCGGCCGAACTCAGAGAACGCTCGTAGGAGACCACCGTGTGGGTGCCGATTCGCTTACCGACGGTGGCTATCTGCTCCGTCACCGTGGCGCTGCTGCCTTGCGCCAGGCTGCCGGCCACTGTGGTCGTCGGAAAACTGCTGCTCAGTCCGCCCGAGGTGCCGCTGGTAACAGATAGTTCCTCAAGGCCGAGCCCGCGCATCAGCGATTCAAGCGGGCCTTTGCCCTGATTGCCGCGCAACGCCATCGCGGCGGAGAGGAGCAGGCTGGCGTCCTGGCTGCCTAGCGTTTGGTTGGGGCCGCGACCCAGAACCATCCATGAAAGTTTTTCGGCATCCGGGACGTCTGGCGTCGAGACGAGCCGCACGACCGGATCGTTGACCGTCCCGCTCACCTCCACGCCGGCTTCCACAGGCAGGTTCTTCCGGATTGCACGTACGTTAAGGCCAGGATCGGTCATCAGTCCATTGAAATTGAGTATGCCGCGTTCGATTGCGAGTTCTTGCCCGTAGGCGTCGAAGGTACCGCTGACGGTATGCACCGAACCCGTGCCGCGGATCTGTTCCTGGCTCTCGGCGGTGAGTCGTACGGCGCCGGCGAGTCGGCTTTCGATGCCGGCACCGCGAAAATAGAAGTTGTCGCCGAGGTCGACACGCAAATCGAGAGCGAGACGCGGCGGTGTCCGGCGCGGCGTGGCGCGTCCTCCCGAATCCTTGCGCCGATCGACAATGACCACGTCGGACGACAGCGTCGGCTGGCCCGTGCCGGCGACCTCGACGTAGGCGGCATCGCCGTGCAAATCGCCGCTGATCGCGAGTCGGCCGTCAGCCAGGCGTAGGCCGCCGTTGCCTGAGAGCATGACCCAGCGGTCGGGGAGTTGCGAGACGGCGAGCCGGTCGGCCCGCAAGTCGATGCGGCTGTCGCCGCTACCGAGCACGAGTTCGCCTTCAGCGACGACCCGTCCCGGGCGCTCGGTGAAGCGCTTGAAGTCGAAGCGTTCGCCGTTCGGCCGCTGTGTCGCGGTGGAAACCATCTCCAGGCGCTGCAGGCGCACGGTTTCCGGTGTCATGTCGAGGCGCAGCGTGCCACCGCCCAGGTCGAGCCCGTAGTCGAGCAGCCGCACCTGCAGTTCGCTGCCCGACGCCTGACCCGTCGTCGTTGGCTTTGCCGGCGTGCCGCCAATGGCGAGGTCGGCGCCGAGACGGCCGCCTAAGCGAACGTTTTCTCCGGCAAGGCGGCTGAGCCAAGCGATCGACGGTACGTCGAGCCGCACGTTTCCTTGCCAGGCACTGTTGCTGGCGAGCGTCCAGCCGCCTTCCCCGGGGCGCAGCGGAACCGTCAGCCGGCCTTCGACGTTTCCGGCCGTGGTGCCGGTTCCTTTGAGGGTGACGAGCGCCTGGCGACCGACGAGGTCGGTGTTGAAATCGAGTTGCTGCAGGCCGAGGAAAAGTGTTTCATCGCCGGCGGCAAAGGCCAGGTCGCCCTGTTCTCGGCGAATGCGGATGTACCCGGCGGCACGATCGGCGAGGTCGATGGCCCATTCACCGCCGAGGCGTAACGTGCTGGGCGGGGCAGCAAGTGGAAGAAACGGGCGGACGAGAAGGTTCGTGAAGCGGCCTCGGCTTGCGAGCCGGTTTGGGGACCAGTCGACACCTTCGATGGTCGCGCGCCAGTCGTCGCCGGCAAAGTTCGCCGTGCGCAGGATCACCAAGCCGGGACCGGCCTCCAGGCGCGCACGATCGACTAGGCGGAAAGCGTGCGGCCCGTTCCACGTCAACGTTTCGATGTCGCCACGCCACACCTGACCGGACGCGAAACCGCCATTACCGCCCAGCCGCAACGTGCCTTCCGGGCCGACGCGCGCCGACAGATCGATGCGGTGCGCGGCTTGCTGCCCGTCGACGTGTAGCGACAGGTTGGTAATGTCAGGGATCGCCTCGCTAACCAGCAGACGAGCGGCAGAGAAAGCAATGCGCAGGGCGCCTTCCGGTTGCCACACACCTTGTGTCACCAGGTTGCGCCAATCCGCCTTGCCTGGAAGTGCAAAACGTGGCGACTGCAACGACCATTCGGCACCGGGGGTACGCAATGCACCGGTGAGCGTCGCACGGCCAGTAATGGTTCCACCCAGGCCGACTTGTTCCAGGCGAGGTGCGTCGATCGCGAGATCGAGGCGGTCCCCCGCCGCGCCCAGTCGGCCATGGACTTCAACGCGGTTGTCGCCGGCGCGCAGGGAAACCTCCGCGCGTTCCAGGCGGTCAGGTCGCAACAGCACATCGCCGGTACCGGCGAGCGGTCGGCCGGCAAGGGTGCTGTCGGCCAAAACGAAGTGCAGGTCGAGCGTCGGTTTGTCGGCCAGCGTTCCCTTTGCGTCGAGCGTGGCGTTCAAGCGGCCACTAGGCACCGCGGCGAAGAAGGCGGGATAGAGCGCCTGTAGCCGCCCATGCAGCGCGTATTCGCCTGCAGGTACGAGACGGCCGGACACTTCGAACAGACCGCCCCGCGCTTCCAACCGCGCCTGTTCAATCTCGATCCGATCATTTCGGCGCGTAGCCGCGAGTTCAACGCCGAACTCAGGATCGCGGAGGGAGGCTTTCAACGTCTGCGTTTCGGCCGATAGCTGGGCGTTGAGTTTGCCCGCGAGATGGGTGGGCCGAAGGATCGTGTGCCAGGTCGAGGCGTCAATGCCTCGGGCTTGCGCGTCTAGGTTGAGTTCCCCGCCCGACAATGCGCCGGTGCCCGACAACTGCCCCCGGGTAAGCGTCGCGGTGAAGGTAGGAAAGTCGATATGTAAGTTCTCTGAAGAGGCTGGTGTGCCAGCGGGCGCGCTGTGTCGGAATGTGAATTCGAGTCCGCGTACCGGCAATCGGCCCTCGTCGATTCGGCCAGGCTCGCGGTTGACGATGACGGCGGCGCCGGCGATGCGTGTGGGATCGTCGGCTAGCGGGGCGGTTTCCAAATTGATGTCGAGCCGCGCGTGTGGGGCCTCCTTGATCCAAACCGAAGGATTGACACCCGTTGCCGACAGCTTGCCGCGCGCGAGAGGCTGCGGCGCAAAAGGGGCCAGCAGGACTTCGCCTTTCGCCGTCAGTACGTCGCTCTCGGAGTTCGCGCGCACGGTGATTTCCGCGAGGCGGCCCTCAGCTTCAAGCGCCAGGACGACGGGATGGCCGAGTTCTTCTCCCGTCAGCCGCGCCGAGCCGGTGAGCGGAAACGGCGCTTGGCCATCGAGCGTTGCCTCGGCTTCGACGGCCGCGCGCGCCGTCGAGAAGCGCAGGCCTTCAACGCGATGATGCCGGCCATCGCTGATGACACGCGCTGCCAGATTCTCGATTTCGGTCAGATCCTGGCTGGCGCTCGTCGACGCTCCTGGAGAAGCCGGAGGGGTAAGTTCGCCGAGCTGAATGACGTCAACGTTGAGTCTGTCGATCGTGACGGGGAGCGGCAGCGTGAGGTCGGCGGGTTCCTCGTTGGGCTCATCGCTCGGGCGTGAAAACACCTGCAGGCGGCTCGCGCGCAGATGGTCGATGATCAAGGCACCGAGATGCCGCCCATTCAGCAGGGCACGCGGTTGCCACGCAAGGTCGGCCCTTTCGATGACAAGATGCCGGTCCTTGGTCTCGAAAACAATCCTTTCCGCACTGAGCGGACCGAGCAGACGGCCCGCAGGAGCCTCCACGACAAGGCCAGGAACGACCCACTTTCCCGCTGCCCACACGGCGAAGCGCAGGCCCGATGGCGTAGCCGCCACCCAGACCATGAACAGCACCATGAGCGCAAGTGCGAAAGCGATGCTTGCGAGCACGGGCAGGACGATGGATCTTTGGCGAGGTGGATTGATTGGACGGCGCAGGCGCATCTTCGGAAAACAGTTCAGAAGGTTCAGAACGCGACGGCAAGTGAAAAGTGAAGGCGCATCTTTTGATCGCGTTCCCCGTACGCAAGATCGACAGCAAGCGGTCCGGCCGGGCTCTTCCAGCGTATGCCGAAGCCATATCCTACCGCAGCGTCATAGGTCTGCCGCGTGTCCGAAGCGTCTCCCGCGTCGACGAAAACCGCACCGCCCCAGGCCGGTGTGAGCCAATGGATGTACTCGGCACTCGCCGTTGCGAGATAGCGGCCGCCCACGGTGGCCGTGCCTTCCTTGACGCCAAGGCTCTGGTAGCTATAACCGCGTACCGATTGCGCGCCGCCCGTACGGAAGAGGAATTCGCCGGGGATGCCTGAGCGGTCCGGCGCAAAGGTGCGCCCCAGTTCGCCGCGCAGGGTGAAGACGTCGCGCTCGCCGACCGGGAAGTAGTGTTGATAGCGCGAGTAGACGCGGACGAAGTTCTGATCGGAAAAAAATGCCTTCGCGCCGCCGCCGACCTGCAGTTGCGCGACGAACCCACGACGGGGGTTGAGCGGTGTATCGACCTTGCGCACGATCCACGAGCCGTCCAACGTCAGGGCGCGGTTGACGTGGCTCGGCGCATTGTCCGGTTCCTGTAGTTCGCGCTGCCAATTGACCGAGTAACGCGCTTCGACCGACCCACGTATCTGGGTGCGCACGGCTGCCAGTGCAATGCGCTTGCGCTTCAATCCAGCGATATCCTCATGTTGGCTGAGGAGACCGAAACTGTCGCGCCGATCCTCGCTGGGCGGCAGGTGGATGTCGGCAAACAGCGTCTGCCGTCGCTGTTCCAGGCGCAAGCCGGTCTGGAACTGCAGTGGGGTTTGCAGAAGGATGAGTCCGTTGTAGACCACTTCACCCTGGGCGCCGGTGTTCGTGTTGTAGCCCGTACCGAAAGATAGGCGGTGTGGCGGCGTCTCGCGGACGTGCACGTTGATCGGCGCGCGCACAGGGTCGTCTGCCGGGTTTTTCCCTTCCTCGGCCGGATCGCCGATTTCGACGCTGGCCGAGGTGAAGTACGGTGTGCGTTGCAACTGCGCCTGCAGGTCGAGAAGAGCTTTCTGCTCATAGCGTGAGCCTGGCCGGATCTTGTTGTAACCCTCGATGAGAGAGGGTGAATAACGCGAGAGACCGGTGACCCTGAGGCCGTTGAAAATGTAACGAGGTCCGGTCTCATAGATTACGTGTAGGTGCGCGGTGGAGGTTTCCGGGTCGATCTCAGCGGTGCTGTCGACGAGCTTTGCTGTCGGGAAATCGACCTCCAGCAGCCGGCGCAGCACGAGTTGTTTCGCGGCACGCCAGTCGGCATCGCGGAAAGGCTGCCCGGTTTTGAGCGGCCAGGCGGCAATCAATTCTTCGCGGCGTTCAGGTGGAATCTCGCCGCGAATCTCGACACCCGCTTCTCCCACGCTTGTGCGCGTGCCAGGTGACACCGCCACGCGCAGATCGCCGGGGTCGGCCGTGACATCGATTTGTGGCGCAAAATAGCCCTCGGTGGCAAGCAGGCCCGTGGCCGTGCGGCGCACGTCGCGCGCATAGGCTTCGAGTGCGGCACCACGTGCCTCCGCTGCCGGAGCGCGCACGTGGGCCCGAATGAGCTCGTCGAGTGGCTTCGGGGCCTGGACCGTCACGGCCGCGAATGCCGGCGTAACGAAGAGGGCTGCCAGCACAATCGCCACGCCGGCACCTCGTCGGGGCGCGTTCCCCACATTCGGCCGGGTATGGTGCGAGCATCCCGAGTACAACAATTTCAAGGCCATTCCGTCAGCATTTTCGCGCGTTCGCTGGGCGATTTGAACCATGCGCCTTCGTCCGCTCCATTTCACGATAGTTTCTTTTCTTCACTTTCGTCTACTCCGGGCGATAGGGACGGGCCGCGCTCCAGCTTCTGTTGCCGCCTGGCATAGTGTGCCATCAGGGGGGTGACCGATATGCCATGGACGATGATCGACACGGCAACGGTTGAGAGCGTCAAGGAGAGAACGGGTGTGACCCAGGCGTCGACCGGGTTACGGTTGAGGACAAACATCAGATAGTAAACCGAGCCGATGCCGCGGATTCCGAACCATGAAATCATCACCTGCTGTTCTCGCGAAACGCTTTCGCCGATCAAGCCAAGCCAAACAGAAATCGGGCGCGCAAGAAGGAAGATGAAAACCACAAAGACCAGGCTTCTGAAATCAAACCGGGCGTACGGGAGCATGACCCCAACCAGGAGGACGATGAGCAACTCCGCGATGCGTTCGAGCTGCTCGTTGAAGTTGCGCACAACTCGCGTCATATACGGACCCGCGAGTTCGGGATGGGTTGCCAGCGCGGCCTGCGCACCTCTGTCACCAAGGATGGCCGGGCCGGTGTCGACCTGTGACGGCGGACGCGGGGGGCGAGTTACGCGTTGCAGCGCGAGCCCGGCGGCGAAGACGGCCAGAAATCCGCTGGCATAGGCAATCTGAGCCGCTCCGTAGGCAAGTCCGATGAGACCTAGCGAAATGAACTCATCGAGACCAACGGCCTCGTTATGCGAAGTGCGTAGGTAAAGAACGAGCTTGCCAATGACATGGCCGAGCAGGATGCCGATGAGCAAGCCGCCCGCCAGCGCCCATAAGAGATCCACGGTGATCCAGCGCATCCCCGCCGGCCCGAGATCGTGCAGTCCGACCATCCCGAGCCCGAGCATCACGAAAGGAAACGCCGCTCCGTCGTTAAGTGCGCCTTCTCCGGTCAGGCTGAAACGCAGGCGGTCGCGGTCGGTCGGTTCCTCAACCTGTACATCGGCCGCGAGCACGGGATCTGTCGGGGCAAGAATGCCGCCGAGCAGGATCGCTGCGCCCAGCGGTAGCTTGAGAAACACCATGCCAGCGGCCGCAATGAGAGCGACGGTAATCATCATGGACAGAAGAGCCAGGCGCATTGGCAGGATCCAGCGGCGGCCCCAATACGGCAATCCGAGCTTGAGCCCCACCGAGAAGAGGGATATGAGCAGCGCGATCAGCGATCCACGCTCGACAAGTGCCGCAAACTGGCGTGGATCGGGCAACAGAGGCCAGATTCCCGCTACGCCGAGACCGTAGCCGGCGGCAAGGTAAAGCATCGAGGCACTGAGGGGCAGCCGCTTCAGGAGCGAACTGCCGAGCGCCATCGCGATCATCAGCGCGCCGAGCGCCACTGCCCAGAACTGGAAAGACATTGCCGGTCTCCGAACGGGTTGATTGAGCGCCGCGCCGACATCGCTCCGGCCGCTCCGGAAATGGCTTCTCGTAGGTATCGACATCAACACCGACGTCGCGTTCGTAGCAAGAAAATGGCCCACCGACAAAAGCTCATCGAGAGCGCCTTCGAACACGCGCCGCTTGGCCACTAGATTTCGTCTTTTGCGCGAACTGCCCAACGGGAATGAGCCTTGCCTCTAGGGCTGGAACCGTCGGTTCTCTGCGTGCGCTGGCTTGTGTCGGCTTCCGGCGGTAACGACGACGCATAACCCAAAGTCGGCAGGGATCCGGGACTGAAGAATTGTCCCGTGGGCATGCCGATTGCCAGCCCTGATTAATCGCCCGCGAAGCCCGGATTACGTGGCTTATCAACGAAGAAGGAGATACTGAAAATGCTGCCATCGACTGTCGATCGGGTTCCCCGGCATACCGCCGAACACATCAACCAGCGCATCCGGCACAAGATGCAACGCGACGTCGAACGTGCCGTCCGCGGCGGGCCCCGCGAGATCGAGCGCCGCCTTGCCGAACTCGACCGCGAGTGGGACATCGAGCGCACGTTGGAAGCAAATGCCTCCACGGTGATTCTGGCTGGACTTGGCTTGGGCATTAGCGTCGACCGGCGTTTCCTCGCGCTACCGATTTTGGCCGGTGGTTTTTTGCTCATGCATGCGCTACAGGGCTGGTGCCCGCCGTTGCCGATCTTCCGCCGGCTCGGCGTGCGGACGGCGAGCGAGATCGAAGAGGAGCGGCGGATGCTGCTCGTCGAATCCCGCACTGATGCGCGCGAACGCTCACGCGAGGACTCAATCCGCCAAAGCACCGGAACCACATCGGCGCCGGACGAGGGGACTATCGTCCGACCGCTTTCGCCCTCCATGCAGGTCGACACAGGGGCCGCCGCCGGACAAGCAGGATGATGAGCGTTTCGCGGGGCTTGTCTCCGGAAGCCGGTGCTTCGCCCCTGTTGGGTGCGGAGCGCGAGCGGCTTTATGAGCGCATGGGCTGCCAGCTTAGCGCCCAGGGCGCGCGTTTCAGCGTATGGGCTCCGAATGCTCGCACAGTCTCCGTTATTGGCGACTTCAACAACTGGAATCCGCAAGCCAACGCGCTCAACGCCTGCGACGATGGGTCCGGGTGCTGGGAAGGTTTCATTCCCGAAGTGGGGCGGGGCGATCTCTACAAGTTCCATATCGTCAGCCAGGACGGGCAGGTCCTCGATAAAGCAGATCCCTTTGCCTTTTTCGCCGAACTGGCGCCGGGAACCGCGTCGCGTGCCTGGCGGCCGCAGTACGCGTGGGGCGACGCCGAGTGGATGGAAGCGCGTGCGGCCCGGATAGCCGGCGGCGCCACCGAGCGTCCGATCAGCATTTACGAAGTGCACCTCGGATCGTGGCGGCGACCGAGTGGCGGCTTGCCGAACTACCGGGAGATTGCGCCGCTGCTCACCGAATATGTGGCCGAGAGCGGGTTTACGCACGTCGAGATCCTGCCGCTCATCGAGCACCCGGTGTATGCCTCGCAAGGCTACCGCGCCACCGGCTACTTTGCGCCGACCGCGCGCTATGGAACGCCCGAAGACTTCATGTTCCTTATCGATGCGCTGCACCGAGCGGGCATCGGCGTGATACTCGACTGGGTGCCGGGAAACTTTTCGGGCGACGCGTACGGGCTGGCTCGATTCGACGGCGGATTCCTCTATGAACGCGTCGACCCGGTGCGCGGAGCTCAGGCTGGCCGCTATCCCGAAACGTTCGACCATGGGCGCGAAGAGGTAGCGAACTTCCTGCTCTCCAGTGCGCTGTTCTGGCTCGATCGCTACCACATCGACGGCCTGCGCATCGACGCCGTCGACTCGATGCTTTACCTCGATTATGGGCGTCGCGCTGGCGAATGGATTCCGAATCGCGAGGGCGGCCGGGAGAATCTCGAAGCGGTGGCTTTCTTGCAGCGACTCAACGAGGCGATCGGCCGCGAGCATCCGGACGTGTTTACCATCGCCGAAGAATCTTCAGCGTGGCCGATGGTAACGCGCCAGACGCATCTTGGCGGTCTCGGTTTCAGCATGGCATGGAACGTTGAATGGATGCGCGACGTCCTCGATTTCATGCACCACGATCCGTTGTTCCGCAAGTTTCACCATGACGCCCTGACCGCGTCGGTACAACACGCCTTTCGCGAGAACTTCGTCGTCCCGCTGCCGCACAACGTGTGCTGGAACGGGCAGGGCTCTCTCTTCTCGCACATGCCCGGTGACGACTGGTTGCGCTTTGCCGGCCTGCGCGCGCTTTACGGTTTCCAGTGGGCCTATCCGGGCAAAAAGCTCTTGTTCATGGGCAACGAGTTCGGGCAGCGCCGTGAATGGTCGCTCGAACCTTGGGCGGACACGACGTTGGAATGGGACGCGCTGCACGATCCCTGGCATGGCGGATTGCGGCGGTGGGTCGGCGATCTCAACCGTCTCTATCGCCGCTACCCGGCCTTGCACGAGCAGGATTTCGACGAGGCCGGTTTCCGCTGGGTCGACGGCAGCGACCGCGAAAACAGCGTTCTCGCCTTCTTGCGCTGTGCCAAAGACGGTTCCTCGATTCTCGTGTTGTGCAATTTCACGCCGGTATTGCGCACCAACTATGTCATCGGCGTACCCGCCGACGGACTGTGGCGCGAAGCTCTGAATAGCGATGCCGAAATCTACGGCGGCAGTGGAGCGGGGAACTTCGGCGGTGCCGAAGCCATGCCGGTGCCCTCGCACGGGCAGCCCATGTCGCTGACGCTTACGCTGCCACCGCACGCCGCGCTGTTTTTCGCCCGGGAGGAAAGGAATGCGGCCCTGGCTCGTTGAACTACCGCCGGAAGGTCGATTGCGCGCCCAAGTCGAAGCGGTGACTCCGCAGATCGAAGGCGGGCGTTTTGCGGTGAAGCGCGTAGTCGGCGACTCGCTTATCGTCGAGGCCGCCTGTTTCACGGATGGACACGACGCCGTTTCGGCAATTCTCTGCTGGCGCCGGATCGAGCGTGAGGAGGAAGCCAGCGGTGGTCCCGAGGTTGGCGACGCGGGCGCGCGTCGACATTGGCATGCCGTGCCGATGGTGCCCATTGGAAACGACCGGTGGCGGGGTACCTTGCGCGTGAACGAAATCGGTCGCTGGTGGTACACCGTTTCGGCGTGGGTCGACGGTTTCCGTTCGTGGCGCGCGGAATTGGCCCGACGGACTGAGGAAGCCGATATCCGCAGCGCGCTTCTCGTCGGCGCCGTTCTCGCCCGCGCGGCCGCCAGCCGGGCGGAAGGGGAGGACCGGGAGACGCTGCTTGCCTGGTCGGGGCGCTTGCGGGAAGAAAGCGTCGGCGGCTCGGTGTCCGAACTCAAAACGCTGGCACTCGACGACGCGATGGCCGAACTTGCCGGGCGCTACCCCGACCGGCGTTTTTCCACCTACCATACGCCGCTGCCGCTCGAAGTCGAACGCGAGCGCGCGGGCTACGGCGCCTGGTACGAGATGTTTCCGCGGTCGGCCGGCAACGGCGTCGAGCATGGACGGTTCGCGGACTGCATCGCGCGGCTGCCCGCGGTTGCCGCCATGGGCTTCGACGTGCTCTACCTGCCGCCGATCCATCCCGTCGGTCGTGAACGCCGCAAGGGGCCGAACGGCTCGCTCGTCGCCGGTCCCAACGACGTCGGCAGCCCGTGGGCGATCGGCGCCGCCGAGGGCGGCCACACGGCAATTCACCCGCAGCTCGGCACGGCGGCCGACTTCCGCCAGTTGGTGGAGCAGGCCCGCGATCACAAGATCGAAATCGCCCTCGATATTGCGCTGCAGTGTGCGCCCGATCACCCCTGGGTCGTGGAGCATCCGACCTGGTTCAGGCGGCGCCTGGACGGCAGTGTGCAGTACGCGGAGAACCCGCCGAAAAAATACCAGGACATTTATCCCTTCGATTTCGAGAGCGATGACTGGCGTGCCATGTGGCAGGCGCTGGCCAGCATCTTCCGGCATTGGATCGACGAAGGCGTGCGTATCTTCCGAGTCGATAACCCGCACACGAAAGCCTTCCCCTTCTGGGAATGGGCCATCTCGTCGATTCGCCGCGACTATCCGGACACCATCTTCCTCGCCGAGGCTTTTACGCGCCCGAGCGTGATGCATCGGCTGGCCAAGCTCGGTTTCAGTCAGTCGTATACCTACTTCACCTGGCGCAACACGCGTGCGGAACTCACGGCCTATTTCGAGGAGCTGACGCAGGGGTCGGGTCGCGAGTATTTCCGGCCCAATGTCTGGCCGAACACGCCCGATATCCTGCCTGAGTACCTGCAGATCGGCGGGCGCCCCGCGTTCATCGTGCGCTTCGTGCTCGCCGCCACGCTGGCGGCGACCTACGGCATCTACGGACCGGCGTTCGAATTACAGGAGTCGCAGCCGCGCGAGCCGGGGAGTGAGGAATATCTCGATTCGGAGAAGTACCAATTGCGGCAATGGCCGCGTGACCGCGCCGATAGTCTTGTCAGCCTGATCGGCCGGGTGAATCGTATCCGCCGCGAGAATCCCGCCTTACAGAACAACGCCTCACTACGCTTCCTGCCGATCGACAACGAGCAACTCATGGCCTATGCCAAACGTTCTGAGGACGGACGCAACGTCATCGTGGTCGTCGTCAATCTCGATCCGAACAACGTCCATACCGGATGGCTTGACCTCGACCTAAGCCAGTTCGGGATCGCGCCCGGTTCGTCGTTCCAGATGCACGATCTGCTCTCGGGCGTCCATTATCTGTGGAGCAGCGCGCGCAACTTCATTCGGCTCGACCCACAACGGATGCCGGCCCATATCTTCCGTGTGCGGCAGCACGTGCGCACCGAACGCGACTTCGACTACTTCCTCTGATCCTCCCCGGGCGGTGCCGGCTGTGTGGCGCTCGGGGACGTGGCTGCTGTACGCAGGTAGCGGCGTGCGAGGCGAGCAAGTTCACGGCTGTGATAGAAATCGATGCATTTCATGAGGATGAGCGGTTCGCCGGAGTGGCTGGCGTACTCGCGGGCAAGGAAACGGCGGGCGAGTTCCGCGGCCTCGGTGTGTGCTTCCAGTGGTAGGGAGCCGAGTTCGAGATAGCCGGCCGCCACGGCCGAAGCGTCCGCAGCCATCGGCTGGCCGGCATAGCCTTCGGCGATACAAGCGCTGAGTGCAAAGTTGCGGAAGTGCTCAAGCGGCGTGTAGATGGGATGTGCGGGCGGTTCGGCGGCAACGGCGTGCGCCGCGTAGATCGAAGTCAGCATCAACACAGAAATGGAAGCGATGAGGCGCATCTTGTTGCTCCCTGAATGCGGCGCCGTTTGCACGCGCACGATGCGGGCTTGCGGCCGGCAAGACAGCTCTGATTTTCGGTGCTCAAATTCCGGGCTTTAGTTTCGATCGTTGTCCTGCCGCCCCTCAATCCAGCGCTGGCAGATGGCGTTGACGTGAATCGCGGTTGTGTTGAGGAAGGGAATATCCGCGGCACCGTCCTCCAGAATCAGTGGGAGCTCGGTACAACCGAGAATGACGCCATCGACGGCATGGCGATGTTTCATTTCGTCGATGATGGCCAGCAACTCCCGACGCGTCGAATCGTGGAAAATGCCGCGCTCGATCTCGCTGTCGAGCTTGTTTTCGATGTAACGTTGCGCCGCCGGGTCGGGCGTTACGACGGCGATTTCCGCGGCCGCGAACCGGTCGCCGTAAAAGTTCGTGCGCATCGTGAGGCCGGTGCCGAGCAACGCCAGTTTGCGGAAGCCGCCGAGCTTCGCCGCATCCAGCGTGGCCTGCACGATGCTGATGAGCGGCAGCGGTGATTGTCCGCGGATGGCGTCGAAGACGACGTGCGGTGTATTCGATGCAATAGCGGCGAAGTCGGCACCGGCGTCCTTGAGCGCGGCAACCTTGCATGCCAGCCAATGCGCCATTTCATCGAAGCGGCCGTCATCGGCGAACTTGAAAAGCTGCGCCATATCGACGCTGTAAATGATGATGTCCGGGGTCGCCAGGCTCTTGTTGTACTCGTGAAAAAAACGCGTGATCCGCTTGTAGTAATCCGCCGTCGCTTCCGGCCCGAGTCCGCCGATGATTCCGATCTTTTGCATGGTGATCTCCCTGTTCTATTCGTTTGGTGCAGCGGCCGAGGCCGCATCTAGCGTCTCGGGCGGGTAGCAAAAAGATAGCGGTTTGGCCCCAGCTTCTTGGCTTCGAGCAACGCGCGATCGGATGACCCGATCAAACCTTCCGGCGTCACCCCGAGCGGCGGATGCAACGCGATTCCCATGCAGCACGCCGGCGTCAACGTGGCGCCCTCAATCTCGACAGGGGCCGTTACGCGTTGCAGCAGGCGTTCGGCCATCGCTTCGACCTGCGCCTTCGAATCGACCTCCGGAATGAGGACAAAGAATTCGTCGCCCCCCATGCGCGTGACGCTGTCGAACTCGCGTACCGAATTCGTCAGTCGGTTGGCCACCGCGACCAGCAGCTGGTCGCCCGCACCGTGGCCGTAGGTGTCATTGACGAGTTTGAAGGCGTCGAGGTCCAGGCTGATGGCGGCGACGAAACGCCGGGTGCGTTTGGAAAGCGCCATGGCTTGCTGGATACGGTCCTTCAGCAGCACGCGGTTCAGCGTGCCGGTCAGGAAATCGTGCGTTGCCAGTTCCTCAGCGCGTACCTTCGCTTCACGCAACTCCCGCTCCATCAGCTTGAGCGGCGTGACGTCGGCGACGTGCACGAAAATCCCCTCGACCCGGCCCTCAACGATACGCGGGGTGTAGGTGGCCAGGCTATAGCGCAGTCGGCCGTCGGGCGTTGGGATTTCGCGCTCGAACACCTGTCGCTGCCCCGCGTAGGCCGCCTTCAGGTAAGGCAGGTTGCGCGGATAAATCGGGCCGAGCAGTTGTTCTAACGTGATACCGATCATCTGCTCGCGCGTCTTGCCGAACCAATCCAGGTAAGCGTTATTGGCGAAGACACAGGTCTGGGCGTTGTCCCAGTAGGCGACCATCGCGTCCAGATGGTCAACGAGTTCGAGCAGGATGTTCTCTCCCCGATGGTTGGTGTCGCAACCTGCAGCGGAGGAGGCGCCGAGCCGTGGTGCTTCCGATCGGTCGAGCAACTCTGTCATCTTCATCGCCTCCCTGATAAACCGGCATTCGACAGTCGGCCGAAAAGCGAGGCGAATTCTCGACGCGGCGCAATACGGCGAAGCGTTTCAGTCGGCAGAACCATCGTGGACCTTGGCGGTGTGAAATTCAAGTCGATGCGTCCGGTGGCACCCTGCGTGCGCGATTTAATCGCTTCCGATACCCCCAGACCGGCTAGCCGTTACGATGGTTCCCGCTCTACGGAGTCAAGGGCGTACGCCATATAGCGTACGGTGAACGGCAAATGCGGGAAGCGGCGCGTTTCTCCCGGGACAAAGCCGAGCTTGGCGTACCAACGCTCCAGTTCGACGTACTCGGCAATTATCCCGATGCTCAACGTCTTGGCCGATCTGGCGCGCGCGTCCTCGACGACGTGCCGTACCAGCCGCTCCCCGATGCCTTGCTGCCGGTAAGCCGGCAGCACCGAAAGGCGATTGAGGTAAGCCACCTCCGCATTCGGATTCTCTGTCGCCACGCATGCTACCGGTTCGCGTCCGAGTTCGAGAACGAAGTAGCGTTCTCCGCGCGAGAAGTCGTTTCGCAACCAATCTTCCGTGCACATCGAGGGGTGCTTGGGGCAGTTTTCGGCAGTGAGTCCGAAGCGTTGCGCCACGTCGCGATGCGAGAGGGCGATCAAGCGGGCAAGCAGTGCGGCGTCAGGTAGTTCGGAGGACCGGATAGCGATGGGGGGCAGGGACTTCATTGGATACTCTCATTGTTCTTGGCGAAGGTGTCTCGCCGATACCTTACCAGCGATCGTGTCGCTCCCGGCGTTCTTGGCGATAGTTCGTTATTTCCAGACGCACCCCGTCGGGATCGACAAAAAAGGTTGCCCAATAATCGGTGGCGTACTCGGGGTAGTTCGCGGCCGGTGAAGCGTCGATGCCGAGTGCACGCAGGCGTTCGGCGGCGTGGACTACGTCGTCTACAGAGTCGACGCGCAGGCAGAAATGATGCAGGCCTGGCGTGTAGGCGTCGAAGGGTCGTACCGATCGAGCGGGACGAATCACGTAGCCGAAATGCCGATTGAAGTATTGAACATGCGGTTCGTTACCGATGGTAAAGCGGTTCTTGCGAAAGCCGAGCGTTTCGAGGAAGACGCGATCGTAAAACGTCTCGGCGCGCGCAAGATCCGAAACTGCGATGTAGAGGTGGTCGATTCCTGTGACTTCGATCATGGCGTTCCTCGGCATCTAGGAATACGCAGTTTAGAGATACGGCGCACACCCCTACGACCACTTTGCAAGGGTGGCGCGTACTCGCGAGCAAAAAGCGTCCACCTGCCGGGCGGCAAGGTCTTCGGCCTCGTAAAGCGAAAGCATCTCCAACCGACAGGCCGGGGCACAAGCCCCCAGTATCGCCGTTTTCAGGACGCGGCGAACCGGTCGCCGCAACACCAGCCGATCGACCCACCACGGCGACCCGAGCGAGGTGATGGCAAGCGTTCGGCGCAGGTTGTGCAAGCGCGGCGTGATGGGTCCTAAATCGCTCGCATGATCGTATGCAATCCCGGGCGCCCAGACGCGGTCGAACCACCCTTTGAGCACTGCTGGAAATCCGAACCACCAGGTGGGAAAAGCGAGAACGAGGGCTTCGGCCGCCAGCAGGCGTTCGACCTGTGGTTGGATTGCTGACGCGTCGAAAGGATGCACGTAGTACGACTGCCGTTCGGAGAATGTCAGCGATGGCGGGAAACTGGTCCTGCACAGATCTTCTATTTCGACCTCATGGCCGCCGGACCGAAGCGTATCGGCCGCCGCCCGGGCCAGCGTATGGCAGAGACTTTCGGGAACCGGGTGAGCGACGACGACAAGGCATTTCATGGTAGGTTGGACCGGGAAAGAGGGGGCGCTAAACCCGGCGACCTCGTCGTCGCATGGCGACTCACGAATCTGAATTCAGTGGCCTTCAATTTTCATTGACCCCAGCGACAACGGCCACGTAATTCTTGCCGTACTTCTTCGCACACTTCGGGCACGTGGTGTACCACATGAACCATTTACCGATGCGCAGGTTTTTGGCACGCGCATAGGACTCGAAATCCCGGCACCAAGCGTCGGTGTTCTTGTACGGGCCCTCGTATACCTTGCTCAGAAATTTTCCGCTGAGGGACACGTTTTCCACGCCGGGGATGTCTTTATCCACCGCGAGGTAAATGTCCATGTTCCACTTCGACGTGTGGTCGGAAAGACAGAGATCGTCGGGGATGGCGGCACCTGCGGCCTTGACCTTTTCATAAAGCGCCTTGATGACGCTGCCGAAGTTGAGCGGTATGTAAAAAAGCGTGAACACTCGGCCTTTGATGAACTTCTTGTCCTGCCATTCGAACGTTTTTTCGTCCCAGGGTGCGGGATCGAATTTGGGGCAACATGTTTCGCCGTCCATCATTCTCCCTCCAGTTTTTGGCTTGACTTCGATGCGCCGGGCGCGCAGGGCTAAAAGCTGACGCTATGCGCGCATGGCGATCTGCGATCGTAGGCCAGGATGATGCCGTTGGCAATAACGTCATCATTTTTCGCTCATGAGAGCGAAGGTGCCAAGCAGAATCGGACGGTTATTTGATGCTGATGGAATCTTCAGCCGAGAAGTGGCTGAAGAATGATCCAGGCATTTTCGCCGCCGACGAGAGAATGGGGAGGGCGAACAGCATGAGTACGGAAATGAACAGCGGAAATCCTTTAGCCTCACGCTCGGTGAACGGCTCGTTGGACGACCACTCGACGCCGCCGATCGTGACGAAGGTGAAGATCAGGATCGCGGCCGCGAGCGGCAGCGCGAGTTTCACGGGCTTGGGGCACCAACGCACCATCTGGCGCATCTCGATGATTGACAGGCCTTCCTCGTCGCTGGGATGCAGCGGACGGCCGTGCAGGACTTGGGCATACTCGCTGAACAAGAGGAGCGCTAATCCCAGTACGGCGAACGCGACGAGAATCGACGGGACGAGCAACAGCTCGACCACGCGAGCGGACGCGACGCCGGCGTGAACACCGGCCGTCAGGGCCAGGCAAGCGATGCTGCCGAGGAGGGCGGCTTTCTCGGCACGACGGATCAGTCGCTTTCGTTCGCTCAGCATCGGCGATGACTGCATTTCAGAGTTAACCAGACGTCATCATCGCGCACGGGGTCGAACCGGACAAGCCACGGAGGCAGAAACTACGCCCAGGCGAGCCCCGCTACGCCGCAAAGCATGATAGCGGCTCCGGCAAATTGTTCGGGTTTTACGGTCTCGTGCAGAACCCGAGCACCGATCAAGGTACCGATCAGCATCGATATCTCGCGCACCGGTGCCACGTAGCTGACCGGTGCCCGCTGAACGGCAAACAAAACTAGCGTATAAGCCACAGGGGAAAGGATGCCGACAGCCACGATCGCACGGCGATCGACGCGCCATTCTTGACGCAAGGCCGCTACGGCTGGACGGCTGCGCAGGGCAAATGGCGCTTGCAGGACAAGGCGCAAGACAAGTCCCGAGACATAGAAGACGAGCGGGTCCATGCGCAAGCCCTTGATCGCCCAGCCGTCGATGATCGTGTACGTGGCGATGAATGCACCGGTGGCCATACCCCATAAGGCGCCGATCTGCCGTCTCCTGGCGTCGCTCTGCAATGTTCGCGTAATGCCGGCCGAGATCAGAACGCCTGTGAGAATAGCGGCGACGGCAAACCATCCCAGAACGCTCGGTTTTTCGCCCAAGAGGAGGACGGCGGCTACCACCGCGAGCATCGGCCCGCTACCGCGGGCTACCGGATACACGATGGCAAAGTCGCTGGCTCGATACGCGGTTTGCAAGACGAGCGAATACAGGACGTGCACCACGGCGCTGGCTATTACGGCCGACCACATCGCCGCACCGAATTCGGGCCGATGCACAACCCACATCCAGGCAGCGAAAGGCAAAGCGGCGGCGACGCTGACCATTCCGTAGAGGAAGACGAAGGGGGCGCCTCCGCTTGCTTTCTTGGCCACGGCGTTCCACACGGCGTGGCAAACGGCGCCGGTGAGAACGAGAAGCAGGGCGAATGCGCTCATGGGCGCTTCTCAATATCTTCGGGGAACCGAAATTCGTTGCTGATGAGGGACCGCAGCCGCTCGCCTATGCGTTGGCATTCGCCGTCGTCGAGCGGCGTGAAGCGCGCCGCCCAGGCGGGTGTGTCTTCGTAGTTCGGGAAGCGCGGTGCTTCGCCCCAGCGCCAATCCGGATCAGTGGCGTTGGGACTGCGGCCGAAGATATGCAAATGAACGCGGCGGTGGATTTCCGGGTTTTTCGGGCCCACGGGATCGGTTCGGTCATTCAGGGCCCAGTTGCCGGCCTCCCAGTAGTTGAGGCAGCCCCCACGCAGTACCGGCAAGGTATCGAGCATTGCCCGGCCGGTGGCGGCAACGAGCAGCGACCACCGCACGAGCTCCGGTACGCTGAGACAACTGCGTTCCCACACCTCGCGTGGCGGATTGACGATCAGATGGCCGCCATCACGCCGATCACACAAAGCCCTGTCGGGCACCACAACCGTTCCGCCCGCGCCGGAGAAAACCGTCTGCCCCATAGCCGCTCCTTGAATGACAACGTAAGACAATGATCGCGCGGCTATGCGCGAAAGGGCAGCGAAGTCATGAGTTAAACTGTGTGGCCTATGAGAAATTCGAATAATGAGAGACGCGCATTGCCGCTCAATTCGATCCGCGTGTTCGTTGAAGCGGCGCGCCGTGGCAGTTTCAGCCAGGCGGCTCGTACGCTCGGCTTGACTCAGAGCGGTGTCAGCCACCACGTGTCGGGGTTGGAGAAACACCTGGGACATCGGCTGTTCATGCGGCGTGGCGCAGCCATCGAGCTCACCGATGCCGGGCGCCTCTATTTCGATACCGTGCAGGAAGCGATGGGTACGCTTGAGCTCGCTACTCTCCAGTTTGCGCCGCCCGTACCCGGCGCGCGTCGCCTCGTGGTACGCACGTCGCTGCCAACGTTTGCCATGACGGTTCTGATTCCTGCGTTGCCCCGTTTCGTAGGCGAGCCGACGACGACCGTCGATGTGATTACCTCGCTGTCGCCTCCTCAGCCCGGCGAAGCTTACGATCTGCTCATCTCGCGTGACCTCTCGATCGGTGATGACGAGACGCACTGGCAGATTGCTACCGAGGATCTGGTCTGCGTGGCCGCGCCCGCAATGCTCACAAAGAATGCCGAGCGGTCGATGGCCGATTGGCCCTTCATCGTCGCGCGTTCGCGCCCGGATACCTTGCCATTCTGGGCTAACCGGCAAGCCCTCGACGTGCGGGGAATTCGTATCGCCGCAGCTTTCGAGCACTATTTTTTGGCGATCCCGGCCGTCGTCGCCGGCATGGGCTTTCTCGTGGTTCCCCTCTTACTTGTTGCCGAGTCAATGCGCGCCGGTCTGCTCGTTACGGCCGATGCGCCGGCGGTGCGGGGCGACGCCAGCTACAAGGCGTTCATCAATCCCCATTCGACGGCGCCCGAGACGGCCACGGCCTTTTGTCGTTGGCTCAAGGCAGAACTCCGGGATCGGTCGGGCTAATCCGATCAAGAACCGTCTGCCGAAGCGTTGGCGAGCACGCGGCCGATCAAGGCCCGGGGAGTTGTGAGCGTCAGCAGTCGAACCCATTGTTCTGGCGGAAGTAGTCGGCTGTCCACTTTTCCATGTACTTGAGCAGCACGCAGACAGTGCGGCTACCCACCTGGCGTCCGTCACGCACATAACCCCAGTCGATGATTTCGCCACGCGTAAAGCGGATGGTGTCGCCGAGGCTAACGTTGCGCAGCAGGTCGGGGGCATTCGCCAGCGTGCCCTCGAAACCTTCCGCCGAAGCCTGGAACGGAGTAACCCAGAAGTACTCGATGTTCTTGTCCTCGCGAAGAACAATCTTCAGTTTGAACGTCGACATCTCGGGCTCGGGGTGTGAGGCAATGTCGAGGAATTCATCGAGCGTGGACCGCGCCTCGCGGATCGCCGCGAGCATTTCCGGATGCGTCGTTCCCACCATCACGGCCAGTTCGTCCGGTGACTCGGCAGATTCGAGAGGTTCGGCGGCATCGTCCTGCGCAAATGCACCCGGCAGATGGAGAAGGCAGAGAAAAAGTAACGACTTGAGCAGGCGCTTCATGCGATGTTCGTAAGGGTGGCGTAGAGTCTGGCTAGTTGCTTGGCGGCGGATGTTCAAGAAAAGCGCCGTCATTTTACCGGCTCGCCGGTATTCGGCATCGCTACCGCAGACGCATGTAGAGTGCCTTCAGGGTTGGCCGCCAGGTCGGCGACGCAAAGCGCAACTTCCTTCTTGCCGCCGGCAACCCGCTGGCGCCCCACTGCGCGGAATCCAAATTTCGTATGGAAACGTTCCGAGGCCGGATTCGGCGGAGCAATGTCGTACTCGCATGTCACCAGCGGCACACCGGTCGCCGCCGCATGGGCGAAGACCGTCCGGTATAACGTCGCCGCGGCACCGGAACCCCGTTGAGCGGGTGATACCACGATGCGGTCGACGTAGAGGAATCGCTCATACTGTTCGGCAAACCAGAGATAGTTGACGCTGTCGTACGTCGTGCCCTCGCGAAACGCGAGCAGACAACCGACGATGGCGCCATCGAGCTCCAGCACGCGATGCAACTCGGCCTCGCTATCCAAATTCACCAGTCGCTCCATGGACAAGGGACTGAGAAAGCGGACAGACTCCTCATTGAGCGCCAGAATGGCAGGAAAGTCCGAGGACAGGGCGGAGCGAAGGATCATCGAGCAAGGCGGAGTGTTTGGAGAATGTCAGATGTTAGCCGATGCCGTTTCCCGGAAGAAGCGCAACGAGTGCTAGCGTCGGTGTGGCGACCTTGCTGCGGCAACACTTGCTCGCGAGCGATCGGGGGATAATGGGGCCGCGGGTGTCTGCGATTGCTGCTTCGAGCACTGTGGATGTGAAGGTGTGCGTGACTCGCCAGCGTATGGTCGGAAGAATCGCCCGACACAGTCGTGCACGCATAGCAGCCGGCGTAACGTCCGGCCGCCCGCCAATCGCTGTTCCACTAACAAAAGGAAAAAGAAGGAAAAGGATGTGGAGACTCGAACCGTTCCGCCGGCGCGGCAAATGGGCACCATCGAGTACTCTGTTTCGGGGAGCCTGCATCCCGAAGAACTCGGCCGCCTGCTCCATGCCGCCAGTGGCAGCACTTACTCCTCCGGTGAACTCGAACGCGTCATCGGCGGTTCAACGGCGTATGTGACCGCGCGAGACAGCGGGCACCTCGTCGGCTTCGGGCGGCTTTTGTCGGACGGCGCCGTTATCGCCTACATCAACAACATGGCCGTAAGTCCTGACTACCAAGGGCTAGGCATCGGCCAGACGATCCTCGAAGCCTTGATACAAGCGGCTGGGGAGGTGAAATCGATCTATCTCTATTCGAACACGGCCGATGCGTTTTACCTACGCAACGGATTTGAAAGCTCCGAGAAGAGGCTGTATGTACGCAAGCGTGGTGGTACCAGAAAGGTGTAGGTGAGGAAGCCGTCACCGACTTCGGTTGCTTGTCAGCAGGTCAGTTGCCAAACGTCTGCTTCTCTCGGTTGTTTTCCGTACGACGATTCCACGGCGGTTCGGCCAAAGCCGCAAGCCCCTCGCGCTATCTCATCAGCGACACCTCACGAACGGGGCTGGCGCGAGTAAACTCAAGCCTTCCTTCGCACCTAAAGGCAAGAATGCCCCCCGTCCTCGATATACGAACTCTGGTCTTGATCTATGTGGGCATCAGCCTTGGGCTGGCGGTGGTGCTGATCTATTTGTGGAGCGTCCAACGCAACTACCCGCCTGCGAAAGACTGGGCCATCGGATCCTTGATGGTTGCTATCGGTTTGTTCTTGTTCGCTCTACGCCAAGAAGCGCCGGTCTTCTTAAGCGAGATCCTGTCGAATCTGTTCCTGCTGCCCGGCTTCATGCTCTTCAATTTCGGTATCGTGAAAGCCGCGGGTAGAACGCCTCCACTCAATTTTGGGATCGCGGTATGCGTTCTCGCAAACGCGATCCTCGTTTGGTTCGTCTTAGGGGCTCCGAACTATCCGGCCGCGGTCTTGACTCAAACCCTGGTACTTGTGACGCTAAACCTTTATACCGCCCATGTCTGTTTGAAGGCGAAAACAGCTAAAGGCAACCATACCTTCACGCTCCTGGCGAGCCTGTTCCTCATTTTGGTCATGGCGGGTGTTTGGCGGGTGGCAGGCGGTGTCTTCGGCCTGACGTTCTCGTTCTCGCCCACGCTACCGCGCTTGTTCTGGGTAGCTACATCGCTCATCGCGTTTCCGATGATCACGGTGCTCCTCACTTTGCATACGTCGCAAAGACTTCAGGAAGAAATCCATGCGCAAGCCCGTCGCGACATATTGACGAATGCCTATAACCGCCGCGCCTTTACCGAATTCGCGGATCTGGAATGGTCGAGGAGTTCGCGTCATGGCTATCCGCTCTCGATCCTCGCCGTGGACATTGATCACTTCAAAGACTTTAATGATCAGCATGGTCACCAAACCGGTGACGCCGCTTTGATTCAAGTGTCAAGGGCTGCGCAGGCGGCATTGCGATTGAACGACGTTTGGTGCCGCTATGGCGGCGAGGAGTTTGTCGCCTTGCTTCCCAACACCGCGATGAACCAAGCGATGGCCGTGGCGGAGCGGTTGCGCCTATCCGTCGAGAGCACCATGATTGACTCACCGCAAGGGGCGCTTGGCGTTTCAGTGAGCATCGGGGTAGCGCAACGTCTACCAACCCACGCAAGTCTATCGGAGGTTCTGGCGATCTCGGACGCCGCTCTTTATAAAGCGAAAGCGGCTGGACGAAACCGGGTGGTCGGTGATGGCGGCGAGAACCCGTCTGCACCACGCATCGTCTAGACAGTAGCACTACAAGCGGAGCGCGGTCGGCATTCTTGCTCGGTAAGGCATCGGTTGTAGATAATGAACAGCACTTTCTGGCGGCCCATGTTCGGGCCAGCATGATTTACAAGGCGGCGTCGAGAAGCATTGCATCGGCAATATTTGTCGCCGATCTCGACGTCCTTCAGTTTGCAACCTCTCGGGAGCGCATCATGGTTCAGAACAGCTTGCGGTTGTATGTAGATGCCCAATTTACCAGCCCGTATGCGATGTCGGTGTTCGTGGCCCTCTGTGAAAAGGGAGTGCCGTTCGAAGTCGCTACGGTGAACCTGGGAGCCAATGAAAACCAGGAAGCCGGCTACGTAAGGAAGTCATTGACGCGCCGGATACCGACGCTCGAGCAAGGCGATTTCTCGCTTTCCGAATCGTCTGCGATCGATGAGTACATTGAAGATACCTTCCATGGCCCAGCGCTGTATCCCGACGAGCCTCGCAAAAAGGCCAGAGCACGGCAGATTCAGGCCTGGCTTCGCAGCGATCTGATGCCGCTCAGGGAAGAGCGGCCCACCGAAGTGTTGTTCTACGGGATGAAGGGGAAGCCGCTGTCTGCCGCCGCGCAGAAAGCCGTCGACAAACTCGTTTCGGTTGCGGAGACGTTGCTTTTGCCCGACGCGGAGTACTTGTTTGGCGAGTGGTCCATCGCCGACGTTGATCTTGCGCTCATGCTCAATCGTTTAGCGCTGCATGGCGATCCGTTGCCTGAAAGACTTGCCGCCTACGCAAGGCGCCAGTGGCAACGGCCGTCGGTGCAAAAATGGGTCAATCAGGTTAGGCCTCCGCTGTGACTTGCATTCCATCCGGCAAGCGAACGAACTCTTTCTTGGCCACGAACGGCCCGGCTGGAAACATTTAAGCGTCATGGAGTTCAAGCCACCATGTTTGAGTAGCAAGTTATTGCTTTTGAGGCAGCCTGAGTCCCGATGAGTAGGGTGCTCGCCGTCATCTATGTACTAGGAGTCGTCGGGCTGGCCGTCGCCGCGATTCTTATCTGGCGACTCCGGTGCGAGAACTTTGGATGCATCGGGGTCGGAGTGGCCTGGTTCACATGGGTTGTCGTGTTTTTCCCTGTCTTGGCGACTGGCGCTGTTCTCAGGTCACGTCCGTCACTAGGAAAAATGCTTCTCTTCGTCACGCGCTTGGCTCTGGGGAGTCAGACCGCACTGGGAGTTGCCTTGCTGGCCGTTTGGGTAAGCACCAATACGGCGTAACTAGTCCCCTTTCACTATGGCGATTCGGTCTCATGACTGCCGTTGTATCGCGCTGACGCAACTCGAGACGGCGCTTCGACTCTATTTCGAAGGGTCTGACTTCTTCTCCGTCATCACGCTTGCTGGAAATGCAGATGAAATTTTCGGAAAGATCGTCAAAGCCAAAAGACGTGAGAGCTCTCTGGATGAGCTGAAGAAGGCCGTTGCGGCCATGTACTTGCATCTGTATGGGGAAGAATTGTCACAGAACGCTGTGGCCGAGCGTGCCAACTGGGCAAGGAACGCAATCAAACATGGCATCGGTGAGACACCGACCGTTGCTTTTGATGCGGAAGAGGAAGCGAAAGATATGCTAAACCGCGCCATCCAAAATTATTGGGTGCTAGAAAGCTGGCTCACTCCAGCCATGGAGAAATTTCAGCGTGAATCTGTCACTCGCGTACAACACATTGGATAACGGACAGAATCATGGAAACGAAGAAAGGAAGTTGCCATTGCGGTGCCGTTGAATTCGAGGTCGACCTCGAGAATGGCTTTGGCGAACTGCGACGCTGCAATTGTTCTCTTTGCCGAAGAAAAGGCGCCATCATCGCCAGTGTTCCATTGAACAGGCTACGGGTTACGAAGGGCGCAGACATGCTCACGCTGTATCAATGGAACACGATGACGGCGAAACACTATTTCTGCAGCGTGTGCGGCATCTACACGCATCATCAGAGGCGCAGCAACCCGAATCTGTTCGGTTTCAACCTCGCCTGCATCGAAGGCGTCGATCCGTTCAGCTTTTGCGACGTCGAGGTCAGCGACGGCGCGTCGCACTCACTCGTCGACGACGCCGCTGAAAAAAACTGATCGAAACGGGACTTGGCCAAAGCCGGGTAAACGTTCGTCGCTTTCAATCACCCAGTGAAAACCGGACTGCGTAATGAAACTACGCGGCTTTCGATATGTCCGATGTGGGCGTCAACGCGTGGATAGGGTATGGAGATACCGAAATGAAAGGCTGCAAATGCTAAAAGTCCTTGGGAAGTCGCCTTCGATCAATGTCCGTAAAGTGCTGTGGCTGCTCGATGAGTTGTCTCTGAGTTATGAGCAAGAGCAATACGGGTCAGGGTTCAAACCGACGGACACCCCCGAGTTCAAGGCAATGAATCCGAACGCGACGGTGCCGGTTCTCATTGACGATGACTTGGTGTTGTGGGAATCGAACACGATCTGCCGCTACCTGGCGGGCCGAGAGCGCCGTTTCGACCTGCTGCCCAGTTCGCCGCGCGAACGGGCCCTTGTCGAAAAGTGGATGGACTGGCAGGCCACCGAGTTGAACAATTCCTGGCGTTATGCCTTCATGGGCTTGGTCCGGCACAGTGCGCAGCACGCCGATCAAGCGGCCATCGAAGCCAGCATTGCTGGTTGGAATCGTCATATGCGTATCGTGGAAGGACAGCTTTCGCACACCCGCGCCTATATGGCAGGAGAAGCTTTTACGCTGGCGGACATCGTCATCGGGCTGTCTACACATCGTTGGTTCATGACCCCCATGCCGCGCCCGGAGCTTCCGTCCCTGCAGGCGTATTACGACCGTCTCAGCGAGAGGGCCGGTTATCAACGTCACGGTCGCAACGGAACGCCGTGACGCCAGGCTCCTTAGCTGGCACCAGTTTCACGTACGTCGTGCTTGACGTGCTTTACGGCCCAAACTCGTGGTCGATCCTTGCCCAAGGATCAACGCCGATGGAAGTGCAAACCTTCACAGGCCCTGGTCGCCTATTCGCTTGCACAACGGGTCAATCAGGCGGAAATCTTCTGTCGAAGTACGCGCCGTGGATGGCTTTCAAGACGATCGAATTGAGACCAGACGAGCCCTTCCTGGCATTGAAGTCAGCGAATGCCTGCAGGACATAGCGGATTACGGAGTACATGTGACGGATGCGCACGTCCGGCTCACTGAAGAAGCCATTCGGTAACTGCGGTGGCGGGCTTGTTGCAAAGAGGCCGTTTCAGTCCGACTGTCGTTGAAGGGAGTATTCCTGACCTCCTCGTATCGTCTAGGGAGCGTTGCGCTGTTGCGATAGAACGGCCGTTCAAGATGGAGCGTTGGAATGACGTACAACCCGAGACCCGTTTGCATAACTGGCGTATTCATCTCCCTTTTCGCCTTTTTCGCGGGCGCTTCTTTCGCCGCGGAGACTACGACGCAAGAGCATGTGCATTCAATGGCGCACGAAGTGATGCCATTCGATGTGTCGAAGACGCTCCACGTGTTCAAGATGACTGAATCGGGAGGCGTTCAAACGGTTGTGTCGAAAGATCCGCAAGCGGCAGATCAGATCAAAATGATTCAGATGCATCTGCAGCACGAAGCAGCACAATTCCAGCGTGGAAACTATGCCGATCCAGCAACGCTTCACGGCGCCGGGATGCCGGGCCTAAAGGAGCTTCGAGGCGGTGCGCGCCATATCAAAGTGGCTTATGACTCGATCCCAACAGGCGGGCGGATCACATTCGAGACGCGCGATCTTCTCTTGCTGACGGCCATCCATCGCTGGTTTGGCGCTCAATTGTCCGAGCATGGTGCCGACGCAAAAGCGGAATAAGGTGTGAGCAAGGAAACGCATGGCGGTTGGGATTCCTGCTGGCACGCTTGGGCAAAGCTGGCGCACGTGAGCCGGCGCGTCGTTTGATCGATGCTGTCCATTCGGCGCGCGCCGGGAACGCTCTCGCCGACCATTCCGGTGACCTGACTTACTCTCTGGCGAGCCTTATCGCTAACGTAGCCAATACGGTCCCCATAACGTACCGCTGTGTGGCCAACCATCGCGGGTTGTTGCTGAACCAGGCGGCCAGTTTTGCTGCCGAGAGCGTAATAGTGAGGTTGACCGAGAAACTGATCACGATCTGAGTCAGCCCGAGTTCGATACTCTGACTGAACATCTCCCCATTCTCCGGCGAGATGAATTGCGGGAGGATCGAGAGGTAAAAAACGGCGATCTTCGGGTTCAACAAATTGGTCACGAAGCCCATGGCAAATAGCTTTCGGGGCGTATCGACGGGCAGGTCCCTCGCTTCGAACGGGGACTTGGAGCCCGGCCTAACGGCTTGCCAGGCAAGGTAGAGAAGATAGGCAGCGCCTGCCCATTTGAGAATCTCGTAGGCCAAAGGCACCGTCATGAATAACGCGGTGATTCCCAGAGCCGCTGCAAGCATGTGGACCAGGAAACCGGCAATTACACCTAGCAACGAGATCACCCCAGCTTGCTTCCCCTGGCAAATGGAACGCGAGATGAGGTAGATCATGTTTGGCCCAGGGGTAAGCACCATCAGCAGGGCCGCGCCGGCAAATAGAAGAAGGTCGGGTAAGGGAACCATGAACTGATCCTCGTGCTAAGAAGGGAAGGCGCGGGCAGCAGATGCGTGCGGCTTCCTTTGTACCAGGAAAAGCTGCACCTTGAGAGCAGTTTTGGTTCGCCGAGAACAAGAGTCAGCGCATCATGCCGCCATGGCTTGAAACGCGCCTCCCGGTGCCGTCAACCGGCGCTGGGTCCATGTTCCTCCATGTAGCGCACGCTCAGCGACAGCGCGGCTGGGGTAGTACTCGACGGACTCGCGCGAAAACGGCAGGTCGTCTTCACGGGTGCCAATATAGAACCCTTCCGCGCTCTCCAGAACCTCCACCGTAAGGCAGGCGCCATACGCACGGGCGACCTGCCCGATGGTTCGACGTGCTTTAGTGGATTTCATTGTCCCAGGCAGTGAGGGTGCAGCAATGGCATGAAGTAGCGCGGCTTGTTTGTTTCCACCACCCGCTTGTTTCTTGAGAGGGCCGTTTTCGGTGGGGTAATGCTGAACGTCACCGCCGTGATCACTGCGAGGAACAGCAGCGCTGGAATGGCTGAGAAGTCGCCATTCAGGGCGCAGATTGCCATCGCTACGACATAGCCGAACGCCGATACTCCGGCGTAGATGTTGAAGTGGAACGAGCCCGCTTTGTGAGCCGTTGAATTTTGATTGAGCGTGGTCATGACTTTCCTTTCCAGAGGTGTAGATGCCGAATCGGGAATCCCGACCGGCGTGAGATACGGAGTGTTTTCTGCATCGCACGGTGATATCCTATTGCTAATGTGAACTCATAGAAAAATGAGTAAAAGCTCATAAAAGGAAACGGAAAGAATGACCTTCACCCAACTCGAGATTTTTGCCAAGGTTGCCGAGCTGGGCGGTTTTACCGCTGCGGCGGAGCAGCTCGGAATCAGCCAGTCGGCGGTGTCGCACGCCCTCGGATTGCTGGAGAAGGAATGGGGCGTGACGTTGCTCTCGCGCAAACAGTCGAACATCGAGGTCACCGAAATTGGGCGGAATATCCTGATCCGCGTTAGGGAGTTGCTCGGCGTTTCCGAGGCCATTCGTCAAGAGGTGGCGGCCGTTCGGGGGCTGAGCCGCGGCGTCCTGCGCGTCGGCTCGTTCGGACCGTCGTCGTCATTGTGGCTGCTGCCGAGAATTCTCGGCCAGTTCCAGAAGGACTTCCCGGAAATCGATGTTATCGTCGATGAGGCCGATGACGACGACGTAGTGGACTGGATCATGGAACGCCGGGTTGACGTCGGCTTTGTCGTTCTTCCCGAAGAGCGACTCGATACCATGCCGTTGGTACAGGACCAGTTCGTCGCATTGATTCCCGCCAATCATCCTCTGGCGAAGAAAAAGGCCGTGAGCCTTCCCGAGTTGTGCGAGTCGCCGTACATCATGAGAATCGTTGAAGGGCGGCCTTCTCCCGCTGAAAAGATCCTGACCGCCGCCAACATGCGCCCGACGATCAAGCATCGCTATTCGCAAATCATCACCATCATCAAGTCGGTGGAAAACGGCGACGGCGTTTCGATGATGTCCGATCTTGCGTTGTCGGATCAGGTGATGGCGATGTGTCCGGGCGTCATAAAGAAGCCGTTTGCACCGGCCATCCGCCGGTCCGTCGGGTTGGCCGTGCATAGCCTCAAGCATGCCAGCCCGGCAGCGAGCGCTTTCCTGAAAACCGCCAAGGCCTTGGCGGTGAAGTTACGCAAGCCATAGCGGCTAGCCGTCGGTTTCGGCTGCTGAACGGAGTGCTCGCATTTGCGGCGAGCCCCGGCCGCAGACCCTTAGTGGCTCACTGCAATCTCCTGCAACTGCGTGGCGGGGAGCAGGGAAAAAACCTCTCTCATTTCCCGCGTTTCCTCGCCCGGGCTGCGACCGAAGAAACGCTTGAACTCGCGATTGAACTGCGACGGACTTTCGTAGCCGACCCTCGCGCCGGCCGCGGCGGCCGTGAGGTAATCGCGGATCATCAGCAGACGGGCCTGATGCAGTCTGACGGACTTGATGTACTGGATCGGCGAGGTCCGGGCAACCGCCTTGAAGTGAACATGGAAGGCCGGAACACTGAGCCCCGCCTCGCGCGCCAAGGACCCTACGTCCAGCGATAGGGCGTAATCGCTGTGGATGCGGCGAAGGGCGCGCGACACGCGCCCGAAGTTGCCGTGGCTGGCCAAGGCGGCGCGGATCGCACCGCCTTGCTCGCCCACCAACACGCGAAAACACAACTCGCGGACAATTCCGGGACCCAGCACTCTCGCGTCAATCGGTGAGGAAAGCGCGCGCAACAGGCGAAGCGTTGTGTCGGCCAGGGCACCGTCCAGCGGCGTGGATACGATTCCCTCGGGCGCGGTCGTGGGCCGCACTTCGTGGTTGTCCAAATCGATCACGAGAGCGGCTACTTCGGTCATGTCCAGGCGAACGGCAACCGCTAACAGCGGCTCCTCGGGACTGGCCTCGGTCTCCGTAGAGAAGGGGAGCGGCACCGACAGCACCAGGTAATGCTGCGCGTCGTAGCGATAGATCCGATCCCCCAGATAGCCGCGCTTACGGCCTTGGCAGACGATCACGATGCTGGGTTCGTAGAACACGGGCGTGCGTCCGAGCGGCCTGTCGGCGCGCATGAAGCGCACCCCGTCGAGCAGCGAGCGGGTATAGCCCTCGTGGGGGGCCAGGTGCTTCAGCAAGGCAACCATCTGCGATGGCTGGGATACGACGGTCGTGGCCATACTCTGGCTTGTGTTCCTCAAAAGCGGCTTTGCCCCCGCGCGAGCAGGGTGCGCTTTCAAAAAATAGGAATAGGCAATACGCGCATACGAACGTATCTATTTCCTATACGACCGCGTGCTTAGCATTCCATTCAACGGTTTTGTCCGGACCCCGCACGGTTTCGAAATTGTTTCGAGACTTGCCCGGAGCCGTCTGAAGGAGCTGACAAACATGCATACCTCCCTATCGGATACCCCAAAAGTCATCCTGCTCACCGGCGCAAGCAGCGGCATCGGCGAGGCCACGGCACGCCATCTTGCCGGCGCGGGCCACCGGCTGGTCATCGGTGCGCGCCGCGTGGAACGCCTGCAGGCGCTCGGCGACGAATTGCGAGCGCGAGGAGCCGTCGTCGACTCGCTGGCACTGGACGTGACGCGCCTGGAAGACCTGCAGAAAATGGCCGAACTCGCGCGCGAAAGGCACGGGCGTGTCGACGTGCTGATCAATAACGCCGGGATCATGCCGCTGTCGCCGCTGGCCGCGCTGAAGATCGACGAATGGAACCGGATGCTCGACGTCAATGTGCGCGGCGTCTTGCACGGTATCGCCGCCGTCCTGCCCATCATGCAGGCGCAGGGGCGCGGCCAGATCGTCAACGTGGCTTCGATCGGCGCGCACGCCGTATCGCCCACCGCCGCGGTGTATTGCGCGAGCAAGTATGCGGTGCGTGCAATCTCCGACGGCCTGCGCCAGGAGACGGACGTCATCCGCGTCACCGTGATCAGTCCGGGCGTGGTCGAGTCGGAGCTTGCCGATCACATCACGGACGAGACGGCCCGTGCGGCAATGCGCGACTTCCGCCGGATCGCCTTGCCACCCGAAGCGGTGGCCCGCGCCATCGCCTATGCCGTCGCGCAGCCGGACGACGTGGATGTGAGCGAAGTGATCGTCCGCCCTACAGCGAGTCCGTACTGAATCCCGAAAGACCCCGTGAGGACCCTCATGACTGAACATGAGGCATCCATCCGCGCGGTAGCCTTGCTTGCAGAGCACGGTAGAAAAGCGCCCTGCGATCGTGACGCGGACCCCGAGGAGATTGCCGAAAGCGTCGCCTTTCTGGCCCTCGGCCAGGTCTGCTACGTGTTTGGCGCCGCAGCCCTGGCCGACGGTGGCATCAGTATCGCCATCCCATAGGCGTCCCGTGGAAAAGGGATGCAGGACGTCGCGATCCCAGAATTCTCTTGGCGACGGCGAGGTGCAGGTTCCGGTGGGTGCGCCTGCCGACCCCCTGTAGAACTTTGGCCTTTCGGTTGTGTCCCCTGTCAGGTCGAAACAACGGGAATTCCGCCATGCGCAGCGACGAAATCAAAGCCATCTTTGATCAACAGGCTTCGGGTTATGACGAGCGATGGGAAAAGACCGCGCCGATTCGGGACGCGTTGCATTTCCTTTTGACGGCGGTATTCGCCGGGCTGCCCGACGATGCACGCATTCTTTGCGTTGGCGTGGGTACGGGAGAGGAGATCGCGTATCTCGCAACGCGTTTTCCTCAATGGACGTTTGCCGCCGTCGAACCCTCGGGTGCGATGGTCAAGGTTTGTCGGGAGAAAGCGGAACGAGGCGGCTTTTCGTCTCGGTGCCAATTTCATGAGGGATACCTGGATACTCTTGATAGGCGGGAAACGTTCGATGCCGCTACATGTTTCCTCGTCTCCCAGTTCATTCTGGATGAGGATGCCCGATCAGATTTCTTTCGATCCATTGCGGCGAGGTTGCGGCCCGGCGGAATACTGGCAAGCTCGGACCTGGCCTCTGACATTGCTACGCCCGAGTACGAGGCACTTCTCAATACCTGGCTGAGCATGATGCTGACCGCGGGAATTCCAACCCCTGGGTTGGAACAGATGAGAGCCGCCTACGCCAAGGACGTGGCGGTACTGCCCCCTGCCAAGGTGGCATCGATCATCAGGCGCGGTGGCTTTGACCAACCGGTGCTGTTTTACCAGGCTGGATTGATCCACGGCTGGTTTTCCAAGCGGGCATAAGGTTTGAGATGAACGATAACGAATGGATTCCCGTCTCGCACCGCAATTGCGAGCAGGTGAAGGGGCCGTTCTATCACGGCACCAAATCCGAGGTGCGGGTAGGTGATTTCCTGACCTCGGGACAGCGCTCGAATTTCGAAGAAGGGCGCATCTCCAACCACATCTATTTTTCACAGCTTCTGGAGCCTGCGATCTGGGGAGCAGAGCTTGCGACGGCGTTAGGTGGAATGGATGGTCGTGGCTACATTTACATCGTCGAACCAACCGGTCCATTCGAGGATGACCCCAATTTGACGAACAAAAGATTCCGCGGAAATCCGACTCGCTCGTATCGCACGCGTGAGCCGCTCAAAATCGTGGGGGTCGTCGAACACTGGGAGGGCCACTCGCCGGAGACGTTACAAGAGATGTTGAATTCTCTGGAGAACCTGAAGCGACGCGGCATGGCCATCATCGAAGACTAAGGGCTGATAGGTTAGGCTCGATTGCGCGAGGTAAGGGGGGCGATGTGTTCTATCGTCGTCTCTCCCAGCGTGCCGGCGATGAGCGCTACATCATCCGTTCCTTGTGAGCCGACTTCGATGTGTTTTGACCGGGGCCGCGCCGGCTAAAGACGAAGCAGGGCGCGGAAACCCCGGGCGGCGTAGTAGGACTGCGCTCCGTTGTGGTAAATGAACACTCTGCCATAACGACGATCGCCGAAGAGCGCGCCGCCGAGCGCGCGGGTGTCTTTGGGCGTGGCGATCCAGCTTGAAGTTTTCATATCAAAGTCGCCGAGCTGCTGGAGGGCCCGGTACTGTTCTTCCGAGAGCAGTTCGACGCCCATCGCGGACGCCATGCGTACGGCGCTGCCCTGTGGCTTATTTTCCTTTCGGACGTTCAACGCTTCATCGTCGTAGCAAAGGCTCCTGCGGCCCGAGGGGCTCTCGGCGGAACAGTCGCAGAAAACGAATTGGCCGGTGTCGTTATCCTGGCCGATCACATCCGGTTCGCCACCGGTGGCCTCCATCTGACCGAGAGCGTCGAGCGCAGCGGGAGCCGTCTCAATCCTGGCAAGTACCGTCTCCCATGCTAGATCTTTGTGCCGATCCGCGTTTTTCGCGAATCGCTGCTCTAAAGTCCGCAACAGTTGATCCCGTTCTTGTGTCTTCATCGGTTTTCGGTTTCAGCGAGGATGCGGGCAGCTCAATGCGGTGTGCCGCCCAAGCCGACGGAGAGCAAACGCCGTGCGCGCTCATGCCCGATTCAGTTTTTGGAGGCTGCGGAAAGGCGGTCTGACTGCACTGAGACCGCTCACGCCGCGGGGGTTCCGCAGAAGAACAAAAAATCTTCGGTGTTACACCGCCGTACTTTTTGCTGCAGGTGCACCGCCGACCAGAGGGCCAAGCTCCCGACTCAGAGCATCTTGAGAATGGCCGGGTAGTCGTAGTTGGCGGCGAGTTGGGCCAGCGCTTTCTGAATCTCCTCGAACGGCGCGAGGCGTTCTATTACCGCGGCGATCCGCTCAGGTTCCAGACTTTCCAAGGCGCTCTTCAGGTCAAGGCGCAAGCTCTCCGGAAGCGTGGCGATCATGGCCGGGGTGAGTGCCACCGCGGGTTCGTAGGGAGCCTGCAGGTCTTCGTAAACGTACTGCACACCAAGTTGGCGAGCCACGCTTTCGTAGATTTCTTCGAAACGGTAGGGCTTGCGCACGATGTCGTCCACGCCGGCGGCGAGCAACTCCTGTTGCTGTTCCCTGAACGCCGAGGCGGTGACGGCCACGATCTTGACTGTGTCGCCGCCGGGAAGCGCCCGAATGCGGCGAGCCGCTTCCTCTCCGCTCATGACCGGCATGTGGCGGTCCATTAGGATGAGGTCGGGATGCCAATCCTGGAAGACATCGATGCATTGGGCGCCGTTTTCGGCAAGCCTCGTTTCGAAACCGACGTTTGCTACGAGCTGATGCAGCAAGCGCCGGTTTTCCGGTTGGTCTTCGGCAATGAGGATGCGGTAGTGCGCTTGTTCGGGGGCGAGGCCAACGACGCGGACGCGGTTCAGTGTCTCGGGCTTTGGGACCTCCTCCTGACCTGCCGTTTCGACCGGCAACCTGACGCGGAACAGCGAGCCCTTGCCCTCGACGCTTTCGACTGAGAGGGTACCGCCCATCAGGTCAACGAACTGTTTCGTGATTGCCAGCCCGAGCCCCGTCCCGTGTTGCTCGCCGCCTTCCTTCAATTGAACGAAAGGTTTGAACAACCGTTTCAGGTTCTCAGGGCTGATGCCGGGGCCGGAGTCCTCGACCTCGATGAGCAGTTGCAGTTGCCCATTCCGCGACGTGCCCAATCGTATCGTCGCGCCGCCTTGCTCGGTGAATTTGATCGCGTTGCCAACCAGGTTGACGAGGATCTGGCGCAGGCGAGCTTCGTCGCCACGGATGAAGCGCGGGAACTCGGACGTCATGTCAAAGAGGAGCTGCAAACCCTTTTGCCGGGCACGTACCTGCATCATGTCGATTACGTCGCGCACCATGCTTCCCAAATCGAACGGGGCCACGTCGAACTGCAACTTGCCCGCCTCGATTTTCGCGATCTCGAGCACATCGTTGATCAGCTTCAGCAGGTGCTCGCCGCTTCTGTTGATGATATCGACGTTTTCCCGCAGGCTGGATGGCAACTCGGGGTTGTTTCGCATGAGGTTGGAGAAGCCGAGGATCGCGTTGAGCGGTGTGCGCAGCTCGTGGCTCATGTTGGCGAGGAATGTGCTCTTGGCCTTGTTCGCGGCTTCGGCCGCCAGTTGCCCCATCGACGCGAGCTTCTCGGATTGCCGGAGTTGGTTTTGCGTCTGCGCCAACTCCTTGATCAAGCGATCCTGGCGCGCCTTTTCCGCCGATAGCGCCTGATTCGTTTCAGCGAGCTTTCGGCGGTCGACAAGAAACTCGTCGACGGCGTGGGCCATTTCGCCAATCTCGTCATTCCCTGCAACGGTGGCCTCGACTGCAGTTATATTCTCGCCGCTGCGTAATCGCCGGCTGACGATGCTCAGGCGTCGCAACACATGGCGGACGAGGAAGAAACGCGTAATCAGCCAAGCGCAGAACAGGCTGGCGCCGAAAAGGATCGCCAAGCGGCTCTGATGCTGTTGCGAGCGGGCGGCCAGTTCGCCGATGTCCTCCCGATAATCGCTCGTAATACGCGACGAAAGTTCTTGCGACGCGGAGACCATCGCCAGCGTCTGATTCTGCAATTCGTTGTGAAAGCGGCGCAGTTTCTCCAGCTCCGCGGTCAGATCGGCGGGCGGTTGTCCGGTAGCCGCCGGATAGACCAGTTTTTCCTGCAATCCCGCGACGACATGCAAGGTGTTCCGGAATGTTTGTCCGGTCTGGTGTAGCGGGAGGATGGAAACGTCGTCGCTGGCGGCGGCCAGGTTGGCCACCTTGCGGTCGAGGAGGGCCAGCTTGTCGATGATTCCGCCGTAGACGATGCGCAAGGCTTCGGGCGAGCCGGCGGCAATCAGGCGGTACGACTCCCGTTCGATGAGCAAGGCCTCCTGAACCAGGTCCTGCGCTTCCTGCACGCGCACGAGGCGTTCCTCGGCCAGTTGCCGCGCGGCGTCGGTCTGGCTGCGCAACGCCACAAAAGCGACGAGAAATCCGAGCACGATAATCGCCGCGAGGAGCGAAATGATCGCCACGAATTGCCAGTAGAGCGAATGAGGCAACCAACGTGATGCGGTTCCTCGCCAGCCGCGAAAGCCCATGTCATCTTCCCTACGCGAGTCAGCGGCGCCAGATGGCGCGATAGATTCCGCGGTAGTTGTTCTCTGGATCGTAAAGCAGCCGTTCCCCCCCGTCGAACTTGGCGTTTTCCGGGGAGACCAGGTGCACAGGTACGACGTATCCGTTGATCGGCTGGTGCGCGAGCAGGCGATTGAGTTCGTCGACGAGTTGCCAGCCGTGCAGATTGAGCGGTTCGGCGACCGTGCCGGTCTGAAAGCTGCCGGCCTGGATACGCAAGAATGCCGAGGTGCTGCCGTCGCCTGCTGAAAGAAGCTGGATCGCATCGCCGGGAAAACCGCGCGCGATCAACGCCGGTACCGCGTAGTCGAAGTAGATGTCGTTGATCGCGAGGGCATGCGTCCAACGTTTCCCATGCCTGGTCACCAACTCCTCCGTTACCCCGGACATTTTTTCCGCACATTCGGATATCGCGATATCACGTATCTCGAGCAAGATGCAGGTCTTGCAAGCCCTGACGATTTCCGCCATGGCGTTGGCCTTGGCCATCGCGATCTCGAAATTCGAGTCGGTGAAAATCACGATGCCAGGCGTCGTCCGTGCGCCTGTGATGGCCGCCATGGCGGTAATCCGCGCCACCTCCAGCGGGTCGGTCGACACGTTCAGTGCCACCGGGTTGCCCGCCATGGGCCCTGCACGTGGCCCGACGTGCCATCCGACGACGGGGGTTCCCTGCCGGGCAAAGGGTACCAGTCGCTCGCGCATTTCTTCGGCATCGGCGCCGATCAGAATCACACCGTCGGGATGGATAGCGAAGGCGTCGGCCGACGCTTTGTCGCGTCCCGTGTCGGTGCCTCCCGCATCGAATACGCGAACCTTCCAGGAGAGCGTTTTCGCCGCTTCTTGCACGCCTTGCGCCACACCGAGGATGCCGCCGTTGCGGAGATCCTCGGCCAGAATGACGATCGATTTGTTCGCTTCGCCGGGCGGTCCCGTGCGCGGGCCGCCCCAGGGGGCACCACGCGCTTTTGCGGCGGACACCGCTTGTTTCATCTCATCCGCCGTGAGGCTGGTCGATGCCCCCGAGGAAGCCTGGATGCCGCTCACTATGGACAACAGAAAAAGGCCCAAATACAGGACGTCACGACCCACCCGCGATCGGCGCGGGTACACGCATAACGTTTTCATGTTGTTCGCCCCCCATATTCTTAACCGGAAGATACGAACCCTCGTCGCCACCCCGGTTACCGGGACTTCAATGCCGGCTCCCGCTCTCCCTGGGGAGAAATCCTGATTTCATAGTAGTACACCACGCCACGGCAGCAAGCCGTGGGGCGGTATTCGGCGCGGTATGGCGTTCGTGCCGCGGCTCCGTAGAACCACCAGAATTCGCCCACTGGGAGCCAGTTGGCGATCGGCCAATTGAGGCCCCTTGGGGCCATCAGGCTAGAGGAAAGTCTTGCGCTCGGCGGGAGTAGGCGGCGTCCATTGATACAGCCAGGTTTCCGTCAACGGTTTCCCGTCGAGACGAAGGTAGAGGCGGAGGTTGATCGGCTCGGGTTTCTCGTCGTCCGGGCGCAGATCGAACATGGCGCGGTAACCTTGAACCGAATGCAGGGGGCGCGCCGATGGAATCTCGATCGTTCCTCGCGACGCGGTGATGACGGGCTCGATGCGGGCGTTCTGACCGAGCATCTGCAACGGCCCGCCGGCGAAGTCGACGGCGAAGCGCCACGAGAATCGCGTGCGCTTCTGGCCGACGATGCCTCCAATCCCCGTCCGCGTGGCGACCACCTGGGCGAGGGGCGATGCATGCGGCATTTGGGCACCCCAATACATGCGGTAACCCAAGAGGAGCTCCTGGCCGGGTTGCGGCGGCTCGGCGGGATTCCAGTAGGCGACCATGTTGTCCATCGTCTCGTCGGCTGTCGCGAGTTCGACGAGATGCACGCTGCCACGCCCCCAATTACCTTTCGGTTCGATCCACAGGCTGGGGCGGCGCTCGTAGAAGACGCCGTCGTCCTGGTAATGATCGAACTGCCGATCGCGTTGCAGGAAGCCGAAACCGCGTGGGTTCTCGTCGGCGTAGGCGTTGAAACGCAGGAACGGCGGGTTGGTCAGCGGACGCCATATCCATTCGCCGCCACCGGTCCATAGCGAAAGGCCGTCGGAATCATGAATCTCCGGCCGCCAGTCGGTGGCCATGCGACGGTCGTTCTCGCCGTACTGGAACATGCTGGTGAGCGGCGCGACGCCGAGCCGTTCGATCGATTTGCGCGGATACAGCGCCGAGTCGACATCCATGAACAGCACCGTGCCGGGAATGATCGTGAAGCGGTAGGCGCCAGTGATGCTCGGCGAATCGAGCAGCGCGTACACGGTGAGCTGATCCGAGTTCGGCTGCGGCCGCTCGAACCAGAACGCCGTGAACATCGGGAATTCTTCGGGCCGATCCATGCCGCAGTCGATCGCCAGACCACGCGCGGACAATCCGTACTGCATCTCGGCCCCGACGGCACGGAAATAACTTGCTCCCAGGAAGGCGGCGACATCGCGTTGCCAGTCGGTGTGGAAGCTCAGGCGGAAACCGGCGAAACCCAAGTCGGCCATCAGCTTGCCGCCGCTCAGCCCGCTCTTGCCATAGTCGAACATGGCCGGATCGTAGGCGATCTCCTGTGCTTGGCCTTCGAATACCTCGTACAGGTGGACGGGCGTTTGGTAAAAGAGTCCCAAATGGAAGAACTGCAAGCGTAGACGCGAATCGGCGTGCGCCCAAAGCGCGTGGTCAGGGCGGAAGCGGATGGCTTGATACTGGTCCCAATCGAGTTTCTTGACCTCGGGAGGGACGTGGTTCTCCGGTTCGCGGTAAGCACGGCTGGCGCGCGAGCGGGCTTCGCCTTTCAGCCAGGCGAAGTCGAACGCGCGCGGCTTTCCAAGCGGAACGGCATCGAAAACGGTAGCCGCTAGCGGGCTTTGGACAAATCCGGCCGCCCCGAGAGCGGCCCACGCGGTCAGGAAATCGCGTCTGTGCATTCACTTACTCCTATGGCTTCGTTCCACGCCCGATGGGCGCGGCTCGACGACCACACCAGGAGGTGCAGCCTGGAAAGCGAAACGGGGTCGTCGAGCAGATCGAGTTGTTGTTGCTTGGTCAATGCGTACGGCCCGCCAGCCAGAGCCTTTTCGACCAGCCCACGGCGCGCGGCTTGGAAGGCGCCCGGGCGGGTGCGGCTCAAGCCGTTGGCGGCGCAGGCGGCGGCATTCACTACCGGGTCGACGACAGCCGCAGTGAAGTCGCGCTTCGGGTTCGACTTTTCCTGCTCTTCCTGCAGGCGGACGAGTTCGTAGGGCGGTGCAGACTCCTCGGGGATCAGGAATAGGCCCAGGCGACGCAAATGCCGTCCGAGCGAAACGCGGCTCGACCACACGGAGATCGGGATCGAGACCATGAGGGCACCGACAACCGGTAGTAGCCACCACAGGAATGCCGGGTTGAGCCAATACACGAAGCCGGCCCAGACCACGCCAAAAAGGGTATGCCAGCCATGTTTGCGCAACGCATCGCCCCAGGTTGTTTCGGCGTTTTCGCGCGCCGGTGAAGTCCATTTGATTTCGAGTCCGGCGAGCGTTGTGGTCACAAACCGGGTATGAAACAGCATCCGGATCGGCGCCAGCAATGCGGAATAGATCGCTTCGGTCAGAGCGCTTATCGCCACACGCAGGCGGCCGCCAAAGTTGCGCGCGTCGTGCGTCCACAAGAGCAGCACGCTGAGGATTTTAGGTGCGAAGAGCAGGACGGCCGTGGCGGTGAACAACATCACCGCCCATTGGTGGTTCCACTCGGGCCATACAGGGAAGAGCTGATAGGGGATGACGAAATACTGCGGCGGAACCAGCGTCTGGATCGCCAACAGCATCGTCGACAACATCAGGAAAAGGAACCACAACGGTGCCGAAACGTAGGCCATGATGCCGGTGGCGAAAACCACGCGATGCGCCGGATGCAGCCCCTCGGCGAGGAGCAGGCGCGAATTGATCAGGTTCCCCTGACACCAGCGGCGGTCGCGCTGCAATTCGTCCAGGAGGTTGGGCGGCATTTCCTCGTGGCTGCCCGGCAGATCGTAGGCGATCCACACCGACCAGCCGGCCCGGCGCATCAGGGCCGCCTCGACAAAGTCGTGCGAGAGGATTTCCAGATTGTTCAGGCCGCGCTTCTTCAACCGCCCTAGCGAGCAATGCCGGATGAACGGCGCTACGCGGATGATCGCGTTGTGCCCCCAATAATGTGCTTCCCCGAGTTGCCAGAAATGCAGGCCGGCGGTGAATAGCGGGCCGTAGACGCGATTGGCGAACTGTTGAATGCGCGAGTGCAGCGTCTCGCGGCCGGAGGCGTGGGGAGCAGTCTGGATGATCCCGGCGCGCGGATTTGCCTCCATCAGCTGCATGAGGCGCTTGAGGCATTCGCCGCTCATCACGCTGTCGGCATCGAGCACGACCATATAGCGGTACTGGCTGCCCCAGCGGCGGCAGAAATCGGCCAGGTTGCCGCTCTTGCGCTTGAGGCGCAGACGCCGCCAGCGATAGAAAACACGGCCGAAGGCGCCGAACTCGCCGCACAACCGCAGCCAGGCGTCCATCTCGGCGACACGCAGGTCGGGGTTGCTGCTGTCGCTGAGCACGAAGAAATCGAAATGGCCAAGTTCGCCGGTCCGTTCGAGCGAGGCGTACGTCGCGCGCAGCCCGGCAAACACCCGATCGACATCCTCGTTGCAGATCGGCATGACGATGGCCGTCCGCGCATCGTCGGCGATTGGCGCGTCGGGCGAAGCCGTGTTCGAGATCGCGTGATGGTCGTGGCCGGAGATCAGCAGGGCGAACCCCATAATCGCCGTCCAGAACCCCGCCGAGACCCAGAAGAAGAGAATGGCGAAGAGGACGAGGATGGCGACTTCCATGGGGCGTGTGCCGTGGTACGGCAGCACGGCCATCATCGACCATGTGGCGAGCACCGTTTGACCTAGCGTGAGGACGGTGAGGATCGTCCGCCGCAGAGCACCGTCTTCCCGCCGTTGCCGCGGCGGCGGTGCGGCGGGGCGCGATTTGCCGTTGCGCGACCAGAATGACAGACGAGGTGGCCAGCGCCTGGGCATCATGGACGTGCGCCGGATCGGCGGGCTGGTCAGCGGACAGCGCGGGCGCGAGAGCTGTTCGGCGATGCGGTCGTTGACGGCGGAGTTCGTTGCAAGCTGCGGGACCGCTTCACCGATTTCACCCGATTGGTCGATTCCCGAGGCGGCGAGGCCGGCGGCCAGGGCCAAACGTTCCGGGACGGAGGTTTCGGCGGGATTCTCGATCGCGTCGCCGATGATCTGCTCGATCGGCGACGGCGGCCCGGCTTCCTCGGTCTCCGTCGAGAGCGGGCCGGCGGCTTCCCCGCCTTCATCGTGCCCCGGCGTGCCGGACGCTTTGCGCCACCACGCGCGCGAGCGCGATGCCAGCGCTCTGTGCAGCGCCGCCATGGCGTCCTCCGGCGCGACGCGACCGATGGTCGCCTCCAGTTCCCGGCGGCATTCCGAGGTTATGGGTAAGCGATCCAGGTACGCCTTGCAGCGAAGAACGTTCATGACGCCCTGTTTCACTCGGGAGGAAGAATGTAGCTCCATGTTTCCGATATGGACTTGTTGTCACGGGTCAGGTTGGCGCGCATTTCCACCGGCTTCGCGGGATCGGTGCGGCGCACGACCATGGTGAATCGCCAGCCGTCGGTTGCCTCGTTACGTTCGAGGCGGCTTTGCAGCATCGTCGCGTTGTCCAGATGGCTGCTGACGGCAATGCGGCCTTCTTCGGCATTTGCCGGAGGCGGGGGCGCCGTCCCGACGAAGTCGACGGCGAAGGTCAGGCTGTTTTCAATGCGATGCAGATGATCGGGGCCGCGTCGCGTCTGGGCGACCCACATCATCGGCGGGCGTTGCTCGTTGTTTTTTTGCCAGAAGATGCGGTACTGGAGTTCGAAAGGTTTGCCCGGTCCGGGGGACTTATCCGGTACCCAGTATGCGACGATGTTGTCGTTCGTCTCGTCCGGCGTGGGAATTTGAACGAGCTCAACACGCCCCGGCCCCCATTTTCCCATCGGCTCGACCCAGGCGCTTGGGCGCTTGTCATAGCGTGTCGCCAGTTCCTCGTAGTTCGAAAAGTCCCGGTCGCGCTGTTGCAGCCCAAACCCACCCACGTTGGCCGTGGTGAAGGATGTGACGAGCAGGCGCTTGGGGTTTACCAGCGGGCGCCAGAGCCATTCGCCATTGCCGACGTTCACCGATAGCCCATCGGAATCGTGTACTTCAGGCCGATAGTCTTCCTGCCCGGGGCGCTGGTTTTCGCCGAAGAAGAACATGCTCGTCAACGGCGCTATGCCGAGCTTGCCGACCGTGTCGCGTGGAAAGAGTTGGGCCCGTACCTCGACGGCGGTGTCCTCGCCCGGCCGAAGGATGAATCGATAGGCGCCCGTCATGCGCGGCGAATCGAGCAGCGCGTAGAAGGTGAACTCCTTGGCATTGAGGGAAGGACGAACGACCCAGAATTCGACGAAACGGGGAAACTCTTCGCCGGATAGCACGGCGGTATCGATCGCCAGACCGCGCGCAGAGAGCCCGTAAACCTGGTCTTTGCCCAATGCCCGGAAATAGGTCGCGCCGAGGAAAACCAACACCTCGTCCTTGACCTTCGGTGCATTGACCGGGAAGTGCACGCGGAAACCGGCGAAACCCAAACCCTTGAGCTTGGCCGGGTCGATCTTGTTCGGCCCGAAATCGAAGGCTTCCGGCCGGTAGCGAATCTCCTGCACGCCGTCGCTCGACACCTCATTGATCTTGACGGCTTGGTCGTACATGGCGCCACGGTGGAAGAACGAGAGCTCGATCGGCATCCCGCGCCCGTACCAGTGCATCTGGTCGGGCTTGTAGCGGATGTTCTGGTATTGCTCGAACTTGAGCTGCTTCAGTTCCGCCGGCAGATTCGTGTCCGGCTTTACGTAGGTGGCCTTGGAAAGATCGCGCGCACGCCGTTCCACGTCCTGCATACCGAACGACTGCGCAAAACCGACGCCCGAAATGAGCAAGACTCCCGCCAAGGCGACGAAGGCGTGGCGGAAACCGCGAAGAGTCAGGAGGCATTGGATTGCATAGGCGAGGCATCGGGATACATGAGAGGGCATTTTTTTTCGTAGTCCGTGGTAGCGCTCAAAACCTTGGCTTTCTTGAACGCGACTGTTTTCCTGCGGTGTTCCGCGCCTGCCGCGGCTGGCGGCGGGTGCTACGACGGCAGCCATTGGGCCGCACAGCTTTCTTACGAACGAAGACTGACCTGGGCGCTGCCGAGAAGCGTGTCGGCGAACCGAGTGAAGCACTTGGCCGAAGCAAAATGTTCCCGGAGAGGAAGACCCTTCTCCGGCGATGTGATCCGGCAAATCGAAAGACGGTGAGAGCCGGTGGCGGCCAATGCACCGGCCGCCGGCTCCACCCATGGCCTGATCGCCTACTGGAGGCGAAGGCCTATTTAATGCGTAGATCGTTGGCGACCGACTTCACGCCCTTGACGCCGCGGGCGACGGCAACGGCACGGCCGATGTGGTTTGGTGAACTGACGAAACCGCTCAATTGCACGCGGCCCTTGAACGTTTCGACGTTGATCTCGGTGACCTTCAATTCAGGATCTTGCGCGATGGCGTATTTCACCTTGGCCGTGATGACCGAGTCGTCGACGTATTCGCCGGTTCCTTCCTGTGTCGACGTCGACGCGCACCCGACAAAAAAGGCGCATAAGGCGGCGACGAGGAAAAGGTAGATTCTGTGGGCGGAAGTTGCAGGAATTGTTTTCATTGGAAACCTCCAGGTCGTTGTTCACACAGTTTCGAGCTCGGGCCACACAAGGGCGGACCCGCTCCATCGGGGTGAAAAGCAAAAGGCGGGCCCGAAAGGGGAAACGCACGTAGACCTCGGAATATTCGACCGTTCGTCGAGAAAGATGGGTGTGAGTTGAAACCGACCCGACCCCGTCGACGCGTGTCGGCACGGTAGTTATTACTATGTCTTGTGAAAAATTTACAAAGGCGGGAAAGGCCCGGGGAAGGCTTGTCCGCGCGTATCGCAAGCGCCAGAAACCGTTGCTGCCGGGGTCGATGCGATGCTATCGGCATTAAATTGGCCGTTCTCGTGCTGGTGCTTACCTTCCGATTGGAATGCGGCTTGCCAACGACGGGGCGAGGGCACGTCGCGCGTGTTTTCGTTCCCGTAATTTTTCTCAATGAAGGAGGAATTCCCCATGGCTGAGATGGCGCTGTCACCCGAACTCGAGACCTGCATCCGCGAGTGCACCAATTGTCATCGTGTCTGCCTGCATATGGCCACCGGCCATTGCCTGCAGAAAGGCGGCGCGCACGCTGCATCGGAACACATCCGCACCATGCTGGTATGCGCCGAGATCTGCCGCACGGCCGCGTACGTGATGATCACCGGCGCTACGCCACATCGCCAGATTTGCGCGGCGTGTTCCGAGATCTGCAAACTCTGCGCGCAAAGCTGCCGCGGGCTGAACGACATGGAGATGTGCATCGAGGCCTGCGATCGTTGTTCGACCAGCTGTGATGCGGTGACGGCTATCTGAATAGCATGGGTGGCTCGCCGGGCGGTGATGGAGGCTCGACGTTCACCGGAACGCGATTTGCTTGATGCTGAAAGCCTTGAAACGTGTCCCGAATCGGGCGTGCTTTCTCATCACTTTGAAAGGAACGATCATGGAAACAAGGACCGTGGAAAGAACAGTGGAAACGACGGGATTCGATCCGGAGAGCCCGCCGTTGTACAGCGTGCGCTGGGCCGCGGTGATCGCCGGTCTGGCGGTAGGCCTGGGTGTCCACCTTCTATTGATGCTGATCGGCGTTGCGGCTGGCCTCGCGGTGTTCGGCTCCGGAGAGCGGCCGGACGGAAGCAGCATTTCCGTGGCCGCGGCGGTCTGGAATTCGGTCAGCCTGTTCATCGCCGCGGCGATCGGCGGCTACATCGCCGCGCGTTCTTCGGGGCTGCGGCGCACGGCGGACGGGATGCTGCATGCCGTTGCCTCGTGGGGCGCTTCGATGATCTGCTACGCATTTATCGTTACCACGATCACCGGCAATACGCTGGGCAGTATGTTCGGCGTGGCAGCGACGTCCGCGGGATTGGGCATCGGCAGCATCACGGCGAATAGCGACGCCAACGCCACGATGACCGAGTTGCTCGCGAGCATTGAACGCGGCGACCGCGGAGCCGCGTCCCGTCTGATGCGCGACCGTTTCGGCATGAGTGCCGATCAGGCCGACCGAGCGGTTGACCGTGCCATGGCCATGATGGGCCGTGGTGGCACGCCGGGCGCTGCCACGCCTGAAGGCGTCAACCAGGCCGCACAAGCCGCTTCCGCCGCCAGCGCCTGGCTTGCGTTGGTGATTTTGCTTTCGCTGGCCGCAGGCGCTGCGGGCGGCGTCGTGGGTATCCATGGCACGCGCAAACGCGCACTGGACGGCGGTTATCGACATCGGCGCGTCATCATGCGCAATCACGTCGGTGAAGAAGGATTGCCGCACGCCAGTTGATGTCATGTCTTGCGTTCCTGCAGGACGGCACAGTGAAAGGATGTCAAAGGGCGGTTTGGCACGCACGCGCTGCCCAAAACGGGCCGTGTCCGAGCCACCGCCCCAACAACTTACGCAATCACGGTATCGCGTTTGGTTCTGCCGGCGGACGTAGACAACCTGACCCGTTGTCCGCCAACACGCTTCATCAACAATCGGAAAGAGGCCGATGGCACGCACGATCTGGAAAGGCGCGGTCAGCTTCGGGCTAGTGCATATCCCGGTTTCGCTGATGCCGGCGACGGTTCAGCGCGGCATCGACTTTGATTGGCTCGACAAGCGCACGCTGGACCCGGTTGGCTACAAGCGCATCAACAAAGCGACAGGCGAGGAAATCGAAAGCGAGAACATCGTGCGCGGCGTCGAGTTCGAGAAAGACCGCTACGTTGTCCTGAGCGAAGAGGAAATCCGAGCGGCCTATCCCGAGTCCACACAAACCGTGGATATCGTCGCGTTCGTCAAGGCGCAGGATATCCCGATGCTTTACCTGGACACCCCCTACTATCTGGCACCCGAGCGGCGCGGCGGCAAGGCGTACGCGCTGCTCCGGCGAGCACTTGAGGAAACCGGGCGCCTCGCGCTGGCCAATGTCGTCATGCATACCAAACAACACCTGGCGGTTGTCGTGCCTCTCGGTGACGTGCTCGTGCTCAATACGCTGCGCTGGGGCAACGAGGTACGCTCCGTGGATGAGATCGATCTTGGAGAAGACGCTATCGACCCGCGTTTCGGCGCACGCGAACTCGACATGGCGCGACGGCTCGTTGAGGAAATGAGCGAGGACTGGGAACCGGCGCAATACCGGGAGGAGTTTACCGAGAAGATCATGGCGCTTGTCGAACGCAAGGCCCAGCAGGGAAAACTCGAGACGGTCGGCCCCGTGGAAAAGGCGCCGGAGGAGGGGGCCGAGATCATCAATCTGGCAGAGCTCCTCAAGCGCAGCTTGGGCAAGAAGGCGCAGAAAACCAACGGCGAGTCGGTGGACGAAGAGAGTCGCGCGACACCACCACAGCATTCCCGCTCCGCGCCGAAAAAACGCAGCAGCGGGCGTGCCGCGCGACCGGAAGCCGGAACCGATACGCCGGCATCGCGCCGGCGCAAGGCCGGCTGATGACGCGGACCCTGTGCCGGGCAGCCCATGGACATGGAGAAACGAGCGACACGTTCCCGTAATCGGGCAAAACAGCCGGCTGGCGATCCGGCTCGACATCCTTATCCTTCTGCTTCGACTATCAAGGAAACGCTCGGCGAGTACGCCCGGAAACGTGACTTCTCGCTGACGCCCGAGCCGGCAGGAGCCAGTGATAGGAAGCGATCTGCGCGCGGGCGAGGGAAAAGCGCGGGGTTGCAATTCGTCGTACAGAAACATGCCGCGCGCCGGCTGCACTACGATTTCCGGCTCGAACTCGATGGCGCGCTCAAGAGCTGGGCCGTGCCGAAAGGACCATCCCTCGACCCGACGGTCAAGCGGCTCGCGGTACACGTTGAAGACCACCCGATCGCTTACGCCGGATTCGAAGGGCGCATCCCCGAAGGGGAGTACGGCGCCGGCGAGGTGATCGTCTGGGACCACGGCCGCTGGCATCCGCTCGACGCCGACCCGAGCGCCGCGTACCGGGAAGGAAAACTCAAGTTCACCCTCGATGGCGAGAAGTTGCGCGGCGGCTGGACGTTGGTGCGTACACGTCTGCCCGCCAGTGGTGGCAAGGAACAGTGGCTGCTGCTCAAGGAAAACGACGCGGAGGCACGCACCGAAGACGACTATGATCTGACGCTGGAGCGCCCCGAGAGCGTGCTTGCACAGTCGTCGACCAAAACGCCGCGGGCCAGTCGCGCGAAAACAAGTGCTCCGACTGAGGACAAAAGCGCGGCTTCGGGAGACCGCAAACAGACGAAGGGTGCTGCTGGTGCGAACGCGGACGCTGCCATGCTCAAGGGTGCGCGCGCCGGTAAGCTGCCGATGCGCCTATCGCCGCAGCTCGCCACCCTGGTGCAAGAGCCGCCAGCGGGCGATTGGCGCTATGAGGTGAAGTTCGACGGTTACCGGATGCTGGCACGTGTCGATGGCGATGATGTACGCATCTTCACCCGCAATGGGCTCGACTGGTCAGAGAAAGTGAAACCGCTCGTTGTCGCTGTGCGCAATCTGGGCCTCGATTCGGCATGGCTGGATGGCGAAGTGGTGGTGATCGACGAGCAGGGCTTGCCTGATTTCCAGTCACTGCAGAACGCCTTCGAGGAGCAGCGTGCCGGCGACCTCGTCTATTGCCTGTTCGATCTGCCGTATTTCAGCGGGCTCGATTTGCGCGCGACACCAATCGAGCAGCGACGTGCGCTGCTGCGCGCCGTTCTTGAACGCCGCTCTGACGATGCCTTGCGTTTTTCCGAAGACATTTCGGCGGCGGGCGATGCGGTGCTCGAAACGGCGTGCTCGCTCAGACTCGAAGGGGTCATCGGCAAGCGCGCGGGGAGCGCCTACGTATCCAAGCGCAGCACGGATTGGATCAAGCTCAAGTGCAAGCGACGGCAAGAGTTTGTGATCGGTGGTTACTCCAGTCCGCAAGGGTCGCGCAGTAGTTTTGGATCGCTCCTGCTCGGCGTTTATGAGGATGGCGATTCCAAGAAAGCGGGAGGAGGGAAGCGCCGCCTCCGATACGTCGGCCGGGTTGGCGCGGGTTTCACCGATACGAGCTTGAAGTCGTTGCACTCGCGCATGCAAGAGCTGGTGAGCGCTGCGCCCCCATTCGCCGACCCACCGAAGGGCAGCGAGGCACGAGGTGTAACTTGGGTTCATCCCGAACTCCTGTGCGAGATCGAATTCGGTTCGTGGACGCGCGAAGGAAAGATCCGCCACGCCACGTTCCGAGGCCTGCGCGAGGACAAACCGGCACAGTCGGCAGAACGCGAACAGGCCGTGCAGGTGCCCTCACAAAAACCCGCGTACCCGGAGTCGGCTGAATCGGGGCCTCCAAAGAAACGTGCCACATCGCCAACGCGCGCCCGTGACGGCAGCACTGAAGTGGCCGGCGTACGCATTAGCCATCCCGACCGTGTAATCGACGTGACGACTGGGCTGACCAAACTCGGTCTCGCAGAGTTCTACCGCAGCATCGCCTCGCGGCTGCTGCCGCACCTTGTCAATCGTCCGGTGGCGTTTCTGCGTATCCCAGACGGCATCGAAGGCGAGCACATCTTCCAGCGCCACGCGGGAACGCTGTCGATTCCGGGAATTCGCCTGCGCGGGCCGGATGACGAGCTATTGATGGAAGTCGGAAATATCGAAGAGCTTCTCAGTGCCGTCCAGATGGGTGCTATCGAGTTCCACACCTGGAATGCGACCGGCGATGCGCTCGACAACCCCGACCGCCTGATCTTCGATCTCGACCCCGATCCCTCGTTGCCTTGGCCGCGCGTCCTCGAAGGAACGCAGCTTGTTCTCGCGCTGCTCGACGAGCTCGGCCTACGGCCGTTTCTCAAAACCAGCGGTGGCAAGGGGCTGCACGTCGTAGTGCCGATTGCTCCCGAGCGCGACTGGGTTTTTGCCAAGGCTTTCTGCAAAGCGGTGTCCTCGCACCTTGCGCGGCAGTTACCCGACCGTTTCTCGGCTCGCATGGGCCCGCAAAATCGCGTCGGCAAGATTTTCGTCGACTATTTGCGCAACCAGAAAGGCGGCACCACGGTTTCCGCCTACTCGGTCCGGGCGAGGCCGGGGCTCGGCGTCTCCGTTCCCATCGCCCGCGATGAACTCGAGAGGCTAGCCGGAGCGTCCGTGTGGACCGTGCAAAATCTTGCCGAACGGCTCAAGACTCGTATGCACGACCCATGGGAAGGTTATGCCAACGACCAGTCCTTGACCGACGAGATGGCCAAGCGACTGGGTATGAAGTAGGTCGGTCGCTATGCCGTGTCGCGCAGAAACTAGTGACGGAAGAGCCAACAGCGCCGCGACTCGATTCCCGTGCGGACGTAGGTGAGCGGGCGCGGCCCGAGAAGAAAGCGCCGCTGCAAGTTGCGGTAATTTCGGGGCCGGCGAACAGGATCTGGTCGCGCGAATCCTCATCGAGATATTTGGGGAAGCGGATAAGCGGTGGCGACGTGAGCAGTTGGCACGCCTTGTGCGAGACGATTTCCGCCTTGACGAAGCGCAGCGAGGCCATCGACGCGTCGATCGGGCTGGCGTTTGCCATGTTGGCGAACGGCCACGTAGACGCCAGGATGAAGCGGGCGCGGGTAACGGTTGCGAGATTCAACGCATCGCTTTCCGTGAACACGAAAACACCGACCGCTTTCCTCACTCCGGCAGCAACCGGTTCGCGAGTCACGTCGCCCTAGCACCGATGGGGCGTTCTCGCCTTGTTTGCGCAGATCGAGTTCGGCGAACGGGCTCGTGACACCGGTCTTTTCCGGCGCCGAAAGAATGTAGTCCACGAAATGCGGCCAGGTCTTCTCGTTGCCGATGCCTCCGGGCGATAATTCCGACAGTCGTTTGCGGAGGAAACGTTATGGAATGGGTGCCTTTTGATGTGCTGTTGACGTTCTCGGCGGCCGCGTTCGCGATTGTCGTCATTCCGGGGCCGACGATCCTGCTCGTGACAGGTTACGCGCTTTCTTCCGGGCGCCGAGCGGCGCTGCTTTGCATACTCGGTGTTTGCCTTGGCGATATCTCGGCGATGACGCTTACCTTCCTGGGGCTGGGCGCCGTGCTCGCGGCCTCGGCGACGCTCTTTTCGATCCTCAAATGGTGCGGCGCCGCCTACCTCGTCTTTCTCGGCATCCAGTTATGGCGTGTTCAGCCTGAAGGTCCCGAGAGCACGGTTCGGAAAGATACTCGGCCGCTGAAGATCGTCGCGCGCGCTTTCACGGCGAACATCCTGCACCCGAAAGGCCTCGCCTTTTACGCGGCGTTCATGCCGCAATTCATTGACTCAGCCTACCCGGCCGGGCCGCAGATGCTGATCCTCGGCGCCGCTTTCGCGTCCATCGCCTGCCTGGTTCTTCTGGTGTATGCGCTGGCGGCGGGGCGCTTCCGCGCCGCGGCCGAGCGGCCTGCCGCAAGGCGGCTTTTCAACCGGTCAGGTGCGTGTTGCCTGATCGGGGCCGGGGTATATACCGCATCGCTGACGGGGCGAAACTGAAATCGTCGTCGAATCTTCACACAATCCAGAAGTCACCGAGACCCCCACATATATGATGTTCCGCGGCGCGCTTTTCGACATGGACGGCCTGCTCATCGATTCCGAGCGGTCGATCATGAGCGCCTGGTTGAGCGCGGCGGAACAACTCGGTGTCGCTTTCTCCGAACATCACTACACAGCGGTCGTCGGGCGCTCCTCGGCAGAGTCGGATGCGATCATGATCGAAGCCTTCGGTGGCATCGACTCGTTCGAGTTGGCGCGGCTGACGGTCGAGAAACGGCTCATTGCGCTGTGCGCCTCCACCGGCTTTGCGGTGAAAGCTGGCGTCAAAAGCCTGTTGGCCACGCTCGTGGAACGCGGCGTCCCTTGCGCCGTGGCTTCGTCGTCGTCCTTTGCGGAAATCGAGGAACGCCTGCATATGGCCGGCATTCTTCACTTCTTCAGCTCGGTTGCAGGAGGCGACGAGGTTCCCCGTGGCAAACCAGACCCGGCGGTTTACCTCCTCGCTGCGCGCCGCCTTGGCATTCCTGCGACGGAGTGCTTGGCCTTCGAAGACAGTCATTTCGGCGCCCGCGCAGCGCTCGCTGCCGGCGCCCGGCTCGTTATCGTCCCGGACCTTTTGCGGCCGACGGCCGAACTCGCCTCGAACTGCGTAACCGTGCTCGACTCGCTTGAGGAGGCGCTTCCGTTCGTCGATACGTGGTTTGGGCCACGAAGAACGGAATGGCCTACTGCGCGCGATTTATTCCCCAGTAGGTGAGCTTTTGCAGTCGACGCGAGGTTTTTCATACGGTCCCACCGGCGCTGGCGCCGCCAACCGACGATCTGGCGCTCAGTAGCGGGGCGCATCGTTGACAACGATAGCTTTCCTAGGAATGCTGTTTGAATTTATCGTACACAGAGCAGTCGTTATCGGAGGTTGCATTGGGAAGAATCCCGAAATGATTCCGGGAGTCATTGTTTGTGATCCGGCATCCGAGCATCTGATCGACGAGGGGTGTTACATCACCGAGTGGTCGAACAGCGACCGGGATGCCGCGTTGTCAGTCGCTCGCGCGAGGGTTCGCCCAGGAACGGCGACCCGGTGGCATCGCCTTCAGGGAACGACGGAGCGATACGTGGTACTCGCGGGGGAGGGCGTGGTTGAAGTTGGCGATCTTTCACCGCACATCGTGCGGGCGGGCGACGTTGTTCTCATTCCGCCAGGTTGCCGCCAGCGGATTACGAATCCCTGGACGGACGATCTCGTTTTCCTTGCGCTATGCACACCGCGCTTTATACCCAGCGCGTACGAGGATGCCGAGCCTGAAACGGACTGACGGATGATGCCTCCTGCTATTGACTTGGCTTTGCTTTCACGCTGGTCGGCCAACTTGAAAACCCTTCTCGGCGTCGTCTTCTCCGTTTTCTGCATCTCGGTTGGGACGGTGATCCTGGCCATCAGTCTGTCGATCCTGCTGGAAGCCCGGGCCAGCCGGACTTGGCCTGCGGCAGAGGGCGTGGTCGATCTGTCGGAAACGGTGTTCAATTCCAGTCACCGTGGCTACTCACAAGAGGTCAAATATCATTTCATCGTCGGCGGCGTGCGCTACGAAGGGTCAAGGCTTGATTACAACAAGCGCTCGACACGGACGAAAACCGAGTCGGAGGAGATGCTTTCGGCATTCCGGAAAGGAGCGCAGGTTCGCGTCTATTTCGACCCGAAAGCGCCTGAGCGGAACGCACTGATCCCGGGGCCAGAGCCGATGACGTACGTGCCGCCGTTCATGGGTACGTTCTCGATCATCTTCGGTCTGGTTTTCCTGCTCGTTACGCTGTTTCGTATGCGTCCCGACGAACCCTCAGCCGCCTGCCGGAATGCCTCTGCCATGGGCGAGGGCATGTGATGGGAACTCTCACGCCCGTTTCACAAACGGGCAAGCTTGGATGCAGGTATTGCGCATGATAGGAAAATGCCTCTGTGGTGAGGTCGCGTTCGAAATCCTCGGTTCGATCCCTCGCTTGTACCAGTGCCATTGTTCGCTATGCCGAAAGCAGAGCGGTACTGCCTCGAATGCCGCAACCATCGTCGGGGCGCGCAAATTCCGCTGGTTGAACGGCGAGCAGGCGATTTCATCCTGGTGCAAGGATAGCGGCTTCCGTTCCGATTTTTGTGCCACCTGCGGGTCACCGGTACCAAACCCGCTGCGAGGTTTGCCGTACTATTGGATTCCCGTCGGTCTTCTCGAGACGGATGCGCCGCTCCGGTTCGCCGCGCAGTTGCATCTTGCGTCCAGGGCGTCCTGGGACGCCTGCGATGGCGACGGGTTGTACTACGATTCGATGCCCGACTTGAGCGCTTTCCTCGAACTGCTCGGTTCGGACGTTCCTTGATTGAATACACTCCCGACTAGATCTGCCATGCGCTTTGTTCGTTTGCTTCGTGTGCTTGCCGTCGCGCTTATCCTGTTCTGCATTCCTGTGGTTTTGTATTACGCCTGGGAGGTTGGCCGAGCCCGGCAGTTCACCGAGGATACGGTCCTGCCCGCCGCACGGGCGGCGCACTATCCGATCTCGGTGTCCGATCTGACGCCACATCGGCTCGACATCCTGCTCAAGGTCGAGGATCCGCGCTTTTTCCAGCACCGCGGCGTCGATCTTTCCACACCGGGCGCCGGCATCACAACGATTACCCAGGCGCTCGTCAAGCAACTCTATTTCGAGAAGTTCTCGCCCGGTATTGCAAAGATCAGACAAACCTTGATTGCCGGCTTCGCGTTGGACCCTCTGATGCCGAAGGAAGAACAACTCCGCCTGTTCCTGAACACCGCTTACCTCGGGCGCGACGTAAAAGGTTTCGAGCAGGCGGCGCACACCTATTTCGACAAATCCTTCCGGGAACTGACTGACGACGAGTACACGTCGATCGTCGCGATGCTCATTGCGCCGGAAGTTTTCAACGTGCGCACGGCGCCGGCGCTGAATGCCGAGCGGGTTGTCCGCATACGCAAGCTGGTTAGCGGCGAATACGTACCGCGCGGCCTTTTCGACTTGTACTACGGGCCCATCGACCCCGCGGCGCGCAAGGATTTGCCGCCGCTTTCCTATTTTGACCGCTATTACCATTAAGCTACCGAACGGTTTGCTGAATGAAGAGCCGCCGCGAGCCAGTGAGGTAGAAACAACAGAGCCAGTGACTGGAGGAAAAATGAGGAAATGGATCAGAAGCAATCGTGGATTTGTCGCGTTCATGCTCGGCTTCGGCATCTTCCGGCTGGCCGTCGCCGACTGGAATCCGATTCCCTCCGAATCGATGCGGCCGAGCGTGCTGGAGGGCGACGTGGTTTTCGTCGATCGTCTCGCGTATGACCTTAAGATGCCGCTGACCGACGTGGTTGTGCTGAGCACCGGCAAACCAAAGCGGGGCGACGTGGTGGTTTTTTCGTCGCCCAAGGACGGTACCCGATTGATCAAGCGGATCGTCGGCTTGCCGGGCGACTTGGTGGAAATGCGCGACGAAGTGCTGTTCATCAACGGGACGGCCGCCCGCTACACCGAACCTGAATCCGGGCAGGAGCGTGTCGAACCGGGCGTCGAGGTACCGGCGTTGCGTGTGACGGAAACGATCGAACAACGCGCCCACCGCATGCAGATTCTTGAAGGAGTCCAAGCGCGTAATACCTTTAGCCCGGTGCGGGTGCCGGAAGCGCACTACTTGATGCTCGGAGACAATCGCGACAACAGCGCCGATTCGCGCTACTTTGGGCTCGTGCCGCGCCACCGGCTGATCGGGCGGGCGACGCGCATCCTGGTTTCGGCAGACATCACGGGGCACTGGCAGCCGCGCTGGAACCGCTTCGGCCAGTCGATCGATTAGCGGTCAGCTGAAGACGCTTTCTAGGGGGGCGCTGATTATGGGCAGGTCGACGAGATCGTTCACAGCGCTCCTTTTGGCAGCGCTCGTCGCCGGCGTTTTCGTCTTTGTCACGTCCGCTGGGCTGCCGGAAATCGTCGCCTCGCATTTCGGCGCCGGCGGCGCGGCCGACGGCTTCATGCCGCGCCAGACTTACCGCGTGTTCATGATCGGGGTGACGGTTGGAGTTCCGCTCCTGCTCGTCATCGCGGGGCATTCCGTGCGCGCCGTGCCGGTGGGAATGATCAATTTGCCCAACCGCGATTTTTGGCTCGCGCCAGATCGCCGAGCGGAGACCATTACCTATCTCACCACCCGTTCCTCATGGCTGGGGGTAATGGTAGCGGCATTCATGTGCTACGTTCACTGGCTGGTATTGCAGGCAAATCGACATACGCCGCCCCGTCTGTCCGAAGACTTTCTGTTTGGGGGGCTCGGAATTTTCGCTCTTCTGCTGGTCGCTTGGGCCGTGCTATTCATCCGGCATTTCCGACGCCCCGCAGGGCAAGCTTGATGCGCTGCAACTCAATGCTGGAAAAACGACTTCTTTGGAATTCTACGCAGCTGCGTGGGGATGTCCGTTGAGGCCAACCTCATGGGCGTCAAGCATTTCGGCCGCCTCCACCAATGCGGAAACGATACTCCGCCGCAAGGTTTGCCAAGGGGTACCACCAGCGGTTGCATGGCGCTGGTTAACTTCGAGTTCGACGCCCAGGTAAAGGTTACCGGGATGCCGGCGGCGGAGCCAGGTACATAAGCCGTCCGAGCGACCGGCATACGGATAGTTGCGGCGTAGACGGATATCCGGCAAACGCTGGCGCAACGCCGCGATCCAATGCAGGCAGAAAACACGTTCGGTCTCCCGCGTGGGATCGTAGAGAAAGCCCACATCGGCATTCCGCTCTTGTTCGTCGAGCACCGGCGTGAAGCTGTGGCTCGATAGGTGGACCACGCGAAACCCTTGCTCCAGCAATGTGCCGACCTGTCGCTCAACGCGCTGGCGATAGGGAAGGTAGTAGCGGGCCATGATTTCCTCACGCGCCGCAAGCGGCAAGGGGCGGGTGACCTCCGAGTAGAGACGCGGATGGCCGGGGGAACGGTTAAGGTCGATCAGCAGCCGGCTCGTTGTCGCCAGTACGGTCGGCGCGCCGAGCGAGGCGGCCAGTTCGCGAGCCAGACGCAACGCTCCCGGGTCGTAGCCGCGATGGCTCCTCAAGAGCGCTTGGTGGCTCGCAAAGAGGGCGCGGTAAGGCGCCGGCACGCGGTTGCCACCGTGTTCGCAGGTGACGAGAAAACGTGAGGGGCGGCCAGTGGTCGGCATCGTTGCGACGATCAGGAACGCGCTATACGCGAACGGCGTTATCAGCCGGTGGCCAGGAACATCGCGTCATCGCGTAAGCATTCGCATAACCGCGCGTAGACAGGGCGCAGCCGGCCAGGATCGCCGTCGAGCGCTTCCGAAAGGCGTCGCGCCAGAGGGCCGTGCGCACGGATCACGGTCAGCGCGGGCAACCAGGTGCGATCGAGAAGACCGTCAGCGAGAAAGGCATCGATCAAGGTCGACCACAGCTTGCTGGCAGCGCAGGGTTTGCCGCCGAGACCGAGCCGCGATAGGTAAAGCTCGTCGTCGATGATTGCGTGTTCGGCGTCACGTGTACAACGTTCCAGCAAGGTCACCAAGGAATCGGTTGGCAGCGGGTTCTCCAGTTGTGCGTCCGTCATGTCGTCATAAAGACGACGCACGAGCGCCGCCGTCGCCGCTGCAACGGCAAGGTTGGACGTCGTGGATTCCTGAACGTCGAGCAGTCGGACTTCGATCGCATGGCGCGCAAATCGGGGAACGGCGGCGCGCGCGTCGACCCATTCCTGACTGAGCGCGCCGGCGTCCGGGCCGAGCACGTCGTCGAACGAGGTGATTTCGTTCAGCATCGGCACCAGAATGTGTTCGCGATACTCCGTGGGCGAGCGACTGGGCTCGGGAATCCCTTTACCCATCGAGGTCGGAATGCGGGCTTGATGCTTGCGGTAGGCTTCCACACGGTAGTCCATGAATCCGGTCGCTTTGCCGTCGACCCACGGTGAGCTTGCGGCGAGCGCGGGTAGGATCGGTAAAACGAGCCGGACGGCGGCATGCAGCCGGGCGAATTCCGCATCGTCGGCAAACGGTAGATTGAGATGCACGCTTTGCAGGTTGGACCATCCATGGCGGCGGCAATCGAAAATGCGGTCGAAGCTGCGATAGATCTCGGCATGGTCATGCGGCCAAAGCTGCGTTTCGCGGCGCGGGTCCATCCATGGGTGCACGCCGCCGGGCATCAGGCAGGCGTCGAGGGCTTCGAGGCGATCGTTGATCGTGCGCACTTCATCCTGAAAAGCGCCGACCAGCGTGGTCATATCCGGCACGGGGCGGATGTTCTTCAACTCGAGCACGTGCAGCGCTAGTTCGTTGGACCAGCCGATGTTTCCGTGTTCGACGTCATTGGTCGGGCTCCCTTCGGGATCGGTCAGGAGCTGGTCGGCGATAGGCTGCACGTCGAGTGTCGCGCGGTTGACGATCATGTACTCGATTTCTATGCCATAGCCTGCGAAGGCCGGAAGCAAGGCGAGGCGCGGCGTCGGCCGCTGCTCGATATGTCCTCGGTCTTGCGAGGAAGCGGTGGGGACCGTCGCGTCCATCTCGTTGTCACGTCCGTTCATGATATTTCACCACCTGGGCTGCCGCCCTTGAGCCGGCGCCGGAAAACCGCCATGACTTCGCGGTAGAGAGCATCCTTGAGGACGGCATCCTCATTGCCTGCGTCGACGTTCGGGTTGTCGTTGACCTCGATGACGCAACAGCGCGTCGACGTCTGTTTGATGTCCACGCCGTAAAATCCGTCACCGATGAGGTTAGCGGCTTCGAGCGCGATACGTACGACCTCCTGCGGTGCTTCGCCGACCGCAAGGGCTTCGGTCCTTCCCTCGCTGCGCCCATACATGCCGTTGTGATCGATGATCTGCCAATGGCCGTGTGCCATGTAATATTTGCAGACAAAAATAACGCGCCGATCGAGAATGCCGACGCGCCAGTCGAACTCGGTCGGAAGCCATTCCTGGGCCACGATCAACTCGGATTTTTCCAGCAACCCGTTGACCGTCTTGCGCAACTCGTCCTCGCTCTCGACCTTGTCGACGCCCACCGAAAACGAGCTGTCGGGTTGCTTCAGAACACACGGCAAGGCGAGCAGCGGCACAATATGCTCGATGTTGCCGCGGTGGATGACCAGCGTTCGGGGAACGGGCAAGTTGTGGTGCGCCAACAGCTCCGCGAGATAGACCTTGTTGTTGCATTTGAGGATCGATTCGGGGTCGTCGATGACGACGAGCCCTTCACCTTCGGCGCGGCGTGCAAAGCGATACGTGTAGTGATGCACGAAGGTCGTATCGCGGATGAACAGGGCGTCGAACTCCGGGAGACGTTCGAAATCTTCCTCCGTGATCAGCTCCGCATGCATGCCGAGTTCATTCGCGGCGGCGACGAATTTCTGCAGCGCTTCCTCGTTCGACGGCACGTTGGCGCCCTGCGGATTGTGCAGAATGGCCAACTCGAAGCGGTGGCGGCCATTCCCGTTGCCCGGTTTGTTGCGGCCGGCGAAATAGCTGAGTCCGGACCCCACGGCGAAGTGCCGATGATCTTCGGGAAGCTCCATGATGCCGAGCAGGCGTACCCCGCAGGTCTGCCAGTGGCCGCCGGAGCGTTCGAACGTGGCGCGGAACAGCGGCGCACGCAGAAGCGAGAACAACTGACTGGCGAGGACGTCATAGCGTTGCGCAAGGTTGCGCCCAAAATAGACGCTGAGTTCGAAATGATCGGACTTCAATGGTGCCAGCGTCTGGTCCACGAGCTGTGAAAGCTGCGCCGTAAGGACTTGCACCAGGTTGTGCGACTGCAAGTCCTCGATGGTGCCGGCCCGTGGCCACGGCTTGTGGCCGCGCGCGTCGGCGAGCAGCGAAACGTAGTAGCCGAGGCTCTGGTAATCGTAGGAACGGCAAAGGTTGAACACCCGGGCGCTGCGGTCTTCGCCGTACGCCGGTTCGGTCAGGTAACTACGGGCTGGAACGATGGTGAGGCCGGCTTCGTCTGCGGCCGGGGGCCAGTCGTCGGGATCATCGACGACGATCAGGGTGCTCATTCGACCTCCATGGTGTTGTCGCCGTTTACGTTGAATTCGCGCCGATCATCCTTGCGTGGGGATATGACGAGTAGGTTGGCGTCGTGCGTCATGATGCCGAGCATCACCGCATTGAACACGCGGTCCATGCGTATCCAGTAGTCCCGGCTTGTCCCATAGGGATGCGGGCCATAGGGATCGGCGACGAGCAGCTTACGTTCCGGACGGTCGTAGCCGGCGATGACCACGAAGTGGCCGGATGGTGTCCCGCGCAGATCGTCGGCAATGTCGAGCGGGCCGAACTCGCGCGCCGTTCGGTACAGGAACGTTGAACTCACCCCCGTGATGATCGGATGGCGGCGGCGCAACAGACCGCGCACCAGCGGCGGCGAGAGATCCGTAAACCGGAGTTTGCCGCCAAGGCGAAGGAATTCGAGATATCCGTCCGTCGCGTAGGTCAGCCGGCGGTCGCGTTTCCATTCACGTTGCGCATGCAACCGCTCCGCAATATCGACGTCCGTCCGTTTGCGGAACCACGTCGGGTCGAAAACGTTGATGTTGAAGGTGTAGATGGTCGCCGAGTACCCATGCAGCAACGCGTCGCAGGCCAGGAACACGGCAAAGGTGCCGCCGTGCCGCAGCGAGCGTGTGCGCCCGATGACCGTTTCCAGCGACGCATCGCTTCCCCAATAGCGATACACCGCGTGCAGGCACGTCGGGCCGCAGGTCGTCTCGGTCGGCTGCGGCAGCATGCTGAGTGGCAAATGCAGTGAACTGGGCAGCATCGTCTTTTCAGAATGGTCGAGAGCGTCGGATGGTCCGCGCGCCGGGGCGGCTTTGTTGAGTTGTTCCGCCAGCGGAGCGCGCTGCCGGCTTAGGGATGTGCCAAGGCTCCTGCCGGGGCAGGAGCGCGTGTAGCGCGGCATGCGGCGGGACAGGCGTCCTGTCTCTCGGGGCGCCCCTCTTCTCAGTGCGAAGTCGCAAGATCAATAAGAAACACCGCGTCCGTGGCAAATGTCTTCCAAAAAACGGAAGCCGAGACCTGATGGTGAGGATTTCTCAGCCAGTCGGCTTTGGAACTCGCCGGGCAGCTTTCGTGCCCGCGAGAGGGCCGATTCAGGCTCGTAGCGTCTGGTCGCTCGCGGTAACTCGGAAGTTATTCCTTTTGTTGCACTTGTACCCTTTGGCCGCCGTCGCGGAACGTGAGAAAACGGCGCGAAGCTCTCGGGGAGCGGGATTGGGGGCGACGGCACGCGGCTTGCCAGGCGTGGGCGTCGGGGTGGAGCAACCACGTGAAAAAGGAGATGCCATGCTTTACTACGCTGGAGTATTTCTTGTCATCGCCATCGTCGCCGCACTGTTCGGCTTTGGCGGTATCGCGGCAAGCGCGGCTGGGATCGCGAAGATTCTGTTCTACGTGTTCCTCATTTTCGCGCTCGTTTCCTTCATTCTTAGCCTGATGAGACGATGAGCGGAGCGACTTCATTGTGTTTGGCCGACGGCCCGGCCGCATTCTCTTGCCCGGCGGAAGCTTCGCCGGGCGTTCATCGCGGACTCGGGATCGTCGTTGCCTTGTGGCTCGTCTTTGCCGCCTGGGGACTCGCGGCATGCAACAAGGCGCCGGAAGCGCCTCCAACCGATGTCGCCGTCCTCAAAGATCCGCCGCCGGCGGGTGGCAAAGAAGTGGGAGACGACATCCTTCCTTCGCGCATCAAACAGGCTTTGTCCGCGGACAAATCTGTTGATGCAACGGCTGTTTCCGTCTCGGTGGATAACGGGCATGTCACGTTGAACGGCACAGTCGCGGCCGATCAAATCACGCGCATCGACACCATCGTGCGCGGTGTGACAGGGGTAAAGGAAGTGATCAACGCGCTGCGCCCGACGATGCCCGCCGCCTCGACCTGATATCCACTCTGCCATGTCGCCAGCCGCATGCAATTCGGTCTACTTCGGCCGTTGGGCAGGCGGCTTTTTTCTGAGATTCCGCCTGCGCCGTAATTGCGTGGCGGTGCTCGCCGGACTGGCACTTACGGCCTGCGCTTTGCCGCCCGCCGAGTCGGTTGATCTCACGAGAGCGCCGGCGCCGAGCAGCCGGACGGCCAATGTTCTCCTCGAAGATGAACAGGGACCCTTGACGCCGGAGCGTACGGCGGCGGCCTTGCGTCAACTGGATCCGGAAGGAGAGAACGGGCTTCTTGCGCAGCATCTGCGGCATGTACAGGAGTCGATCACCGAGCCTGTTTCACTTGGCAATGACGCCCGACTCTTGATCGATGGTCCACAAACGCAGCGCGAGATGCTGCGCGCGATTTCGCAAGCCCGGTCGAACATCGATCTCGAGACCTATATTCTCGAAGCGGAGGGAATGGGCGAACGCCTTGCTGCCATTCTCGAGGCCAAGCGTTCCAAAGGCGTACGGGCCCGCATCCTCTACGACGGCGTCGGTTCGCTCTCGACTCCGGACGAGTTTTTCGATCGCCTGCGTTCAGCGGGTGTCGAGGTTTGCGAATTCAATCCGGTCACCGCAACGCGCCTCAAGCAGGACGAACGTCTGAGCATCAACAACCGGGACCACCGCAAGCTGCTGATCGTGGACAACAAGGTGGCGTTCACGGGTGGAATCAACATCAGTGCGGTCTATAGCAGCTCATCCTTTTCCCGTCAAAAGAAGGCGCCAACGCGCGAATCGGGTTGGCGCGACACACATGTCCTGGTACGTGGGCCCGTCGTCGGTCAATTCAACGGGTTGTTCGACGCGATGTGGCAGCAGCAGGGGTGCGACGAAGCTCAGGCCGGCGTCCAGAACAACGCCGAGAGCGGGTCCGGCGTTGATCGCACGGGACCTCTTCCCGTCGCCGCAGCCTCTGAACGCACTGCGCCCGGAGGCCGAAAGAACGGCGCATGGCCGCCCTCGGCACGCAAGGTTGGCGAGCGCCGGGCTCGGTTAGCCGAAAAGCCCGAGCGGGCCGGAACCATGGCGATCCGCCTTGTCGCCGCCGATCCGGCGAGCCAGCGTAGCGAGCAGTACATTGCGCTTCTCTCGGCCATGGAGCACGCGCGGCAGCGAATCTGGCTCACCTACGGTTATTTCGTCCCGGACAAGCGCGTACTGCAGACCTTGATGGATGCCGCCCGACGTGGCGTGGACGTACGGCTGATGCTGCCCGGCTTCAGTGACTTCTGGGCACCGTTCCATGCCGGCCGCTCGAATTACGACGATCTGCTGGCCGCCGGCGTTCGCCTGTTCGAGCGCCGCGACGCTTTGCTGCACGCGAAAACCGCCGTCATCGACGGCGTTTGGTCGAGCGTCGGCTCGACCAATCTCGATTGGCGCAGCTTCGTGCATAACTACGAGGCTGACGTTCTCATACTTGATCGCCGTTTTGCGGGTGAGCTGGAGAAACTCTTCATGATGGACGAGGGCGCCGCGCATGAAGTGGATGCGCGCGAGTGGCACGAAAGGCCAGTCGGAACGCGGCTGATGGAATGGTTCGCGCGTCGCTGGGCTTACTACCTCTAGTCGTTTTTTGTGCCAAAGGAATGCAGCCCGGAGTGTTAGGACCCGGGCATACGCTTTGCCAAAGTAGCGCGCTGGTCGAACGCGGATGTCTCGTCGTTCGGAGTAGGTGTGCTTCGCGGCTGCGCCGGGTTCCGAGCTTTCGTGCGTTGTGCGGACGACGTGGCGAAATCCCGGCCCCGGTGCAGTACGGGAAGCCAGCCCAAGTGCCGGTTACGGCAACCGCAGACCGACGACGATGGCACTCAGAACGGAGCTGCACCGAGGTCGCGAACAACAAAGAGAGGAGTGCGTTTCATGATCAAGCTGGCTATTGTCCTGTTCGTCATCTCGGTGATCGCCGGGATGCTGGGCTTCACCAAGCTGGCCGCCGGTGCTGCCGGCTTGGCCAAGTTCGTTTTCTTCACCGCGCTGATCATTTTCCTGATCGTACTCGTTTTCGGTGTTTTCCTCGGCAAACTCGTCTTTTGACGGCTTGCGAAGGGATGCCCGGACGCCGTGGCGCAGGGCTCCGTCGATTTGAGGACGGAGCGGTCGGGGCCAGATAGAAGGTCAGATTAGTGTTGGCCGTGCGGTGATGACCGGTGCCACGTCCTGCGCCGTCCGGTCACCGTGCGCGACGGGGTACGAGGAGGCGATCGGTCGGGGCCGGCGATGGCTTCGCCCGGGCGCGGCTGACTTGGCGAACTCTTCGGCTTTGCTGGTTCCTCCGCATGGGCTCTGCCCATCAGCAGCCGGTTTGCTTCACGTTCCTGACGCGCGAGTTCGATGGCGGCAGATAGCGCCTCGATGCTGGAGGAAGGGACCTTCAGCCGCATACCCTCGGCCCGCGCAAGACGAGCCGCGAGCAGTTCGTCGCCGACGATCCGTTGCAGGCGTGCCGCAAGCTTGCGGCGCCGCTTCACATATTTGATCCGCGCCTCGCGGCGCGCCTTCTGTTCCATTCGCTTCTTGCGAAGGATGTACAGATGCGTCATGACGGCGCCGAGGCACATGAAGGGAAGGGCAATGATCCAGGCAGACATGGTGGGTCCGATCGCTTAAGAGATGGATAGCGGCCTTTCAGGTTTGAGAGAAAAGAAGTCTGGTTTTCCTAATAACGCCAATTTCTTGTTATACCAATCTATAAGACAGACGTGTTCGAGCAAGACGGCTGAGTATGCCACCTCATTTTGGAAATATACAGACGTATTGAACAATAAATATTGTTTTTGTTATGAGGAGTGTGTTGTTGTGTGGTGCTTTAACTGTCAGCAGAAATTCTGTCCTGAGCCAGATCGGTAGATGGCGCGACGGAAGCGCTTGAGAGAGGGAATCAGAGAGTTAGGCAAACAAGCGGTTTCCTCGCCGAAACCCGCAGGTTTGGGGCTGGACGTAGCTAACCTACTAACCAGCGATTGGCCAGCAAGCCTCGGGAATCTGGGCGCCAGGAGCCGTGGGACCGTCAGTGCAGTTTCACCCGCGGTTGAGAGCGGCGCGAAAGCCACTGGCCGACCGTCATCAAGGCTGTACGTACGGTGCCGAGCAGGAGGTTCAGGTGACGTCGGTAGAGCGCCCAATAGGTGAGGCGGGCAAGGCGTCCTTGGATCGTGACGTCGCGGCCGCGCGTCGACACCTTGCCGATCGCCTCGTCGCCTCCGAGCGAAACGATGCTGCCCCGCTCATGGTATGTGAATTCGAGCAACGGTTTCCCTGCCAGACGGCGCGGTAGCGATTGAGCGAGCAACTGCGCCTGCTGGCTGGCGGCTTGTGCGGTCGGGGGTGGAGGACGAGTGCCCTCTGGAGCAATGCAATTGGAGCAGTCGCCCATGGCGAAAATGTCCTCGTCCCTCGTGGTCTGTAACGTGCGGCGGACGATGAGCTGACCGAGCCGATTAGTCTCCAGATCGCCGAGCGTTTTGAGAATGCTCTGTCCCTGAATCCCGGCCGCCCATACCGTCAAATCGGCGTCGATGCGCTCACCTCCGGCGAGTACGACCCCCCCGGCATCCACCGATTCGACCTTCTGCCCGACGCGGACGGCGATTCCCCGCTGCTCCAGATCCTCATGTACTCGACGTGCCACTTCTTCCGGCAAGGCGCCGAGCAGGCGAGGGGCGAGTTCGGTGAGAGTAATGTGAACCGGGCGACGGAGTTCCTTGAGCTCGACGCCGTACGAGGCGATCACATCGACCGCGCTGGAGAGTTCAGCGGCCAATTCGACACCCGTCGCGCCGCCGCCGACGATCACCACGCGTACGGGGGCTGCGGAGACCATTTCGGAACGGGCGCAGAGCGCCAGCAGGCGGCGGTGGAAGCGTTGCGCGTCGTCCTTGTCGTTGAGCGAATGCGCATATTCACGCACGCCCGGCGTATTGAAATCATTGTCGATGGCACCGATTGCGATCACCAGCGTGTCGTAAGTGAGTGATCGGTGCGGGGCGACTTCCATACCGTCGTCGCCAACCAACGGTGCCAGCCAGATTTCCTTGCGTTTGCGGTCGATTGCTTCCAGGCGGCCCAACTGGAAACGGAAGCGATGATCTCGGGCCTGCTGCAAGTAGTCGAATTCGTTCTCGTGCGGCCCCAATGTACCGGCGGCGACTTCATGCAACAGCGGTTTCCAGAGGTGAGTTAACGCAAGGTCGACGAGGACGATCTCTGCCTCCTCATGCCGCCCGAGGTCGTCTCCGAGCCGCGCGGCAAGTTCAAGACCGCCGGCGCCACCGCCGACGATCACGATGCGGTGGCGCGGGCCGGGATGCTTGAGCGCGTCCGCCGGCACGATGGACGGATCGATATCCTCGTCCCGTCGGTTGTCTTTCCTGTCATCGCCCGCCGTGGCGCGATTGCGCATTGCTCCGGGCGACCCGGAGTCCGCCACATGTCCCTGTTGCGGCACGTAAATCGGCAGAGGCAACGTGAGCGGGTGGGCGATAGAGCGGAACGGCGTGGGGGTTGGCATGAGGCACCTGAAGTCATGAATGGGAACGGGCAATCGGCCGCATGTGATCCGCGGAAACGCGGAAAACAAGAGTGAAAACATGGGGAGGGCAACTCCGTCCTGCCAGTTATTGCAAACCCCGTTCCCGCTCGCCAAACGCTTGTGGGTTCGTGGCTACCGGCTGCGTTCCCGCGTTGGCCTTCGTGAACCGGCACCGGGTTTGCCGTCGAAAAACCATGACGGCCCCAGGTGTTCTGATCGACGGAGGTTTCCAGGCAATCTGAACAATTCGGCTTGCGGGCGTTCGAACGGCCGTCTCGCGAGGCAGGCGTGAAAACCTTGCCTCGCCCATGGTTTTAAGCTTTCTTAATAAGGATGAACCAAATGAACGGCAAAACAGTGAATACGGAACTGAGTGAGGAGCAAATCACCAAACTCCGGCAACGTCTTGACGAGCGCGAGCAGGAATTGAAGGACATGGTCCAGGAGCGCGTCGGCCGCTTGCGGGACATCGACGCACCGGGCCAGGCGGCGCCGCTCGGGGACGTGGCCGATCAGGCCGACATCGACCAGGAACGGGGCAACGAGAACGGCGCTGTGGTGCGCGAGATGCGCGAACTGCGCGACATCGAGACCGCTCGCCAACGGATTGAGGCGGGCGACGCCGGCGTGTGTATCGACTGTGGTGAACAGATTCCGTTTGAACGCTTGATGGTGCAGCCGAGCGCGCTGCGCTGCGTTGCATGCCAGGAATCGAACGAGCGTGAGGAGGCGCTGCGCGCGGTGCCGGAAAGCCAGGTCGCAGGGGCCAGGCGATGAGTTCGTTGCTCAATGACGCACTGCTCCTTTCACGTATCCAGTTTGCCGCCAACATCACCTTCCACATCCTTTTCCCAGCCCTTAGCATCGGGCTGGCGTGGATGCTGCTGTACTTCAAGATCCGCTCCGATCGCGACGGCGGCGCGGCGTGGATGGACGCCTACCGTTTCTGGGTCAAGGTTTTCGCGCTGACCTTCGCCATCGGTGTCGTCACTGGCGTGACGATGAGCTTCCAGTTCGGCACCAACTGGCCGGGCTATATGGAAACCGTGGGCAACATCGCCGGACCGCTGCTCGCCTACGAGGTGCTGACCGCGTTTTTTCTCGAAGCGACGTTTCTTGGTGTCATGCTCTTTGGTACCGGACGCGTGAGCAAGGGCGTGCAGACCATGGCCACCTTTCTCGTTGCGCTCGGCACGACCCTCTCGGCGTTCTGGATTCTGGCGTTGAGTTCGTGGATGCAGACTCCCGCGGGATTCGAGATGATCGATGGCCGTGCGCACGTGACCAGTTGGCTTGCCGTGCTCTTTACGCCGTCCTTCCCGTACCGCTTCACGCACATGCTGATGGCCTGCGGCCTGACGACCGCGTTTTTGATCGCCGGAATTTCTGCCTGGCGCTGGCGACGCGGCGATCGCGGCGGCGACGTGCGGGTGGCGCTCGGCAGCGCCGTGTGGGTGGCGGCGTTGCTGATTCCGCTACAGATCGTCGTCGGCGATCTCCATGGCCTCAACACGCTCGAACACCAGCCGGCAAAGGTGGCGGCAATGGAAGGACTATGGGAGACGCAGCGCGGTGTTCCGGCAGTGCTGTTCGCCCTGCCCGATGAAGCGACTCGCAGCAATCGCATGGAAATCTCCATTCCCAAACTTGCGTCGTTCTACCTGAAGCATTCGTTCGATGCCGAGGTTCAGGGGCTGAACGACTTCCCGAATAGTCATCCGCCGGTAATGCAAGTCTTCTGGGCTTTCCGGATCATGGTGGGCGTTGGCCTGCTGATGCTCGTTGTGTCGTGGGCGAGCCTATTGCGTTTGCGGCGTTACGGCGAACTCGGGCCGAAAACGAGCCGGGCACTCGTGCTGATGACGTTTTCAGGTTGGGTGGCGCTGGTCTCCGGCTGGTATGTCACCGAGATCGGGCGGCAACCGTGGCTGGTGCAGGGCGTGCTGCGTACGGCGGATGCCGTCACGAAGGTTCCCCCGGAGCGCATCGGTCTGACGTTGGCGATGTATCTCATTCTGTATGCCGTGTTGCTCGTCGCTTTCGTGTCGACGCTGTTCTACCTGGCGCACAAGGCGGGAGCGGACGTCAACGGCAAACGCATGAATCCGGTCGCCGATCCCTACCGAGCGAATGAAATCCACGCCAGGGAGCATAAGCATGTCTGAACTCGCACAATCCAATGGTTGGCTGCCGCTTGTGTTCATGGCGGTGATGGGCCTTGCCGTGCTGATCTACGTCGTTCTCGACGGCTACGACCTGGGTGTCGGCATCCTGATGGGCCTCGCCAGCGACACAGAGAAGGACACGATGGTGGCGTCGATCGGGCCGTTCTGGGACGCCAACGAGACCTGGCTGGTACTTGGCATCGGCGTGCTCCTCACCGCGTTTCCGCTCGCACATGGGATCGTGATGGGAGCGCTTTATCTACCCGTCGCCGCCATGCTGCTTGGCCTCATCCTGCGCGGCGTCGCCTTCGACTTCCGCTTCAAGGGACAGGCGCACCACAAGCCCTGGTGGAACCGGGCCTTCGTCGGAGGTTCGTTGCTCGCGGCGCTCGCGCAAGGTTACATGCTGGGCCTGCTGGTGGTCGGCTTCGACCGCACGCCGATCAACATGCTCTTTGCCGCTTTCATTGCGCTCTGCCTCGCGGCGGGCTACTGCCTGCTGGGGGCCGGCTGGTTACTGATGAAAGCGGAGGGCGACCTGCAGCGCCGGGCAATCGTTTGGGGCCGACGGGCACTCTGGCTGACTGCGCTCGGGATCGTCGGCGTTTCGGTAGCGACGCCGCTGATGAGCCGGGCCATCTTCGATAAGTGGTTCTCGGTGCCGAATATTTTCCTGTTGGCGCCGATCCCGGCGTTTACGGCGATTCTGTTCCTGCTCGCGGCGTTTGCCTTCAAGCGGCTGCCGGTACGGCTGGAACAGCGCAACGAATCATGGGCGTGGGTGCCCTTTGGCTCGACCGTGGTTATCTTCGTTCTTGCCTTCCACGGTCTTGCGTACAGCCTGTTCCCGTGGATCGTGCCGCAGCGCATGGATATCTGGCAGGCGGCCGCGGCGCCGGAATCGCTGATGTTCATCCTGATCGGCGTGATCATCGTACTGCCGGCGATCCTGGGGTATACCGCTTTCGCCTATTGGGTCTTCCGCGGCAAGTCGCGCGACCTCGAATACGGCTGACCGGGTCGGCCAGGTGACTGGGCTCTCCGGCTCGTAAACGTTCGCGCCGAAGAGCGCCTTCTGCCTTCAGTCGTTTGCCTGGAAGTCGACGACGCACACTTTATCGAGCGCCGGGTCGAGGTAATCGCGGCAGAAAGCCTGGTGCAAAGGGTGGGGCAGGTAGCGATCGCGATCGGCCGGGCTGCCGAAGGTGACGATAAAGCAGTGCGTGAAGCCTTGGTCGAGACCTTCGGGACTGGAGTTCCGGCCCCATTCGAACCCTTTGACAAAGGGAAGCTGGGCGCAGAAGTCGCGGAACGCCGATTCGATCGCGACCACCCGGCCCTCAGGTATCGAGGCCTTGAACTTGAACAGAACGACATGGCGATAGATACCAGGGATTTCGGACATCGTTTTCTCCTTGTTCGTGATTAACCGTCGGTTGCGTTTGGATCGACCGTACCCTATCATTGCGAAACCGGTTTAGTAAACCGGTTTCTTTCTACTGAGAACGATGTCCGCCGCGGTCGCCGCAATCGCCACCGCAGCACAATAAGCAATCTTCATGGGCAAACTGACGATCACCGATATCGCGAGGCTGGCGGGGGTTTCCAAGGCCACGGTGTCCCGTGTCCTCAACAACCGCGCTGAGGGCGTTGGCGCGCAGAAGCGGGCGCAGATCCTCAAACTCGTCGAGGAGACCGGGTTCCAGCCGTGCTCGACGGCGCGTTGTCTGGCCACCGGGGAGTCGCGCTCGATCGGTTTGGTCATTCCGGATATCACCAATCCGTTTTACCCGCTGCTTGTCAGAGGTGCCGAGCGGAGGCTCAACGAATGCGGATACAGCCTGTTCCTCTGCAATACCGACCGCTCGCTGGAAACCGAGGAGGCGTATGTCCGAGTGCTGATCGAAAAGCGCGTCGACGGCGTTATTCTCGATTCGGCCGGGTCCATGCATGACGCGCATGTGCGATTGCTCGAAGACAACGGCATCCCCATCGTTTTGCTCGACCGGGCCATCGGCCACCGCACATCGCGCTACGGGGTGTTCGTCGACAATCAGCGCGGCGCTTTCGAAGCGGCGGCGCATCTGTTGCGGCGAGATGACTGCCGACTGCTGTTTCTGAATGGACCGGCCGGGCTTTCTCAGTCGATCGAACGGCGTGCCGGCGTTGAAGAAGCGGCACGCCTTGCAGGAGCCACGGATCGCTTGCGGGTGTTGGAGGGCGATTTCTCGGTCGACAGCGGTTTTCGGCTGGTGGCGGGAGCGCTCGCCGAAACGCAGACAGCGGCCAAGAGTACGCCGGCGGCGTTCAACGCCGTCTTTGCGGCAAACGATGTCATGGCCATCGGTGCCTTGCGGGCGCTGAAGCAATGCGGCATTCCGGTGCCGCAGGAGGTCGAGGTGATGGGCTTCGACGACATCGAACTCGCGGGCATGGTCGACCCGCCCTTAAGTACGGTCTCGCAACCAACGCTGGAGATGGGGACGGCCAGCGCCGATCTCCTGCTGCGGCTGATCGGCGGCGAGAAACCACGGCGCAAGGCGGTGATCATGGTTCCGCAACTCGTATTGCGCGGGACGACGCGGTCGGTGGCCGTGGGTGGCGCGGGCGATTTGGGATCAAAGCGATCGGCAGGGCAAGTAGCGGAACCCGTAACGCAGCGGCAGTCGGCCGTGGGAACAATCAGATAACAGCGTCAGCACAACAGGAGAAGACAGATGGAGAACTTTGAATTTCGCAATCCCACCAAGATCATTTTCGGACGCGACGGCGAAGACAAGGTCGGTGCGGAGACGGCGGCGTATAGCCGCAAGATCCTGCTTCATTTCGGCGGCGGCAGCATCAAGCAATCGGGCTTGTACGACCGGGTCACCGCCTCGCTGCGCGCGGCCAACGTCGAGTGGATCGAACTCGGTGGAGTCAAGCCGAACCCCCGGCTCAGCTTGGTCCACGAAGGGGTCAGGCTGTGCAAGGAAAAGGGCTTGGGTCTCATCCTGGCGGTCGGCGGCGGCAGCGTTATCGATTCGGCGAAGGCTATCGCCATGGGCGCGGTCATCGACGGCGATGTGTGGGACTTCTATCTCGGGAAAGGGCAACCGACGGCGGCGCTACCGGTGGGCACGGTGCTGACGATTCCGGCGGCCGGCAGCGAGGCGAGCACGGGCACCGTGATCACGAAGGAAGAGGGCTGGCTCAAGCGGGCGGTCAATTCCGACCTGATCTATCCGCGCTTCTCGGTCCTCAATCCCGAACTCGCCTTCACGCTCCCGCCCTTCCAGATCGCCTGCGGCGCCATGGACATCACGGCGCACCTCATGGAGCGCTATTTCACCAATGTGAAGAACGTGGCCTTCACCGACCGGCTGCTCGAGGCGACGATGAAGACGATCATCGCGCAGGCGCCCAAGCTGATCCGCAACCCGAAGGATTACGACGCGTGGGCCGAGTTCATGTGGGCAGGAACGATCGCGCACAACAACCTGCTCAACACAGGCCGCATCGGCGATTGGGCCTCGCACGACATTGAGCACGAGATCAGCGGCATCTACGACGTGGCGCACGGAGCCGGCCTCGCCGTCGTGTTCCCGGCATGGATGAAGCACGTCTACAAGCAGGATGTCGAGCGTTTCGTGCAGTGGGCGGTGCGCGTGTGGAACGTGGAACTCGATGTCTTTAACCCGCAGGCGGTGGTTCTTAAAGGCATCGCGCGCATGGAGCGCTTTTTCACGTCGCTAGGCATCGGCACCACGCTCGACAGTCTGGGCATCAAGGACGACCGCATTGACGAGATGGCAGAGAAGTGCACCGACGGCGATACGCGCACCGTCGGCAATTTCGTCAAGCTCGACCGTAAGGCGGTGGCGGCGATCCTTCGCCTCGCGCGTTGATCGACGCTTAAGGAAAGGGCCGGCGTCGAGCGACGCCGGCTTTTTCTTTTGAGCTAAGCGGCTGGCGAACGTTTCAACCGGTGATCCCCTGTTCGCGATGATGTGGCCCGCTGAGGCGACCGATGTTTCGACCGCCTCGTCAACTCAGGGCATGGCCCACCGCATTGACATATACGGAGTAGATCGACGTGCTGCCGCACATGAACAGCCGGTTGCGCTTGACGCCGCCAAAGCACAGGTTGGCAACGATTTCGGGGGTGTGCAGCACGGCGAGGAGCGTGCCGTCCGGATGATGTACGCGTACGCCGTTGGTATCCGGGCCGCCCCAGCCCCAACTGCTCCACAGGTTGCCGTCGGTATCGCAGCGCAGGCCGTCCGCCTGGCCGGGCGCGGCATCGGCGAAGATGCGCGGATTGGCGAGGCGAGCGCCATTGACGTCGAAGACGACGATGTTTGCCGGGTATTGGGGTCCGTCCGAGGCACCAGTGTCGGCCACATACAGGCGTTTGAAATCAGGCGAGAAGCAGAGCCCGTTCGGCCGGCGCATCGGGCCGTCGGCGGCCACACTCACCTTGCCGGCGAGGTCGATGCGGTAGATGCGTGAGGCCGGCAACTCGAGCTCGGCCTTGTGACCCTCATAGGGTCCGAGAATGCCGTACCCCGGGTCGGTGAAAAAGATCGACCCGTCGTGATGCACCGCGGCGTCGTTCGGTGCGTTGAGCGGCTTGCCCTCGAAGCGATCGCAAAGAATGGTCCAGGAGCCGTCGTACTCGCGCCGCCGCACGCGTCGCGTGTCGTGTTCCATGGCGATCAGCCGCCCCTGGTTGTCGCGCGTGTGGCCGTTCGAGTAGCCCGATTCGGCCTGGAACACACTCACGTGGCCGTCGTCTTCGCTCCAGCGCAATACCCGGTGATTCGGGATGTCGCTCCACAGCAGGCAGCCCCAGTCGCCCATCCACACCGGGCCTTCGAGCCACAAAGCGGCATCATGTCCGGCGCCGCGCCAGATACGCTGCAATGCGGCATTTCCCTGTCGGCCGGTGAAGCGCTTGTCGAGAACTTCGAACGCCGGCTCCGGGTAGCTTACCGGCGTTTCGCCCGACCAGTCGCGATCGCGACCGAACTTATCCACGGCCCCGAACGCTTGCGCCGAGTACGCCGTGGCGACCGCTGCCGCCGAGGAGAGGAAATTCCGGCGAGACGTCGGCCCCCGAGTGTGGACGGTTCCCGATTCCGGGCGCAACATGACGGTTGAATCGATTTTCATGTTTACTCCTCCTTCTTCTTAGTGGTTGGACGACCAAGGCGCGCCGCGCGGAAAGACTCCTTCCAGCGCACGGCATTCTCGATTCGGGATGGAAGATAGGGAGTATCAGCGTAGGCAGCATCAGCGCGAACCGCCGGGCATGGGCAGCCCGGTGGCGACCAGGGCTTTTACCGGAAGGTGGTCCGAGGCCGCGCGCGCAAGCGGCGATCGGTGCGCCGTGAACGCCAATAGCGTATGGCGGGGGCGAACCCAGACGCGGTCGAGAGCGAGGAGGGGCAGGGCCGAGGGAAACGAGCGCTCCGCCGGGGCGCGCCCGAGGACGCCATGCAACCAGCGCAGCGGGCGGCTGAGCGGCAGCCATTCATTGATGTCGCCAAGCACGACAACGGGTTGTTCCTGCGGCAGATCATGCAACACGCGCAACATGCAATTGACCTGATAACGCCGTTCCGCGGGGCGCAAGCCGAGATGCGTGGCGATCACACGTACGAGTGTCCCGGCAACGTCGAGATCGACTTCGAGCGCTCCGCGCGGCTCGCGCTGCCGGTAATTGAACTCGTGACGGCGTACTGCGATGACCGGTCGCCGCGTCAGGATGGCGTTACCGTAGGTGCCGTTGTCATGGATGATGGTGTGCCCGGCGATCGCCTGCATACCAGTTGCCCGGGCGAGCTCTTCGAGTTGCATTGCATCCTTGCCTCCCGCGAACGGCGTACCGACTTCCTGCAGGCCGACGACGTCGCAACCCAGCTCGTTGATGACTGATGCGATGCGCGCGGTGTCGGCGCGCCGGTCGTGGCCCACGCAGCCGTGGATGTTGTAAGAAGCGATGCGAAGGCAGTCCTCGCCGAGCGCCTGATCAAGTGCGCGCCAGTTAGCGAGTCCGGTTACCCGCATGCGGCGTCTCCGTCGTCGGTCCCTCGTTCTTGGCCGCGGCATGGCGGCGATGTTGCGTGACCAGCCAGCGGCGAACGATGAGCGATGCCGCGACGACGAGCACAACCGCTCCGGCGAGCAAGCCGTAGTTGATCCGCGACGGATCGTTGAGCACGGCTTCCAGTTGATCGCCGAAGACGGTCGTCGCGAGGGTGCCGGGCAGCATGCCGAAGAACGTCCCCAGCATATAAGGAACGAGCGGCACGCCGATCGTCGCGGCCACAGGCCCGGCCACGGCGAACGGGGCGATCGGCACGAGGCGGATGGCGGTCATGGCGATCAGGCTTCGCCGGCGTAGCACGTCGGCCAGGTGCATCAGCCGATTGCCGCCGAGACTGTGGATCGTCTCGCGCGGCAGGAGGAAACCGGCAAGATAGGTCACCAGCGCGGCGATGAGCACGCCACCCACCGAATAGGCAAAGCCGAGCAGCGGCCCGAAAGCGACGACGGCGCCAAGCGTGATCAGCGGGCGGGGAAACATCAGCAAACACGCCGGCGTGTAGGCCGCGAGCACGATCAGCGGGGCCCACGCACGGTCACCGAACTCTCGGGCGACGCTGGTCACTTGATCCGGATTCACCCATTCGGCAAGCGGCGTGTAGCGCCAGAGCGCGGCAAGGCCGGCGATTACTCCGACGATGGCACCGATGCGTAGCACGCGCTGACGCAGGCTGCTGCGCGAAGCGGCTGGATCCTGTACGGCGGGTGCTTCGCCCGCGAACTGTTCGGGGCTGAATTCGTCGATTAGCGTGTCGAATGAGACAGGCTTGCCCGGGTCGCCGACACTGGCAAGTTCGATGACCGCATCGGACCATTCGGGTAACTGGTCGAGCCGACGCAGGGTTCGCGCCTTTCCCGCCAGTGCATCGATCGCCTCGTGCAAGCTCCCGTAAGCGCGGATGGCGCGTTCCACAGCCTCTGGCTCGACATCGAGATGCTCGGCGAGCAGGCGGTTGCGAAAACCCCGGATCGCCGTCCGGACCGCCGTGTCGCCGCGCGCTTCGAGGGCAGCGTCGCATTCGGTGTCCATGCCCATTGATCGATTGGACAGGTTGGCCGAACCGACGCGCAGGATGTCGTCATCGACGATCATCAGTTTGGAGTGCAGATCGATGCACAGCCCCTTGTCGAGCCCGTCGATATGCGGGTAATAGATATGGAAGCGCCCGTAGGTGTCGACCGAGCGCAGGCGCTGGACGAGGCGCGTGCGCAACACATGCATCGTGTGTTCTTCCATCCACCCGTGGCTGAACAGGCGAACGGCAACGACGATCTCGGGACCGCCGGGTTCCTGCAAACGAGCGGCCAGCGCTTCGCCGACGCGGTACGACGTGAAGTACTGATTCTCGATATAGATATGTTCCCTGGCGGCGGCGATCATATCGAGGTACAGCTTCTCGACTTCGGCAACGCCGTGACGGCGCCCGGGGATTTCAGGCATCGTGCGCGCGAGAGCGATGTCAATGTCGGTAAAGTCGGGTTCCAGTCCTGGAGGCCACGGCGTTGGCAGGCGGATCGGCGGCGGCAGGTCGTGGCCGGTGGCTGTGTGCCAGCGGTCGCGCGCCAGTTGACCCAAGGCACGCGCGGGTTCGCCGTCGACGGCCATCATCATGTCGTGGAACGGTGGGTAGGGCTTCTCCAGGCACATGCGCCGCTTGTCCTGGGCCGCGTGAGCGCAGGTATCCCAGCGCCGCACCGTCAAGTCGAACCCACCGATGAAGGCCATGGCGTCGTCGATCACGACCACTTTCTGGTGGTGCGATCCGCTTAACGGCTGAGTGTTGTCGCAGGCAATATGCACCCGGCGCCGGGGGCGCCAGCCGTAGCCATAGAAAGGCCGCCACTCGCGGTCGGCGCCGAAGACAAGCGGAAAATCCCAGTCGAGCACATGGATGTGCAACCCACGCCGCCGGCGCACCAGCCAATTGAGAAAATCACCAAGACGCGAAGGCGGGCCGTCGCGCTCGTCATTGAAGTGCAGCCGCGTCGTGCTGTTGAATTCCCAGGAAAGCACGAGTATGGATCGTTGGGCGCGCTCCGCGGCGAGAACGAAGTTGCGGAAATACGCTTCGCCGTCCACCAGAAGCGCGGCACGGCGCGCGCGGCCGACCGCGAAGCAGTTGCGCCCGACCTTGAACAGGCTCGCTGCATGAGCAGAATTGTCGGGGCGCGACCATGCCGCCGTTCCGCCCGACGGAGCATAGGCAAAACGGCTGGTTTCGCCGGCATAGCTTTGAGGAGCGCGCAACGTGTCACCCGTGGAGTTCGAAAGTCGGATCGAACCGCTCAGACCGAGGAGGCACTACCGGAAGAGCCGATCTGCTGCGTGAGATCGAGCAGCTCGTTGGCATGCTGCTCTTCGACGGCCAGCACTTCCTCAAACAACCGGCGCGTCGTCGGGTCGCTGTCGCCGATGTACTGGACGATTTCGCGATAGCTTTCGATGGCCACGCGCTCGGCGACGAGGTCTTCCTTGATCATGTCGACGAGGGTTTCGCCCTCGACATACTCTGCGTGGCTGCGTTCGGCCAAGGTGTGCGGCGAGAAGTCCGGATCGCCGCCGAGTTGTGTGATGCGTTCGGCAAACTGGTCCGCGTGTTCCTCTTCTTCGTTCGCGTGTTCCATGAACTCGGCGGCGACGCTCTGCGAGGCGAGGCCCTTGGCCGTGTAGTAATGCCGCTTGTAGCGGAGGCTGCAGACGATCTCGGTGGCGAGTGCCTCGTTCAGCAGGCGGAGGATCGTCTCGCGATCGGCGCGGTAGTTGTCGGTGACCGCGCCGGCCTCGATATGTTGACGGGCGCGTTGGCGCAACGTCTTGGTGTCGGACAGCGTTTGAGCGGGAGCGTTAGCCATGGGGGTTCCTCCTTCTAGAGATGGGCGCACTTGCTTGGCAATGGGCGTGCCAAGCCGGTCCTCGCTGTTTCGGGAGGGCCAAAATCGGGATGTGAATGGCAAACGGATGGAATCGGGGGAGGCCGGCGCACGATGCTTGCGGTGATCACTGGCAGATGAATGTCCACAACGGCTACGCAAGAATTACCGGTACTTTTTACCCGGGTACCTGCCGCCGCCCCCTCCTTTTTCGCCGACGATGAACCTCACGCCTCACGGTCGGATGGGCCGTTAGGAGAAGCGAGGTCTACGGTGTCGACGTAGCGCCCTGGCACCGGCGCGTGAGCAGCGTAGTCGGTTGATTGAATAGGGAAAAAATCACTGATACCGACTTCGGCGTTTTCCGACAAATCTGACTTCCACGTTCGGAAACCGCCTTGCCAACGTCCTGACCTGGCAGCAAGCCGTCTTTCCGGCACGAAAAATGCGAGAGCCCGTGTCGGTGCCCGCCATCCGCCTTCCTGGTGTCGCGCCAAGGAAGGCGAATAAGGCAGCGAGGCTCACCAACCATCAAATGCCACGACAGGCGGCTTCCCTCATGAGTCACTTCGATCAGTTCAACCAGCTTTTGACGAGCTATCCATGGCTTGAGCTCGCCCTCAAGATCGCCGTCGCGGCGGTGGTGGGGTTGGTCGTGCACGGCGTAGTACACCGAATCGTTCAGCGCTTCGCGCATCGCTACGTGGTGTTCGACCGCATCATGCGATTCACCAAGCGTCCAGCTCAGGCGCTCATCATCCTGCTCTTCATCCACCTTTCGCTCGCCGACGCGACGCGGCCGGCGGCCATTCTCGGATTGCTCCGGCAAGGGCTGTCTATCCTCATCATTCTGCTGGTGACGGCGTTCATCATTCGCCTGATCGCCGCGCTGGTGGACGTCGTCGTATATCGGCATCCGATCGAGGGGCCCGACAACCTGCGTGCCCGGAGCGTCCAGACGAAGGTGCAGGTGTTGGCGCGTACGGCGATGTTCATTGTTGGGGTGCTCGGGGTCGGCTCCGTGTTGATGACCTTTCCCAACGTCCGGCAGATCGGCGCCAGCCTGCTCGCCTCGGCGGGTCTGGCCGGCATCATTGCGGGTCTTGCGGCGCGCCCAGTGCTCGGCAACCTGATCGCGGGGCTGCAGATCGCGCTTACGCAGCCCCTGCGTATCGACGACGTCCTGATCGTCGAGAACGAGTGGGGCCGTGTCGAGGAGATCACCGAAACCTACGTGGTCATACGGGTCTGGGATGAGCGCCGCCTGATCGTGCCGCTGGAATATTTCATTCAGACCCCATTCCAGAACTGGACGCGCAACTCGTCTCAGTTGCTTGGTTCGATTTTTCTCTGGGTCGATTTCGGTACCCCGATCGAGCCGTTGCGGGCCAAGGCCAAGAGCATCGTCGAGTCCGCGCCCGAATGGGACGGCCGCGTCTGCAACCTCCAGGTGACCGACGTATCTGAACGCACGATGCAGTTGCGCATCCTCGTCAGCGCAGCGGATGCGGGAAAAACCTTCGACCTCCGCTGCAAGGTACGCGAACAGATGATCGCCTTCCTGCAACAAGAGTACCCCGACAAGCTGCCGCAGGTGCGGACATCGGTTATCGGCCTGCCCGACAACAACAAGGGCGGCACCAGCAATCAGACCGTCTCCAACGGCGTGCCGTCCAGCGGCACGACGGCGGGCGTCGGGGCCGCTGCTGCACAAGACAACATCGACAAAGGAAACGCATGAAACGCGAAGACCGTTTGACCGACCTGAACGTCACGCCGCTCGAGGCAGGATCACCGTATCCGCTCGGAGCCACCTGGATGGGGGATGGCATCAATTTCGCACTCTTTTCGGCGCACGCTACTCGCGTCGAGTTGTGTCTCTTCGACAGCACCGGCCGTAATGAGATTGGACGCGTAGACCTGCCCGAGTACACCGACGAGGTATGGCACGGCTTCATGCCGGGCGCCGAACCGGGCCTGGTTTACGGCTATCGCGTTCACGGGCCCTACGCACCGGAGGAAGGGCATCGTTTCAACCCAAACAAGCTGCTGCTCGATCCGTATGCGACCGAACTCGTCGGCCGTTTGCGTTGGGGGCATGCGATCTTCGGCTACGACATGCGTAGCCGTCGGCCGGGGCATGGCTTCAGCCGTACCGACAGCGCCCCCTATATGTACAAGGCGCGCGTGACCGTGCCGACCAGCCGCCCAGCGCGGCGGCCGGCGCTGCGCACGCCGTGGGACCAGACGATCATCTACGAACTGCACGTGCGCGGTTTCACGCGTCAGCACACCGGGGTGCCGCCGCGTCTGCGCGGCACCTACGCCGGGCTCGGCAGCCCGGCGGTAACCGACTACCTGAAGGCGCTCGGCGTTACGACGGTCGAACTGCTGCCCGTGCATGCCTTCGTGGACGACGGCCATTTGCTCGACAAGGGATTGCGCAACTACTGGGGTTACAACTCGCTGGCCTTTTTCGCGCTCGAGCCCCGGTACCTCTCGGGAACGAGCCGGGCCGAGTTCCACGAGATGGTGGCGCGTCTGCATGATGCAGGGCTGGAGGTCATCCTCGACGTGGTGTACAACCATACGCCGGAAGGCAACGAACTTGGCCCGACGCTCTCGTTCAAGGGGCTCGACAATGCGTCGTACTACCGCTTGCAGGCCGAGAACCCTCAGTACTACATCAACGATACGGGGACTGGCAACACGGTGAATCTGAGTCATCCGCGTGTCTTGCAACTTGTGCTCGACAGCCTGCGCTACTGGGTATTGCAAATGGGCGTCGACGGTTTTCGTTTCGATCTGGCGACGATTCTTGCCCGCGAGTATCACGGCTTCGACCACGGCAGCGGCTTCCTCGATGCGTGCCGGCAGGACCCCGTCCTCAATCGCGTCAAGCTCATCGCTGAGCCGTGGGACATCGGACCCGGCGGCTATCAGGTCGGCGCCTTCCAGCCCGGCTGGGCGGAATGGAACGATCGCTACCGCGACACCACGCGCGCCTTCTGGCGCGGTGACGAAGGCCAGTCTCCGTCTCTCGCCACGCGCCTCACGGCGTCGGCCGACTGCTTCAATTATCGCGGCCGCCGTCCGTGGGCCAGCGTTAATTTCATTACCGCCCACGACGGTTTCACGCTGCACGATCTTGTGTCGTACAACGACAAGCACAACGAGGCCAACGGCGAGGAAAATCGCGACGGACACAACGAAAACCGTTCGTGGAACTGCGGCGCGGAAGGAACGACCGACGATCCCGAAGTGCTTGAACTGCGCGAACGCCAGAAGCGCAATCTGCTCGCCACGTTGCTCTTTTCGCACGGCACGCCGATGCTGGTTGCCGGCGACGAATTCGGCCGTACGCAGTTGGGCAACAACAACGCCTACTGCCAGGACAACGAAATCAGCTGGGTGAACTGGGCTGGTGTCGATTCGGCGGGAATGCGCCTGCTTGCCTTTGTGCGCCAGGTAATCGCACTGCGCAAGGCAATCCCGGTGCTGCGGCCGCCGAGCTATGCCTCGGGGCGTGTCATCTGGCTCAACCCGCTCGGTGCCGAGCTGCAGACAGACGACTGGAACAATGGCCTGATGCGCAGTTTCGGCATGCTCGCCAATTCAGAGGGAGAGGCGAAAGCAGGGGCCGTGGCCGGTACCCACTGGGTGACGCTCCTCGTTTTCAACGCCTCGCATGAAGGCGTCGAATGGACGCTGCCGACGATCCCGGGCAAGTCTGAGTGGGTCCGTGCAATCGATACGGCGCTACCGGAAGCCAATCTCTTCGCGACGTTCTCCGCCGGAGAAAAGTACATTGCCGGCGGCCGTTCGATGTTGCTCTTCGTTGCTTCCTCCGGTCCGGAAGAGGCGGCGCTCGTGCGCAACGTTCGGGCGCCGCGGATGCCGGTGCCGAGTTCGGAGACGCGCAAATGACGGCGGGTCGTATCGTTGTTTCGGAAGCAGTTTGTTCTGGACCCATCGGACCACGGGGAAGCCGCGCTTGATCCAAACAACGGTTCTTCATTTCAATGATGTTGTCTTCTTGAGTTTTTCATGAGCGAACTGCCTCCCACGCCCCCGGCGGCCGGCGCCGCACCCGAAATAATGTCTGTGTCACGCCCACCGCTGCCTTCAACACAGCCGTCGTCTACGACGCCCGCCCACTTTGTGCATCGCATGCCGTTCGGCCCGGCGCCGGTGAATGAATACCTGCCCGACCTTGGTTATGAGTTCCGGCTATGGGCACCGGCGCAGGAGCGGGTCGAACTCGTCCACATTGTTAGCGACGGTGAGCGACGGCTCCTGCCGTGCTTGGCCAATGAAGGATGGCACACCTGCCGCGTAGCCCAGGCCCGCCGCGGTGACCGCTACGCGTTCCGCCTTGCCGGCGGTCTCGAAGTTCCCGACCCGGCGTCACGCTTCAACCCGGACGATGTTCACGGACCTAGCGAGCTTATGGTGCCTACGAGCTTCGATTGGGACCCCGATTGGCGCGGCCGCCCTTGGGAAGAAGCGGTGATCTACGAGATGCACGTCGGTACCTTCACCCCCGAAGGGCGCTACGACTCGGCCGAAGCCCGTTTGGCCGAGCTTGCGCAACTCGGCATTACGGCCATCGAGCTCATGCCGCTCGCCGATTTCTCAGGAACGCGCGGCTGGGGATATGACGGCGTGTTGCCGTTCGCGCCGGATGCGAGCTACGGGACGCCCGACGAGCTGAAGCACTTCATCCAGGCGGCACATCGCCAAGGTCTGATGGTTTTTCTCGACGTGGTCTACAACCACTTCGGCCCCGAGGGAAACTACCTACACGCGTACGCGCCACAGTTCTTTACCTCGGCTCACCACACGCCGTGGGGCAACGCGGTCAACTTCGACGGAAATGGGAGCGAGACAGTACGCGAATTCTTCGTGCACAACGCGCTCTACTGGTTACAGGAGTTTCGCTTCGACGGTCTGCGTTTCGATGCCGTACACGCCATCATCGACGATTCGCGCCCGCACATCCTCGAGGAAATTTCACATCGGGTCCGCGAAACCGTTCGGGACCGCCATATTCATCTCATCCTCGAAAACGGGCACAACCAAGCGAGCCGGCTCGGCAAGCCCGGCGAACCGGGCCGCTACGAAGCTCAGTGGAACGACGATTTTCACCACGCGGCGCACGTCGCGCTGACAGGCGAGAGTGACGGCTACTACACCGATTTCGCCGAACGGCCGATCGCGCAATTGCTCCGTTGCCTGACCGAAGGTTTTGCTTTCCAAGGCGACGTCTCTCCTTACCATGGAGGGGCGCGAGGCGAGAGAACGGACCAGCTGCCGGCGAGTGCGTTCGTCAATTTCCTGCAGAACCATGACCAGATCGGCAACCGCGCTTTCGGTGAGCGGCTGACGACCTTGACTCCCGAGCATGCGCTACGCGCCCTCGTGGCGGTGCAGTTGCTGGCGCCGTCGCCGCCGCTGATCTTTATGGGTGAGGAGGCTGGTGCGACGACGCCTTTTCTCTATTTCTGTAATTTCCACGGCGAACTGGCGCGGGCCGTCCGCGACGGACGCCGCAGGGAGTTCGGCGACTTCACGCATTTCTCGATTGGAGGCAAAGACCGAGAGGTCCCCGATCCGGGGGCCGAGTCGACGTTCCGGGACAGCGTCCTTGACTGGGCCGCCCGCGATGAACCCCATGGCCGGCAGTGGCTAGCGTTCTATCGCGGGCTGCTCGAGCTTCGCCGCACCTTCATCGTTCCGCAGGCGCGCTGGCTGTTGCGCGGGCGCGGCAAAATGATGGCGGGAAGCGAACACGCGTTCGAAGCCACGTGGCCGACGGCCGACGGATTTGCGCTTGTCATGCAAGCCAATCTCGGTGACAACGTTTCTCCCTGCTTTACGCCATTTGCCGTGACCCCGTTTGCCACGGTGGGGGAAATGGAGGCAGGAGAGAACCGTCTCGGACCGTGGTCCGTGAGGGCCTATGTGTTGCCCGCTAAAGCGGTGACCGGCGGAGGCACCGATGAGTAGCGCGGCGCTCGATGCGCTGTGCGCCCACCAAGGCATCGACGGCGTCTACGAGGACGGCTGGGGAAAACGGACAGAAGTGACGGCCGAAGCCAAGCAGGCGCTGCTGGCGGCTCTCGGGCATGCCCTCGCTAGCGACAACAGCGAAATGCAAGCGGCGAAGCGGCTTGAGGATCTGCATCGTGCCGATGCGGAGCGGGTTCTGCCGCCGCTTGTGGTCGTCGAAGCGGGTGCCGCGCCGCGCCTGACGTTGCGTCTGCCGGCCGATATGGCCGGCCAGGCTTTGCCTTGGCGTTTGAAGCTGGAGGACGACGGCGAACGACGCGGTGTGTCGAAGGCGCGGCCGCTGCCCGGTGGCAGCGCAGGCAACCTTGCGGGGGCAGCAACCATCTCCGCCTCTGCGTCCGTCGCCGCTGAGCAGGGCGCTCAAGGAGATGCCGGCGACAAACGGTGGGACGTGATCCCCATGGCGATGGTACTCGCGACGCAACCGCCGATGGGGCGCCATCGCCTCACCTTGTTTGCGCCCGGTTCCGGCTCGCGGGTCGTTGCCGAGACCGACCTCCTGGTTTGCCCAAGCATGTGTTTCGACCCCGACGAAGTGCTCGAAGGGCAGCGTGCCTGGGGGCCGTCGGTTCAAGTTTACGCGCTGCGTTCGGCCCGCGACTGGGGCATGGGCGACTTCGGCGATCTACGCCGCCTGGTCGATTTCGCCGCCGATGCCGGCGCGCATTTCGTCGGCGTCAATCCGTTGCATGCGCTTTTTCCGCACGACCCCGAGCGCGCGAGTCCGTACAGCCCATCGAATCGGGAATGGCTCAACGTTCTCTACCTCGACATCGAGGCGATGCGCGACTTCGGTGAGTGTAGGGAGGCGCGCGACCTGGTCGGCTCGGAGGCGTTCCGTGAACGGCTCGACGCGCTGCGTGCGCTGGTGCTCATCGATTACGCCGGCGTGGCGCACGCGAAGTTCGAAGTCCTCGAACTCCTCTACCGGCATTTTCGCGCCAATCATCTGGAACGCGGTACGCAGCGCGCCGGACTGTTCCGCGACTTCCAACGCGAAGCCGGACGACGTCTGCGCGTGCATGCGCTGTTCGAGGCGCTGCAGGAGAATTTTCATCGCCTGGACAAGGCAGCGTGGGGTTGGCCCGCGTGGCCCGAGGCGTACCGTGATGTCAATGGACCGGCCGTCGAAGCCTTCGAGCAGGAAAACGACGAGCGTGTCGAATTCTTCGAGTATCTGCAGTGGCAGGCGGAAGGGCAACTCCAGGCCGTGGCGCAGCGTGCCCGGGCGCGCGGAATGCGCATCGGCCTCTATCGCGACATGGCGGTCGGCGTCGATCCCGGCGGGTCGGAGACATGGGCCAAGCCGGCGCTTTATGCACTCTCAGTCCACGTCGGCGCGCCGCCCGACGAGTTGAACAGCGCCGGGCAAGACTGGGGCTTCCCGCCACCAGTTCCACAACACCTCGTCGAAGGCGGTTTTGCCGCCTTTGCTGCCGTGTTGCGCGCAAACATGCGGCATGCCGGCGCAGTGCGCATCGACCATATCATGGGCTTGCGCAGGCTCTTCTGGCTGCCGGCGAACGGCTCAGGCGAGACCGCAGCGACGGGGGCCTACGTTCAATATCCGATGGAGACGCTGTTTCAGCTTTTGTGCCTGGAAAGTTCCACGCAGCGTTGCATGGTGATCGGCGAAGACCTCGGCATCGTCCCGGCCGAGGTGCGTGAGGCCATGTTGCGCCACGGCGTATTGGCATACCGCGCGCTGTACTTCGAGCGCGCCGACGAAGGTCCGGCTGCTGGAACATTCCGTCCGCCGGCCGAATGGCCGAGTCGCGCGATGGCCGTCATCGGTACCCACGATCTGCCGACTTTGCGCGGCTACTGGATGGGCCACGATATCGGCATACGTCAGGAACTGGGCATCTATCACGATGCCGGCGAGCACGAACGCAGGACAACGCGCCGCGGCGAGGAGAAGGCGGCAATGCTCGCCGCGCTGGCGGACGCCGGCGTGTCGGGCGAGGGCGTGCGCGCGCCGGAGGATCGCGGCAGCGAACCGGGCCCGCGACTCGCCGCGGCCGTCTACCAGTTTGTCGCGCGCACGCCGGCGATGCTGGCGGCCGTGCAACTGGAGGACGTACTCGGGCAACTGCAAGCCGTGAATCTCCCCGGTGCCAGCGACAGCGAGTACCCGAACTGGCGCCGTAAACTCGAATCCGAACTCGCCGATATCGCCGCCGACCCCCGCTGGGCGGCAATCGTGCAGGCGATGAACGCCGAACGGGTTTGTTCGCCGTTGCCGGTAAGCGGGGGGCCGAGCGGGTTTCACCCGGAGACGGCCGACATTCCGCGTGCCACGTATCGGCTGCAGTTCCATAGCGACTTTCGTTTCGCCGATGCGGAAGCCGTGCTCCCGTATCTCGCCGAACTCGGCATCAGCCATATCTACGCCTCGCCGTTCCTGAAGGCGCGGCCGGGCAGCCGGCACGGGTACGACATCGTCGACCACCAGACGGTGAATCCGGAGATCGGCTCCGACGAGGATTTCGACCGCTATTGCACGCGCGTCCGCTCTCTGGGTATGGGGCAGGTGGTCGACATCGTCCCCAACCACGTGGGTGTCCTCGCCGCGGAAAACCCGTGGTGGTCCGACGTGCTGGAAAACGGTCCGGCGTCGGAACACGCCGATCATTTCGATATCGATTGGGAGCCGCCCTTTGCCGAATTGCGCGGCAAGGTGCTGTTGCCGGTTCTGGGGGACCAATACGGCCTCGTCCTCGAAGCCGGCGATCTCAAGCTCGAATTCAACGCCGAAAAGGGCGAATTCGGCATCCGCTACTTTGAACATCGTTTCCCGATCGATCCGGCGGATTACCCGCTGATCCTCGGCGATCCCATGAGTGAAACGCCGTCACGCGTCGCCGCCGTCGTCGCCGGAGTGCAAATGCCGCCGATGCCGGACGATCCGGGCCTTGCCACGCTGCTCGCGGCGTTGCGCACGCTGCCTCCGCGCACCGTAAGCGAACCGCTCCAGCTGGCCGAACGGCGGCGCAACAAAGACGTTTTCAAGAAACACCTCGCCGAGTTGTATGCGCGGTTACCCGCTGTGCGCGGGCGCATCACCGCGCGCATCGAGGCTTTCAACGGTCGTGCCGGCGAACCGGAGAGCTTCGACGCGATGGATGTGTTGCTCGAGCGGCAGGCTTACCGGCTTGCATCGTGGCGAGTCGCGGCTGACGACATCAACTACCGCCGCTTTTTCGACGTCAACGATCTCGCGGCGCTACGCATCGAACACGAAGACGTCTTCTTGGCGACTCACGAACGAGTCTTCCAATGGCTGCAGGAAGGCCGGATCAGCGGCCTGCGCATCGACCACCCCGACGGATTGTCCGACCCGGCCCGGTATTTTGAGCGCCTGCAAAGCCGCTACGCGGAGATTTGGCGCGCGCGCAACCAAGGCGCGGTTGAAGGCTCCCCGGCCAACGGCGGCGAACCGCCGGCCTTGTACGTCGTCGTCGAGAAGATCGTCGGCGAGTTCGAGCCGTTGCCAGCCGACTGGCCGGTGCACGGGGAAACGGGCTACCGCTTTGCCAACTTCAGCAACACCCTGTTTGTGGACGCCGCCCAGGAGTCGCGGTTTTCCCGCGTCTACCGTGCTTTCACGGGCGAAGCGCGGGACTTCGGCGAAGTGCTGCTCGACGCGCGTGAACTCATCATGACGCACTCGCTGCCCGGCGAGGTGGGCATTCTGGCCTATCGTCTGCATGAGATCGCACAGCGCGACCGGCGCACGCGCGACTTCACGCGCAGCCGGCTGCGCAGCGCACTGATGGAAATCGTCGCCGGCTTCCCCGTTTATCGCAGCTACATCGGACCGCGCGGCGTGTCGGAAACCGATCGCCGCTATATCGAGCGTGCCGTTGACGAAGCCGCTCGGCGCGAACTGGCCGGTGACCCGACGGTGCTGCAGTTCGTGCGGGAAGTGCTGCTGTCGGCGCCTGCCGAACCCGACCCGCAACTGCGGGAGCTGAAACTGCGTTTCGCTCACCGTTTCCAGCAGTTCACCGCACCGGTGATGGCCAAGGCGATGGAGGATACGGCGTTCTATCGCTACAACCGGCTGGTGTCGCTGAACGAGGTAGGCGGTGACCCGCGTACCTTTGGCACCGCTGTCGAGGATTTCCACGCAGCCAACGAGCGTGCCGGATGCTCGCATCCGTTCGGGCTGCTCGCTTCTTCGACGCATGATACGAAGCGTTCGGAAGACGTGCGTGCGCGCATCAATGTGCTTTCCGAGATGTCCGGCGCCTGGCGCCTGGCTCTGCGTCGCTGGGGCCGGTTGAATGCAGGGCGCAAGATGCGCGTTGGCGCCGAGCATGCTCCGGCGCCTAACGACGAGTATCTGCTCTATCAGACGATGCTTGGCGTCTGGCCGATGCAATCCACGGACGCAGACCTTGACGCGGAAACCGCGTCCGACCTCGTTGCCCGCCTTGAAGCCTATATGCTGAAGGCGGCACGCGAAGCGAAACAGCACACGAGTTGGATGAATACCGACGCGGCGTACGAAAACGCGCTGACCACGTTCATTCGTCGGCTGCTGGGCGCCGGTCCGCGCCGTGACCGCTTCCTCGCCGATTTCCTCCCGTTCCAGCGCCTCGTCGCGCGCTTCGGCGCTTTCAACAGCCTGAACATGCTGTTGCTCAAGCTCACGGTGCCGGGCGTGCCCGACATCTACCAGGGGTGCGAGCTCTGGAACCTGAGTCTGGTGGACCCCGACAATCGCCGCCCGGTGGATTTCTCTCTCGCACGACGCCGTTTCGCCGAGTTGCGGCGCGATTTCCCCGATGCCAACGCTCGACCGGAGGTGCTACGCGCGCTCGTCGGCGACATGGAGGACGGGCGGGTCAAGCTCTATGTGTTGTGGCGTGCTCTGCAGACCCGGCAGCGTTTCGATCGGCCCATGCGTTTCGGCCGTTATATCCCGCTCGACGTGAGCGGTCCAGCGGCGCAGCACGTCATTGCCTTTGCACGTGCCGACGAAGACGGTGGCATGGTGGTCGTCATTGCCTCGCGTCTACTCTATGGCCTGACCGAAGGCGACCCGGAGCGCGTCGCCGATGCCTCCTTATGGCGCCAAACGGTGGTCAGCCTGCCCTGGCCGCGCGCAGGGCACTCCTTGCCGACACGCTGGCGCGATACGCTTGGCGGCCGCGTCGTTGCGCCCAGCCGGGTGCGCAACCAGGTAGGCATCGAGCTTTCGAGCCTCTTCGATGCGTTGCCGATGGCTTTGCTCGTCCCCGACGGCGAATAACTAGCCGCTTCCTGACCGGCGACGAAAATGTCTTCGTACGGGCAGTGCGAGGAACGGCTATTGGAGCCGGCTGATGCCCGGCGGCGCTTCTTCGTCGTGGTGGAGCGAGGATAGGCTTAGGCTGCCGCTTTCCCGCGCTTACCCTGCCTGGGCTCCGGTTTTGCCCACGCTTCGCGAACGGCCACTCGCTAGCCCGTAGCAATACGCTCGGCGCCTTTGCCGAATTTCGATAGAGCCGCGACGCCGTTCTTCCTAGCATGCTTCATGACAGGCCGTATGTGGCTCGACTGCCCTCGACGCGCCGTCAGCCGGGAACGGCCACTAGGGATACGAACCAAATCAGCACGTGGTGATATGTTCGTAAGCGAATTATTTACGTCCGTTTGTGATCGTTTGTGGTATTGAAAAACACATTGACATTGCGCGAATGAGCACGTAACGTTCGAAAGCGCGTTTTTAGTATGCGAAATATGACCGTCATCTGGGGATGCAAGCATGACGGCAGGCCTGCAGTTTTCATCTACCGCTTCAACTGTTCAGGAGGAAAAAACGTGAAAAAAATGCACTTCCGTACACAATTGACCGTGGCGGCCGCCGCGGTACTGCTCGCCGCGTGCGCCAGCCCGGGCGCTGGCCCGAGCGGCAAGTTCCCCACCTTGACCGGCGCGCCGCCCCAGGTCATCGGGCATCGGGGCGCCGCTGGCTACCTTCCTGAACACACCATGGCCTCCTATAAGCGGGCGATCGAACTGGGCGCCGATTTCATCGAGCCCGACCTCGTCGTGACCAAGGACGGCGAACTCGTCGCGCGGCATGAACCGAACATCACGGCGACGACCGATGTGTCGACGCGCCCGGAGTTTGCGAGCCGCAAGACGACGCGCAAGGTCGATGGCGTGGACGAGACCGGCTGGTTCGCCACCGACTTCACGCTCGCCGAACTGCGCACCCTGCGCGCCAAGCAGGCGAATCCGGTACGCGACCAGTCGTACAACGGGCAGTTCCAGATCCCGACTTTCCGCGAGATCCTCGAACTCGCGAAAACTGAGTCGGCACGCGTCGGCCGCACGATCGGCGTCTATCCGGAAACGAAGCACCCGACCTACCATGTCCAGAACGGGCTGCCGATCGAACCGCGCCTGCTCAAGATGCTTGCCGAGTACGGGTACACGACGAAGGAGTCACCCGTCGTCATCCAATCGTTCGAGGTCTCGAACTTGAAAGAACTGCGCAAGCTCACCGGCGTGCGTCTGGTTCAACTGGTCGACGGCGACGGCGTCGATGCGAAGGGCAACGTCACGCTGGTCGCACCCTTCGACAAACCTTACGACTTCGCGGTGAATAAGGATCCCCGCAACTTCCCGGATCTTCTGACGCCGGCGGGGCTGGCGGAAGTCAAGACGTACGCCGACGGCATCGGGCCGTGGAAGCCCTATCTGTTGAGCGCCGCCCAGGTTCTTGGCCCGGACGGGAAGCCGAAGGATCTCAACGGCGACGGCAAGATCACCGATGCAGACCGGGTACTGTTGCCGCCGACCGACGTCGTCAAGAACGCCCACGCGGCCGGGCTGTTCGTGCACCCGTTCACTTTCCGCAACGAGAAGGAACTGCTGGTGTCCGACTACAACGGCGATCCGAAGGCTGAATACAAGCGCTTCTACCAGCTTGGTGTCGACGGACTCTTCAGCGACTTCTCCGATACCGCCGTCGCCGCGCGCTCGGAAATGTAGTCGGCTTGCTCCGCCTGTGGCCGGCACAGCTTGGCCACAGGCGGATCTTCGATAAAAGGCGCGCATTCGGGACCTGCAAGGCTGCAGGAACGCCGCCGGGGCTGTTTGCCGCTCCTGGTTTTCCCCTGTGCCTTCCCATCCCGCAGTTCATGGCGCCAAGGCTCCAGCAGCTTTAACTCTCTTCTTGCATCAGTCTCCGGGCCCCGCGTCAGGACGGCAGCGCCGTTGATCCCATTTCCCGGCGGGTTTTTCGCCTACCTTGGGGTTGCCGGGAGAATTATTTGCGTTATGCTGTGTCACGTCTTCTGCATTACCGGTGCATCTTCGTCATCTCTGGTGTCCCGACGGCGGACGTCTTGACGCAAGGCTGAAATGAGCCGGTGGTAATAATGCGGAACCCGATGTTTTTCAATACAGAACAAGGAGTATCGCGAGATGAGTATTTCCGACAAGGCCAAAGGTATTTCCGACAAGGCCAAAGAAACGCTGGCTTACGGCAAGGACACCCTGGCTTACGGCAAGGACTTGGTGGAATCGGGCATTGAAGGGGCGAAAGAAGCGAGCAGGACCGTTCTCGAAGCCCCTGAAACTTCCGATATGCTCACCGAAGCCGCCCGCGACGCTTGGCAACCTGCCACGATCGGTGTGCTCGCGGGGGCAATCTGTGGCGTGCTGGCGGATGACCGCAAACCCATTCGCGGCGTCGTCGCCGGCGGACTTCTCGGCGCCGTCCTCGGCTTTGCCGGCGGTTTTGCCTGGAAGACGCGGCCGCTGACAGCCGCCATGTCGCGCGGTGCCGGCAAGAACATCGAACGTGTTCGCGATGGTCACTGGCTATCGAAACATCCGATCAACTACGGTTGATCGCTAAGCTCAGCACACCACGTTTCGATCAAACCCCGCGCCGACGGTCGGCCGGTTGCGGGGTATGTACTTCCTGTTCTGCCTCTGCCGACCCTTCCTGAAGGTCCGTCTTTTGCCCGTTTCTTGAACGGGATTTCCGTTGTACCAAGCTCAGTACGGTTTCGACCAAGGCTCCGACGTTGGAGCATGTCAGTGCCGTCGTGCATGGTGAAAACGGGCTCGTATCTTCTTCCCTAAGCTGACCATTCAGGAGATCAACGTCATGAGAGGCCATTCCGAGAAGTATCCCAGCGAAAACCAGGGCAGTCGCCGTGCGGACCGCATGCCGGACCAGGGTGGCCGGCGCAGCCAGGAGGCAGAAAAAGCTCGGCGCGCGAACGAGACGGAACCTCGGCCGCAAGAGGCCAAGGCGGTGAAGCAAAAGTAAGCGGAGGCCATTGGCCGGGGCGGGAAGAGCAATTTCCCGGGATTGTCAGGAACACGACCGCAGCAAGGGTAGAAACGACGGATTTCCCATTGCGGTAGGTGCTGCATGTCTCGTCGGGATACCCATCCTTAAACCGGGCTCGGTCAATTGATGGCGCACATCCCGACCGGCCCTGGCATTCCGTCTTCGTTGAGATTGATCGCCGTCAGGCCCGCTTGAGCGTGTGAATGCCGCGTTCGGCCATCGTGCGTGCGTGGCCTTCTACCCCGAGGAGGCGGATCTGCTCGATGCACGCGGCCCGGTCGGATCGGAAGACGAACCCGAAAATCTTCGACACCACGTTACTGAATTTCGGGCAGTCGCGCGCGTTCTCGAACTCGATGCACTCCGCGCAGGTGGTAATGCGCTTGTCGGAGCAGCAGGCGCGGACCTTGCACCAGGTCGCTTTGGCGTTCTCGCGACAGCCGCTGCACTTGGCGTGCAGGTAAGCCTTGCAGGCACCGCAGTACAGTCCGCAAGCGGCGACAAGGTCTGGATTGGTCTGAATGTAGGACATGTCGATATCCCTTGGCGGCAATCATGAAGGGCGGGGCGGTGCCCATTCATACGGAATAATGAGGGTCGACAATAGCGCATTGTCCTGAAGAATCCAATGCTTTTCGCATTTTTGCCGCTGCGGCTGGCGATCGGGAACTAAGGGCCCCGACGCAGCCAGGCGCATGGCGCGCCTCGTCACAACGCCGCATGGAGACCGGGGGTGGTTCTCCTTCCTAGACGCAGACAATCGGTTCGATCCAGCGATCCTCGCTCGAAGCTACGCCTACGACGTCGCCTCGGCGAAGACTTTTTTCCAGTCGGCGACGAACCGTTCGATGCCGAAACGCTCAATGGCCGTCCGGCGGGCTTGTTCTCCCAGACGTGTCGCTTCGCCGGGTGATTCGATCAGATGGCGCATCGCCTCGATGAGCCGGCGCGGGTCGGTGTCGATATAACCGTTTTCACCGTTGCGGATCACGGTAACGAGTTCGGTCGTGGCAAGACCGATCAATGGCAGACCCACCATCATTGCCTCGATCGCCGCGAGGCCCAGGCTGGTCCACCGGATCGGATGGAAATAGAAGCGGTAGCGGGCCAGGAAAGCCGGCAGATCGAGGTTAGGTATCTCGCCAAGGCCTCCGCTACGCTGGGCTTCCATGCCGACGAGATCGAGCGGGATTTCGGCGCGTGCCGTTTCGAAGACGTCCGCACCGAGGCGCCGCCCGCGTTTCGCCAGATGATTGACGACGGCAATGCCGCGTGCGAGTTCGCCCGAGCAGCGGACATTAGGAGGCACGATGACGCCATGTTCGACGACGTGTACCGGCGTCCGCCGGTTGTCCCACATCAGCGCGTTGAAGGGCGTCACGTGGACGAGCAGCATGGACGGATCGTCGACCGGGTGGGGCGTGTTGGTCGGGTGCCCCTGCGGTGGGTCGTGCTCGAGGAAGACACGCGGCAAGCGCCGTTGCGCTTCGCTGAGCCAGCGGTGCTGATCCTCCGTGTAAGCCCGTGCCGACTGGAACAGGATGCAGTCGAAAGACGTTGAGGCGAGCTCTTCAACCGGAACCTCGACGACGTTGTTGCCCCAAGGCAACGAGCCGACGCGGCCGACGTAGCCCGGCGACCGTTCGCGGTCAAAGGGCAGGATGAAGGTGTGCGGAACCTGGGTCAGGTAGTAGAGATAGTTACCGTGGACGTGCCAGGTGAGGATGCGCAAAGGCTTATCGCCAGGCATGGCGGTTTCTCCGAAGAAGGCGAGGCGATGCCGCGCTCAAGCGAACAGCACCCGGTACCGGATCGCACCGGCGAGCCGCCAGAAGACCGCGACGAACGGGATGACGAACGAGCTGAAAATGATGTCGAGAACGTTGCTCGGCGCGAAGGACGTGCCGCGCAGGCGGCGGCCGATCAGGCGCAGCGTCAGCGTCGCCCAGACGGCCGCGGCAATCAGAGCAAAGATCGGTGCGTGGTTGAGCGCGAATGAGAGCGCCAGCAGGGCGGCCGCCACCGTCGCGTAATAGTGGTTCGGCGGCCCGCTCGAGATCTTCTTGCGATAAAGCTGCGGGTGTTTCTTGAACAGCAGGGCGTCGAAAAGCAGGTTCCGGTGCTGTCGGATCGATGTGCCGGGCGGAGACCGACGTGCGGGATGCACAACCACGGCCGTCGGTACCGCGATAACGTTGCACTGCGCTTCGAGGAGAGAGAAATGCAGGTCTGAATCCTCGCGCCAAGGACGCAGGAAGCGTTCGTCGAAGCCGCCGACGAGCACCAGCGCATCCCGCCGCACGAAGCAGTTCGCAGTGACGAACTCGGCGCCATGCAGGCCCGCGGTATTGCGCTCGGAATCCGTCGGACGGCCCGATAGCGGCACGACGACGTGGCCCCATGCGGCGTCGACGCCGGACTTCATCGCGCGCAATCCTTCTGCCAGCCAGTCGGGCGTTGGCTCAGTGTCGTCGTCAGTGAAAGCGATGATCGGCGCACGGGCCATCTTCCACCCAGTGTTGCGTGCGGCGGCAGGGCCTTTGGAGGTCGATGGCGGCTGGACGTAAAGAATCTTGATCCGGCCACCGCGGCGCAGATAGTCGCGCAACGCCGCCTTTTGCTTGGCCGACCGACCGTCGTCCACGACGATGATTTCGAACGGTCCGGGAACGCCGCGCTGTGCGAGCAGTGCGTTCAGGCAGCGGAAAAGCAGTTGCGGCCGATTACAGGTCGGCATGACTACCGAGACGACCGGCACCGCCGGAGCCTCGATGTCGTCGTTGACCTCGGCAAGGCGGGGGGCCTTTGCGTCCGCATCATACGGATCCAAGCCGGAGAGAAGGTCTGTGGCGGCATTCATGACAGGCGTCGGCGTTGACTTATGGCCAGGAGGTTTCGCGCATCGGCAGTACGGAGATTTCGGCGACGACGCTTTCCGGCGGCATCGAAAGGACGTGGACCACCATGCTGGCGACGCGTTCCGGCGACTGCAGCAGTTCCGGGTCGATATCCGGGAATCGGTCGAGCAGGAAGGGCGTGCGCATACCGCCGGCGACGACGGCCGTGACCTTGATACCGTGCTGCCGGAGTTCGGAGTGCAGGGCATGCGAGAAGCCGAGCAGCGCCCATTTACTAGCGTGATACGCCGACGCATTGGGCCAGGCGCGCTTGGCGGCTGTTGAGGTGATATTGACGATCTGCCCCGACTTGCGAAGCTTCATCTCGGCCACCGCACGCTTGGAAAAGAGGAAGGGACCACGCACATTGGTCGTCATCACCTGATCCCACTGTTCGATCGAGAGCTCGTCGATTGGCAGTGTGTGGTCGACCGCAGCGTTGTTGATCAGGATGTCCACGCCGCCAAAGCGATCGCGCGCCGCGTCGAAACAGGCGGCGACCTGACGTTCGTCGCCGACGTCGACGGTGCAATACATGGCCTGCCGCCCGGCATCGGACAACGCCCGGCAGGTTTGTTCGGCGAGGTCCGACCGCCGATCCGCGAGCACGATGCGCGCCCCGGCTGCGCTGAGGGCTTCGCAAAGCGCCTTACCTAGGCCGCGCGCGCCGCCCGTGATGAGCGCCGTCTTGCCTTCGAGGGTCTGGGGTATCGCGTTGTTTGTCGTCATAGATTGATCACCCTGTCGGTAGGTCTGTCAGTGGTTCGTGCACCGGCACGTACGGGGTCGGTGGAATCGGGCCGGCACAAGGATTCATATACGTCGGCGAGCGCGTTCGCCACCTGTTTCCAGGTGAAGTGATGACGTACGCGATGCATCCCGGCGCGGCCGAAGGCGCGGGCGTTCTCCGGGTTGCGGTAAAGGCGCGCCAGTCGATCGGCAAGCCGCACGGGGTCGTTAGGTGGCACAAGGTAGCCCGTCTCGCCGTCGACGACGGTGTGCGCGATGCCGCCTACCGCGGCACCGATGACCGGGCGACCGCAGGCCATCGCTTCCAGCGGCGTGATGCCGAACGGTTCGTACCACGGGGTGGTGACGAAAACGTCGGCGGCGCAGTAGTAGTCGCGCAGCGCGGCACGCGTGCGCTGCCCCGTGAAGACCACGCAATCGGCGACGCCTTCCTCTTCGGCCACCCGCTGCAAGCGTCCGATTTCGGGCGTACGCCCGGGATCGGGATCGGGCGACTCTCCGCCGACGATCAAAAGCTTCGCGTCGATGCCGTGCTCGCGGCGCAGCGCGCCGACGCCGCGTATTACATTGTCCACGCCCTTGCGCGGCACCATGCGGCCGAGTTGAAGCACCACGAATTCGTTCTCCGCAATGCCGAGCCGCTGGCGGGCGAGACCGTCGCCGAAACCGAGTTCGGAGGTGTCGACACCGCAGGGAACGACATCGATGCGTTCTTCGCGCGCTCGATACAGGCGCACCAGATCGTCGAAGTCCTGCGGGCATTCGGCGATCACGCGGTCAGCGTTGGCAACGAGCGCGTCTTCGATCTCGATGCGGTGCGGAGGGAATGCATCGGCATTGCCTTGGTGGAATCGGCGCACGCGGCCGAGTGCATGGAAGGTCACCACGTAAGGAATACCGAAAGCGTCGCGCAGGCGCTGCGCTGCGAGGCCCGACATGAAGAAGTTCGCATGCGCCACGTCGTATTGACGCGGCACATGCTCGCACCACGCCGCAATCTCGTCGCAGAACTCGCCCATGTGCGGCAGAAGCTGTTCCTTGGGAAGCGGGCGCGCCGGTCCGGCTGGGACGTGAATGACACGTACGTTGCGCGCGAAATCGACGGTTCTCGGGAGCGAAGGATCGTCACGCCGCGTGAAGACGTCCACGCGATGGCCGGCACGCCCGAGTTGGCGCGCCACGTAGGCCACATAGACATTCTGCCCTCCGCTGTCTACGCCGCCCTGCGTGGCAAGCGGAGAAGCGTGTTCGCTGATCAATGCAATTCTCATGGGCTCGGCCTGTCGGTGAAGTTGCCGCTCGATTGGCAAGCGTTATGCCCAGAAGCGCGCTATTCCTTGACCTGTCTGGAACTGGCGAGACCGAACGAAGCATGGCGACCGTGCGCATCGTCATGAAAACGTTCACCAAAAGGCCGTGGTGAAAAAAAAGAGGAACAGGGCTTGCCCGGTGGCAGATGTTCTCTCGCGTCGTTGTTGGTCGTTGTTTCACATTCACGCAGCATCCTGATAAACGAAAACCGAATGTGCAACGCCAAGGACGCGGTTCACGCATGGAGGCCATATGAGCCGCAAGGACGAGACAGCCCCGGGCGCGGCTCGGGGAAGGCAAAAAGCGGATACCGACGTTTCTCGACCGTTGAGCGAGGGCGACACCTTTCTTCCTGACGAACGCGACGAAGCCCCCGGAACGCGCGGTCCCGGTGGACGCGAAGGCACAGGATCGCGGGAAATGATCCGGCAAGCCGAGCGGGATGTTGCGCGAGGGCTACGCGACTCGGATCTGCGCGGCACGCCGTCGAACGTGCCTACCTCGGAGCCAGTGCCGCAGGAAAGCCCGGGGGCGCTTGTGCCGGAAGGCGAGGTAGAGCAGATCGATCGCCGAGACCGCATTGACCGGTCAACGAAGAGCACGCGCGATTCGGCCGGCCGTATAGCGAACGTGCCTGACTCGCAGGGCGATGACGAAAACAAGGCAGCGGCTCATCGTCGGGGGCGCGGCGGCGAGTAGCCGGCCGGCGACCACCGGTGGGCCGGGTTTTTCGACCGCCAAGACAGGTAACGATGATGAGCCTCGCTGTACGGAGTCGCTTGTTTGGCCTCCCGGGGACATCGCGGTGCATTCCGGGCTACGCGCGATGGTTCGCCTGGAATGGCGCGGAGTCCGGCGTTCTGCGGTGTGCGGCGCGCTCCGGCCGGCGGAATGCGCCGGCGGTAATTCTTTCCGCACTTCTTTCTGAGGCTCGCCAGCCGGCGCCTCGAGGTACGAATCCGACGGCGGCGTACGAGCCGGATGGCGCTGTTCCTTCGCGCGGCGTCTCGAAGAAATAAAGGTTTCGGATGGGGTGTGCTGAAAGCTCCGTTCGGCACGACGATTGCCCGAATAGGTTTGCAAGTGGGTGTTCGCGGGTGACTTGAAGCCTGCCGAACGCGACGGAATCCCGCCCGAACAATGGCGGATTACAACCGGTATCGGCAGATACTGTTACGAAAGGAGAGATCAACATGGGAAGCGCATATCAAGACTCGTCCCTGACGGGAGCCAAGCCGGCAATCGTAGGTGCTCCGCGAGATATCCCGGAAGGGCCGGGACCCGAAATCATGGCCGCCAGCACGCTGGAAGGCGATGACGTCGTCAACAGCAAGGGCCAGGATCTGGGCAAGATCAAGGAGATCATGATCGACGTGCCGAGCGGACGCGTCGCGTACGCCGTTCTCTCGTCGGGTGGCCTGCTCGGCATCGGCGACAAGCTGTTCGCCATTCCGTGGGCGGCCCTGACACTCGACATCGATCGCAAGTGCTTCATTCTCGACGTCGAGGCTGAGCGCCTGAAGGCGGCGCCGGGGTTCGACAAGGACCACTGGCCGTCAATGGCCGACACCACGTGGGCGAGCGAAGTACACGCCTACTACGGGCAACGCAACTACTGGCAACCGAGTGACGATATCTAGGCGTCACGCCGTTCGGCCCCTTCCGTATACCGCGTGAGGGTTTCGCAACGGCATGTTTTACATCGGCGGCGGACGGTCGGTAATCCCGGTCGTCCGCCGCTCCTTATGCTTTTTCACCATTGTCGTGCGCACCGCTAGGCAGGGAGCGACTTCTTCGCATCGGCGAGGCTTGTTCGCGACAACTGGATTTTCGGGTGGCTCCACAGGCCTTTGCCCCGCTAATCGTCCTAGCAATTACGTCGCGCCAGCGAATCGATGCGTTCCTCTTCGACGACGGCCTTTGTTTATCGCCAACTGATCGGCGCGGTGCTGGACTACCGGGCGCGCACCTTGAGCGCCTTGGCGTTCGTCATCCTCGCGAAACTCGCGGCGCTCGCCGTGCCGATGATGCTCAAGACGATCGTCGACCGCTTGAGTACCGGGCCGGGGCTCGTCGCCTTGCCGGTGGTACTCGTCGTGGGGTACGCGGTCTTGCGTTTTCTCGGCACGGCGTTCAGCGAGGTGCGCGACATGGTGTTCGCGCGCGTCACGCGCGTCACCGAATCGAGCTTTCTGCTGCGCGTCTTCAGTCATCTGCACAGCCTGGGGACGCGCTTCCACGCCCACGGCCGCATCGGCGGTCTGACGCGCGACGTCGAGCGCGGTACGAATGGAATCGGCTTCCTGATCGGCGTCGGCCTATTCACGATCCTGCCGACACTGGTTGAGATCACCGGGGTTATCGTTGTGATGACCATCGCCTACAGCAACTGGTTTACGGCGATCATTCTCGGCGCTTTCTTGATCTACGCTTCATTCACGGTGATCTTCACCGAACGCCGGGCCGTCTTCCAGCGCAGACTCAACAAACTCGACTCGACAGCGAACGGCCGGCTTGTCGACAGCTTGATGAATCACGAGACGGTCAAGTACTTCACGAACGAAGGCTTCGAGCGCAGGAGTTTCGCCGGCATCCTGGCGCAGTGGGTTGACGTCGGCGTCGGCAACCAGCGGGCGCTGTCAACGCTGCATATCGGACAAAGCAGCATCATCGCCCTTGGTGTTACCGGCGTCATGCTGTTGGCGACCTACAACGTCGTGCATGGTGCGATGTCGGTCGGTGACCTGGTACTCGTCAACGCCTACGTGATCCAGATCTGTATGCCGCTCAACACGCTGGGCTTCGTTTTCCGCGAAGCGCGGGATGCCGTCGTCAATGCCGAGCGCATGTTGCGTCTTCTCGAACAAAAACCCGAGATCGCCGATGCGCCGAAAGCACGCGACCTGAAGGTCGAGCAGGGAGAGATTCGTTTCGAGCACGTCGACTTCAGCTATGACGCGAGTCGGCAGATTCTCTGGGACGTCAATTTCTCGATTCCCGCCGGGCACACGGTGGCCATCGTCGGCGGCAGCGGCTCCGGGAAGTCGACGATGGCCCGCCTGCTGTTCCGTTTCTACGACGTCAATGCGGGCCGCATTACCGTTGACGGCATCGATATCCGCGAGGTCACGCAGAGCAGCCTGCGCCGCTCGCTCGGTATCGTGCCGCAGGACACCATCCTGTTCAACGAAACGATCGCTTACAACATCGGCTATAGCCGCCCGGATGCGTCGTTCGAGGAGATCGTTCAGGCGGCGAAGGCGGCGAGCCTGCATGATTTCATCAGTTCGTTGCCGGAGCAGTACCAGACCGAAGTCGGCGAACGTGGCGTGATGCTTTCCGGCGGAGAAAAGCAGCGCATCGCAATCGCCCGCGCGCTGCTCAAGAATCCACCGATCATCATCTTCGACGAAGCGACGTCGGCTCTCGACAGCCGCTCGGAGCGCGCCATCCAGGACGAACTGGACCGGTTGTCGAGTTCTCGTACGACCCTCGTCATTGCTCACCGGCTGTCGTCGGTAGTCAACGCCGACCAGATTCTGGTGCTCGAACGCGGCCGCATCGCCGAGCGCGGCACCCATACGGAGTTGTTACGGCAGAACGGTCTGTACGCTCAACTCTGGCATCTGCAACGGCAGCTGCAGGAAGTCGAGCATACGCAACGCGGGCTCTCGATGCACGAGGTCGACCTCACCGGCATGCTGGATAGCGCCGTCGCGCGTATGAGCGCCGTGGGCGAGGCGCGCGGTGTCGGTTTTCACCGCGTCGGCAACGCCGGGCCCGTGCGTATCGACGCCGACCCCGGCCGTCTGCAACGCCTGATGTGGACGCTGGCCTATCGCGCGCTGGCGTCGACGCCGGCGGGCCGGCGTGTGGATGGTTCGGTTGAGCGTGACGAAGAACGGGTGCGTGTCGAATTGCGGCACGGCGCGGGTACGGTACCTGAGGTGGCCGGGGAGGGCTTGCTCGATGCCATCGAGATGCGCGAGGTCGTCGAACGAGCCGGCGGCACGCTGGAGACGAGGCAGGATGGCGAACTGGTGACGACGCTTGTGGAGTTCCCGCTGGCCCATGGCACGGCAGAAGAGAACCAGGTCTTTGCCCGGACCGGCCCCACGTTGAACGGTGTGCGCGTTCTTCTCGTCAGCGGCGAAAGCGGGCGAGAGGCGGCGGTCGATCTCTATCGGTACGGCGCGATTCAAATCGCCTATCCGTCAGGAGAGGGGGCGCTCGAATGGTTATCGACGCGACGGCCTGACGAGCGTCCCGACGTCCTCATCTATAGCGCGCCGGCAGACGCGCGCGAAGCTCGCGATTTCGTGCAGCGCTTGCGCTGTGAAGAGGCGGCAAACGGCGTAGATGTGGCCGATCGGCTGCCGGCGATTCTCCTCGGCGGGGAGGACGACACGCAGGCGGAACGGCGCGCCTTGCTCGCCGGCTACCAATACCGGATTGCACGCGAGGACGACGGCGAGGCCCTGGCGGAAGCCATTGGGCGGCTGGCATTGCCCGCGCGCTTGCGGCCGGAGGAACTGCGCGCGGCTCTCGCCGCGCCGGAGACCACATCAAAGGCCCTCGGATCGGCCAGCACAGCAACTACTGGAGAGAACACGCATGCTGAATGAACTTCAATCCGCCACCTCACCCGCGACCGGCGGAAACGCTTCGGACAAACACGGGAAACGGGGAAGTCACTACCTGACCGAAGACGTTGCGAACCGAGCGCTCGACCTCGTCGCGCCTATGATTGAAGTCGCACGCGACGACCGGAGCGTGGTCGGCAGCGGATTTCTCTACGTGGTCGTTATGGACCCGGCCTTGCCGCCGGGAGAAGCAAGGTTCGAAGACGCGGTGTTGTGCGAGCGCGCCTTTGGTGACCCGAAAACATGGGATGCCGATTACGCCGAATTCGCTCGCGCCAAGGCAAAACTCACCTGGCGCCTCGGCCGCGACGGATACGCCGTGCAGCGCGATTCTCCCCACCTCCTGCGCGCCGGAGACACGTTGATCGCCGGAGCCGTCTGTCTGGACGGGATCGTGGTCGCCGTGAGCGGGGCATTTCCCGAGTACGACGAATTCTTCGCCGGTAGCGTTGCGGTCGCGTTGCGCGCATTGGCTCGGAAGGCACGCGGGGAGGAGAAAGCGGGCGCTGTACTCGGAGAGTCTTAGCCATCGGGTCAGGGCTCCCGGTATTACCATCGGGTTGACCGACGGGCTGTTCATAGGTGCGATCCTGCTTCCTGGCCCGCTGAAAGGCGGGTGGGGCAGGCCTATGCCTTTCGCAGGCACGCGGTTTGCCACTATTGCCGCTACAGGTATTTTTCCGGGTTTGAAAAAACGGGACGGCCGCGGGACGACAGAGGCATCGCACCGACGGCTGTCCTTTTCGCTCGCCATTTCCCTTTTCGCTCCGCTTCATCGCATCGGATGCCAATGACCCGCAGCCTCTCCCTGCCGCACCGGAGATCATGGTAAACGGCCACCTCGACTGGTCGCTCGTGCTGGTGATCCTTTTTGACCTCGCAGTCTGCGGGTGCGTCGGCTGCTGCACTGCCATTCCTGTCCGGAGTCGGCAGGACGCACGTTACGGGTGGACGCTGACCCACGCCTATTTCACGGCCCTGGCGCTCGTCGGGGCCGACTTCACGCTTCGTTTGGGGCGCGTACCGGCTACGTCGCCCATTGGAGAGATCGGCCTGGCGCTGTACGCCTTTCCATCGGCATTGGCCGGCATGGTCCTCGCGCTTGCACTCGTTTCAAGGCCGAGTCAACGCAGAAAGGTCTATGGGAGCGCGATTTTAGCCGTCACGGTGGCCGTCGGCTCGGTCAGCGGCACGCTGACGTATCCCGGTTTCGCAGGATGGCGTACATCGCCGGAGCCACTATCCGGTTATGGAGCGGCGGCTATCCTCGTTCTCGTTCTCGCCGCCGTTCAGCTCATCGCTTATCCGCGCGCCCCGCAATGGCGGCGGGCCATCGGCGGGGCATTGCTGCTCGCCGCGGTGGCAGGCGGGCAGTACCTTCGTTGGCGACATATGGTCCCGATCGCCGAGCCGGCTCCCGGAACCGTCATGCAGCCCTTGCTTTTGGGGGTCGCTGCCTGCGTACTGACGACCTTTGCGCTCCTGGTGGCGGTGAGGCGGTTCCAGGATGACGAAGCCGCCTCGTTTTCGACCCAGCTTGCCGCTCTGCGAGCGGGGAACGAAGCTTACGCGAAAGAAATTCGAGATCTCTACGGTGAACGGCAGGCGACGGCCGAGCGGCATCAGCGGCTCAATGAGCAATTGATGGAAAGCGCGAACGCCGGGTTTTTCGAGTGGGATCTGGAGTCAGGCAACGTTCGTTTCGGCGGGCCGTGGGGCGCGATGCTCGGCTATCGGCAGGCCGACGACCTGCTGAGGCCCCAGACGGATCCGTGGCTGCGACTTTGCCATGAGGAGGACTTGCCGGCGGCGCAGGAACTCTTCCGGGCGCTCGCAGACGGTCAGCGCGAGGAAGTTGCCTGCGAAGTGCGCATGCGCACCGCACGCGGTGGCTGGCGGTGGGTGCGTCTGCATGCGCGCATCGCGGAATGGCGCGATGGTGTCGCGCGCCGTGTGATCGGGACGCAAACCGACATCGAGGCGCTCAAGAACGCCGAGCACACTTTGCGCGCCGAGCGCAGCCTGTTTGCCTCGGGCCCGGTGATCATGCTCACCTTTGACGCCGAACCGCCTTACCGCCTGCGGGAATACTCGCCGAACTTCCAGGAAGCGCGCGGCATCGCCGGTCCGCGGTCGCCGCTCGGTATGCCGTTGGACGCTTTTTTGCATCCGCAGTCGCTTATCGGCATCGGCGTGCTGGTGGAGCAGGCGACGCGTAGCGGCGTGCGGGTGCAGCGTGAGGTACGACTGGCCCGCAGCGACGGTGCCTGGCCGTGGTACCTGTTGCACTTGGGCGGCGAACGTTCGCCGGACGGCAATCTGCTGCGTGCCTACCTTGTCGACATCAACCGGCTGAAGGAAGCGGAAGTCGAAGCCGCCGAGCGCAACCAGGCACTACAAGACGTCGTACACCGCATGGACCGGGGACAGGAGTTCATGCGGACGCTGCAGCAAATCACCGAACTCGTGCAGCTTTGCGATAGCGAGGCCGAAAGCCGGCAGATCATTGCACGCGGCGGTTCAAGGCTGTTCCCGCGTTGGAGCGGCGCGCTGACCTTTGCCGATTCCGACGGCATGATGGAAACCGGTGCCGCGTGGGGTGAGCCTTTCAATCGCGAGCAATCGGAAGAGGTCGATTGCTGGGCTGTACGTCGGGGCCGCATGCACCAGAGCGTGGTCGGCTCGCCGGATACGCTGTCGCCAATCTGCCCGCACTTCAACGGCCAAGCGAAAGCGATCACGCATGCCATCTGCGCGCCATTGCTGATGAGCTTCGACCGGCCGGGTGCGCTGCATCTCGTGGCTCACGAGGCAATGAACGAGGACGAATTACGCATTGCCGCCTGGGGCGCCGAGACCTTCGCCGACGCGCTCAAGCTTTCGCTGGCCAACCTGCGCCTGCGCACCTCGTTGCGCGAGCAAGCCGTGCGCGACGGTATGACGGATCTGTACAACCGGCGTTACTTCGACGACACGCTGCGGCGGGAACTGAGCCGCTCGCAACGCACGGGCGAAGGGCTGATCCTGGCCATCGCCGATATCGACGAATTCAAGCGTTTCAACGACACCTTCGGCCACGAAGCAGGCGACAAGGTGATCAAGACGGTTGCCGAACAACTGCGTAAGTTCGTACGCGCGTACGACGTCGCTTGTCGCGTTGGCGGCGAAGAACTGGCGATTCTCATGCCGCGCGTGCAGATCGAGGAGGCCTGCATGCGGCTGGAACAGTTGCGCGAGGAAATCGGCACATGCACGATCAATCATGGGGGCGTCCAGCTACCGCCGATCTCGGTATCGATCGGCGTCGCCGACATCGACGCCGGCTTACCGGAGGAATTGCAGCGCCGCGCCGACATGGCCTTGTACGCGGCCAAACACAGTGGCAAGAATCAGGTGAAGCGCTGGACTCCGGAGTTGGAAGCCGGGCCCTTCGGGGCTGTCGCGCGTGCTGAGCCGCCGCAGCCGGCTCAGCTCACGGCGGAGTCGCCCTCCGTGGCAGAAGGTGGGGGGGCGGGGGGAGCGTCCGCTGGGTTCTTGTCGGCGGAGTATTCCTTGAGGCGGTTGTAGAGCGTTTTCAGGCTGACGCCGAGGACGGCCGCCGTCCGCTCCTTGTGATTGTTGAAGTATTCGAGCGTCGCCATGATCAGACGCGCCTCGGCCTCGGCCATGGACGTTCCCAGCGGAATGGTCAGCGTAGCGGGAGGCGTGCCTGCCGCGCCGGCCTGAGTGGCGGTCGCTGCGGCCGTACCATTGGCCGGGACCGTGGGAGCGGCTGGTATGTTCGTCGCTGGCGGCGCGGCGGCGGAGGCGACGTTGACCAGCGGAGCCGACTGGCTTTCGTTGGCCGTCGGCGTGGCGGACGCGGGGGCTGGTCGGTCGGACGGCAACCACTCGTCGGTGATCGTGTCTTCGACGGCCATTACGTAGGCGCGCTGGACGACGTTGCGTAACTCGCGCACGTTGCCGGGCCACGAGTAGGCGGCCAGCCGCTGCAATGCGGCTGGCGTGAAGCGTTTGACACGGCCTTCCTTCTCGCAGACGTCGGAGAGGAAATGCCCCGCGAGCAACGGAATGTCGTCGAGACGTTCGCGCAGCGGCGGAATGGCGATCGGGAAAACGTTCAATCGGTAATAGAGATCCTCGCGCAGCTTGCCCATTTCTACGGCAAGCTCGGGTGGTCGGTTCGTCGCGGCAATGACGCGGACATCGGTTTCCTGGCTTTGCGTCGATCCCACGCGCATGAACAGGCCGGTTTCGAGCACGCGCAGCAACTTCACCTGTAATTCCAGTGGCATTTCGGTGATTTCGTCGAGGAACAGCGTGCCGCCGTGCGCACGTTCGAAAAAACCCTGGTGTTGGCGATCGGCACCGGTGAAGCTGCCTTTCTCGTGGCCGAAAATCTCGCTCTCCATCAGGTTCGGCGAGATGGCGCCGCAGTTGATGGCGAGGAAGGGGTTTTTGCGCCGCCGCGACAGTTCGTGCACGCTGCGCGCGACGACTTCCTTGCCGGTACCGCTTTCGCCGGTGACCAGGACGGTCACCGAGGTGACCGCTACCCGCGATATCTGCTGGTAAATGCGGCGCATCGGCTCCGACCGGCCCCAGAGCAGGCCGAAATGGCCTTCGCGGTCGAGCTCCGAATTGAGCGTTTCGACTTCCGCCTGCAGCACCGCCGGTTTCGTCACGTTGGCGAGAATACCTTGCAGGTGCTTGACGTTGATCGGTTTGACGAGATAGTCCGCCGCGCCGAGGCGCAAGGCCTGGATCGAGCTTTCGAGACTCGCGTGGCCGGTAATCAAGACGACCTGCGATTGGGCCAGGAGCTCCGGATCGTCGAACAACTCCATGCCGCTGCCGTCAGGAAGCTGCAGGTCGAGCAGGACGATGTCCGGATGTTGCATCGCGATCTTGCGGCGCGCGTCACGTAGCGTGAAAGCGGTTGCGACGGTGAAGTTCTCGGTGGCCACCAACGCAGCCATCATTTCGGCAGCGTCTTTGTCGTCATCGACAATCAGGGCATGGCTCATCGTAAGTGTTTCTCCTCGTAAGGGGGAAGGCTGGGACTGTCGAGAGCGGGGTGCGCTGTCCGGGGAGCCTGCCCCATGATGTCAAAAGGGTGATGCGGACTGGGCGAAGAAGAGCACGCTCAGAACCGACCCCAAAGTAGGCGAGGTTCACAAGAGGATAACGTAAAAGTTACCGAAAAAACCAGCGTTGCGTCATTGAGGGGAATACGGTGGCGACCATGGCTTCGGGCGCTCCGAGCGAGTTCTATGCTCTCGGGTCGAGTGAGCAGATTCCCTCCAGAAAAACTTAATGATGAATACCTTCTCGGCATGGCGCCGTTATGACAATTGCCGGTGCGCAACTCAGAGGACATTGAGCGCGGATTGGGGCGATAAGTTTCATCGATGTCGGCCAGCATCCGGTCGACGACCGCCGTTCCGATGACGCAATGCGGGCCGCTTCGCGAGCCTGCTTGCTTTTTTTCGTTGGCGCGGCACACCGTTTGCCTAAAGCGGTTGCGACGCGGGTTCCGGCGGGTTCAGCCCGGCGCCGCTCATCCACCAACCACCCGTTTACCGCTGGCGCTCGACGCCCCGGTTCGCAACTTAATGGAGAACACCATGACTACATCCAATCCGACCATCAGTTCCGACACCGCCGCCGCTGCGGAAAGCGCCGTCAACCGCGCCGCCGAAGGCGCGCATGCCGCCGTCGATCGCGTTGCCGAGAAGGCCGGGCCCGCCGTCGAGAATATCCGCGGTCGCGTCAATGCGGCCGGCGAAGCGCTGCATCACACGATCGAGGAACTCGACGCAATGCAGGAACGCTGGCTCGAAGAATGCCGCGGCTGCGTGCGTGAGCATCCGATTCTCTCCGTCGGCGTGGCGATCGCCGCCGGCATGCTGCTGGGCCGCTTGCTGGTCCGCTGACGCATGATGGAACGGGAGGAGAGCGCCGGTGCCGACGGCGCGCCGGGGCAGCGTCGTTTTTGGCGCAGGCGGACAACGTCGGAGCAAACGGCAGAACCGTCGGTGGCGCAATTGCTGGTTTCGCTCTGGCATGACCTGCCCGGCCTGATCAGCGACCGCGTTCTCCTTCTTGCGCTCGAACTGCGTCGCGCCCGCGGCTCGTTCGCGCGCATGGCCGTGCTCGTGGTCCTGGCATCGATCCTCGCCGCCACGGCATGGGTCGCGCTATGGGCGCTGGTGACGGTGATTCTGCTGGCACTCGGCGTGCCTTGGTACGGCGCGTTTGCGCTGATTCTCGTGCTCAACGGCTTAGGCGCCTGGATCGCAATCGGGCGCGCGGCGGCGCTGGTTGACGATCTGACGCTGCCGGCCACGATGCGGCGCCTGACGCTCGCACCTTCCCATATCCCGGACGCCGACAAAGTTGAGGCGAATTCGCGAACGCCAGGTGTAGACAGCGGGCAGACGAGAGGGGAGGTCACGCGATGAACGAAGCTCCTCGGTCGGCTGCACTTGGACGCGCGACCTTCGCTACCGGTCAGGATCACGCTCTGTCCTCGTCCCGGGCCAAAGCGCTGGACGAAAAACTCGATATCGACGAGCGCATCCGCGCCGCCGAACTCGCCGTCATTGCACGCGATGAACGCGTACGGGAAGGCGTGCGCACCGTCAAGGAGCGGGTCCGTTCAAAGGGCGGAATCGGTCTGGCGATTGCCGGCAGCGGTGCCGTGCTGCTCGGCCGGTTGCTTTTCTCCCGCCATCGTGGGCACCCTGTACGGCCGGGCAGCAGAGGACGAGGCTCCCGCCTCCTTGGCATCCTCGGCGCGCTTTCGGCCTTCGTTCCGGTGCTGGCCGGAGGTCGCGCTGCCCGCGGTGGCCTACCGGCGCTGCTGCTCGGTATGGTGATGCCTGCGATCGGAGAATGGCTCGCCCGCAAGCGTGCAACCGCTTCGCAGGCCGAGAGTGGAGCAGGTTCGGCAAACGGCCTCGGAGCGCGGGTGCAGCGGGCTGTAGCCCGAAAAGCGCCAGTGTTGCCGCCGGTGTCTACGGCAGGGCCTGTCGATCTGGCGCGTTACCTCGGACGCTGGTACGAGATCGCGCGCCTCCCCAATTCGTACGAGAAGCGCTGCGCCAGCGACGTCACCAGCGACTACGCCGTGGTTCCGGGGCAGGGTGCGCGTCCGGTCATCGCGGTCACCGAACGTTGCCGCTACGCGGATGGGCGCATACACGCGGCGCGCGGAATAGCGCTCCTCGTCGCCGGCAGCGGCAATGCGCACCTCAAGGTGTCGTTCGCCCCGCGCCTTGTGCGTTGGCTGCCCGCGTTCCGCCATGATTACCTGATGTTGCTCGTCGATGATGCCTACCGGTACGCGCTGGTCGGCACACCGGACCGGCGCCGGCTCTGGCTGCTCTCGCGTTCGCCCTCGCTTGAGAGTGGCGCGCGGCAGCGCATGATCGACTATGCGCGCGGGCAGGGGTACGACGTGGAAGCGCTGGTCGACACGGCGCATACCGCCGCGTCGGAGGAGGCGGCACCTCCCCCGGTGCAGCGGCCATCGTCCGCAGAGACCGGTGTGCCGTTGAGCACCGGGCGGGCAGGCCACGTCGGCGTTTCCCCTGCGTCCTCGACGCCAACGACGGCAGCGAACCCCGGATCGGTAAGCTGACGACCTCGATGCAAGCCGGATGAGTCCGCCATGGAATCCGGAAAGCTCGCGGAGCTATTCACCTTCACGCTCAATCCGCTGGAGATCGTTGTCCGCGGCTCGGCTGTGTACTGGTTTCTCTTCGCGCTATTCCGCTTCGTCCTCCGGCGCGATGTCGGCTCGATCGCCATTGCCGACGTGCTCCTGCTCGTGATGATTGCCGACGCGGCCCAGAATGCGATGGCTGGCGAGTACAAGTCGATCGTCGACGGATGTCTGCTGGTGGCGACGATCGCCGGGTGGAACTACGCGCTTGACTGGGGGAGTTATCACTTCAAGCCGGTGCGGCGCTTTGTCGAGGCGGCTCCATTGTTGCTCGTACGCGACGGCCTCATGCTGAGAGGCAACATGCGCCGCGAGTTCATCACGCGTGAAGAACTGGAAGCGAAACTGCGTGCGGCCGGCATCGCGACGCTCAGCGAAGTGCGCCGCGCGTTCCTCGAGAACGACGGCGAGATCACCTTCTTGCTCAAGGAAACGCCGGAAGCCGACAAGGTGCTTGGTCCGCCGCCGGATGCCGGCGGGAAATCGGCGAAAGACGGAACCTCGTCTCAAGGCCAACAGGAGCGCGCGCAATCGTCGGGCGGGAAGCGGCCCTTCCCTTGATTTCCCGAGATGCTCCCGAGCCGGAAAGTGGTGAGGAGTCGCCTCGACGCGTGGCGCGTGCCGAACGCACTCCTCGACCGCGCTCGGGGGTCTGGCGCCGGGCCGAACAGTTGTTGCACGAGACTTTCGGCTTTCGCGAATTCAGGGCCGGCCAGGCGAGGGTGATCGAACATGTGCTTCGCGGACGCAACGTCTTCGCCGTCATGCCGACCGGCGCCGGTAAGTCGCTGTGCTACCAGATTCCCGCCTTGCTTGATCGCGGGTTGACGCTCGTCGTCTCGCCGCTCATCGCGCTCATGAAGGATCAGTGCGACAAGCTCCAGTCGTTGAGTATCCGCGCCCTGGCGCTCAATAGCGCACTCGACGCTGCGGGCGAGGAGGAGGTCTGGGAAGCGCTGCGCGGCGGTTCGGCCCGACTTCTGTTCACTACGCCGGAGCGTTTGAGTACCGATGCCGAGCTTGCCGGCGAACTCCGACGCCGCGGTATACGCCTCTTCGTTGTTGACGAGGCGCACTGCCTCTCGCAGTGGGGCCACGATTTTCGCCCTGCATTTCTCGAACTCGGCCGCGCGCGGCAGGCGCTGGGTAGCCCACCGGTTCTCGCCCTGACGGCGACTGCCTCCGCCGAAGTGATCGCCGAAGCCGGGCGCGTGTTGGGTGTCGACGATTTCGAGATGATCAATGCCAGCGTCTATCGGCCGAACTTGCACTTTCGCGTCGAGACCTTCGAGCGTGAGGAAGATCGGCTTGACCGCCTCGCCGACTTGGTTGGAACGACGGCCGGTAGCGGCATCGTCTATGCGGCGACGATACGGGCCGCCGAGCAAGCCTGCGAACGACTGGCGCAGCGTCGCGAATCGGCCGCCGTGTACCACGCCCGTTTGCGTACCAGCGAACGGCACGACGTGCAGGAGCGTTTCATGGCCGGCGAACTTCGTGTCGTCGTGGCGACCGAATGCGTTCGGACTTGGCGTCGACAAACCGGATATCCGCTTCGTGATCCACGCCCAGATGCCCGCGAGCCTGGATGCGTACTATCAGGAAGCGGGCCGGGCTGGGCGCGACGGAGAACCAGCCCAATGCACGTTGCTGTACCAGGCGCGCGACCGTGCCGTGCAGAGTTTTTTCATGGCCGGGCGCTATCCCTCTCCACCCGAGTTGAATGCACTGTACGGCGCGTTGGGCGAAACGCCGCCGACAAAGAGCGAAAAGGCCAACTCGTCGGCAGGATGGACATTAAGCGGGCTGGAAGAAGCGCTCGACGTGCCGAAATCGCGCCTGCGCGTGTTGCTTTCGCTCTTGCGCGAACGCCGGGTCCTGGCGATGAACCGCCGTGGCGACGTGCGGCTGCTCAAGAATAGCTTGAAGCCGGCGGCGCTTGAACACTTGCTCGACGTTTACGCTCAGCGTGCTCAGAACGACCGCGAGATGCTCGAACGCATGCTCTTCTATGCCCGCGGTGGGCGCTGCCGGTGGCGCGTATTGCTCGAACACTTTGACGAGGCGCCGCCGTTCGACTATTGCGGCACCTGCGACACCTGCCTTGCTCTACACCACTATGCCGAGGCCGAAAAAGAAGAGGCGCGGCAGGTGGCCAAGGACGCCGCTGCCTCGCCGTCGCATGGGCGGCGGGCCAGGAAGCGACGCCTGCAGCCGGTTCCTGAGTTCATTGCCGGACAGCGCGTTCGGGTGCCTCGCTACGGCGAAGGTCGCGTTGAGGCGGCCGACACCTTGGCCGAAACCGTCGAAGTGAAGTTTCCTGACGGGCAGGTACGTAGCTTCATGGCGGCGTACGTCGAAGCGCTCGGCGACACGGGACGAGCGTCCCACCCCGCCTAGAGACAAGGCAGTGCAAGGGATCAATTGCCGAAGTACCTGTTCGGCGTGCTCATCCCTAGGCACGGGGGCGTCTATTCACATCTGGCACCGAGGCATAGGGCTTGCCCGTTTTAACGGCGGAGCCACCGAGCATTCCGCTTTTGCGAGGAACCTGTTATGGCAAGTAGCATTCTGGGGGGTGAAACGCCGGCGACGCCCCCGCCGGGCCACGACAACCGTGCGCTCGGGCCGAGCGACACGTCGGACAGCGGCAGCGACGTTGCGGGCATCGAAAACGATCAAGGGCGTGATCCGGCCGTGCCGACCGACGTGGCGATGGACCCGGATGCCGAACGGACCGATCCGTCGTTCGAGGACTTCGGCGTAGGTGCCGACTCGGACGCCGGGGGCACCGGGGAACGGTCGACAGCCGCCGGCGATGCGGCCCCCACTGATGCGCCCGACATATCTCCCGACAAGGTGATCGACGCCGAGGATGACCTGGAGGCGCTCGATACGCTCGACAGCACGACGGCCGATGACGCGGAATCCGCCGGCGACGTCGATATCGACCTCAATGCCGACGAATCCGGTGACGTGGACGATGAGATTGGGGCTGAAGGTTACGCCGAAGGCCGCCGCGGCACTTCGTCCTCCAGCTCAGATGACCTCGAGGCGGCGGAAGAGAATCCCGTCATCGAGGGCGGCAAAGGTGTACGACGTACTGGCGACGGCACGTAGCCCGCACAGCGTAGGCGGACCGTGGCGAGCCAGCGTACTGGCAATTCACGGAGTCGCCTCAATCGCGTGCCACGGCGCTGAGGAGTTCGCCCGACGTGACCGGCTTTAGGAAATGCACGTCGAAACCTGAAGCGAGCGCCTTGTTGCGATCACTTTCCTGTCCGTAGCCCGAAAGCGCGATCATTTTTCCCGGATAACCGCCCGCGCGGCTGCGTTGCGCGACCTCATAGCCGGTCAATCCGGGCAGGCCGATGTCGACGATGGACACATCGGGTCGCTTGTCGAGGATCAGCGCCAGTCCGGCATTGCCGTCGGTCGCCGTCCACACGGAGTGGCCTTCGAGCTTGAGCACCGTGGACAACCCTTCGATCACATCCTGATTGTCCTCGACGATGGCAATCGTACGTCCGCGCGCCTGCGCGGGTTGGGCTTCGATCCGGTCCTGTTGCGGCGGCTCGATGACCGGCAGCCGGGCCGTCATGATGGTGCCCGGGTTGGCGTTCGAGGCGATGATCGTTCCTTCATGCAGCTCAATGAGGCGTCGAACCAGCGTCAACCCTACGCCGAGTCCTCCTGCGCGGCGATCGAGTGTGCGCTCACCCTGTACAAAGAGGTCGAAAACGCGCGGCAGCAACTCCGGTGAAATGCCGACGCCGTTGTCTTTGACTTCGAGCAGGGCCTGCCCATCTTCCTGCTCCACGCAGACCTCGATGCGGCCGCCCGGCGGCGTGTACTTGATGGCGTTGACCAACAGGTTGCTCACCACCTGTTCGATGCGCGTGGCATTGGCCTTGATCCACACTTCGTGGATGTTCGGTACCAGTTCATGCTCGTGAAACTCGCCGGTGATGCGCAACGTGGCGATCACGCGCTCGACCAGCGCGCCCAGGTCGAGCGGATGGCGCGGCAGGTCGACGCGGCCGGTCATCACGCGCGCCACGTCGAGCAGATCGTCCATCATGTGCGACAGATGGCGCGTTTGTCGGCCGATGATGCGCAGCGCGTTCTTTGCGACTTCGGTTCCGCCGTCGACGCGATTGAGCACTTCGACGCCGGAAGCGATCGCGGAAAGCGGGTTGCGCAATTCGTGGCCGAGCATGGCCAGGAACTCGTCCTTGGATCGGTTGGCCGCTTCGGCCTCGATACGTGCGGCCTGTTCGCGGACGATCAACGCGTCGCGTTCGCGCTCGGTGTTCTTCTGCTCGGTCATGTCGACCGTCACGCCGATGATGTGCTGAGGCTCTCCGTCGGCGCCGAAGACGAAGCGGACCCGGGACGACAGCCACCGGGCCGGACCGCCATCGGGCAACTGAACGCAATAGTCTAGCGTTGCCGTTTCATGGCGCCTCTTGAATGCCGTCAACAAACCTCGCAGGACGCGGCACCAGTCCTCGCGATCGATGCGCCGCGTCCATACCGACAACTGGCTCGCCGGTTCGCCCGGACCGATGCCGAACAACTTCGCTTGCCCGGGCGTCCAGGCGAGGATTCGGTCGGCCAGCTGGTAGTGGAAGAAACCAACATGGCCGGTTTCCTGCGCGAGGTCGACCAAGTGCTGGCTCTCGCGCAGCCGTTGTTCGGCGGAAATGAGCCTCTCTTCCGCGGCCTTGCGTTCGGTGATGTCGACGACGGCGCCGATGGCCCCGCGCGGTTGCCCGTCCTCATCACGCAGTGGCACGGCGTGGACGATGACGAAGGCCGGGGGACGACCTTCAACACGGACCTCGAGTTCCATGCCGGTCGTCGTTTCCCCATAGGCCGCCGCGCGTTGCAACGGCTGTTGCTCGCGCGGCATCGGGTGACCTTCGTGCAGTACCCTCACTTCGCCGATACGGCCCGAGGCGCCGCCGAAGAGCGCGTCCATCGCCGCGTTGTGCGTCACCGTACGGCATAGCCGGTCTTGCGCGAAGGCGAGGCCGATCGGGCTGCTGGCGAGCAGGGTCTCGAATTCGTCCGCCTTCTTTTCGAGCTGGTCGCGTTTCTTGCGGATCAGTTCGCGGGTGATCTCGTCATGCGTATGGGCGGCCACCAGCGAATCGCGGAGCATGGAAATCTCGCGCACGGCAATGCGCTCGGACGGCATCGAAAGATCGTTGCTGGCGAGGCGATGCAAAGGCCGCGTCATCCGTCGCGCCACGATCAGGGCCAGGAAGACGCCAAGGAGCAGGCAGCCGAACGCCGTTGCCAAGGCCATGGCGATCGCTTCGGCATGTGCATAGTCGACGGGGCCGGCGGGCACGCCGACCGAGACGACCCACCCGGAGAGGGGCACGGTTTCCCACGACGCATACAGGGTTCCGCCCTCCAGTGATTCGAGGCGAGCGGTTCCCGCCGGGCGCTCGGCCATTACTTGCCGGTTGTGTTCAAGCACCTCGACGCCGGTGAAGCGCTCGGCAAGGCGGCTACGCGCGATCATCCGGGAATTGCGGTCGACGATGACCATGACCGCGGAGGTCTGGATACCGGACTCCATGGTCAGGCGCTGCCAGATGGAGGCGGGAATGCTGACGCCGAGAATGTAGCGGATGGCTCCGTCGACGACGACAGGAACTTCGATCGTCGTCGTGAAGCGTCCTTCGTCGCGGTCGGAGAGCAGGTTTGATACGACGGCTGGCCGGTCACGAATGCTGCTCAGGAATGCGTTGACGTCGTTGTATCTTTGCGTCGTCGGCTGGCCGCGATGCGCCGTGTTGAAAAGCACGATGCCATCAAGGCTGGCAAGATAGACGCCGCTCCAGCTTTCCCGCAGGAGGGGTCGGTTGAGCAATGCCTGCTCGAAGCGCGCGACGTCACCTTGCTGTAGTTCGCCGGCAAACGAAAGGATGTTCAGCGCGTCGATTGACGACAGGAGTTCGCGGTTGACGGCCTGCGCAAGAACGGTCGTGCGCCGTTCGATGTCCGCATTGAGATTCTCGCGCTGGTTTTCTACCTGCTTGAAGATCTGGTACGACATCAGTGTCGCGATGGGGACGGTCGCGAGAAGAATGACAATGACCAGGTACGTGCGTAACGAGGCTGTCGGCCAAGTAGGCAGTCGGGGCAGTGACAGGCTTTTTTCCTCGTCTTTCATGGTCGCGTAATCAGGGCAAGGGCGGTTCCCGGAACAGCGAAAATCGGCTCACGGGCACGCCAATTGCTACGAGCCTCGGGCACCGGCGTGGTCGGTGCTTGACAGTGATCGGCGACTAGAGTTCTTCCCGCGCGGCGAAAGGTCGTCGTATGGGTTGCGTGCGCCATGCGGCCGACGCTGATATGTGTCCGTATCACCATGGTCATCTTTACGCTAGATCCATCTGAGGATACCAACAAGGAAGTTACTGATCGGATGACCGGAGGCCGGCTCCCTTGTCATCCATCAGTTGGTGCTTCGTGGAGCAGCAGGGAATTACCAGAGCGCCTTTTGGCGGAGCGGCGCTTTTGAGGCATGGCGATTATGTATCGTACGACATCACCGTGCCAACCCGAGAGCATAGCGTCAGCCGGTGGCGCTTGATGCGGGCTAGGCGAGGGACGAGCCGTAGGCCGTGGTGTTCCGTCACGGCGGATAAGTTATCGAGGAGAAAGTTGAGGAGCTGATGTAATGGGGCGTCACAGAAGGTTAGGTCTTTTTTCGGGTATCGCCATGACGAAAAATGCTTTTTCCGCGCCACGCGCAAGCGAGGGGATCGCCCCGCCATCGTCGAGCCACGACCTGCTGAGCGTTAGCACGGTGACCGAAAACCGCGTGCTCAACGGTCGGGCGGAACCTTTGGGAACGATCAACGACGTACTGGTCGACATGGAACACGGCCGGGTAGCGTACGCCGTGATGGCCTCGGGCGGGTTCATGGGGGTTGCCGAACGCTTTTTCGCACTTCCGTGGAACGCCTTGAAGCTCGATGTCGAGCGCAAGTGCTTCATGCTCGATGCCGACAAGTCGATCTTCGAAAATGCCCCGGTCTTCGACAAGGAACACTGGCCGGAGAGTCCTGATCGGCAGTGGCACGAGAGAATTCACACGCATTACCACGCCAGGCCGTATTGGCAATAGCTCTGTAGCCTTTGGTTTGTTGGAGCGGGCGCAAGCGACGCTCCGATTCAGGTGGCATGACGAGAGAGAGCGCGAGAGGGCCGACGCCCTCCGCATCCAAACTCGGCACCTAGCACCTTTTGTTCGTTCTCCTTTTGCTTCGCTCCCTTCGTTTGCCGCTTCAGGCGCCGTTTCCCGCACGTAGCAAGCAAGCCGGCCAGACTCCGTCAGCGGTCGGCACGACGTTTGCCTATCACCGGTCCGAACACCCGCTCTCCGAGACCGAGAGCGAAAAGCATTCGCAAACGAAACGATAGGGGATCGTCACCCATGCAGAAGAACCGAGGGCTCCGGTCCGGGCGCCTGGCATTCCGGCCGTTGCCGACGTTTTCACCGAATAATCGACGGGGAGCCGTTGCATCAGGAAAAATCTACGGACGGAACGACAGAGTGGTTCGTTCTGCCCGCGAAGGTTTTCCGGATGGCGGCGTTTTGCGGCCGGAAAGCGGGGTCCTGTGAGCGGACCTTTCACATTCATGCAATCCGGCGTTACCGGTAACCACGCGCTAACCGCTTTCCCGCCTGTCCTCGTTGAAAACAAGCTCACCCCGGCGGTTTTTCTCGATAAGGACGGCTCGCTGATCGAGGACGTTCCGTACAACGTCGATCCGGCACATCTGCGCTTCACGTCGGGCGCCGTTGAAGGCGTGAGAATGCTCGCCGAGGCCGGCTTTCCCATCGTTCTGGTGACCAATCAACCAGGGTTGACGACCGGCCGCTTTACGCGGGCACAATTCGCCGTGCTCCAGAAAGCGCTCACGGATAAGCTGGAAGCGGAATCTGGCGTTGCGCTGGCCGGTGTTTACGTCTGTCCGCACGCGCCGGATCCGAGCGGGCTGGCTCCCTGCCTCTGCCGCAAGCCGGCACCAGGACTTCTGCGCCAGGCGGCGATGGCGCATCGTTACGATTTGTCGCGGTCCTGGATGATTGGCGACATTCTGGACGACATCGAGGCGGGACGCCGAGCGGGCTGCCGGACGATTTTGCTCGATGTCGGCAACGAAACCATTTGGCGGATCTCGCCGCTGCGCATGCCGCATTACCGTTGCGCCAGCTTGTTCGAAGCCGCGAAGGTGATCGTTGCCGAAGCGGCGACCGACGGTGCGATTCATGGCGCGCCGGTCTTTCCCGCGGAGCCGGCATGAACGCCCGCGTACCGATGACCGCCAGTGAGGATACGGCCCGGCGGTGGCGCGACGTGCGCAACGTATTGGCCGTGCGGCTCGACAATCTCGGCGATGTGTTGATGACGACACCAGCGCTGTCTGCCATCCGGCAGAGTTTGCCCGGCGCCCGGATCACGTTGCTTACCTCGGCGGCAGGCGCAATGGCCGCGCGCCATATTCCAGAAATCGACGAAGCGCTCATCTTCCAGGCGCCATGGATCAAAGCCGGCGCCGCCAACGGCGGGTTCGATGGGCGCGGGACGCAGCGCATGGTGCGTCGCCTCGCGGCCTGCCGATTCGATGCGGCGGTCATTTTCACCGTGTGCACGCAAAGCGCCTTGCCGGCGGCAATGCTCTGCATGCTCGCCGGTATTCCGCTCCGGCTTGCCTATTGCCGCGAGAATCCCTACGCCTTGCTCACCGACTGGGTTGCCGACCAGGAAGTCGTTGCTGACGGCATGCGCCACGAGGTGCTACGCCAACTCGCGCTGGTCGAGCATGTGGGCTGGCGCGCGCCCACTGATCGCCTGCGCTTCCAAGTACCGATGGATGACGCGGTGCGCCTGCAGGAACGCACGTTGTTGGCGGGGCTCGATCCCCGGCAGCCTTATGTCGTGGTGCATCCGGGCGCGAGCGCGCCGTCGCGCCGCTATCCGGCGGCACGTTTCGGCGTTGCCGCACAAGCGGTCGCAGAAGAGAGCGGAGCGCAAGTCGTGTTTACGGGAGCCGCCAGCGAACGTACGCTGATCGAAGAAGCACAAGCCGTCATGACGGTTCCATCCCTTGCCTTCGCGGGCGATCTTTCGCTCGGCGAGCTGGCGGCGCTGATCGCAGGGGCAAAGGTCCTGATCGCCAACAACTCCGGACCCGCACATATCGCGGCGGCAGTGAATACGCCCGTCGTGGACGTCTACGCCTTGACCAACCCGCAGCACACTCCGTGGGGCGTGCCGTCGCGGGTTCTGTTCCGCGACGTTCCCTGCCGCAACTGCCTGAAGAGCGTTTGTCCGGAGGGACACCATCAATGCCTGCTGGGCGTCGAGCCGCACGATGTCGCGGGGGCTGCGCTCGACCTTATGGGACTGGCGCCTCTTGTCATGCCAGCGGCGAACGTCGCCCTTGAACGGTCGCCGGAGCTGCGTTTGCCGGTCGAGAATCGGCTTGGCCGAGAAAATAGAGGAAGCCGAGACAGTGGACGACGCGGGCGAACGGCCGTTGTTCATCCCGTAAAACTATTGGACTGACGGAGCGCCGATGATCACACTCGGAATTAATGCCGCTTTCCACGACAGCGCCGCGGCTATCGCCGCAGAAGGCGTGACGTTGGCGGCCGTCGAAGAAGAGCGCTTTTCCCGCATCAAACACGCGAAACGGCCGGTGCCGTTCTCAGCCTGGGAGCTTCCCTACAACGCCATCGACTACTGCTTGCGCGAAGCCGGCATCTCGCTTTCCGGCGTCGATCACGTCGCCTACAGCTTTGATCCGGCGTGCTTCCCGGGCGCGCCGCCCGCCGATGCGCAGACCATCTCGTTGCCGCTCAAACCTGCCGCAGGGCCGAGCGAGGACTGGAGCAATCCGTGGGATGCATTGTTCACTGCCTATGTCCGAAACGCGCCGCGCCAATTGATCGACGGCGTGCCGCATCACTTGCGGCGACGTTTCGTCGCCAGCCGTCGCAAGACGGATAAGGGCAACGCGCCGGGTTTCAAATGGCATTTCGTGAACCACCACACCTGCCACCAAGCAAGCGCCTTCCTCGCCGCGCCGTTCGAGCGCTGTGCGGTCCTTACCCTCGACGGGCGCGGTGAGCGTGCCACGACGACGTACGGCGCCTACCGCGACAGTACCTATGAGCCGTTCGGTGAAGTGACCGTTCCGAATTCGCTGGGCATTCTTTACGAGCGTATCACCGAGCACTTGGGTTTTCTTCAATCGAGCGACGAATACAAAGTCATGGCCCTCGCGGCTCTCGGCGAGCCCCGATACCGGCAGCCGTTGTCGGATGTTGTGCGCGTCGGCCGCGATGGTCAATTCACCGTCGCTCCGCTCGACATGGAAGTCGTGTTCGGCCCGGCACGAACGCCGGGACAGCGCCTCGAGCAACGCCATTTCGACATCGCCGCGTCGCTGCAGTCGGTGCTCGAAGACACGGTGCTCAGGCTGGCACGCTGGCTGCGCGAGAAGAGCGGCGAGCCGAATCTGGCGATGGCTGGCGGCGTGGCGTTGAACTGCGTGATGAATGCCCGCCTGCGCGATGCCCGCATTTTCGACAATGTCTGGGTGCAACCCGCCGCAGGCGATGCGGGTACGGCGCTCGGCGCCGCGCTGTGGGTGGACGCACGTGAGCGCGCCGGCCGCGAGTTCCCGATCTCCGCCGGGCAAATGAACACCGCCGATGCGCCGCTGGCGCCCCGGCTTTGGCGCATGAACCACGCGTATCTCGGACCGTCGTTTTCTGACGAGGAAATCGAGTCGCAACTGCGCTGGGCAAAGCTCCCTTATCGACGGCTCGACGACGTCGGCGGAGAGACGGCGCGCCTGTTGGCCGAAAACGCCATCATTGGCTGGTTCCAGGGCCGCATGGAGTACGGGCCGCGTGCGCTGGGCGCGCGTTCGATTCTCGCGTCGCCGATCGATCCCGAGATGCAGGCGCGCATGAACGAGTTGAAGGATCGCGAAGACTTTCGCCCCGTAGCGCCGGCGATCCCGCGCGAGGATCTCGCGCAATGGTTTACCCCGGCAGCGGCCAACGGCGGCGATTCGCCGTTCATGCTCTTCATTTACGACGCCTTGCCGGGGCAGGGCAAGCGTATTCCTTCGGCATGCCACACCGACCACACGGCCCGCGTGCAGACGGTGCACGAGGAGAGCAATCCGCGCTTTCACGCGCTGCTGCGTGCCTTCGGCGACATCACCGGGGTGCCGGTGCTGATCAATACCTCGTTCAACGTGCGCGGCCAGCCGATCGTATGCACGCCGAGGGACGCGATCGAGGCTTTTGCCAGTACGCCGCTCGATGCGCTGGTGATCGGCTCCTTCATGTTGCGGAAGACGCCGTGAGTACCGCGATCGAAACGCCTCGGCGCGAGCCCAAGGCCAAGCGGCCGGATTTCGCCAAAGTGTCCCCCGGCCGCGAAGGGCGCCTTGTGTCGAGGCCGCTGTCGATCCGTCACAATGAGCGCGGCGGGGAGCTTGGCCCATTGCCAACCAGGCCCGAACGCATACGCTCGGTGGCGGTCTTCCGTGCCCTCGTGCTCGGCGATCTTCTCTGTGCTGTACCGGCACTGCGTGCCTTGCGGGTCGGGTTGCCCGAGGCGAGCATCGCGCTCGTTGGCTTGCCGTGGGCGCGCGAACTGGCGTCGCGGTTGTCGTGCGTCGACGAATTCATCGAGTTTCCCGGATACCCGGGATTGCCCGAAAGCGTCTGCGACGTCTCCGCTGTGCCGTCCTTTCTCGCCGGGATACAGGCCAGACGTTTCGATTTGGCGATCCAACTGCACGGCGCGGGGACGATCACCAATCCGCTGGTCGCGGCCTTCGGCGCGCGGCGCATGGCGGGATTCCGCGGCACGTCCGCGTGGGCGCCCGATGCAGATGATGGTTTTTTCATCCGCTGGGCGGAAACCGGCCACGAGATCGACCGGCTGCTGGCGCTGCCTCGGGCGCTCGGTATGCCTGAGACGGGGCGCGGGCTGGAGTTCCCGGTCAATGACGCCGACCGCGACGCACTCGCTCAACTGTGGCCCGGTGCGCGCGGCAGCCGGCCCTACATTTGCGTCCATCCCGGGGCGCAACTCGCCTCCCGGCGCTGGATGCCGCACCGCTTTGCGGCCGTCGCCGACGCCCTGGCCGAGCGCGGGTATGTCATCGTAATGACGGGCAGCGCGTCGGAGCAGCCGCTGATCGCCACAGTGGCCGCGGTGATGCACCATCCGGCGGTATCGTTGGCCGGCCGCACAGACTTATGGACGTTGGGCGCCCTGATCGAAGGGGCCGCCGGCATCGTATGCAACGACACGGGTGTGTCGCACATCGCTTCCGCGCTCGGCACGCATAGCGTGATCGTCAGTTGCGGCGGTGACGTGGCGCGCTGGGCCCCCCTTGATGCCACTCGGCATCGTGTACTGTGGGCGCCGATGCCTTGCCGCCCCTGCCAGTTGGCGCTTTGTCCGGAGGTCTGGGGCTGCGCGGCCGCGATCAGCGTGAACGAGGTCGTCGACGTGGTCGATGAAATGTGGCCCCGTGTCGGTTCAGCAACGAACGTCCGTCTTCCGGCGGGAACTGTGCCGCGGTTGACCTTCGGCTATTCACCCCGATGATCCGATCTTCCAGAGGCACGCCGCGTTCACGGTAGCCAGCACCAATTCCTCCCTGATTGCGACTCTATGTATAGAGTGCGGGCAGGACGATAGGGATTCATTAAGGATTCATTTCGTCGTTTTCGTTTTCTCTGACTTCTTTGCCCGGGCGTTGCGGCGAGCGGGCCGTGCTACCTGGACTTTGTCCGCCGCCGGCAACGTTTCCTCAAGCCGCGCCAGAAAGCGCATGAGCCGCTTTTCTGCGGGCTGTAGGCCGTCGAACGCCCGGTCGCCTGAACGCTTGGAGTGTTTGTCCCCGTTCGTACGTAACGGCTCCTCGATGGCCGCCATTGCGGATGGGTCCTTCGCCAGCTGTTGGCCGAAAACGAGAACGCCCGGATGGACGTAGGATTTGCGGCAAACGGCGACGGTGTTGCCGAGGCGGCTCGCCACCGCCGTCAGGATCTCCTTGGCATTGAAAGCGCGTTTCGTGTCTCCCTCGGCCATGCAGGCGAGCCGGGTCAGTTCGAGCGCTTGCACCGTGGCATGCCAGGTGCGGAAGTCCTTGGCCGTGAAGCGTTCGCCGGCGGCTTCGGCCAAGTAGTCATTGACGTCGCCGGAGCCGACTCGGCGCACCTCGCCGCTTTCCTGGTACTGAAATAGCTCCTGCCCGGGCAATTGCTTGCAGCGCCGCACGATGCGGGCAATGCGCGGGTCGTCGAGTTCGACTTCCTGCCGTACGCCGTGCTTGCCGCGAAAGGAAAGCCGCAAGCCGCCGGGGCGCACCTCGGCGTGCCGATCGCGCAGCGTCGTCAGTCCGAACGAATTGTTTTCGCGCGCGTAGGACTCATTGCCGATGCGCACGAAGGTTGTGTCGAGCAAGCGAACCAGCGTCGCCATTACGACACGATACGTGGGAGCGCCGCGGCTGTTATCTGCCGCAAGATCGCGAGCCACGCGACGGCGGATACGCGGCAAGGCGCGGCCGAAGGCCTGCAGCCGCGTGAACTTGTCGGTGCCGCGTTGCTCATTCCAATCGGGATGGTAGCGATACTGCTTGCGGCCGCGGGCGTCGCGCCCCGTGGCCTGCAGATGGCCGTTCGGCCAGGGGCAGATCCACACATCGGTATAGGCAGGCGGTATCGCGAGACGGCGAATTCGCTGCAGTTCCGTCGGGTTCCGAATGCGCCGGCCATCCGGCCCGCGATAGATGAAGGCTTCCTTCGTCCCCTCGCGCCGGATTCCGGGAAGCAGGGCGTCGTTCACATAAACGAGACCCGCAGGCAGTTCGTCGAATGCTTTCTCGGGGGCGGAAGAAAACGGCGCTCCCGATACAGAGAGCGCCGATTCGTTGGAGGGGCGGGGAGTTCTTGAGGAACCGGCAGGCAACGCGGACATGCCGGGCGCGTCTGCGCAGAAGTCCGTCATTACTGTACGCTCCTCCAACTCACCGCACGCAGCGCACGCAGAGCAGGCGACTACTTGGTGCCGCCACCCGCCGTGCCGGCGGCACTCCCGGCGGTACCGCCCATTGCACTGCCTGCGGCGTTACCCGTGCCACTGCCACTCATTGCTCCAGCGGCGTCCGAACCGCCTTTGCGGGATTGCTTGGCCGCTTCCGGAAGCTTCTGGGCTTCAGCGAGGTGCTGCTTGAGGGTCGGCAACGTTTTCTCGGCAAAGGCACGCAGTTCGGGGTCCTTCACTTTTTTCGAGGCTTTCTCGAAGCTCTTGATATCGTCCTTGTGATCGTCGAGGCCGACCTTACGCACGAAGTCACGATCGAAATCCTCGTCTTTCGCCTTGCGCAGTTTTTCGACGGCTCGCCGTTTCATGGCGGGCAACTCGCCCGGCACCTCGACGTTGCGCGCAGCGGCAAGCTTGTTCAGCTCGTCGTTGGCCGCGGTGTGGTCCTTGACCAGCATTTCGGCAAATGCTTTCACCGCCGGGTCCTTGGCGCGCTCGGTGCCCACTTTTGCGGCCTCGACCTCGTAAAGGCCGGAGACGGCAGCGTCTTTGACGAATCCTTTGTCGGCCCGGGCGAGCTTGCCGTCGTCTTTGCCATCGCCCATTTTGCCGCTGGCCTTGTCAGTGGTCGCTTTGCCCCCATCGACCGATGTTCCGGCCGCGGCGTTGCCGCTGCGCGTTTGGTCATTCTGCACGCGGGTCAGCTGAATGCCATACGCTTGGCGAAGATCATCGGGCGACAGGCGAGCAAATCGCTCGCTCGGGTTTTCAAGCTGGCTACTGCCGCCGCTGCCCGTTCCCGATCCGGTTCCCGTCGCACCGCCGGTAGCGCCCGACGTGCCTGAGCTTCCTGTCGTACCGCCAGTGGTTCCGCCAGTGGTTCCGCCGGATGCTCCGCTGGTGGCGCCAGAGCCGGTATCGGCGCCGCTCGACGAACCGCTGCCGGAGCTCGTACCGGTGCCCGAACCACCGGTGCCGCCGGCGCCGCTGGCCGCATCACCCGAGCTGGTGCCTGATCCGGTGCTGCTACCACCGCTTGGCGCGGCCGTCGACGGTGTGGCGGGAGTGGTCGTTGAGGGTGTGGTGGTCGTACTTGGCGTCGTGGAGGAACTTGGCGGCGTCGTGCTCGTGGCCGGCGGCGGATCGTTGCGGCCGCATGCCGTCAGTGCTCCGGCGATGGCGAGGGCGATCAGGGTGTGGCGTGGTTTGAGGTCGAATGTATGCATGCTGTGTCCTTTTGATGTGAGAGATTCATGTGTGAATGTCAATTGGTAGCGCAGTGCGCTGTCGGGTCATGTAGAGACGAAGGTTGAGGTGTGGCGAAACGGCCTACATACCGGTCGAGGTCGTTGTCTGCTGGCGATCGCGCAATGCGCAAACCTGCTCGTAGTTACGTTGGCAACCTTCGTATTGCCTTTGCACAATGGTGCGTACCGGCTCAGGAAGCGGCTTCTCGAGTGCCTTGCGGTAGCTCATTACAGCGACATCCTCGCCACGCTCGCATTCCTTGAGTACGGCGAGATCGTCATAAGTCGACAATGTGCTGCGTACCGCCACCCAGCCGCGATGCATGGCCCCACTTACGCTGCCGGATGTGTCGGGCTTTCCGCCATAAGCGGCGACCTGCTGTTGTAGTTCCGCGGCCGCTTGCCGGCATTGCTCGGCGCGTTGATTGAAAAACACGGCGAGGTCGTCCGAGTCGACGTTCTCGGCGCACGAGCGAAAACCGTACTCGCCGTCCTTGCACGTCTCGATGAGATTATTGAGTGTGGAAACCACTTCGTCGTTGTCCATGCACGATCCTTTCGGTATGAATTTGGAAATAACCGGATTGGGGTTCCTCCCAGCTGGCAACGCTTCGCGCTGTCGGCCGGTGGCCCGTGAGATACGAGGGGCGGCTGCCGATGTCTTGTCCGCCTCGTCCGTCAATCGGCAGATATCGTGCCCAATGACGTGCCCGTGTGCGGATGTACATGAGGCGTGGCGTATCCTTTCCGTGGGCCCGGCATGCCGTTTGCCGGCCGCGTCGCATGAGAGAACTGGAGAATTCACGCGGCGTCGAAATGACGTCGGGAAAACCCGAATGGCATGAGGCGGCGTCCGGCGGCGTGGTTTTGCCAAACATCGCGAACAGGGCCATACCGCACCATCTCGTCGACGTGACGATGTTCTGGAGCGCTGCCTCCGGAGGCGTCCGCCGCTACTTGATGCGCAAACGCGATTGGCTCGCCGCCCAGCCGGGTTGGCGCCATACCATCGTCGCCCCGGGCGCCAACGGGCCGGGGATGATCGACTGCGGCGGCTTGCCTTTGCCGTTTTCCGGGGGCTATTGCTTGCCATTTCGGCGCGAGCAGGCCGCTGCGCAACTCACTAACCTGCAACCCGACCTCATCGAAGCCGGCGATCCGTACCGCCTCGCGTGGTCGGCGCTCGATGCGGCGCAACGACTCGGCGTGCCGAGCGTAGCCTTTGCACATAGCCATATCGCCGCCATGGCCGAGTGCCTGGCCGGAGCCGCGAGCGGACGCCGCCGGGGAGGGCCGCTTTCCGGGTTGGCTCGGCGGGCGGCCGAAGCGTATCTGAAGCGCGTTTATGCCCGCTTCGATCTCGTGCTCGCGCCAAGCGACTGGATGACCGGGCAGCTGAAGGCGCTCGGCATCGAGCACGTTGAGCGACAAAACCTGGGTGTGGACAGTCGGGTGTTTCATCCCTGCCGGCGCGATCCGGCGTGGCGGGAAGCGCTGCATTTGCCGCGCAATGCTCGCGTGCTGCTCTATGCCGGACGTTTTGCGGCCGAGAAGAATCTCGCGTTGCTCGTTGCCGCGATCGAGCGCCTCGGACCGCCCTATGTACTCCTCGCCATCGGGGGCGGACCTCGTCCTCCGGCCGGGTCGCGAGTGCGTATCATTCCGTACGAAGCGCATGCCAGCGAATTGGCGCGGGCCTATGCCAGCGTAGATGGTTTCGTGCACGCCGGAGATCAAGAAACCTTCGGCCTGTCCGCGCTCGAAGCGATGGCATCGGGGACGCCGGTCGCCGTTTGCGCCCGCGCCGGGCTCGGCGAGCTTGTTGGCAGCGAAGCGGGCATTGCCGTCTCGTCGGGAAAGCCCGAAGCCTGGGCCGAGGCCATCGCTTCCCTATTCGACGGAGAACGCGAAAAGAGGGTGCGCGCCGGTCGGCGTCGCGCAGAAGCGCTCGATTGGCGACGCGTGCTTCCGGAATTGACGACCCGTTACGCGCGGCTCATCGAGAACGCTGGTCGTGCAACGGGGCGCGGCTCTGTGCCGATGGCTCATCCCGCGACGAAATCACGCGCGGCGGCATGACCGTACCCGGTATGACAGGCGACGGTACGACGAGCCGCGCGCTGACCGTCGTCATTCACGATGTCGCGACGGCGACGATGCCGGCCTGCCTTGAACTGCTCGACGCGCTGGCCGAGATTGGATCGATGCCCGTGACCTTGCTCGTCGTGCCGAAGTACCACGGGGTTTCACTCGATCGAGCGTCGGAACGTCGAATCGAGCAACTGATCGAGCAGGGACACGAGGTGGCACTGCATGGCTGGTTCCACCACGACGATACGCCGCTCGCCGGATGGACGGATTACTTGAGGCGGCGCTGGTATACCGCCGGCGAAGGCGAATTCGCGGCGCTCGATGAACATGAGGCGACGCGTCGCCTCGAGGAGGGTCGGCGCTGGTTTGCCGCCCGTGCTTGGCCGTTGCATGGTTTTGTGGCCCCGGCCTGGTTGATGAGCGCCGGAACGCAGCGTGCGCTTCTGGCGAGCGCTTTCACCTATACCGCCACACTTTCCAGTCTCATCGCCTTGCCGTCGGCGCAGTCTCTCACCAGCCAGAGCATCGTCTACAGCACGCGCAGCGCATGGCGGCGTGGTGTCTCGCGCATTTGGAATGCTGCGGTGGCTCGTACACTGAGCACGGCGCCCTTGTTGCGGTTCGAGTTGCATCCGCCCGATGCACGGTACGCGGCGGTTCGCGCGTCATGGCGCGGGCTGTTGGCTGCCGCGTTTCGTGAGCGCGAAGCCTTGACGACGCATGAGGCGGTACGGCGTCTCTTGCCGTAAGTGCCGGCCGGCGGCGCGGCGATTCCCGGCAGATGACGGCTCCGGGAACCGTTGCTCAACGGACCACAGGGAGTAGGGGTGGAGGGGGTGCGGAGGTTACGGCCAGGCGAGGACGACTTCCGCGATCATGCCCCCGACCGCGCCTCCCGCAAGCACGTCGCTCGGGTAATGCAGGCCAAGAACGACGCGCGATGCCGACACCAGCGCGGCGAATACCCACAACGGCAGGGCGAACGACGGATAGTGATGTGAAATGATGATGGCGTAGGCGACCGCGTGCAGCGTGTGTCCGCTCGGAAAGCTGAAGCGGTCAAGCGCCCGCGCGCAGGCTCGGATGTCCGGACAGCTCACGTAGGGGCGAGGGCGACCGATGCCATGTTTGAGGCAGAGATAGATGAGCAGGTTGATCCCGCCCACGCTGAGCATTTGCAGCGTGCATGGCCAGCCTGACCAGCCGAGCAGGATCGGGAGGCCTGCCATGGTCGCGTACCAGATTGGTCCGTCGCCCAGCCAACTCACGACGCGCAGGGTCGCCATGACGGCAGGCCACGCGGACACCCGATGTAGGGCATGCGCCCAGCGGCGATCAACGTTGGCACAGCGCACGGCGGTACGCTGGATCCAGGTGACGCGTGACAAGGTAGACCTCATCTGTTCTCCAAATGCTGGCTCCAAAAGCCGACGCCCGCCGATCAAGTACACCATCGGGCGTCGTTAGCCCAGTACCTCGGCGAAGCCAAGCCGCCGGGAGCAGCAATCCGCCGGGCCGATATTCAGGGCTCAGGGCTTCGTGGAAGGAACGGGCAATTGGCGCGCCGCGAGGGCGCCGCTGGCATCGGGCTAGACGACGGCGATACGGCGTCTCGGTTCGAGCACGTCGGCGAATGCCGTTTGAGCGAGCCGGTTTTCGAAGCGCCCGAGCACCTTGTCCCACGTCGTGTGCAGAGCCGATTCGCGGGCGCGGGCTCGCATGGCGGCCAGCGCGTCAGCGTCCATAGCGACGCTGCGGCAAACGAGACCGATGAAGGCGCTTTCGTTGCCCGGCGTCGCCACGAGACCGTTGTCGCCGTGTACGACGAGGTCTGCAGCGGCGGCCGAGTTGAAGGCGATCACTCCCAGTCCAGACGCCAGTGCCTCCAGTGTCACGTTGCCGAACGTCTCGCTTTCACTTGGGAAGACGAAAAGGTCGGCGCTCGCGTAGTGATCCGCGAGGTCTTTGCCGCGGCGGACACCGACGAAACGCGCTGCCGGGAATTCCTTCTCCAATTCACGCCGCATCGGTCCGTCGCCGACGACGATCATGCGCGTGCGGGGGCGCAAGTAGCGCACCATCTCGAAGGCGCGCAACGCCAGTTCAACGTTCTTTTCGCGAGCCAGACGGCCAACGTAGAGCAGCGCGTGTTCATCGTCGCCGCTCATCCCCCATTCGGCCCGCAGAACACGGCTACGGCGGGTCGGCGAAAAAAGCGTCGTATCCACGCCGCGTCCGATCACTTCCAGACGCCGGAAGCCTTCGGCCGCGAGTTGGTTTTGGATCGTCCGCGAAGGCACGAAGGTCAGTCGGCCGCGGTTATGGAATTCGCGCAGGTATCGTGCGATCACGGGGCGCAGCCATCCCAACCGGTAATAAGCGCTATAGACATGGAAATTCGTACGGAAGTCCGTGGTCATCGGTATCTGCCGACGACGCGCGGCCATCATCGCCGCCCGGCCCAGCGGGCCTTCGGTAGCGATATGCACGAGGTCTGGCTTGCTGCGCTGGAAACGCCTCGCCAGCGTCCATGAAAAGGCTAGGCCGAAACGCAAGTCCGGGTACATCGGCAGCGGTAGGCCGGCGGTGCGCAGCTCGTTCGCATCGTCGCGCGCTAGCTCGCCGGGTTGCAACGGGCGGATGAGGTTCACCTGATGGCCGCGAGCACGCAAAAACTGCACGGCTCGCTCGACGGTAAGCGACACACCGTTGATTTCGGGAGGATAGGTTTCGGTGACATAAGCGATGCGCATCGTGGTGAATCCGGAACATGAGGCCTGACGAGAACGCGCGCAGGCACTTGAAAGCGAGGTCGGGACCGGTCTTCGCAGATCGTGAGTGGCGGGTGCCGTCTCGTCCGTCTTGGGCAACGCGCGTGCCTGCCCGGAACCAAGCGCGGGCCTGGAGGTCGGAGCCAGGGCATGCCGGTTGCTTCGCTGTGCGGTGAGCGCATGCGTTGGCGTTGGAGCGTCTTTTTTGCGCTTTGCGTCGCGCCAGTGCCGATGGCTTTACTCCCTGCTGACCCCGACGACCTGAACGAGGGCCGAACCGATGAGTACCGAAAACCAACGCGTGCTGGTAACCGGCGGTGCCGGCTTCATCGGCAGCCACCTTTGCGAACGGCTTCTGGCGCGCGGTTACGACGTGCTCGCGCTCGACAATTTCTCCACGGGGCACGCCGACCACGTGAACCATTTGCTGCACCATCCGGGCTTCAGTCTGGGGACCCATGACGTGACCGAACCGGTGCCGGAATCCGCGGATGGCGCGCAACTCATCTTCAACCTCGCGTGCCCGGCAAGTCCGGCGTTCTATCAGGAAGACCCGGTACAAACTGCATTGACCAGCGCGCTCGGCGCGTTGCATCTGATCAAGCTCGCCCGGCGCAATGGGGCGCGCTTGCTGCAAGCTTCAACGAGCGAGGTGTACGGAGATCCCGAGGTGCACCCGCAACACGAGGATTATTGGGGCTACGTCAATCCGATCGGACCGCGTTCGTGTTACGACGAGGGCAAGCGTTTCGCCGAAGCCCTGTTCTACGCCTATCGGCGCGAAGGATTCTCTTCGATGCGCGTCGCGCGACTCTTCAATTGCTACGGCCCGCGCCTGCGTCCGGGAGACGGGCGCGTCGTCAGCAATTTCATTGTCCAGGCGTTGCGCGGCGAACCGCTGACGGTCTACGGCGACGGCCAGCAGACGCGCAGTTTCTGTTACGTCGACGACACGGTAGATGGCCTGCTCCGGCTGATGGACGCTGACGTCGACGTGCCGGTGAATCTCGGCAATCCAATCGAGAACACGGTTCTGGAATTGGCCGAGCTTGTCCTCTCCCTGACCGGCAGCCGCTCACGACTGGAACGGCGGCCGCTGCCGGCGGACGATCCGAAACGCCGCCGCCCCGACATCACCCGCGCCAGATCGCTGCTTGGCTGGGAACCGCGCGTACGGCTGCGCGACGGTCTCGAACGGACGATCGACTATTTTCGCTGCGAACTCGACCTGTCGCGCCGTACCGTCGTGTTGCCCGCAAAGGGTGTGAATACATGGGCGGTTAACCGGGCTGTTTCCGGCTAATACAGCTCATACCCGCCGCAGTTCGTCCCCAGATAAGCCGCCGGAAGCGCGGTTTCGCGAGCGTTCGTCTCCAGTGCGTTCGAACGATTGTCGGTACAATCCCCGCCGCCGACCTACGGCAACACAGGCAGAGGATTGGCGGTCGGCGCTCTCCGTCTCTTATAGGGGAATGGCCGCGAATCTGTGCCGAGGGCCAGGAAAACCGGTTGTTGAAACATCGAGCCCTGGCTCATTTCCGCCACGCCCATGCCTCGCCCGGCCGTCTTTTCTGGAATAATGTCGCCCGCGGATGGGGACGGTTTGTCCCCGACATAAAGTGGGGCAAATGGGCCCCGCGAAATCAATACGGTGAATAACATGCGGGGCGTGAATTCGGGAATGGCAACGGCGGAGCGCGAAGCGCTGGTACTCGCGTTGCTCATGTTGGCGATATTGACCGGGGTGGCGATCGTCGCACGCCCGATGACGCCAATCGATGAAACGCGGTACGTGAGCGTGGCGTGGGAAATGTGGCTGCGCGGCGACTTCCTGGTGCCTTTCAAGAACGGTGCCGCCTACAGCCATAAGCCGCCATTGATGATGTGGCTGTTTCAACTTGGATGGGCGGTTTTCGGCGTCAATGAATGGTGGCCGCGCCTTGTTTCGCCGCTCGTTTCAGCCGGCAACCTTTTGCTTACGCTTGGCCTGGCTCGACGCTTGTGGCCTGATCGTCCTGGGCTCGCGGGCACGGCGGTGCTGATTCTTGGCAGCAGCCTGCTGTGGACCGTTTTCTCCACGTCGGCGATGTTCGACATCCTGCTTGCCTTTTTCACGCTGATCGGAATGACCGGCATTGCGATGGCCAGCGAGGGACGGCGAAGCGGGTTCGTACTAGTAGCGCTGGCGGTCGGCCTCGGTACGCTCGCCAAAGGACCGGTCATTCTCCTGCATGTGCTACCCGTTGCGCTGCTTGCACCGTGGTGGAATCCGGGTTTGCGCTGGACTCGCTGGTACGGTGGCGTGCTGATCGCCGTCTTGGGTGGCGCGGCGATCGCCTTGGCTTGGGCCATTCCGGCCGGGATGGCGGGCGGCGAGGAGTACCAGCGCGCGATTTTTTGGGGCCAGACGGCGAACCGCATGGTCGAGTCTTTCGCCCATCGCCGGCCGCTGTGGTGGTACGTGCCGCTGCTACCCGTCCTTCTGTTTCCGTGGATGCTGTGGCCGGGACTGTGGCGCGGCATCAAGACGCGACTGCGCGAGGGTGTTGGGCGCGGTTGCCGTTTCTGCCTTGCCTGGATGATTCCGGTCTTCGTTGCTTTTTCGTTCATCAGTGGCAAGCAGCCGCATTATCTGGTTCCCGTTTTCCCCGCCTTCGCGCTGTTTGCCGCTCGCGCTCTGGACGATGAACGTCGCCTGAACGGGCTTTGGTTTCCGACGTGGCTCATTGTGTTGATGGCGACCGGTGCCTCGGCTGTCGCGGTTCTACGGCCCGAGCTCGTTCTGCGCAATGTCGGCGAGTCGCTTGCCCTGTGGCCGATCGCCGTGCTCGCAGTGACCGCCGCGGCGATCTATGCGGTGGGACGGCGTTCCGCAAGACCGGTGGCCTGGCTAGCGCTTCTCGGCGTGGCGGTGTCGGGGTTTGTGCAGCTCGGCGTCTCACCGTCGCTTTACCCGGCGCACGACATGCGTCCGATGGCGAACGCCATCCGTCAAGTACAGGAAAGCGGCCGCCCGGTGGCCCACCTCGGCACGTACCACGCCCAGTATCAATTTGCCGGCCGCCTGCGTGCGCCTTTGCAGGAATTCGATGAGGTCGCCGATTTAAAGAACTGGCTCGCCGGCCACGCCGACGCCGCGGTGGTGATCTATTCAAAGCAGGCCGAGGCTCTGCGGGAAATGCGACCTTTGGCTATGCAGCGTTACCGCGATCGCTACGTGGCATTGGTCGATGCGGCATCGGCCCTCGTTTCCCGCCCGGGATCTGCGACCATGGAGTCGGAGAAGGAGTAACCTCCGGCCTCTTAATACGCCAACCTGCAAATGGCGGCTGAAGCGAAGGTCTGCTTTTGCTGTGTGCAAAAAGTCGGTTGGTGTCGTTGGCTGTCGTTGAACTGGCCAACCATGCATCATCAGGCATCTATCGGCCAGAAGCGGAAATTCGCCCCGGTCTGATCGCCGCCATCGAGACGGCTGATTTACTCCGAAACCTGCCGTAGGGCAAATTCACACTGATCGGCCTTAGCAGACAGACGACAGTGCCGCATGAATGGCCGGTATTAGCGGGTCAACAGTCCTGCGGCAAGGTGGGCATCAAAGGTCTGTTTTGCGTCATGTCGCTGCTCGGGCGGTGTTTGAAGGCCAGTTGAACTCCTTGGCTGTGTTCAGTTCAGCGCGAAGCTTTAGAAGCCGTTCCGCTAGTTGGCATTTTGACTCTATCCGACGCCAATCAAGGCAAGCCCACTTTAGAAAGATTTACTTTTTTGTGGATGTTTATGAAGATGGTTGAGCGTGATCGGTCAAATGGAGGGACGACCAATGCTCACTGAACTGCTTTCGAACTGTCTCCCGGCCACTACCAAGGACGTCGTCTCAACAATTATCCAAAGGGTGACGGACGCTTACAATAATGTTCCGTTTTACAAGAAACTTCTGGATGATCACGCACTGTCGCCAAAGGATTTCAAGGATCTACCTGACTACGTCCACAAATTTCCCAGAACGACCACAAGGGAGTACCGCCGTGTAATGTCGGAATACGGCGCTGCGTTCGTCATGGATAGGCGCTACGCGGACAAACCCATGAAGAAGCTCCTGTCAGGTGGGTCATCCGGAACCCCAGTGCATGTTCTGCGCACTTATCCTGAATATGAGCGAATCCATGGCGCTAATACTGTCTACACTTTCATCAAGGGAGGTGTCAGGCCTTGGCACAAGATTATGGCCTTGGTTCCCCCTTGGGATATCAGGGAAAGGCAGCACGAATTGCAGCGATTGGGCATTTTCCGCAGGTACGACGCGAGTTTTGTCGAACATGCAGACACGATACTCGATCGAATATCCGAACATGGCGTGAATGTCCTCTTTGGTCGCGTCAGCATGATGCGAATGTTGGCAGAAAGATGTCTTGAGTCAGGTAGATCAGTGCATCCGCTGGAGGTAATACTTCCGGGAGCCGAGATTGTTACGCCAGATTCACGCCGACTCCTGTGCGATGTTTTCAAGCCACGCTTATATAGAGAAATCTATGGGTCTACCGAAACCGGGCTAATCGCCCTTAAAAAAGCTGATGGCGATTATGAAGTAAATTTTCGATCGGTGTTTTTTACATTGTCCAACCCTAACGTTGACCATGGCATCGCCACAGGGGAGATCGCGATTACATCTCTCCATGCCGCAGCTGCACCAATCCTAATGCTGGAATTAGGTGATGTTGTCTCTTGCAGAAGGTACGATAGGCTACTCGAACTTAAAACATCAATTACCAGTATTATGGGGCGCGTGAGCGAATATGTCGTGAGTCGAGACGGTGAGAAAATATCGGCTTCGCTTTTCTACAGTTGGCTGACTAATGAACCTTTCGTGCGTCAATTCCGCATTGTTCAAGATAGAGTTGGTGAATGCGACATTTTCCTACGTTTAGCGGATTGCTCAGTAGCCGATAAAGCCAAATTGGAAGCGCGATTGCGTGGGCAACTGGGCGAAAACGTCAACGCTACGATCCGATACGTTGATCGTGTACCTTTCGACGAAAATGGGAAGACGAGGATCGTAGTAAATCGGATTGGTTCCACGGTGCGTTCAGTTGCGAACTCAAATCAATTCTTGACGTGATTCGCCAAGATTTTGAATAAGATACGGCAGCCCGATTCGGAGAAAGAGAGCTACATTCACCTACGCCGCGACCCCTATGCGGCAATCCTTCATACATAAGGGAACACAAGATTCGGTTACCCCGGGAAAGAATCAGGTCTTCGGGCAAAAGGCGAAAACAAGCCCTGGCCTTCAATTACCGTGCGCTTGCGGATTGCAGTAAGCGTGCATGGACGCCTGCTGCGGCGTAGCGGACGCCTGAAGCGGGGGAGCGTCCATGTGCGCAGGTCGTCGAGCTGTTCAGTAGGCTGAGCGGCAGAATAGCGCGGCGCTCCTGACCTGTTTTCACTGCGGTGCCAACGTCCGCTTCGGCCGAGTACCTTTCGGTCACTCTGCTCGCTCAAGGGCCGCTTCAGTCAGAAACCCGCCCTTGGAGAGGCCGGATGACCAAGGTCGGCTTTGGGTCGTGAGCCGACGTAGCCTAAACGTAGCTACACAAGTAGATTGTTCGTACCGAATGGTCTTTTTGAGACTGTTAGTGCCTATGGTGAGCGTTGCAAGCAATTGATTTTATTGCGATGGTAGTAAGCGATTGATTCTCTGAGTCGGGTCGCCTCCGACCCGACTTAGGAGGGGGCCAAGCCGCTACTCGGGTGGTTTCTGCGGAGCGCGCCTCTCCGCAACTCCCCGCAAGAGAGAACCTCGATGCAGCACGACGCCTTGGGTGAGGAGGTAGCTCAGGCTTGGCGGCGGTTTGCGAGCCTCGTCGAGATAGACGCAGACGCGGCGCAATTTACGCACGCGTCGGCACAGGCTCCGGAATCCGATCAGGAACGGAACCGCGAGGACCGCGCCCGCGATGCCCCACATCCAGCCCCATAGCATGACGGATAGGAATACGGATATCCGTGAAAGGGCGAGCCTTCGACCAATGAACCACGGGCTGACGAGATTGCTCTCGATCGCGTGAATGACCATGAAGCCCGCCGCCGGCGCGAGCATCAGCGCCGGGTTGTCGGTGAAAGTGACCACGCCGGCGAGCAACAGAAGGCCCATGGTGAGAATCGGGCCGATGTACGGAATGAAACTCAGAACACCGGCCAGGCTGCCCCACAGTGCCGCGCTGGGCAGGCCGATATAGGCCATGAACGCCATCGTCACCAGCGCGACCCCGAAGTTGATGATCGACAGGGCGCCGATGAAGCGGCCGATCTCGCGTTGCGCGTTGCGTACGCCGCCGAGGAGAAGGGCACGTGTCCGCCGCCGCGAAAACGCCTCGACGGTGCGCGAAAGCAGCCAGTGTTCGGACGCGAGCAGAAAGTACAGCAGGATCACCGTCGCAATCGCCGACAGGCTGAACGAGAACGCGCGACCGATCACGAGTCCGGTAAGCGCCACGCTTTCGCTCACGAGGCGTTCCTTGACAGGATCTTCGGGGGCGGGGGCCTGACTTCGGCGCGAAGGAGGCGGCGCGGGCGGGGCCGGCAAGCCGATTGCCTCCCGAAACTTTTCGGTCTGCTCAACGAGGGCGTCCACCGTCGTCGGTGCCTTTTCCCACCATTCCGAGGCCGGGCCGGCGAGGATAGTACCGACGAGCGCCGTACTGCCGATCAAGGCCAGAACGAGCACGGCTGCGCCGATGAATTCCGGTATGCCGTGGCGTCGGAGAAGATGGACGGGGGTCGAAAGTACGAACGTGAGCACGACGGCGATGGCGATGGGCGCCAGGAGCGCTTGCGCTTCACGTACGAGAAACACGGCCGCGATCGCCAGCAGCCAGCGTAGCGCGCTGGCCCCCGGCAGCTTTTGCGCGGCCGGACGCAGTTCCGTTACCCCGGGAAATGGCGCGGCGGGCGGGAGCTGTGCCGCCGGTGGAAACTCCGGCCTGGGGAGTCCGGGAGCGCTCATGTCGCTTCGGACAGCTTGACCGGAACGGCAGACGCGGCCTTGCCCGACCGGGAGACCCGCCGTTTCGAGGCGTCGCGAGCCCGTTTTCCGAAACCTCTCGGTCCGAACTCAGCCGCCGGACACAAGCCGGTGGCGGCGAACAAAAACGTAAGGTTCGGAGCGGATTCGTACATCGGTTCTCTCGTTGGTGATCGATCGCCGGAAAGAGTCGCTGACCGCCCGGCGGAGGCTCACCGGGCATTCGGCGTGCCTGCGGGCCGGCCATCTCGATGGGCGCCACAGGCTGGTTCAGAGCGGTGCACGGCGATGCTCTATGTGCCAGGGATGGCGAAACCATGGGAATAACCCAAACAGCGCTTAGACTGCCCCGGGAATTTCGCTTGCCAGTCCTCGGTATTCGTTATTCCACCCCCTGGACAAAGGAGTCTTGCGATGAAAGCAGTGGTATTTCACGGTGTGGGCGACATCCGCCTCGAGGACGTGCAGGAGCCGACGTTACAGGAACCCACAGACGCGATCGTCCGCATCACGGCGAGCGCCATCTGCGGCACCGACCTGCACTTTGTACGTGGCACCTTCAGCGGCTTGGAGTCGGGAACCGTGCTTGGCCACGAGGCCGTGGGCATCGTTGAAGAAGTCGGGCCGGACGTGCGCAATTTGAACGCGGGCGATCGCGTCGTCATTCCGTCGACCATTGCCTGCGGTTACTGCGTCTACTGCCGTGAGGGCTATTACGCGCAGTGCGACAACGCCAACCCGAACGGCGCCGCGGCCGGCACGGCTTTCTACGGCGGGCCGAAGGCCAGCGGGGCTTTCCAAGGGTTGCAGGCCGAGAAGGCGCGGGTGCCGTTTGCCCACATCAACCTAATCAAGCTACCGGAAGAGGTCAGTGACGACCAGGCCATCCTGCTCTCGGATATTTTTCCGACGGGTTACTTCGGTGCCGACATGGCCGACATCAAGCCGGGGCATACGGTGGCCGTCTTTGGTTGCGGACCCGTCGGCCAGTTCGCCATCGCGTCGGCCAGGATGATGGGCGCGGGCCGTGTGTTCGCCATCGACACCGTGCAGGATCGCCTCGATATGGCACGGCGGCAGGGCGCCGAGACAATCGACTTCAACCTCGAAGACCCGGTGGAAACGCTCAAGCGGTTGACTGGCGGCATTGGCGTCGATCGGGCCATCGACGCGGTGGGCGTCGACGCCGAGTGCCCGCACAAGGGCCCCGCGGCCGGCACAGCGCAGCAGCAGGGCGAAGAGTTCAAGGCTGAGGTCGGCAAGATCGCACCGGAGCAGAACCCGGCCGGCGAAAACTGGCACCCAGGCGGTGCGCCGTCACAGGCGCAGCGCTGGGCTGTCGACGCGCTCGCCAAAGCCGGGACGCTGTCGATCATTGGCGTCTATCCGCCGAACGACGGTTTCTTCCCGATCGGCACGGCGATGAACAAGAACCTGACGATCCGCATGGGCAACTGCAATCACCGCAAGTACATCCCGCATCTCCTCGAACTTGTACGCACCGGCGCTTTCGAGCCGGAAACCATTCTCACGCAGTGCGAGGATTTGGTATCTGCTGTCGACGCCTACAAGGCATTCGACAAACGCCAGGCGGGCTGGATGAAGGTAGAGCTGCTGCCCGGCGGAGCGGGCGCCTAGCTGCATCACCTTAGGCTATGTCCGCTGGACCGGTGGAGCTGGCGTAAAGGGCGGACGAAGGAAGCGAATAACGATGGGGATGAGCATCGACTTCGGGAAGCTGAAGAGCCGGATCTGGGCCGCCATACCGCGGCCGATCCGCTATCCGATTCAACTGGCGGTCGATGCCGGCGCTCGCTGGGTGGAGGCGAGCGCGCCGCAACTGTCCGCGTCAATCGCCTTCTATACGATGTTCGCGCTGGCGCCGCTGCTGGTGATCACCATCGCGGTGGCCGGTGCCGTCTTCGGCCCTGAAGCCGCGCGGGGTCAGATCGTTGGTGAGATCGAGGGACTCGTCGGGCCGCTGGCGGCACGCGCCATCGAAGCCATGATCAAGTCGGCCTGGCAGGAACCCGGAGGCTTGCGCGCGGCGCTGATCGGCACCGGAACCTTGCTCATCGGTGCCAGCGGCGCATTTGTCGAACTTCGCCGCACGCTGAATCTCATCGGTAAGGTACAACCTCCGGAATCGACGATCGGCACCTTTCTGCGAGTGCGCCTTACGGCATTTGCCTTGCTGCTCGGTTGCGGTTTCCTGGCCATCGCCTCGCTGCTTCTGAGCGCGGTGCTGGCCGCTTTCAGCAATTACATGTCTGCGCATTACGCCGGCCTCGGCGTTCTCGCCACCCTGATCGACATTGCGGTCTCGATGGCCGTCCTCAGCGTCGCGTTTGCTGCGCTCGTCCGTTGGCTTCCCGACACACCGCCGACCCGCAAGGGCGTCTGGATTTCGGCGATTGCCACGGCGGTGTTGTTCACCATCGGCAAGTCGCTGATCGGCTTCTACCTCGGGCGTTCGTCCGTGGCATCGAGCTATGGCGCCGCCGGATCGTTCGTGGTGCTCATGCTGTGGATCAACTACTCGGCGCAGATTCTCCTTTATGGCGCGGCGTTGGGGCGGATCAGCGACGAGTACGACCAGCATGCCCGCGAGCAAGCGCCCGAAGTCCGATCGGCCACCTGAACACCCCTTTGTTTCGGAGCGCCGATTATCGACGAACGGCTTCGCTGCTTTTCGTTGCATTCTCTTGATGCCGTTGTCTTCAGGGGCCGCTGCCCTTCAATCCTGGCCTCACATTTGTCCGAAAGGATTTCCATGGCCTCGCGTTCCACCATCTTTCGTTTTTCACCGGTCCTGGTTGGCTTCGTGTCCGCCATCGGGTTGGCCTCGTCCGCCCTCGGCCAATCGCAATCGACCGTCAAGGCCCGACCTTCGGGCGCGGAGAAAACAGCCGAGACGCGTGCGCTCGAAGCCGGCGCCAAGATTCTGCAAGGCAACTCTCCCGTGGCGACGATGGACATCTACCTGAATGGATTTCACCCCATGAAGGATCACCCCGAACACCAGATGGAAGCGCACCATTTCTGCCGGCAAGTCAATGAAGACTTTGCCCAATGCGCGTTGTTCGACGGAGCGGAGGCCGAAGCCAACCTGAATGGCATCGAGTACATCATCTCGGAGAAGCTCTATGCGACGCTTCCGGAAATCGAGAAGAAATACTGGCACCCGCACAATGGGGAAATCCTCAGCGGACAACTCGTCGCACCGGGTATTCCCGAAGTCGCCGAAAAAGCGTTGATGCGCAAGAAGATGAACAGTTACGGCAAGACGTGGCATGTCTGGAATACTGGTGCGCTGGGCCAGTCGGCCGATGCGCTGCCTTTGGGAGAACCGCGGCTGGCGTGGTCATTCAACCGGGACGACGAAGCCGTGCCGGGGCTCGTCGAGCAGCGCGACCAGCGGCTAAGCATCGACTCGTCCGCCAAGCGTCGCTCCCGCTCGGAATTGGTTCCGCTGGCGCGGCCTCAATCCGGCGTTGACGCGCTCAAGGGCCGATCCCCCCGGCCGACGAGCGATATCCCGGGTGTGCGCGACGGCGGTGCGAGCGGACGCTGACTTGGTCCCGCCATCACGTCACAGCAAGACCACGCCAAGGATGAGGGTGAGTAGCGTGAGCGGAGCGCCGACCTTGAAATAGGTCCAGAAGCTGATCGTGACTCCCGCGCCCTGGGCGCGCTGGGCGACGATCAGGTTGGCGACCGAGCCGACGAGCGTGAAGTTGCCGGCGAGCGTCGAGGCCATCGCGACGACCAGCCAGGCGCGTTGCGGGTCTGCGAGCTTGGCGACAAAAGGTTTGAGGACGAGCACCGCGGGAACGTTGCTCACGATGTTCGAAAGGACGGCCGTTGCACCGGCCAGCACGGGTACTGCGTCGAGGTGCCGGCCCGGCCCGGCGGCGAAGGCGGCGATCAGGCCCGGTGTGAGCACCGCGCGCTCGAAACCTTCGACGACGATGAACAAGCCGGAGAACATGACCAGCATCGGCCAGTCGATCTCGCGGTAGATCTTGTGCGCCTTGATGCGCCGGGTGAAGAGCATGAAGGCGCCGCCGAGGATGGCGACTTTGGAGACGGGTTGCCCGGCGAAAAAGAGAATCACCATCAGGGCGGCGACGATCAGCGATTTGGTGACGATCGGCGAGTGGTAGCGAACCGACCGATCATCGTTTGGCGGAAACGGGATGCCGCCGAAGAACTCGCGGCGGTAGGCGAGGGCAATCATACCGGCGGTCAACACGAGCCCCGCTGCCGCCACCGGGGACAGCGCCGCGGCGAAGCTGGCGTACGGGATGTGCGACAGGCTGCCGATAATCATGTTCTGCGGGTTGCCCGTGATCGTGGCCGTACTCCCGATATTGGACGCCATGGCGATCGCCAGCAGGTACGGGATCGGGTTACGTTTGAGCCGCGTGACGAGTTCGAGAACCAGCGGCGTCATGACGATGCAGATCGTGTCGTTAACGAGAAACGCCGAAAGAACCCCCGAGACGACGACGATCGTGGCCAACAGAGCGAGCGGATGCCTTGCCCAGCGCACGATCCATTCGTTGGCCAGTTGAAAGAAGCCCGACAGGCGGAGATTGGCGACGACGATCATCATGCCGAGGAGCAGGGCGATCGTATTGAAGTCGATCGCCTGGTACGCCTCCTCGATGGACAGTACGCCGAGCCACACCATGAGGCTCGCGCCGAGGAGCGCCGCGCCGGCACGGTCAAGGTGATAGCCAGGTATCTTGCCGACGGCAATGAAGACGTACGTTGCGGCAAAAACGGCGACGGCCGTCGTGATCCTGGCGTCGTACCACAGGATTTCGGGAGCAGGGAGGTGGGGCATGGAGGATTCTCGGCCAATCTCTGGCTGGCGTGCGGCGACTTCTCGGATGCACGCGAAGAGCGAAAGGCGGGTTGCAAACGGCTATTCTCGCAAAATGTGCGGGTGAAGTGGAAAAGTGAAGAACGACGGCACGGATGCCCGGTAGAAGCACGGAAACCGGGCCACTGGTGGTTGGCTATGAGCGCCGTGCTTCCCTCTTGACCGACACTGTTTTCGCCGACAGGCCCCGCGCTTGCATCGGAATTGGCGTCGGCCGGCTGTTCGGCCAGTTGTAGAATGACGGCATCGACGTGCTCGATTGCCTTCTCCCGCCTATCGTCGGCTGCAAGCCGGTCGGGCCGAACCAGAAAAACCATGGACCAAACCCCACCGCTCGACCGGGAATCAACCCGATATTTGCCTTGGCTCGTCGCCACGGCGCTTTTCATGCAAACGCTGGACGGCACGATTCTCAATACCGCCTTGCCGGCGATGGCGCGTTCGCTCGGCGAAAGCCCGTTGCGCATGCAATCGGTCGTCATCGCCTACCTGCTCACGGTGGCCATGCTGATCCCAGTTTCCGGCTGGTTGGCCGACCGTTTCGGCATCCGGCGGGTCTTCATCGTGTCGATTGTCATTTTCGCGCTCGGCTCACTGGCCTGTGCCTTTTCGACGAGCCTTGACCAGTTGGTTGCCGCGCGTATCGGGCAGGGGCTCGGCGGGGCGTTGATGATGCCGGTCGGCCGGCTCGCCGTGCTGCGCAGCTTCCCCCGCTCGGAACTCGTGCGTGTGCTCAGTTTCGTCACCATACCGGGCCTGCTCGGCCCGCTTGTCGGCCCGACGCTTGGTGGATGGCTCGTCGAGTACGCGACGTGGCACTGGATCTTCCTGATCAATATTCCGGTGGCCTTCGTCGGTTGCCTGGCCTCGTTGCGCTTCATGCCGGAAATCCACGGCCCCAAGAAGATGCCTTTCGACACGCTGGGATTCGTGCTTTTCGCCGCGGCGATGGCGATGATCTCGTTGTCGTTCGAGGGATTCGGCGAGTTGCAGTTCTCGCACGCGAAAGTCGTGCTCCTGCTGGCGGCCGGCCTCGCCGCACTCGGCGCGTACGGGTTGCATTCAGCCCGGCACGCGGTGCCGCTCTTCAATCCGCGGCTCTTCGGTATTCACTCGTTCGCCGTCGGCATTCTGGGCAATCTGTTCGCACGTCTCGGCAGTGGAGCGATGCCGTTTCTCACCCCGTTGTTGCTTCAGGTGGCGCTTGGTTACTCCCCGGTCGACGCGGGCATGTCGATGATTCCTTTAGCCGTTGCGGCGATCGTTGCCAAGCCGGCGACGACGCGGCTGATCAAATGGATCGGCTTTCGCCGCGTCCTCGTGGGCAACACCTTGCTCCTCGGCGCAATGATCGCCGGTTTTGCCTTGATCGGGACTCAAACGCCCAAGGTGTTCCTTTATGCTTACTTGGCGGTGTTTGGTGCGATCAATTCGCAACAATTCACGGCGATGAACGCGCTCACTCTGATCGATCTTGATCACGAGACGGCGAGCAGCGGCAACAGCCTGCTTTCCGTCGTCATGCAGTTGTCGATGAGCTTGGGGGTCGCGATTGCCGCCGCGCTTCTCGCCGGCTTCGTCGATCTGCGACTGCACCCCGATCCGGCGACGATCCTGTCGGCTTTCCACAAGACTTACCTTTGCGTGGGACTGATGGCGGCACTGGCTGCCGCGATCTTCATGCAGTTGCGTGGTGACGAGGGATCAGCACCGCCCAAAGCCAGGGAGGAACTGGGCGGCGACGTGGATGTGTAGGCTCTATTGCAGCCCGGGAGCGGGCCCTGGCGGGACCGGAGGTTGTGTCGTAATCGGAGCCCGCTGGGTGGCCGGCTGCATCGTCAGCCTGGCTCGTATCGCGTCGGCATATTCGATCAGATATTTGACGCCGCGTGCGGTGAGGCGACCGATGAGTTGCGCCGCGAAGGCGACGGCCAGAATCAAGAGCAGCGTTTCGATTGGGTGGGTGACGGCGTCGATGAGAACGGCACCGGCGGCGTCCTCAGATAACACGCCCGCTCCCAAGCTGGGAACCAGCATGGAGGAAGACAACATCGGACGCGCTCTGCTCATGACCGTACACTCTGCGTTGATTCCGTACGTTCTTCGTTACGCTTATATTGAACGTGACGAACGCATTATGGGTTACACAACTGTTAAATCTGGATACATGGCGCCCGGCGGGAGAAACCGGACGACCGGCGGGCGAGCGACTGCTGACCGTCAGTTCGGGTACCGTCGGGTGGTGTCGTGAGGGGAGATTGTGTTGGCGGTAGTGGGGTGGAAAACAGATGACGGAGATTGAGGGCGACGCCACCGACCGGTCGGCCGACCTTCGTTTTCGCATCGCGCTGAAAACCGAAGCGACCGTTGAAGCGGTTGCGGGAGACGCCTTAGGCTTGCTCGGCTACTGCGCCGCCGATTTCCTTGACGGCTCAGTGAATCTGCGGCGGCTGATACACCGCGATGATGAAGACATTGCCGAACGGCTGTTTTCGTCTCCTGACTCCATCGTTTCGGCCACGTGGGATTTCAATGTCCGATTGCGGCAGGCAAATGGACGGATTCGATGTTTCAGGGGGCATGCCGAACAGCGCAATCGCGGGGCATGGGGCGGACGCATTCTTGACCTGCTACTCCAGGACGCGAAAACGCTCCGTCAACAGGTGGGAACGGTGCCGATTTCCGCGAACTCGCGGGCGATGTTGGAGAACACCGACGACTATATCTATTTCAAGGACCGCAACCACGTCTTCACGGGCGCCAGCCAAACCCTGGTGAGCATCACCAGCCCGGCCGAACACTGGACTGACCTGCTCGGAAAGACCGACTACGACGTCTTTCCGGAAGAATTGGCAGACGTCTATTACGCCCTGGAGAAGCGCGTTTTCGCGGGCGCACCGGTGGCGCGTGAAGTGCAGCGGATATTGACCACCGGCGGCGAAGGCGGCTGGGTCGACAATCGCAAATATCCCGTTCACGACGAAACCGGCGAGATCGTCGGTTTGTTCGGTGTGGCCCGCGATATCACCGAAGCAAAGCGCATGGAGGAGGCGCTGGCCAAGAGCGAGCGGCGTTTCCGCTCGATTTTCGAACAGGTCCCCTCGGTCGCCGTGCAAGGGTATGACCGCGCACGACGAGTGATTTTCTGGAACCGGGCCAGCGAACGTCTCTACGGCTATACGCGCGCCGAGGCATTGGGTCAGCGCCGCGAAGAGTTGCTCGTTCCCGATTCGCAACGCGAGGCGGCGGTGGACGAGTTCGAGCAGTGGGTGGAAACCGGGACCGTTGCGCCGGCCACGGAGAAGGTACTGCTCTGTGCCGACGGTTTGCCGGTCGAGGTTCTCACCAGTTACGTTGTTCTCCATGATCGTTCGGCGCAGCCCGAGGTTTACTGCTTCGACATCGACGTTTCAGAACGCAAGCAAAGCGCCCGCGACCTGCAGCGCGAACGTCAGCTTTTCCTCTCGGTCATCGACAGCCTGCCGGGGATTTTCTACATGTACTCCTATCCCGAGGGCCGGTTGGTGCTGCGCAATCAGCGGTACGAAACCCTGCTCGGGTATGAACCGCGCGATTTCGTCGACCATCGCATGGCCGGCTGGGCGGCACCGGAGGCCAAAGGGATGGTTTTCGACGCCATCGAGCAGGTCATGAACGGCGGCCGTCCGTCGGATGAAGGTGAGGTCGTCGTTCCCCTGATAGCCAAAGATGGGCGCAGGATTTCGTTCAGCATGACCGGCGCGCGTTTCGAGACTGGCGAAGAGTCCTACTTCCTCGGTGTCGGCATCGACGTTACCGAGCGTCTGAAGCTCGAACAGGCTGAAAAGGAGGCGCTTGACCGTCTGCGCAAGATTGCCAGCCGGGTTCCCGGCGTCGTTTATCAGTACCGCGTTTTTCCGGATGGCAGGACCGCTCTGCCGTATGCGAGCGCGGCGCTGCGCGAGATCTTCCACTTCGAACCCGAGGAGTTGCGCGAAGACGCCAGCGCGCTGTTGTCGGTGATCCATCCCGAAGACATCGATGAGGTGCGCGCGTCGATCAGCCGGTCAGGGGAGGCGCTCTCCGTCTGGAAGCAGGATTTCCGCGTTCGCTTTGCAGACGGTACGGTGCGCTGGTTGTCGGGCAACTCGGTTCCTGAGCGGGAGGAGGGCGGGTCGCTGCTGTGGTACGGCTTCATCACCGATGTGACCGAGCGTAAGGCGCTGGAGGAGCAGGTGCGCCAGATGGCGTTCCACGACGTGCTGACCGAGCTTCCTAACCGGCGCCTGTTCTCGGATCGGTTAAGCCAGGCGATGGCCGCGACATCCCGCAGCGGTTTGTGCGGTGCGGTCATGTTCCTCGATCTCGACAATTTCAAACCGCTCAACGACCTTTATGGCCACGACGCCGGCGACAAGCTGCTGGGCCAAGTGGCCGCGCGACTCAAGCGTTGCGTTCGTCCAATGGACACCGTGGCGCGGTTCGGCGGTGACGAGTTTGCCGTCATGATTGCCGAGTTGGAGGACGACAAGGCCAAGTCCGCGGCCGCGGCGGCGCGCATCGCGGAAAGCATCCGCCATGCAATATCCGAACCTTATCTCGTATCGGTCCATACGCCCGAAGGTGGAACAGGAGACAAGACCGTCGAGTACCGGTGTTCGGCGAGCATCGGCGTCAACCTGTTCTCCGGCTACTTATGCAACGAGGAAGAAATCCTGCGTGTGGCGGACGACGCGATGTATCGCGCCAAGGAAACCGGACGCAACGCCGTGCACGTCGCGCCGCTTCTCCCGATCCAGAATGGGGGCGCCGGGGCATCGGGGGGCGTCGGGTTTGCCGATCTCAACTGGTATCCGGAATACGAGTCAGGCAATGCGCTGATCGATACGCAACATCGGACGCTTTTCGACGACGCCAACGGTCTGCTCTCGGCGGTCCTCGCCGAGCGTCCGCGTTCCGAGATCTCGACGCTGATCGACCTGCTGCTCAGCGACGTCGCCGGCCACTTCGACGACGAGGAACACATACTCGCCACGGTGGCTTATCCCGACGCCAATGCGCACAAGGCGCTGCACGGTCGGCTGGTTGCGGAGGCCCAGGATTTCGCGGCCCGTTATCGCTCAGGCAACCTCGCCGTCGGCGAATTGTTCCAGTTCATCATGCGCGACGTCCTGGCTCAACATCTGCTCCAAGCCGATCGGGAGTTTTTTCCCTACCTGCGACCGGGCAAAGGCCAGGCGAAGTCTTCAGAGGACGCTTCGGTTCACTGAACCCGCCCGCTACGCCCGATGGTGGGCGCGGGGTGGGGCGATCTTTTTCCTTTTGCGCTGTCACAACCGGCAGGACTCTCCCGTCTACGGAGATTCGCCGCCCGTCGGTTAACCAAGTGAACGACTCGCACGCCATGACCGCGCCGCTCCATGTAGAGCTTCAACCGCTCCCTCCGCCAAGCGCCAGACTGCGACGGACAAACCCTTCGGGACTTGCTCCCGACGCCGCGTTCGCTGCCTTGCGACCGCGCCTTTTCGCGATTGGCTATCGCATGCTCGGGACGCGGGCCGACGCCGAGGATCTGGTGCAAGATGCATGGCTACGCTGGCACGACACCGACCCGGCTGTCGTTCAGTCGCCCGAAGCCTGGCTCGTGGCCGTGGTCACCCGGCTCGCCATCGACCGCTTGCGCAGCGCCAAGACCGAACGCGCGGCCTATGTGGGATGGTGGCTTCCCGAACCGATCGTTGAAGTCGACGATCGGACCCCGGAGGCCATTGCGGAGCAAACAGGTGAGCTCTCGCTGGCTTTTCTCTGGGTGCTCGAACGACTTGGAGCGGAAGAGCGGGCGGCCTTTCTGTTGCGCGAGGTTTTCGATTACGACTATGCGGAAGTCGCCGCCTATCTTCAGAAGAGCGAAGCCGCGTGCCGTCAGCTCGTGCACCGGGCAAGCCAGCGGCTGCAGCGTCAACCGGCAAGGCAGGCCGTGCCTGAACCCGCGCATCGTCGCTTGCTTGAACGCTTCCTTGCCGCCGCACGTAGCGGCGAGCGTGAAGCCATCCAGGCGTTGCTCGCCGAGCAGGCCCAGCTGGTCGGCGACGGCGGTGGAGTCGTGCCTTCGATTCTCAAGATCATGCGCGGCCGAGAAAGCATCGCCAAGTTCTACTGGGCAATGGAGCGGCGATACGGGGGGCAATTTGTCTACCGTTTTGCTCGCATCAACGGCGAGCCCGGCCTGTTGCGCTATTTCGACGGTTTGCTCGAATCGGCACAGGCTTTCGAAACCGACGGCGATCAGATCACCGGCATCTATATCGTGCGCAACCCCCACAAGCTGGCGACGGCCCCGGCAGGACTGCAGACCTGACAGCGGCGTGGGCTGTCACAAACGACCGTGCTCCTTCGTCTTGAAGGTATGGATGGCCGCATGGGGCGGCTGTTCAGAGAACTGAAAGGACGAAACCATGACGCTTGCTGCACGCCTTCCCTACGCCAAACTCGCCCCGAAAGCCTTCAAGGCGATGCTCGATCTTTCCGGTGCGGTGCACGACAGACTCGGTGCCCGCCTGGTGGACCTTGTCTTCCTGCGCGTTTCGCAAATCAACGGCTGCGCGTTCTGCATCGACATGCACTGGCGCGACCTGATCCGACAGGAGGTCGACCCGCGCCATCTCAACGCTGTCGCCGGTTGGCGCGAGGCGCCGTTTTTCAGCGAGCGCGAACGTGCGGCGCTCGAATGGGCCGAGGTCGTCACCTCGATTCCGCACGGAGACCCGAGCGACGAGTTGTTCGAGAAGTTGCGCCGGTTGTTTTCGGAGGAGGAAATCGCCGATCTGGGATTCGCCATCTCAGCGATCAATGGCTGGAACCTGCTCAATGTGAGCTTCCGGACGCCGCTTCCCGAGAACCCCTGAGTGCGTAAAAGCCGGCGCGGCCGGGGAGTCGCCTCCTCGACCGTCCGGCGCGGATGTCCGGTGGTTGGTTTCGATGCTGCCGCTCGGTGCGCCGGGGCGGCAGTCAGTCGCGTGCGGCGCGCAGGGTGCGTTTGAACGCTAGGATGTAGAGTGCCGCCTGACGAGCGAGGATCGACCAGGTTTCACCATTCAGTAACGGCACGTCCCGCCAGTTTTTCTCCGGCCACGTTCGCATGGCGGTGAGAATCGACTTCGCCAGATAGGCTGTCAGCCGGCCGGCGAACTGGGCGGCGATGGCGATGATCAGGATCAGCGCGGCGGTTTCCAGCGGGTGGGTAACGGCATCGATCAGGATGCCTGATTTTGCTTCTGTTGCGAGAGTCCCGACCATCATGCCGGCCGGAAGCGATCTGTCCATTTCACATGCTCTTGCGGTTGTTCGGTGCGCTATCGGAAGCCTCGAAAACCGAAGCCCCTCATATGTTGAACGAGGCAAATGAAAATCGGATTACCGGAAAACAAGAAATATTTCGGCTAGCCGTGCGGCCGCAGCCGGACGTCGCGGAATAGTGGCGAGGGGAAAGTCGTTCAGCCGGGACTCGCTGTCCCGAGATCGCGCCAGGGGGCGGCGGCGAACGCCGCAATGAGCGCGTCGACGACAACCCGGATCTTCGGCGCCAGCGTCCGCGTCGCGGGCCAGAGGGCGTGAACCTCCGCCGATTCGTGCCACGGGTGGTCGAGAACGACTTCGAGTTCACCGCGAGCCAAGTGCTCATGCACCAGCCAGTCGGGCAGGTAGGCGATGCCGCAACCGGCGACTGCCGCATCGAGCAAGGGTTCGCCGTGCCCGATGACGAGCCGACCACGCGGCCGCATGACGCGTGGCCGTCCTTCGGCATCCCGCAGGTACCACGGGGCGATGATGCCGTCGCGGCCATAGGCGATAAGCGCGTGTCCGGCGAGTTCGTCGAGCGACGTCGGGCGCCCGCGGGCATTGAGGTAGCCTGGTGCCGCGAACATCGTCGAGCGCTGTGCGAAAAGCCGGCGCGCCTTCAAACTCGGCGTGTCGTCGAGCGGGCCAAAGCGGATCGTCAGATCGAATCCTTCTTCGATGAGGTCGACGCGCCGATCGTTGAACGACATTTCCATGTCAAGCTCCGGGTAGCGGCCGATCAGATCGAAGAGCACGGGGACCGCGCAGCGGCGGCCGAAGGCCATCGGCAGGTCGATGCGCAACCGCCCGGAAGGCCGCTCGCGACGCGAGGCGAGGAGGGACTGCGCCGCATCGAGTTCGCCGAGCGCCCGTACGCAAGCCTCATAGTAGGCCTCGCCCTCCGGCGTCAGATTCAATCGGCGTGTGGTGCGATTGAGCAGACGGATGCCGAGACGTCCCTCCAATTGCGCTACGGCTTTGCCGACCGCCGACTTGGTGAGGTGCAGGCGGTTGGCGGCGCGGGTGAAGCTTCCGGCTTCGACCGCGTGGACGAAGGCAAGCAGACCCTGAAGGTTGGCTGATTCGATCATGAGGTCCTGCCCTTTTATTGGAGAATTATTGGAAACTATATGAGGAAAAATGACCACAACTGGAGCGGCAATGTCGTAAATATACTGCAGCCATGCGCATCGGCAAGGCGCTGATGCCTTCCACCGTTTCAAAAGGAGAGAGCCATGACTGCACCTTACGAATTGAGCAACGCCCAGTGGCAAGTCGCTGGAACAGGGGCGGACAAGTTGTTGTTGACCCGGGCGCCGACGCCCCAACCCGGACCGCGCGAAGTGCTGGTCCGCGTCGGTGCGGTCTCGCTCAACTACAAAGACAAGCTGGCCATTGAAGGAGCGATCGAACCGCTGCCGAACGCGCCGTTCATCCCCGTGTCCGACGCCGCCGGCGAAATCGTTGCGGTGGGCTCCGAGGTTCGCCGATTTTCTCCCGGTTCGCGGGTGGTCGGCCATGTGATTACCGACTGGATCGACGGGGATGTGCCGTCGCCCATGCACACCCGCACGCTCGGCATGACGCTCCCGGGGATGTTGGCCAGATATGCGATCCTGCCCGAGGAAGCGGCCGTGGCGACCCCGCCGTCCTTGACCGACGTCGAGGCGTCGACCTTGCCGATCGCGGCGCTCACCGCCTGGTCGGCGCTCTTTGAAGGGCCGCGTCCGGCACCCGGAGAAACGTTGCTGATTCAAGGGACGGGTGGGGTCGCATTATTCGCTCTCCAGTTTGCCCGCCTGGCCGGCATGCGCCCGATCGTCATCTCAAGCAGCGACGAAAAGCTCGAGCGCGCGCGGGCGCTGGGCGCCTGGCAGGGAATCAACTATCGGAAAATCCCTGAGTGGGATGAGGTGGTGCGCGAGCTCACGGGAGGTCGCGGCGTGAATCAGGTGCTCGAGCTCGTCGGTGGCGACAATCTCGCACGTTCGGCTAACGCGCTGGCCGCCGAGGGACGTCTGTCGCTGATCGGCCTGCTCGGCGATGCGACATCGGCCTTGCCGACGCTGCCCTTGATCCGCAAGCATCTGAAGCTGTTTGGCGTCGCGGTCGGCCATCGCCGGTCATTCGAGCGCATGAACGCCGCCGTCGAGCAGGTCGGCCTGAAGCCGGTGATCGACTCGGTATTCCCCTTTGCGGAAGCGCCGGCGGCATTCGACCGTCTCGGGGAGGGGCCGTTTGGCAAGATCGTTATTGACTGCGCCTAGCGGCTGCGCCTTGGGGCACGTTACTGACGCGACGTCCGTAGCCATCAAAAAAAAACGGGCGGCCGTATAAAGCGGCACGCCCGTCTCGTTATCTTCGAAGCGCAGGCGCCACGGCCGGACAGCCCGACCGTTGCGCCGACGAACAAGAAACGCTTGCTTAGCCTTCGTCGAGTCCGGTGTCGTTGATCGACTCTTCTCCGAGATCCTCTCCCGATGAACGGCTCGCAGAGCGGTCCGATGACTTTCCACTATCCTTTTCGCTACCCCGGTTTTTCTGCATGTCGCGCGACGCTGAGCTGCTGTCGCTCTTGGCCGAGGCGCCGCTCTTCTTGCTGCCGGATTGCATTTCGTCCATGAGCGCTTCGCGACGCTCGTTCATCTCTTCCTGGAGTTCCTGCCAGTCGAGCTTGGCGTGCGAAAGTTGAGGGAACATCTCGTTTTCTTCTTCACTGACGTGATGCTTGATGTATTCGCCGAGAACCTTGAACGTCGCCGCGTATTTCTCGTCGTCGGGCGTCATGCCCTTCAGTTGCTCGATGAGCATCTTGGCCGACATGTGTTCGACTTCGGCTTCGTCGACGACGTCTTCTTCGCCCAGGCAGCTGCGTGCCGCCGGATAGAAGATTTCCTCTTCCAGTGTCGCGTGCATCTCAAGCGCTTGGCAGGTCTGCTTGACCAAAGCTTCGCATTCCTCGGCATCTTCATGCACGTCGAGTTTCTCGAACTGGCGGAAGAGTTTTTTCACTTCCTTATGGTCGTCCTTGAGCATCGAAAGGATCTCATTGCGGGCGGCAGCGCCCGCGCGGTTGCTGCTGGCGCGGCTGCGTGACGTTGCGCTTGTGTTGGTTTGACGGGAGGGCATGGTTTTCTCCTTGACTAACGATTGAATGATTGGGCCCCGGAAAGGGCATTGCAGCGCCGATTTCAGGCAATCGCCGTGCCGCGGAGGGGGCTCGTGCGGGGATTTCAGCGAGGGAAGAGCATGCCGTGGGAAGCGCATAACGCGGTGCTCATCACGCCCTTGAGCGGAGCGCGTCTCCGTTGGAATTCCTATGACATACCAGAAGCGCTCGGGGCAAATGCGGTCGCATGCCGATTTCACGCTAGGAGGACAGCCTGTGTGTTTGTTTCTTACCGTCCGCGAGGGCCAGCCCGTACCCGTTCTCTTCTCCTCTCTTCTCGTCTCCCCACGGTTTCGAGTCCTGGGCCTTTTCTTCGCCGATCCCCGAAAAGCCTTGCGTGGTGAGGCATAGCGGGCATCGATCCGGGGCCCCGGTGTAATTCTTGCCGCAAAAGCCGTTGATATTCGCGCGGGCAGAGCCACCCGCTTCATGGAATCAAAGTTCAGCTAAGAGCGCCAAGAGCGAGCGAAGGCGCCCTAATGGTCCTGCAATTGCCTGATCTCTCAATGGCTTGGATAACGGGTCAATGCACTAGGGATAACTGTTTCAGCAGTTGGCATCATCGTTGCTTTTAGCCTTGCCAGCCGCCCTCGATTTTTTTGGCGGCATCCTAAATGAAGTCGTCTCGACTACAGTGAACACCGTACCGCAGGGGCAACAAGCGGCGGGTTCTTGGCGGGTCTCGGGACGATTCGAATCCACGGCATAAAACAAGGAGGCCACTCGATGAGATCGCTTACGCTTGGCATGGAACATCGCCAGCAGCAAGGACTATCCCCACGCCTTCAGCGTGCTGTGCGCTTGTTGCAGTTGTCATCACTCGACTTCGCCCAGGAAGTGCACGAAACGCTGGACAAGAATCCGTTCCTCGAAGCCGACGAGCCGGATATCGAGAATCCGGCCGAAGAGGTCGAAACCGCCGACGAACTGGAGCGCCCCTTCCCGGTAGAGACGGCTCCCACGGTGCAGGAAGTGGTCGAGGTTCCGCCCGTCGAGAACGAAGCCGAAACGACGGCTGGCGATGACATCGACAGCGATCGCGAAACCTGGCAGGCCGACGGCATCTCGAGCAATCGTCGCAACGACGACAGCGGCGCCAACCTGATGGAAATGCACGCCGTCGAGGATTCGCTCAGCGATCACCTGCTGCGCCAGCTCAACGTATTGCCGCTCACCGAGCGCGATCGGGCGATTGCCGAAGTCATCGTCGGTTCGCTGGACGATGACGGTTATCTGCGTTTTTCGCTTCCGGACCTCGTCGACATCGCGGGGCTTGACCCGCGGCCGACCGAAGAGGAGCTGCGCATTGCCCTCTCGCGCGTGCAGTCGCTCGAACCGGCCGGCGTCGCGGCGCGCAGCGTCCAGGAGTGCCTGCTGTTGCAGGTGCCCGTGATCGCCGACCCCATCAAGCAGGAACTTGCGCATACGATTATCGACAAGTACCTGCAACTCCTGGCGGCGAAGGACGTGGCCGGACTGGCGCGGCGTCTGTCAGCTTCACCGGCCGAGGTCGAATCAGTCCTCGAATCGATCCGCCGCCTTGACCCGCGCCCAGGATGGCGATTCGGCTCGTCTCACGTGCAGTACGTAACGCCCGATGTGATCGTCAAGAAGGTGCGCGGCAATTGGACCGCGACACTCAACCCGTCGATCGTCCCGCGCGTTCGCCTCAATCACGTCTACGCCGAGATGTTCCAGCGCAACCGCAACGCGCAGCACTCCGAACTTGCCGCGCATCTAATGGAAGCGCGCTGGACCGTTAGCAACGTCGAGCAGCGCTTCGCCACGATCCTCAGCGTTTCGCAGGCGATCGTGAACCATCAGAAGAACTTCCTGGAGTACGGCCCGCTGGCGATGAAGCCGCTCGGGTTGCGCGAGATCGCCGACGAGGTTGGTGTGCACGAATCGACCGTTTCGCGCGTCACCAACAACAAGTTCATGGCGACGCCGCTGGGCGTCTTCGAGTTGAAATACTTCTTCTCACGTGCCATGACGACCGCGAGCGGCGGCGAATGCTCGGCGACGGCGATCCGTGGTTTGATCAGCGACATGATCAATTCCGAACGCTCGCATGCGCCGCTGTCGGACGCGGAGATCGCACGCCAGCTGGCGCGCCAGGGCATCATCGTCGCCCGGCGGACAGTGACGAAGTACAGACAGTTGCTGCACATCGAGGCCTTCGAGCGGCGCCGCAAACACGCTTGATCTGATCTCCGCTCTTTCACTCTCCCAACGGCGGTGCGTTAAAAAACCGGCGGCCTGCACGGTTGCCGGGGGGGCACGGTGCCCTTTTTTGCTGGTATGAAGGCGCGTACGGCGGTCACGCTTCGGATGAGAAGATACGGCCCGTACTAAATGCTGCCGCTCTTGTCACCGCTCATTTTTGCGGACAAAAGAAAGCCCCGGGGTTTCCGGGGCTCCCAAAGCCTTCCGTTGGAGCGGAAGAGGCCTAGAGGCTGCTTTCGACTTGAGGCGTCGGAATACGAGTTGGGGCGGGTGTCGCGTCCACTTGATCGAAAACGCTACGCCATTGGCCGCACCCAGTATTGAATCGGGTTTGCGGCGATTTTGCCGGGCGGTTGTCGGAATCCGCTATATCGGCCATTCCGGTCGGGGCCGCCGCCAACACATCAACGTTCGGCAAAACACCCGACGCGGGATACTGACGTCCAGCCGCACTCAGCGGCACGAAACCTCCGCCATCCTGAGGTAGCTCCTGATAATCGCGTTGGCCCATCATCGTTCCTTTCCGAATTTTTTCAGATAACTGGCTGGTACACGCCGCACGGCCGTTGCGATTGCCTTATTCTGCCGTGACCGAATCCGGCCCACTGCCACCGCGCCTGTTCAATCGGGTGTTCCGCCGTGGCAAAACGCGTGGGGCAAATAGAGTGCCTACGGCCGGAAAAGCCCGGTGTTGGCTGGCTTTGACCAAACTCGGTCATCCAGGAACGGTAGTTTCCCAGCCTTACGGCCCGCTTACTCCAATTCGCCGTGTCCAGAGCTTTCTCTACCGGCGGAAGTCGGCGTTCCAGGTGTGGCCGAGGCCGAATTGTCGGCATTTCCTCTAACCGACCCGGGGCTATCCGCCGCTGCCGCGGAGCCAACGGAAAGCGTCCCGCCGCTTCCGCCGCGACGGATTGCGGCGGCGTGTTCCGCCTCGCGTGCGCGGCGCCACCGGTCGAAATCGCCCGAGAAGCGCTCGTGACGCCGATTTTTCCAGGCGTCGTAATCCTGGTCGAGACGATTGATCTGTTCGGCACGCCATTGCTGGTAATCGGCGTCAAATCGGTCGCGCGATTCCCCCGGGGGCACGGCCGGTTGCGAACCGGCGCTTTCACCGCCACGATAAGAATAACCGGCGGCATCGACATGTTCGTCTTGCGCAGGACGGCCGTACCGAGGGTCGTGGCCCATGCCTTGACGTGCCAGTCCCCCGTAGCCGCCGCCACGGCCGATCTTCTCCGATCCCATATCTTCCTGGGCTCCGCCGTGCGGACCATAACTTTCCTGATAGCGACCCGAATCGGATACCGCGTTGGGGCTCTCGCCGCCGCCGTAGGCCACGCCGCCCGTCTGTCCACTCAAAGCATGGCTCGCGTCGCCCGTTGGTGGGGCGTTTGTCGAACCCTGCTGGCCACCACGCTCACGGTCGCGAGCGGGATCGGCTTGCCGACGCCGATCACTCTGTCGGCGTAAGAATCCCGTGTAACCGGCGCCGCTTTGCGCCCGCCCCGAACGTTCCTCGTTTTGTTCGCCGCGCCGTTCCTTTTGGCCGCGTTGCCCATGTTGCATCGCTTCGTGTCCTTTCATTTACTTGTTGGCGCCACAGAGGGCGGTGTGCCCTTATCGGCGTTTTGCTCGCGCCTCCAGGCGAATCGAGGCCCAGACTTAAGGTACCTTCGGGCCGGCCGGCGTATGCCAAACGGGCAAGCCTTGTACCCGTGGCCGTTGGGGGGAGTCGTTGCGGAGTTGTATCGTCGGAGGCTCGGTCAACGCGGCGTCCTGTTGCCCGGGCGAGAGGCTGGAGTCGGGCTTTGTACTCGAGCGTACGCTTTCTGGCATGCGTCGCGTTCCGAGTCGCCGAGATCGATCAATGCGAGCGCCCCGGCGATCGGCGTCACAGCGGCCAGCGCGGCCGCGGCGGCCACGCGCAGACCGATACGACGCTTGTCGATACGGATCGCCGGATCGGAAAACGTCCCCTCGACGTAAAGCGGGGAGCGCAGGGTCATCGGTGAGACATCCTTAGGGTGCGCGCGGAACTCGAGGCCGAGGCGTTCATCGGCGAGCGAAATGAAACCAGTGGTAGTGAGCGTGCTGTCTTTCGTTTCAATCAGCGCTACGTCCGGGTCCATTCGTCCGTCGCGGACGCTCATGGACGTTACGGCGCAGTTCATTTGAAGTTGCGCGTCGCCGCGCACGAGAACGCCGAGGGCTTGGGCAACGTCGATGCCGAGGGCTTCGACAAGCAGATGCGATATTGTGCCGTTACGCACCCAAAGTTGGACGCCGCCGTCGAGCGATCCGAGAATCGCGGCAGTCGATCGGCCGTGACCCGAAAGCCTGGCGCGTCCACTGAGGGCACCGCTTACGTAGCCGCTTTGTGGGTCTCTGCCGACGACGTCGCGCGGCTTTACGAAACGCTGCAGTTGAACCCCCGCCCAACCCAAATCGGCATTCCATTGCGGCGTCTTGGCGCGGGCGTCGAAACTGATCACGCCGGACATTTCCCCGCCGGCCGCCCCGGCCTTGAGCTTTTCGAGCGTCAGTACCCGGTCATGGAGCGTAAGGTGACCGTGGAACGGTTTGAGTTCTTCGAGTTGCGCTGTGCCGAGATCGAATTCTTGCAGTTCGATTTGCACGTCGGCTTCCATCGCGGCAAGCGAAGGGGTGTTGAATTCCTTCTGCGGCAGAACCCGCCGAGCAGGCGTTGTGCGATGGCCAGCGGCTTCGTCCCCGGGTCGTTTGGCGTTCGGGTCGCGTTCCGCCGGGCCAGCCTCGGAGCCGCCGTTTGGAGCGGCGCCCGCCGATCCGGAAACCTGTGTTTGCCCGCTCCCGCGTTGTTTATCGTTCCCGGCCGATTTCTCTGTCGAGGATGCGGGTCTGTCCTCTGCGTTCTTGTTCTCCGCAACCTTGTCCTCCGTTCTTTTCTCCTTGCCCGCGCCGGGTTTCGTCGGCGGCGCACCGACAGCCGGCCCGAGATCGGGCAGCGAGAGCAGGGCGCCACCCAACTTGCCGGTCAGCTTGGGGACGGCCGGTGTCGGGTCGTAGCGGAAATCGCCAGCGAGTCGCGAGCGACCGACGGCCAGTTCACCGATGTCCGCCGACCAGACCTCGCCCTCCTTGCGTGCGCGACCGCGCATCGAGAACTGGGCCGTGGTCGGTAAGGTGAGGCCGACGACGGCGCCAACAGCAGCGAGCGACGGACCGGCGAGGCGGAACTTGCCGTCCAGTCCGCCGAGATTGCGCACGTCGCGCGCCCAGCCGTCGAAATCGAGTTCGACGGGACCTGATCGGAACTCGATCCGTACCGGTGCCTGCGCCGAACCATTCCCCGATCCGGCCAACGCCGAGAGGCCGCCGGCACTGGCTCTGGCCCAGAGCTCCTGATCGCGGAAGCGGCCTTCGGCGGAGGCTTCGATCCCCGGCTCTCCAGCGGCTTGGCCGGCTTCTGCCGGTTGTTCGCGCGTACGCAACTCCGCGCGGATGTGTACACGGCCGACGGCATCGTCCACCGATAATTCGCCTTTGTCGATCGCCAAGCGGTCGAAGCGCGGAATGGCCGCCGGCGGTTGATCGTCGACGCGTTGTTCTCCTAAATGCCAGTTGGCGCGGCCGTCCGCCGTGCGCACGAGACTGACGCGCAGGCGTTCCACCTCCAACGCCTTGATGTGCGGCCGCCTATCGTCGGCGTTTGGCGGCGTCTGTCGAGAGTCTCCCTTGCCTGTATCGGTGGATTTCGCGGAATCGTTGCCGCGACCTGGGTCGTGACCCAAGAGCAGGGCGATCAAGGTTGTGTACGGTACGGCGATACGCAGGCGATCGGCATTGAGAAGATCGGGGGAAGGCGCCCCCGCCGGCCAATCGGAAGCCGGTCCGATCACGAGGCTTTCGGCATGCACGCGGAGCGGGCCGACAAAGCGCATGCCGAACGGTGCGCCGACAGTCACCGGCCGATCGAGCGCCGAACTGGCCGCTAACTGGATAGGAGCGCGCAGGAAAGGCCATTCAAGCCATTCGCAGACGGCGATGATGGCAACCAGTGTGGCCAGTACGATGAGGCCGCGCGGCGACTTGCGTCCGGCATAACGGATGGGAGGCGTGGAGTGCGGGGCATTGGGGCCGTTGGCCCCCCCTTCTCTTGGCACCCGGAAGTTCTCTGGTTGATTGTCGTTCGCCTGCACGCGGAATCTCCGTGGCGCCCCATCACTAAATCGTTGTAATCGCTCTTTGAGGGCAAGCCTTATGCCGTGGCTACGCGGCATGGGCCTTGCCGCTGCAGGGCTCGGTCCCGTGGTGCGGCAGTCGCAAGGCGAGCGGCGCCCGGCGGAAAACGATTTACCGGAGATAAGACATGAGCAACGAGCAGCAGCCGCAGAAACACGAGGCCAGCGAGAAACTCGCCAACACTCGTCCGCCGACCCTCGATACTCAGCCTGGCCGAGAGGCGCAGATGCGTCCGGCTTCCGCTTCCTTCGCACGCGATTACGTCGGTTGCGGCAAGCTGCGCGGCAAAGTGGCGGTCGTTACCGGCGGCGACAGCGGGATTGGCCGCTCGACGGCGATCTGTTTCGCCAAGGAAGGCGCCAACGTCGCCATCGTCTATCTGAACGAACACGAGGATGCGCGAGCGACCGAAGAAGCGATAAAAGCCGCCGGCGTGCGGTGCCTGCTGCTTGCCGGCGACATTGGCCTACCGGCGTTCGTGACCGAGATCGTACGCAAGACGGTCGACGCCTTCGGTCGTATCGACGTGCTGGTGAACAATGCCGCCGAGCAGCATCCGCAGAAGGACATCGCTCAGGTTTCGCGCGGGCAGCTTGAGCAGACGTTCCGTACCAATTTCTTCGGAATGTTCGACCTCTGCCGCGAGGCGTTGCCTCATATGCCGGATGGAAGCGCGATCGTGAATACGACGTCGATCACCGCTTATCGCGGCAGCCCGCAACTGCTGGACTACGCGTCGACCAAGGGGGCCATCGTCGCCTTCACGCGTTCGCTGGCGCACCAACTGGCCGACCGCAACATTCGCGTGAATGCCGTGGCGCCGGGGCCGGTATGGACCCCGCTCATCCCGTCCACGTTCTCGGGCGAGAAGCTCGCCAACTTCGGCAAAGACACGACACTAGGTCGGGCGGGCCAACCCGACGAAATTTCTCCGTCGTTCGTCTTCCTGGCGAGTTCCGACGCGAGCTACATGACCGGCCAGGTCCTGCATCCAAACGGCGGCGAGACCGTGAATACCTGATCTCTCCCGAAAACCGGCAACCAAGAGGCAACGATCATGAAAGCTCTGACCTACCATGGCCACCGCGACGTACGGGTGGAAGACGTACCGGATCCCCGCCTGATCGACCCGCAGGACATCATCCTGCGCGTGACGGCGACGGCGATCTGCGGTTCCGATTTGCACCTCTATCGCGGCAAAGTGCCGGGGCTCAAGGACGGCGATATTCTCGGGCACGAGTTCATGGGCATCGTCGAGGAGGTCGGGCCGGCGGTCACGCGTCTCAAACGCGGCGACCGCGTTGTCGTGCCATTCACCATTTCCTGCGGCACGTGTTACTTCTGCGAACGTTCGCTGTTCGCGGCGTGCGAAGAGACGAACCCGAACCGCGGCGCGATCATCAACAAGAAAACATTGCGTCCCGGCGCCGGTATGTTCGGCTATACGCACCTTTACGGCGGATATGCCGGCGGGCAAGCGGAGTATGTGCGCGTTCCGTGGGCCAACACCGGACCGCTCGCTGTCCCGGAAGGCTTGCCTGACGAACGTGTGCTGTTTCTTTCCGATATCCTGCCAACCGGTTACCAGGCAGCGGTTAACGCCGGCATACGACCCGGTTCCACGGTCGCTATTTTCGGCGCCGGACCCGTCGGATGCATGGCGGCCGCGTGCGCGCGCCTGCTCGGAGCCGAGCGCATCTTCATGATCGACCACCATCCGTACCGCCTCAACTTCGCCAGGGAAACGTACGGCGTCGACCCGATCAATTTCGACGAGGTGGATGACCCGGCCGAGTACATCATCGACCAGACGCAGTTCCGCGGCGTGGACGCGACGATCGACGCTATCGGCTTTGAGGCGAAAGGCAGCACGGTCGAAACGGTGATGACCAACCTCAAGCTCGAAGGCTCCAGTGGCGCTGCCTTGCGGCAAGCGATCGCCGCCACGCGCCGGGGAGGAACCGTGAGCGTTCCGGGCGTCTACGCCGGGTTCATCCACGCCTTCCTGTTTGGGGATGCGTTCGATAAGGGACTGGCCTTCAAGATGGGGCAAACGCACGTGCAGCAATATATGCCGAAGCTTCTGACGCATATCCTGAACGGCGAGCTGCATCCGGAGGAGATCATCACGCATCAGATGCCGCTCTCCGAGGCGGCGCGTGGCTATGCCATGTTCGATGGCAAGGAGGATAACTGCCGGAAAGTCGTCCTCACGCCTGGCGCGACAATGGGCACTGCTGCCGTGCCGAGCGCTCCCTATCCGATCTCTCCCGATTAGCCTCTTGGGCGGGAGAGTATAACCAGCCCCAATCACCCCCTTGGGTTCGTGCTAGCCGACCGGCAACCGGATGCGGTTGTCGTCCGGTCGGGGCTTGCCGCGCGCTTGGTAACCATGCCGCGGGCACCGCCATCCAACCGCCCATTCAGGAACGTCTTGGCCACGTCTTGGCTGACGGCGGCGCAGGATAGCAAAACGATACTCTTCCGTGAGCGCTTGTGGACGCTAAGCAGCCGACAACAAGGTTGTGACTACTCCTGGCCTTCCAAAAAACTAGGGGGAAAAAATCGCTCCGGGCCCGAGCCGCTCAAGAGGGGGGGGTGGGGAGGGTGACAAGCGGGCGGTGTGTTGCCCCGGAGCTGTTTCCTATAGAGCAATCGCCATGCCAGTTTTTTCGAGATGGCGGGGCGAGAGTTTCGGAAATTGGGCTTGCTTTGTTTTTATCTTATTGTTTTATAAATAAAAAACAAACAAGTTGTCCTCGGGTGGTCGGGTGTTCTAGATTTGAGTGTTTACGGCTGATTGCGGCAGTGCCGACCACACGTAGCACTGTTTTGCTATCGCGCCGAAGGCCCACCAGTACGGGATCTGAACAAATTGAGTCTGTTTCGAAGGCTTTCCGCAAGGCCCTGGCGTAGGCCAAAAGCTGGCTGGGAAGACGAGGTGCGTTTGTTCCGCGCTATTTTTTCCTCCTCTGCAGGAAATACCGAAACACACGAAAAAACCCAACCCTCCCATCGGATGGGTGGAAAAATTTACCGAAATTTCTACGGGGCCTGAAGGCATGCAATGGCTCAAAGGGACCCGGATTCCGCCGAGAAGTCGCATCGTCGACTGTCGGCTGGGTACTAAAGAACGAAAGCATGGAGAGTGCCGAGAAACTCGCCGGTCAAGTGTCGGCGGAGAGAAATTACGCTGAATGATGCGGCGGAAGTTGGTTTTTCTACTACGCCGTATCAACAGAGGCGCGGAAAGAGAAGCGAAAAAATCGGATAGGAGACCATATTCGGTTGGATATCGACGATAAACCTGACAAAATCGGTATTTTTTGTCATTAATTGCCAAGATTCTCCTGCTTTACGCCGTTTTTTCGACTTTCCCTAAACGATTCGATCCCTTTTTCCCGCTAACGCGCGGCAATCCGAGCAATTCAGTAGGTAATTAGGCGATTGACGCCACGATCCTCTCCGGCGGGCTCGATGGCTATCGGCGTGGGTGTGCGCCCGGGTGCCTTCCTTGCAGAGTGATGATGGAAGGCCCGTCCGCCCGGGCCACGTGGAAAGAGGAGAACGAAACGATACCAAGCAACGAAACGGCGTTGAAAGCGCGCAAGAAGATCGAGGAGTCGGCTCATGGCGGTTGATCGTGCGCTTCATGAAACCAAAAGGAGAACAATTGATGCGGAGCCGGCTGATGGGACGCGGCGCCAGCGCGGGCGACACTCTCGGGGACGGCAGGAGTTCTCCGAACCCACAAAACGCCCCGAATCTCCAAAGCGCGGTCGTGCCGGTTTCGTGCGTGAAATTGCAATCTTTTATGGCTTCGGGGTGGCTGTCGCCATCGCTGTCTGCATTCTCTGGTTGGCTGGCGACGTGCTTCTGCTGGCGTTTGCGTCGGTCTTGCTGGCGATCCTGCTCTCGGACGCGAGTCGCCGCTTGCAGTCCTGGCTACCCCTTTCGGATGACCTCGCGCTCGGCCTCATCGTCGTCGTGTCCATCGGTGCGCTCGGCCTGCTGGGTTGGCTCGTGGCTCCCGACATCGCCGAACAAAGTCATCAGCTCGTGCAAGCGCTGACGCGCGCTCTGCAGCGCCTGCAAGCCTGGATTCAGCGTTTCGGTGCGACGAACAACCTGCCACCGGGGCTTCCTGCGCCTGACGCGGTGGCGTCCCAGGCTTCGTCGATGATCGCTCGCGCCGGAGGTTTCTTTACCGGCGTGGTGGGCGGCGTGGCGAGTGTGGTGATCATCGTCTTCGTCGGCATTTACCTCGCCGCGCGGCCGGCGATGTACGTGAATGGTTTCATTACTTTGGTGCCGCAGAGGAAACGACAACGTGCCCGGGAGGTAGCGCATGAACTGGGGAACGTTCTTGGGCAGTGGTTGATGGGCAAGCTGCTGTCCATGCTCATCGTCGGCGTGCTGACGGCCGCCGGCCTTGCGCTGATCGGTGCGCCGCTGGCGCTGGTGCTCGGCCTGCTGGCCGGCTTGCTCGACTTCATCCCCTATATCGGGCCGCTGTTGGCCGGTGTTCCGGCCGTATTGATCGCTTTTTCCGAAAGCCCGACGTTGGCGCTCTACGTGCTTCTGCTGTTCGTTGCCGTGCAGACCGTCGAGGGTTACTTGATCTTGCCGTTGATCGAGCGGCGCACCGTATCTTTACCGCCGGCCGTCACCATCCTGATGCAGACGTTGCTCGGCGCCTTTTTCGGGCTCGGTGGCGTGGCGCTGGCGACGCCGCTGACTGCCGTTCTCGCCGTCCTGGTGACGATGCTCTATGTCCAGGACGTCCTCGGCGATCCGGTGCCCATCCCCGGTGAGAATGGCACCGGGGATTCGCGCGCCGAATCTGGCTGATGCGGCTGAAGCTGGCTAAAGGAACATGCCGCCCGACACTTCGATGCGCTGACCGGTGATCCACGCGTTTTCATCGGCGAGCAGCGAAGCGATTGCGCCGCCGATATCGTCCGGCAGACCGACGCGGCCCAGCGCCGTCTGGCTGGCGACGAAGGCGTTCAAGTCCCGATTGTCGCGTACGGCGCCGCCGCCGAAATCGGTTTCGATCGCGCCCGGCGCGATCGTGTTGACCGCGATTCCCCTCGGCCCGAGTTCCTTCGCCATGTATCGGCTGAGGACCTCGATGGCACCTTTCATCGCCGCGTAGGCAGAATAGCCGGGTAGGGTAAAGCGGGCGAGGCCGCTCGACGTGTTAAGGATGCGTCCGCCGTCGACGAGCATCGGCAACAGCGTTTGCGTCAGGAAGAACGTGCCTTTCACGTGCACGCTCATGAGGTCGTCGAACTGGGCCTCGGTGGTTTCGGCGAACGGCGTGTGCACGCCCATACCGGCATTGTTGATGAGGTAGTCGAAGTTGCGGCGCTGCCAATTCTTATCGAGGGTTCCGCGCAGCTGTTCAGCGAACGCCGCGAACGATGCGCTGTTGCCGACGTCCAGCGGCAACGCCGCCGCCTTTCCTCCGAGGCCAGTAATTTCGCTAACGACCGCCTCGGCTTCTGTCTGCTTTTGACGATAGGTGATGACGACGCCGACGCCCTTGCGCGCCAGATGCAGAGCCGTGTTCTTTCCCAGCCCGCGACTGCCGCCAGTGACTAAAGCGATTCTCGATTGCGGACGACTTTCGGAGTGTGTCGTGGTGGTCATGGTGCCTCCAATGAAAAGTGGGTTGTCTCTTTGTTCCGCCGCCCGATCATCGTGCAGCGTTGGGGGGCAGTTTATTGCTACGATTTAGGAAGATAAATTCGGAGAAATTGATTAGACTGTTCGCTAATAACGAACAGTGAGGTATTCATTGAATCTCGTCGAAGCCATGCGCATCTTCGTCCGCGTCGCAGAAGTGGCGAGCTTCACGCAAGCGGCGGAGGACCTCGGTCTGCCCAAGGCGAGCGTGTCGACCACGATCCGCCAGCTCGAAGGCGAGCTGGGTACCCGCCTCCTGCACCGCACCACCCGACGCGTGCACCTGACGCAGGACGGTCAGGCGTACTACGAGCGAAGCAAGGATCTGCTCGCCGACATGGACGAGTTGCAAGGCTTGTTCCGCCATGATGGCTCGGCGCTACAAGGACGATTGCGCGTCGATATGCCGAGCGCCGTAGCGCGCGACGTGGTCATGCCGAAGCTTCCCGAATTCCTGGTTGACCATCCGGCACTCGAAATCGAATTGTCGAGTACCGACCGCCGCGTCGATCTCGTCCGCGAAGGGTTCGACTGCGTACTGCGCGTTGGAGCGTTAGGCGATGCAGGCTACGTTGCCCGTCCGTTGGGACACTATCGAATGGTCAACTACGCGAGTCCGGCGTATGTCGCGCAGTTCGGCAATCCTCTGCATCCGGACGAATTGGCGGACCATCGGCTCGTCCACTACGTGCAGAACCTCGGCGCGCGCGATCCGGGCTTCGAATACGTCGATCCGGAAGACCCGGGAACGGTGCGCCGCGTCGCCATGGCCGGCGTGCTGACCGTGAATAATTCCGACGCGTACTACGCCGCTTGCCGTGCGGGGCTTGGGATTATTCAGGTGCCGGAAGCGGGCTTGAACGAGGCGGTCGCCAAGGGGGAACTCGTCGAAGTAATGCCTCGATACCGTGCTGCGCCGATGCCGGTTTCGCTGATTTATGCCCATCGGCGGCATTTGCCCCGACGGGTTCAGGTTTTCATGAACTGGCTGGCCGACGTGATGCGAACCAGACTCGGCCAAGACGGCGAGCCGGGCGCGTGAATCGTCGGGGCCACCGTACGTAGCCGCGAAGCCCAATCTCAATTCGTGATTGTCACGGTGCGGTCCGCTCGGAGACAGTCGCTGGCGGAGCCGGTAGGGACGGCCAGCGAATCCACGCCGAAAACGCCGCGTTGAATGGGATTGGAAAAAGCACGCCGGTGTTGGTGACAGTCAAGTTCATCACGAGCGCTTCGTCGGTGGAAACCGATAAGGCTCGCTCTAGCGTGCGTACGCCGTCACGCAGCAACAGGAGGCCGCCGGCGGTCGCCAGCGCGCCGTCTCCTGTCGAGGTGTTTTCATCTGAGAAGAACGAGCCGCGCGCTGTGAAAATGACGTGGTTGCCGGCACATCGGAAGTCCCCGGCTGAGCGGCTGAAACGCTTCTCGACCGGTGTCCCTTGTATGTTCAGTCCTGCGAAAACAAGCGCGTCGGCATCCGGCTGAGCGATGGTAATGACGGGCAACGGGTCGTCGAAACGGAATTGCTCATCGAGCCGAAGGCTGCAATTCCAGTAGCCGGCATCCGCGGCGCCCCGCGTACAAACGTCACGCAAGCCGACATCGGATCCGAGCACCTGATAACGGCCCTGCAAGTTCGGGCACTCAGCGATCGAATGCGTGGCCAATGGCGACCAGTCGTCGGGGAAAGGCTTCAGTTCGCTCTGCCCGGCGCAGGCGGCGAGCAGGCTAGCCGCGAACACGAATCCAGCGCGGATAGGCCCCCGGGTACCTGTTGAGTGTGTTTCCTTTGCTCGTCGACATCGAGAAGACGACCGCAAACACCGTTCCGGCAAAGCTGCTTTGTGCGGCATTTCTTGCATGCCGAAACCTCCCGAGCGGCAATTCCCACACGTGAAGAATAGAGGTTTGTAGAGGGTTTGCGGTCTCGAGAAACGCGGCCACCGGGATAACGAAAGCAAGTAAATCCAGATGGCTGGCGGGTTCCTCACGCTAAGATGGGTGGCATGCTCAGTGCGGCTCAAGCAGACCTGCCGACGATGTTGCTGATGATCCTCGTGACATCTGGCGCGATGGCATTTGCCGTTTTGTTCGTGGCCCGTTGTCGGCCGAGAGCGGGTGATGGGCTTTCCTGGTGGGGCGGCGCGCTGCTGCTCAACACGCTGGCCTTCATCGTCTTCGGCGGCGTGCGGGTGCCCGATCGCTTATGGCTACTGGTCCCCGGCAACCTCCTGCTTTCCGGCAGCATGGCCGCAGCATTGCATTCGCTGGCTCTGTACCGGAGCGTCATCGTCGGTGGTGCGCTGATTTGGGGACCCATGCTTGTCATTGGCGGCCTGACGTGGTGCTTCCTTGATTCACCCGTGTGGCGTGTGCCCTCGGTAGACCTTGTGGTGGCGGCGCAATCCATGGCAGTGGCATGGGTGGTGATCCGTCCCTCGCCCTCGGTTCCGGCGGTACCCTTGGAGCGTGGCCGCTTCCTGCTGGTTGCGGGCATGGTGCTTCTGACGGGCCTCTATATGTTTCGAATTGCTGCCGTCCTGTCGGGAAATACGCGGGTGGTGGACCTCGTTACGCCGGACCTCTCGCAGACCATCAGCTACATGATGGGGTTGATCGGGATCCTGTTTTCGACGCTCGGTTTTGTTTTGATGCACAAGGAACGGTCGGAATACCTCTATCGGCGGCTGGCTTTTCAGGATGCTCTGACTGGCGTGCCGAACCGGCGTGCGGTCATGGATTCGCTGGCTCAGGTCGTCGCGCACGGCGGCCGTGCCCGCGAGCCGTTGAGCGTCATGATGATCGACATCGATTTCTTCAAACGTATCAATGATGCTCACGGTCACCGTGTCGGCGACCTGGTGCTGACCGAAATCGCGCAACGCCTGCGTCGCCGCTTGCGTGCCCAGGACATCCTCGGCCGTTATGGCGGCGAGGAATTCCTTGCGGCGTTTCCGGATACGGATATCGAAGGCGTGCGCGGGCTGGCCGAGGAGCTGCGTGGTGACTTCGAGCGCAATCCCGTCCGTGTGCCCAACTTGTCGATTCCGATCACGCTGAGTGTTGGCGTGCACAGCCGAATTCCCTCGGTTGGACGGAACGTCGTCGAGGAAATGGTACTTGCTGCCGATCGCGCGCTCTATGCGGCGAAAGACGGCGGGCGCAATCGAGTGTGCGTGGACGGAGTGATTGCCTCCGCCAAAGGATCGGGCGAGGCCGCTGTCGCTTGAACGACCGCGATTGACGGCGGTCTACCCGCCATGACGCGGCCAGCGTTCAACAGCGGAGGCAGACCCCATGCGCAGATTCTTTCCGATCCTTTTGTGCGGCTTGGCCTCCCTGGTGAGCGCGACCGCCGGTGCCCAGACAACTGAGCGCGTGCGAGGGACGATTTCAGCATTCGACGGACACGAGCTCTCCGTCAAATCGCGCGACGGGAAGGACCTGAAGATGAAGGTGACCGAGGCGACCGGCGTCACGTACCCGAAAGCCATACGGTTGGCCGACATCAAACCCGGCGATTACATCGGAACGGCCGCCGAGCCCAATGCGGAAGGCAAACTCGTCGCGCGCGAAGTGCACCTGTTTCCGGAATCGTCGCGGGGCGTGGGCGAGGGGCATCGCGCTTGGGATTCGGCACCCGGCGCCACAATGACGAACGCCAACCTGACAAAAATGGTGCAAGCGAACAACGGGCACGAACTGACGCTTGAATACAAAGGCGGCTCGCAGACGGTTCTCATCCCCGAGGGCACCCCGCTCGTGACCGCTGTCCCAGGCGACCGGTCGTTGCTGCAGCCAGGCACCTACATCTTTGCGATCGTGGAGGTTCAGCCCGACGGCTCGCTGACGGCCTCACGTATTCAGGCCACCAAGGACGGCGTCAAACCACCGCTATAGTGAGGTAACGCAGTGGGACGCCGCCGGCCGGGACCGTTCTTCAATGCGGGATATACCTCGTGTTTCACTTGAACGAAGTTATCTATCCAATTGATTAAAATAGGTTACGGCATAGGAATCGTCTGATATCCCCGTTGCGCAAACTCAGCAAGGATCTCTCTCTCCCTCGCGGCATAGCTTCGCGCTGGATCCTCAATCGTCGCCTTGACTGCAGGATGAGTCCTGTCGCTCCACTGCTCATCGGAGAGAATCGCGACTTGTCCGCTTTCGATCGCATCGGCGAAGGTATCCAGGCGTTGCTGGAAAGCGGCAAGTTGCGTTTCGTTGAGGAAGACTCCGAGTTCGCGTTTGACCGCTTCGCTGCCTCCATTGCGCATGGCTAGGATGCTCGTCGCCGTTTCCGGATCGACCGCGGGCGGCAAACCGCGATTGTGAGACATGCCGAGGTCGGGGGCATCGAATCGCGCGGGGTCCTCCGTGCGTGTCGCCATCCACGAGAGATCATTGTCGATGCCTTGCACGGCGTAGTTTCCCGACGCATCGCGACTGACGAAATAGTTGCCGGCGTGCCGGTCCTTCTCGCCGGTCAGGTAATCGAGTGCCTGCAATCGGGATAACTGCTTGAGCAGGGTCGGGTGGGTGTAGTCGATGTCATAGGGTTTTGGGCGCTTGTAGGTCACGTTACCGGTTGCCGGGTCCCGCGACATGTCGGGCTGCGTGACAAGCGCCGCCTCAAGATCCATGTTCAGTGAGGTGAGCGCGCGAATGAACGAGCCAAGGCCGGCCCGTTCGTCTTCCCGCGGTACGGCTGAGAGTGCGGTAGCTACCGCGGCGTCATAGGCGGCGCCCGCATCGCGCATGATGGTGAACGCGGCGGCGGGCTCGGTAAGCGAACCGAGCTCGATCCGGGGCGTCGCGTCGGGGTGGTTCTTCCGGCCGGCCTCGGACAACGTGGCGACGATCGTGCCGCCTGGTCCGACGGAGAGGTCGTAACGCGCCCCCTCGGTGGCCTGGATCGACTTCAACGGCGTCCCTTCGGGCGCAGTGGCCAGGTCGAACGGGGGGCTGTCGTTGGCGTGCTCGCGAAGAAGGTTCTCCAACCATTCCCCTGCACGGCGAACAGAAAATGTCTGGGCCAGCGGATGGTTCTCCACGAGAGCAGTGGCCGTGCGCTGACTATCCGCTACGGCAGCCTGCGCCCGGCCGATCGCGTCGAAGTCGTGCTTGCTCAACATCACGACCTTTTCCGTGTTGGCCGTATCGACTCCTTCCGCGCGTGCCATCACGGTTGCCGGGCTGCCATTGACCACCGCGTAGCGCGTTTCGGGAATCATCCCCGTACCGAGCGCACGGTCGAGAATCGACGTCGCCATCGTTCGCGCGCCGAGCTCCGGGCGGTCGCCATCGCCGCGAAAAACGTCGGCATCGACCGCCATGTGCTCCGGGTCGAACTTCACGACGCCGGCGAGCGGCGTGCCTTCCGGGGTGGCGAACTGCGCGGAGAAGACGGTGTTCACCTGGCCGGAGCCAAGCGGTTGCATCGGCGATTGGAGGTTCGCATCCACCAGGCCGCTCGTCATGCGCGGCACGAGTTCGATCGCGCGGCCCAGGCTCATCGGTACGCCGATCGCATCATGACGTCCGGTGTGCATCGCCTGGGCTTGCTGGAAGCGCGCCAGTGCCGCACGTTCACCCTTGAGGCTTTCGCGCAGGCTGGCCAAATCCTTGGTATCGCCGATTTTCTGCGCCAGGGTTTCCATCTCATCCAGTTGCGCGTTCAATAAGGCGACGGCCTGCCGGGTCGAGGCGGGATCGCTACTGAGGGGGATTTTCTGCAGCATCTGATGATAGCTGTCGAGACGGCCGAGCAAGGACTTGTAGTCGGTGTCATGAGGACGTGCGATCAGGCCGAGGATCGATCCGTCCGGCGTCGGCTCGCCGGCGGACGCGCGTAGCGTGGCGGAGTCCAGGAGACGCGGTGCTTTTGTCTCGGTCACGGTCGGTTGAGAGGTGACAGCGGAAACCGTCGGCGCTTCGGTTTGGGGGCGAGAGGGCGCAGACGGTTCGTCCTCAACGTACACGGGAGCCTCATCGGACGGAATCGTGGCTTGGTAGAGGCGGGGGCTTTCGGTGATCTCTCCGCCCGATGGACGCTGTGTCGAGGGAACGGTAGCGGGCTGAATCGTCGGCTTTTCCTGCGACGCTGGAGGCGAAAAATCAACTTGCTCGGACAAAACGAACGACGGTTTGCTCAAGCCGCTTCCCTGGCTCGATGCGACACCTTTCGAAGTCCCCGCTTCATCGCCCGTACTGTCCGGAATCCTCCCTTGCGGTCGATGAGCGGTGTCTAGCTCCCCAGTCTCCGGCGAAAGCACCGGCGCTTCTTCCGGCATGCGCGACGGATAGAGTGCTGCGTCGATCGCCGCCCGATCGGCTACTTGCTGGCGCAACTCGCGCAGATGATCCAGCGTCTGGCCGCACTCGGCGATTTGGTCAGTGAGGACGCTGGCGCGGACGTGCTGCGCCTTTTCCGCATCGTCTCGAATGTTGACCAACTCCGCTTGAGTGGCTTCCAGCGTGGCGATCTGCTCGTCGATCGCATGACTGGCGTTCCCAGGAAGCGCGTCCCAATGCGTGGCGACATCCCACTGTAGCCGGCAGGCGTCTACGACCGTTTGGTGCGCGGACGTCAGCGTTTGCGCGCATTGGCGTGCGCGCATCGCCTCGGCATTTTGCAGGATCACTTCGGCACGCCGCACCGAAAGCGGATTGCCGCGGCTCAAGTGGCTCTGCAGTTCGTGCGAAGCCATGTCCGCGACCTGGTCGCCATACTTGGAGCGCATTTCATCTATGAAGAGACGGGCGGTCGCCTTGTTTTCGGCCACTTGAGCCGTACTGCGCGTCAGGCAGTTCCATGCGCGTGACAGAAGACTGCCGGACGATTGTCGAACGCTCGCCTGGTCTGCGGCGATGCCGAGTTGATAGTCGCTGTGTGCATGATTGGCGCGAACAGCATCGGTGAAGGAAACGGCCACGATCTTCTCCCGTGAACTCGATAGGTTTTGTGCGGATTCGGCCCAGATCTGCCTAGACGCGGACACCTGCCGGTGGCAACTGGGCTTTTGCTGACGATGTCATATCGTTTTGCGCGGATGGCGCGGCGGCGAAATCGTCGAGCCGTCTCTGCCAACGCTCGGCGTTGATGACCATGGCTCCCAACAGATCCTTCAACCGCTCGGGCTCCATGCGTTCGATACTCTCGCGAAACTGCAGATCCAGCGTACCGGCGGGCGAGTTGATCGCCAGCGTGCCGCCGCCCGACCCGATCCAGTAGTAATTCGCTTCGAGGATTTCGGAAAGAAGCGATGCCGGGGCAGGTTCCGGCAGGCGCCCGCAGACAGCACCGAGGATCACGGCATCGGCGTCCTGGCTGTATTCGAGCGTCAGCATCAGCCGACCGTCGACCTGGACCAGACAGAACCCGTCTTCGTCGGCGACGAGATCCCGGATACCGGCTAAAACGCCTGCGCGGGATAGGAGGGAATCAAAGGCAGCTCTTGACATGATGAAAGCTTTCGTGGGGACAAAGAAGGTGCTCCGGAGCAGTACGCACAGCGGGCTTTATCGGGAGCCGGAGGATGATGTGTTCGTGACTCATGCGTGGTGAGTAACAGCCGCGTCGGGTACGGTTCCCTGTGTGGAATCAACCGATCGAAGATAAGCCGCAGGCAGTGGGGTCCGCCTGCTCGGCAGAAAAAAGAGGCCGGGAAGGGTTGGCGTAGTCCCGTTTTTGTCTCTTTCAACCCAAGGAGAGATCGGCGGAATCGCCGTGCGGCGGATTGGAAAACGGCTCACCGAGGATTTCACCGATTGCCTCGTTTCCTTTGCCCGCCTACTGCACGACTGGCAGAATGGCTTTTCGCGTTTTGCGTACGCCGCTTCGCCAGCCGCGTAAAGAAGCGCAAGTCGCTGATTTATTTAAGTGGCGGGTTTGTTGGCGGCCTCGTGACGTGTGGCTGTCACCTGTTTGTCGTGGCGCTTCTCCGGGCCCGCTGTCAGATTGGGGGCTCCATCGCCAAAGGAGCTTGAGCATGCTGGTTCAGAAATTACGTCTTAAACACGGTTGGTCGCAGCAGCAACTCGCGGAAGCGAGCGGATTGAGCGTGCGCACGATACAGCGTATCGAAGCAGGCGATCCGGCGAGCACCGAGTCGCTCAAGTCGCTGGCGGCGGTTTTTGAGGTCGATTTTTCAACCCTGAACCCGGAGCAGACCATGATTGCACAAACCGATATCGCCGCCGCGACCGCCGACCAACAGGAACAGGAGGCTTTCGAGTACGTCCGCCGCTTGCGGCGTTTTTACCTGCACGTCTTCCGTTACGTTGTCGTAAACCTCGTATTGCTTGCCATCAACCTGATAACTTCGTCGCATTCGCTGTGGGTGCTGTGGGTCGCGGGTGGATGGGGTATCGGCTTGCTGCTGCATGCCTCGCGCGTGTTTGGCCCGGCGTGGATGCTGGGGCCGCAGTGGGAGCGTCAGCAGGTCGAAAAACGATTGGGAAGGCCGCTCTAGCGATTGCGAGCGAGGGCGGCCGGCAGACCGCTCTCTCGCGGCTCAGGGAAACACCGACACGAAGATACAGAAGGCAATGATCATCCGACCCGAAGCACCCGCGGACTACGCCGCAATCGAAACCATCAACAAGCAAGCGTTCGCCGACCATCCTTATAGCCAGCAAACGGAGCATCTGATTGTCGCCGCACTGCGCGCCGCGTCGGCGCTGACGATCTCGCTGGTGGCGGAGACGGAGGGCGCGGTGTTTGGGCACATCGCCTTCTCGCCGGCGCTGATCGATGGTCGGGATCTCGGCTGGTATACGCTCGGGCCGGTGGCCGTGTCTCCGGCACACCAACGGCAGGGCATCGGCTCGCAACTCGTTCGTGCCGGACTCGCCGCATTACGCCAACGAGGCGCCCGAGGCTGCCTGCTTGTCGGTGAGCCGCATTTCTACGAACGCTTCGGATTCCGCCACAGCGACCACCTCACGGTCCCCGAGATTCCTCCGGAGTTCTTCCTGTGCCTGGCATTCGATGGCGAGGAAACGGCGGGGACCGTCGAGCATCATCCGGCGTTTTACGTCACATCTTGAGTGTTCGGCCTCCAGAAGCGCCGACCTGAGTCAGGGCGCAGCGAGTAGCGAAGAGATTGCCTCGGTGACCTCGGTAGCCCGAAAAGCAGAATTGTGAGTGGCGTTCGCGATCTCCACGTATCGGGCATTGACGCCGCGAGCAGCAAGGCTTTCCACATAGTGCTGCGCCAGCTCCGGCAAGGTGTTGTCGTCCCGTGATCCGGTGAGGGCAAGCACGCGCGTTGTCGTCGCCACGTGTTCGATCCACACACGAGGATTCTCGCTCCGGTTCCATGCCCGGCGACCGGCTCTCCACGGAACGAGGTCGCAAGGGCATGCGACGAGCACGGCATTGTCGATCAATCCGGGATGCGTCCCAAGAATGATGGCCGTGGTGGCCGCTCCGCCGGAATGCCCGATGACCGTCACATCGCGCGCCTGATGTCGCTCCTTGAGGCGGCGGATGGCGCCCGCCACCTCGTCGGTATTCTGGCGCGTATAGTGATCGCTCCGTCCGCCTTGATCCGCGGCCACGGTGGATACGCCGCCTTCGCCGTCCGGATAGCCGGGGCGCACGAGCGCGACCGCCTGCACATTCTGCGCCGCAAGCGTGGCGGCAGCCTTTTCCGCGATCGGGAAATGGTAGTTCGCCGGTCCTCCGGTCGAACCGTCGCCATGCAGCCAGATCAGCAAATGGGGCGCGCTCTCGGGGCCGTAGTGCCTGGTTAGGAGACACTCCGAAACGCCGGTTACGCGTTTTTGGTCCTTTTCGTCCACACAGGGTTCGGCGTACGCCGAGCTGAAGGCCAGCAAAAGGACAAGCGTCGAGAGCCGTTTCATGTCATCGAAAAATGCAAATGTCAAACGATGACAGTATAGCCTGGGGCGCCGGCTGAAAAGGTGGGATGAGCCACATAACGGATGTGAACGCCCCCGTGCGGTACCCGGAAAACGCCAGCCAGTGGTCTTGCGCCGATCAGGCGCGGCGCACAATGAGCGCCGGCCGGCTACAACTGCGCCAGGAAGTCGCGGTTGATTCCCTCGCCGATGTTGAAGATGTGGTTCATGAACTCAGTCAGCACTTCGTGCATGCCTTGGCGCAGGATGTCGTCGATGCGCGCGTAATGGATCTGCGCGTGCAGCATGCCGGCCAGGCGTTCGGTTTCGGCGGATTGGTGATTGCTGAGCGCGCGCAGGACGCGGACGATTCCCTTGGTGCAGGCATGCAGTGAGCGCGGCATGTCGGGGCGCAGCATCAGGAGTTCGGCGACACGCTCCGGCGTGATGATGTCGCGATAGACTTTGCGGTAGACCTCGAATGCGGAGACGGAGCGCAACAGAGCCGCCCATTGGTAGAAGTCGGTGGCGTTCTCGTCTCCCTTGCTACGCAATACGTGGTATTTCACGTCGAGGATGCGTGCCGTGTTGTCGCCCCGCTCGATCAGGCCGCCGAGGCGGATGAAGTGCAACGCTTCGTCCTGCAGCATGGTGCCGAAGGTGACACCGCGAACGACCGACGAGCGCAGTTTTACCCATTCGAAAAACTGCTCGATGCCTCCTGAGACAATTTGTTGGAAGTTCTGCGACCGCAACTCGATCCAGGTGGAATTGCAGGCTTCCCACGTCTCGGAAGTAAGCGTGCCGCGCACCGCATGCGCGTTTTCGCGGGCGGCGCGCAGGCAGCTGTAGATCGACGCCGGGTTGTTCGCGTCCGAAATCATGAAGCGCAGGACGTTCTCCGCCGTCACTGCGTCGTACCCGCGTGCGAAGGGTTCTTCCAGGCTGTTGAGCGCGAGGATGGCGCCCCAGTTCTGGTTTTCGGCGGCGACCGATTTCGGAACCAGCGACATTTGGTAGGTGACGTCGAGCAGCCGGGCCATGTTCTCGGCCCGCTCGGTGTAGCGTGACATCCAGTAAAGGTGATCCGCGGTGCGGCTGAGCATGGCTTCCTCCGACTTCGATCAGTCTTCGAGCACCCAGGTATCCTTGGTGCCGCCCCCTTGCGACGAATTCACGACCAGCGATCCCTCGCGCAGGGCGACCCGCGTCAGGCCGCCGGGAACGAGTTGGATCTCCTTGCCGGAAAGGACGAACGGCCTCAGGTCGAGGTGCCGCGGTGCGACGCCGGATTCGACGAAGGTCGGGCAGTTGGAAAGGGCGAGCGTCGGCTGGGCGATGTACTTCTCCGGGGCCGCAAGGATGCGCTGACGGAAGTCCTCGATCTGCGCCGCGGAGGACGACGGGCCCACGAGCATCCCGTAACCGCCGGCGCCATGTACCTCCTTGACGACGAGTTCGGGCAGGTGGTCGAGCGTGTATTTGAGATCTTCTGGCTTGCGCAGCATGTAGGTGGGTACGTTCCGCAGCAACGGCTCCTCGCCCAGATAGAAGCGGATCATGTCCGGCACATAGGGATAGATCGATTTGTCGTCGGCGACGCCCGTGCCGATGGCATTGGCCAGCGTCACCTTGCCGGCGCGGTAGGCCGAAAGCAGGCCCGGCACGCCGATCATCGAGTCCGGGCGGAACGCGCGCGGGTCGAGAAAGTCGTCGTCGAGGCGGCGGTAGATGACGTCGACACGCTGCGGACCGCGGGTGGTGCGCATATAGACCGTGTCTTCGGATACGAACAGATCACGTCCCTCGACGAGTTCGACGCCCATCTGTTGCGCCAGGAAAGCGTGCTCGAAGTACGCGCTGTTGTACGCCCCGGGCGTCAGCAGGACGACGGTCGGATCGTCGGCAGCGGAAGGCGGAGCGACGGTACGCAAGTTTTCGAGCAGCATGTCGGGATAGTGCTGGACGGGCGCCACCTTGTGCCGCGAGAACAACTCGGGAAAGAGCCGCATCATCATCTTGCGGTCTTCGATCATGTACGACACGCCGGACGGGACCCGCAGGTTGTCTTCGAGGACGTAGAACTCGCCTTCACCGGCGCGTACGAGGTCGACGCCGGCGATGTGCGCGTAGATTCCGGCGGCGACGTCGACGCCGATCATCTCGGGGCGGAACTGGGTGTTGTTCAGCACCTGCTCGCGCGGAATACGGCCGGCGCGCAGTATTTCCTGGCCGTGGTAAATGTCGTAGAGGAAGGCGTTGAGTGCCTTGACGCGCTGGCAGAGCGCGACGTGCAGTTGGCGCCATTCGTTCGCAGGAATGATGCGCGGGACGATGTCGAAGGGGATCAGCCGTTCGGTCCCGGCTTCTTCGCCATAGACCGCGAAAGTGATGCCGACACGCCGGAATGCGATGTCCGCTTCCGCGCGCTTGCTGGCGATCCGTTCTGCCGGCATTTCCGCAAGCCACTCAGCGTAGCCGCTATACGGCGGCCGTACGCTACCCGCCGCGTCGTACATCTCGTTGTAGTAGTTCTTGCCCATGATTTTTCCGCGGGACGCGATGATGGGCGTCGAGCATGAAGCATGCCATGCGCTTGAGGCTTCGCGCCAAGCCAGTCTGACCAAGGCGGCAAGGCGGTTCGGCGACTATTCCGGTTCGTGGCGGGCGATCAATGTGAACGGGGCTGGCTCCAATTTGGCCACGCAATGCACCGTCCTTGGGCGGAACAACGTATTCGCGATGAGTTCGTCGCCGTCCGAGGCGTTGAACTCATCCAGCGCTAGCGGGTTCTTCCGGCCCTTCGCACGGCGCGACGGTAACCGCAACCTCGGGCCGATGGCTGTCACCGCCGAGGATCACGCCCCGCAACGGCGATACGTCGCCAAAATCGCGCCCCCAGGCGACGGTAATGTGCCGCGTACCGGGAAGCTGATTATTGGTTGGGTCGAAGTCGACCCAATCGCCGTCGTTACCTTCGTTGCCGCCATGCGCCGCTGGGCAATAGACGGCGATCCATGCGTGCGAGGCATCGGCACCGACAAGGCGAGGTTGGCCGGGTGGCGGCTGGGTCAACAGATAACCACTCACGTAACGCGCGGCGAGCCCCATCGAACGCAGGCACGAGAGCATCAGATGAGCGAAATCCTGGCAAACGCCACGCTTGTCCTCAAGAATCTGCAGCACCGGCGTAGCCACGGTGGTTGCCGCCGGGTCGTAGGCAAATTCGCCATAAATGCGCGTCATCAGGTCGCGCACCGCGTCAAGCAAGGGGCGGCCTGGCGTGAAGCTGGGTGCCGCGTAGGCCTCGAATTCACGCTTCGCCCGTACGTAGGGCGACTCGAAAAGGCATGCAGCCGCGTCTAGGCGGACGGGCAGCGCGCCGTACGCCAGCGCGTCGCGCACGCTTTCCCAAGAAGGTGAACCGAAGATGGGGGCGTGTGGCCGCGCGCGAACCTCGATCCGGCTTTCCGAGCGCACGACAAGCGAGGTGTGCGGCGACTCGATCGCGAACTGGCGGATCGGGTTGCCGAAGCTGTCGAGGCGTCGCGTCTCGATGCCTGGCGCAGGGTCGATCGTGATGACGTGTTCGAAACACGACTGCCACGGGCATTCGCGTGGCGTCAGGTGCAGCAACTGGCGCGATAGCGATACCGGGCTTTCGTAACGGTAGGTCGTTTCGTGAACCACGTGATAGCGGGCGGCGCTCATGCAGAGACCCCTAGGCCGCCAGCGTCTGCTGGCCGATGTCGGCGACATGCGTGAAGTAGCGCATGGCCAGTCGGTCGGAAAGCTCGGCCGCTCCACGCGCCACGTCTTCCAGCAGTTCCGCGAGTTCGGCGGAGCAGGCGCGAGCCTCGGCGTCGCCTGCTTCGTGGCGCTGCAGGCGTAGCGGGTCGAAGGCGCGCAGACGGAGAAACGAGGCGTGCAGCGCATCCTCGTCGGCCTCGCCGCCGATTCCGCCTAGGTCGCGTTCGAGGCGACCGAGGTAGCGAATGACGTTGTGCGTCTGAAAAATGACGGCATGCGGATTGGCATCGTCGAAAACGATCAAGTCGATGGCCGGCAGCAACTCGGGTTGTGCCATGTAGCGCGAACGGTAGGTGATGATGCTGTTGGCCAGTTCGAGCAGCCATTCCAGACTGCCCGGGGCGCGCGTCGAATGCAGCCGCAGGAAGTGCGAGACGGCGTTGGCGAGAAAGATCAGGCGCTCGAGCCGGCGTCCGATGATCAAGAAGCGCCAGCCATCGTCGCGCGTCATGTCGTCCATCGCGAAGCCGGCGAGGGCGGACGCCGCAAGGATCATCTGGTCGAGAAAAGCCAGTGCTTCCCCGAGACCGGGCTTGCCCTTGGCATAGCCTTGCAACTGGCGTTGCAGATGGTTGAGCGCGCGCCAGTTGTCGAGCGAGAAGCGTTCCCGTACCTGTGCGCCCACCCAGAGCAGGCGCCGGATGTCGCCGGCCAGCCCGTCGCCCCATTCGGAGGTGCATAACGCCGCGAGCAGTTGCTTCTCGAATGCCGAGCGCGACGCGTCCTGCCCGTCGGCGATGGGTTTCTTCCCCGTTTGTTCGGGTAGGACGGAGAGCGCGCGCCCGACCTCGAACGCCGAGATCAGGCCCGGCATGTCGTCGGGAGCGGCGTCAACGAGTCGCGCGAGCGCGACGCGCAACAGGCGCGCGGTATCTTCGCAGCGTTCGGCGTAGCGCCCGAACCAGAAGAGATTCTCGACGACGCGCGAGGACAGGTTGCTACCGCTGCGCACGACGCCCGCCTTGCCGGTCAGCGCACGGGCGGGGTTCAGCGATCTTGCCGCTTTTTCGCCGAGCACCCAAGTGTCTTTGCTCGACCCCCCGCGCTGCATCGCGATCATGCGCGCGTTGACCGCCGAGGTGACGCGTGTCAGCCCCCCCGGCATGACGACGTAACCTTGCGGCGTTGCCGCGACGTAGGTGCGCAGCGCGACACCGCGTGGGATCAGGCGCCGCTCATGACGCGCGCTCCACGACGGCGCCTGCGAGAAACGCACGAGTTCCTGCGCTACATAGGCCTGAGGTCGTGCGCGCAAGCGCTCGATCATCTCTTTCCGCCGCGGCCCGTCGAGCTCGCTGCCGAACACCGGTTCGAGGCGCTGCGACGGGTAGGCGCCCTTGATGACCAGATGATCGATATGCTCGATGACGAATTCGAGCGCGGCCGCCTCGCCGCACCACCAGGTACCGACGGATGGCATGCGCAGTGACTCGCCGAGCAGTTTTTCGCAGGCGCCGGGCAGAAAGCCGGGCAGGGCCGCCGATTCGAGCAGGCCGGTGCCCAGCGCGTTGGCCACCAGCACCTTGCCCGCACGCACGGCCTGCAACAGGCCCGGCACGCCAAGCGCGGAATCGCCGCGCAGTTCGAGCGGGTCGCAATAATCGTCGTCGAGCCGGCGCAGGATCGCATGCACTCGCCGCAACCCGCTCAAGGTGCGCAGATAGACGGCATCGTTGCGCACCGTCAGGTCCTGCCCTTCGACCAGCGGATAGCCGAGTTGGCGCGCCAGATACGCGTGCTCAAAATAGGTCTCGTTGTACGGCCCGGGCGTGAGCAGGACGATCATTGGCGCGGTTCCGCCTTCGTCGGCGGCCGCCCAGTGGGAAAGGCTTTCCTGAAGTGCGGCGAAGAATCCGTTCAGCGGCTTGACTCCGAGATCGCGGAATTTCTCCGGAAACAGGCGCGATACGATGACGCGATTTTCGAGCGCGTAGCCGGCCCCCGACGGCGCTTGCGTGCGATCGGCGATGACCCACCAGCGGCCGTCGGGCGAACGCGCGAGGTCGGCGGCGTAAAGGTGCAGCCAGGTATCGCCGGGAGGTCGGATGCCTTGGCAGGGCCAGAGATAGTTGTTGTGCCCGTACACGAGCGCGGGCGGGATCGTGCCATCCTTCAACGTGTTCTGCTCACCGTAGAGATCGCCGAGCAGCGCGTTGAGCAGGCGGGCGCGCTGAACGACCGCGCCGGAAATCTCGTTCCATTCCTCGGCGGAGAGAATGAGCGGCAAGGGGTCGAGCTCCCAGGGGCGATCAGCGCCCTGCGGATCGGCATAGACGTTGTAGGTGACGCCGTTCTCCTGAATGCGTCGGCGTACATAGTCGAGTTGCTGTCGCATCAACCCGGGCGGTGCATTGCTCAGGTGTTCCAGCAAGCCGCGCCAGGGGGCTCGAAGCTCCCCGTTCTCGGCCAGCATTTCGTCGTAGCGGTCGGTCTGGCGCGGGTAATTGGCAAGCAGGGAGCGGGACATGGCGGGGAGATGGGCGCGGCGCGCTCGCTTAGAAACGACGCAAATCTAGCGTAAACGGAAAACTCGCGTCGCTTTTCCTCTCGCTGACTTCGACTTGGCCAGGCGAGTGCGCGGGTACGGTGAAGCGCGCAAGCCGCCGGCCCTCGGCTTCGTAGGCGTTGACCGGATGGCGTTCGTAATTGCGCCCGCCCGGATGGGCCACGTGGTACTGGCAGCCGCCGAGCGAGCGTTGCATCCAGGTGTCGACGAGGTCGAAAGTGAGCGGCGCATGCACGCCGACGGTCGGATGCAGACACGACGGCGGCTGCCAGGCCCGGTACCGAACGCCGGCGACGAACTCGCCGACTCGCCCGGTATTCTGCAGCGGCAGCGCACGGCCATTGCACGTGACGACATAGCGTTCTCCAGCCATGCCGGTCGCCTTGACCTGCAAACGTTCCACCGAGGAATCGACATAGCGGACGGTACCGCCGACCGACCCTTCCTCGCCGAGTACCGGCCAGGGTTCGAGCGCGTGGCGCAGTTCGACCTCAACGCCCTGCGCCGCGAACCGTCCATGCAACGGGAAACGGAACTCGAAGTGCGGTGCGAACCATTCCGGATCGAAGGCATAGCCCGCGTGGCGCAGTTCAGTGATCACATCGTCGAAATCCTGCTTGACGAAATGCGGCAGCATGAAGCGGTCGTGCAGCTCGGTGCCCCAGCGCACCAGCCGCACCGGGGTGTAAGGCACGTTCCAGAAGCGTACGATCAGTGCCCGCAACAGGAGTTGCTGGACGAGCGACATGCGCGCGTGCGGCGGCATCTCGAAGGCGCGCATTTCGAGCAGGCCGAGGCGACCGGCGGGGCCGTCGGGCGAATACAGCTTGTCGATGCAGAACTCGGCACGGTGCGTGTTCCCTGTCGCATCGACGAGGATATTGCGCAGCAAGCGGTCGATCAGCCAGGGCGGAACGTCGGTGCCGGGTTCGGGCAACTGCCGAAAGGCGATTTCGAGTTCGTACACTGAATCGTTGCGCGCCTCGTCGATACGTGGCGCCTGACTCGTGGGCCCGATGAACAACCCGGAGAAAAGGAAAGAGAGCGAGGGGTGGTTGTGCCAGTAGCTGATCAGGCTGCGCAGAAGGTCCGGACGGCGCAGGAAAGGCGAGTCGAGCGTTGTCGCGCCGCCGAGCACGAAATGGTTGCCGCCGCCTGTACCCGTGTGGCGGCCGTCGAGCATGAACTTCTCGGTCGTAAGGCGTGACAGCCGGGCGGCTTCATAGAGGTGGTCGGTACGCTCGACAAGTTCGTCCCAGTCGGCGCACGGCTGGATGTTGACCTCGATGACTCCGGGGTCTGGCGTGACGCGGAAACTCGCCAGACGAGGATCGCGAGGCGGTTCGTAACCTTCGATGATCACCGGCGTCATCAGCTCTTCCGCGGTGGCCTCCACCGCGCCGACGAGTTCGAGATAATCGTCGAGGCTTTCCGTAGGCGGCATGAAGACATAGAGGATGCCGTTACGCGCCTGCGTCGCCATTGCGGTGCGTACGACCCAGGCGGCGGAATCGCCGGCTTGCGGCCAACGCTCGAACGCCGAGTCCGGTCCGGAGAGGCCGTTCCCGAACAAGGTGATGCCATCCGGGGGCGCTGCTTCGGTGTGCGTGGTCAATTGGCGCCGGATATCGGCGTGCGCGCGCAGGGGCGGAAACGACTGTGCCGGATCTGGTGGATTGACGTACGGGTAATCGGTCTTGGCCACCCAGGGTTGCGAGTCGAGCGGCAGTCGATAACCGAGAGGCGAGTCGCCCGGGATCAAATAGCAGTGTTCGGCGCGCAGGAACCAGGAGCCACTCTGCCAGCAGCCGTTGCTCAGGCTGCGGGCAATCGGCAACACATGACCGACCACCGCGTCGAGACCGCGAGTGAATACGCTGGCGAGGCGTTCCCGCTCCAGGGGATCGTCGAGCCGTGCATCGAACGGGTCGACGTTGCAAGGTAGCCGCCTTTCGCGCCACAAGTAATAGAACGCGTCTTCGTACGCGGGAAAAACGTGGTGGCTTTCGAGGTCGAGGTGTTCGGCGATCCGCTTCAGAAAGCGCTCGGCGAGTTCGGCGTCGGCGCCGTAATCCCTCGTCTCGTCGGCCATCAGCGCCGGATTGCGCCAAATCGGCTGGCCGTCGCGCCGCCAGAAGCAGTTGAGCGACCAGCGCGGCAGTTGCTCGCCGGGATACCACTTGCCCTGGCCGTAATGGGCAAGCCCCTCGGGCGCATAGTGCGCTCGCAGGCGGTGGAACAGATCGGACGCCCGCGCACGCTTGGTCGGCCCGAGCGCGTCGGTGTTCCATTCAGCACCGTCCGGATCATCGATCGAGACGAAGGTCGGCTCACCGCCCATCGTCAGGCGGACGTCGCCTTCGGCCAGTTCGACGTCGATCTCGCCGCCCAGTGCGTCGATGGCCTGCCATTGTTCGTCGGTATACGGTTTCGTGACCCGCGGTGCTTCCCACACGCGCTCGACCTTCATGGTATGCCCGAACTCGCAGTCGCATTGGTCGGTATAACCGGTGATCGGCGCCGCCGAAGACGGCTCGGGCGAGCAGGCGATCGGTATGTGGCCTTCGCCGGCGAACAGCCCCGATGTCGGATCGAGGCCGACCCAGCCGGCACCCGGCAGGTACACTTCGCACCACGCGTGCAGGTCGGTGAAGTCGGCAGCGGCGCCTGCGGGCCCGTCGAGCGGCTTCACGTCGGGAACGAGCTGGATCAGGTAGCCGGAGACGAAGCGGGCGGCAAGGCCGAGATGACGGAATACCTGCACCAGAAGCCAGGCCGAGTCCCGGCACGAACCGGTTTTCGCGGCGAGCGTCTGTTCGGGCGTCTGTACGCCGGGTTCGAGGCGGATTACATAGCGGATCTCACGTTGCACCGCCTGGTTGAGCGCGACGAGAAAGTCGACCGTCGGCTTCGGATCGCGCGAAACGCCGGCGACGAACTCCTGCAACCGCCCCGTGGCGGGCAGTTTCTCGAGAAAGGGTAGTAGCTCGTGGCGCAGCTCGCTTTCGTACTCAAACGGAAACTTCTCGGCGGCCGGTTCAAGAAAGAAATCGAAGGGATTGATGACCGATAGTGCGGCGACGAGATCGACTTCAACCTTGAGTTCGCGTGTCTTTCCGGGAAAGACGAGCCGTGCCAGATAGTTTGACTGCGGGTCCTGCTGCCAGTTGATGAAGTGTTCCGCGGGCGTAACCTTCAGCGCATAGCTGAGGATGGGCGTGCGCGCGTGCGGCGCCGGGCGCAGGCGGACAATGTGCGGAGAGAGGCTGACCGGCCGGTCGTAACGGTAGTGGGTGACATGATTGAGGGCGACATGGATCGACACGGAACGCTCCAGGGGGACTCGGCGTTGTTCCGAAGCAAGACGCGGGCCACGATAATTACTTGGCATGACGCGGCTTTTCGTGGGTCCGCTGCACCGCACGTGTGCATGGACGACCGACGATGCACCGCGAATAACCTGTGTCCTACAAGGGCTTTCCCAGCCTTTCCATCCAGGGAATATTCGTCACCGAGAGCCGCCAGCGGAACCAACAGCGCAAGTGCTTGGACGACTTCCTCTACAGCATGCCGCGTTCGCGGATGAAGGCGATCACCCGATCAAGTCCTTCGCCCGTCTTCAGGTTGGTGAAGACGAAAGGCCTTTCGCCGCGCTGCGTCTTGGCGTCGCGCGCCATGACGTCGAGCGAGGCACCGACCATCGGCGCGAGATCGATCTTGTTTATCACCAGTAGGTCCGACTTCGTGATGCCGGGACCGCCTTTGCGCGGAATCTTCTCGCCGGCCGCCACGTCGATGACGTAAAGCGTGAGGTCGGAAAGCTCAGGTGAGAAGGTCGCCGCGAGGTTGTCGCCGCCCGACTCGACGAGAATCAGTTGCACCTCGGGGAAGGCGCGTTGCAGGCGATCTATGGCCTCGAGGTTGATCGACGCGTCCTCGCGGATCGCCGTGTGCGGGCAACCGCCGGTCTCGACGCCCATGATGCGTTCGGGCGGCAGGGCGGAGTGCGCGACGAGAAACTCGGCGTCCTCGGCCGTGTAGATGTCGTTGGTTACGACGGCCATGTCGATGTGGTCGCGCAACGCCTGGCACAGCGCGAGCGTGAGCGCCGTCTTGCCGGAACCGACAGGGCCGCCGATGCCGACCCGTAATGGGGCGGCGCGTGAACCTGCGGCGCGGAGAGGGAGGATACGGGAGGCAGTTTCTGTATTCATGTCGTTATGACCGGAAGAGTCGTGAGTATTGGGTTTCGTGCCGTGCGCTGCACAGCGCGAATGCCGGGGTCAGGTTTGACCATTGGTTTTCGGGTAGCGCCAGTGCGGTCTCTGCGATGGCCGGCACCTGCCGGCCGAGTTCGGCAAGCAGCCTCTGACCCGCTGCTTGGCCGAGCGGCACCGCTTTGAGCGCGGCCATCACCTGGTTCTCGGCCCAGGTCCAGAGGTAGGCCGCAACGGCGTCGCCCGGTGCGATTTTCCACGCGGCGGCGATGCCGGACCAGGCGGTCGGGAAGGCGATTTCGGGCATGTCGGCAAGGCGTTCGCGTACGGTTGCCAAGGCGGGATCGGCAAGATCGGCCAGCAGACGATTGAGCGAAAAGCCCATCTGCACGGTCTCCGCGCGTAATTCGGCGGATTCGCGGCTGGCCAGGAAGTCCCCATTCAGGCGTTTGATTTCCACGACTTCGTCCTCAACCCAGCGGTGCATCAGCAGGGCGACCAGCGGTGCTTCAAAGCGGCCGATGGCGAAAGCCATCAGGTCGCCGATCCATCGCCCGGCGCTGGCTTCGTCACGGATGCGCCCGGACTCGACAGCCCACTCCAGCCCTTGCGAATAGGTGTAGGCGCCGACCGGCAGCGCTGGACTGGCGAGCTGAAGCAGGCGGATCAGCGCTAGTCGGGAAGGATCGTTCAAGATTTCGCGCCCGGTTTGAATTCGTGAATCCGCGGCATCGAGCGGTGTGGGCCATGGCCGGGGTTGTGCAGGCGGGCATGTTCATCGCTGTGGTGCTCGTGGTCGTCGCCATGGTGATGATGCCCGCCGTGCGCACCGTACGCTCCCGACTCCGGTTGAAACGGTGCTTCGACCTCGGCTACGACGCAGCCCAAGCCTTTGACCATCTCGGCCAGCACGTGGTCGGTTTGGAAACGGAGCACTCCGCCGTTTGCCGACGGTACGATCTGCACAGGAACATGACGGTTGCCGAGGTGGTAGGCGGCGCGGGCAAAGAGCAGCGATGTATCGGCGGTCGCCTCAATCAGTTTTTCCGGTGCAGCGAGGATTTCGACGATGGTCGTACCGTCCTCAGCCAGCAGCCGGTCGCCGCCGTGCAGGTGGTCGCCCCGTTCGAGGAAGATGCCAGCCTCGCGGCCCGAGCCAAGCGTTACCTTCAGGCGGCTGCGTTTGCGTTCGTCGTAGACCAGTGCAACCGAGTCCGTGGGCGGCTGTAGCGTGCGTTGAGTCAGGATTAGCATGGTCAGAACAGAAAGTAGCGTTGGGTCATCGGCAACGACGCAGCCGGTTCGCAGACCAGCAATTCGCCGTCGGCGCGCACGACGTAGGTTTCGGGATCGACGTCGATCTTCGGCGTGGCGCCGTTCCACACCATGTCGGCCTTCTTCAGCTTGCGCGTGCCCGAGACGGCGATCAGCGGCTTCTCCAGCCCCAATGCGGCAACCGCCGGATTCTCCAGCGCCGCTTGCGAGACGAAGGTGACCGAGGTCTTCAGCGCCTTGCCAAAGCTGCCGAACATCGGCCGGTAATGCACCGGTTGCGGCGTCGGGATCGAGGCGTTGGGGTCGCCCATCGCGGCGGCGGCGATCATGCCGCTCTTGAGGATGAGCGAAGGCTTGACGCCGAAGAAAGCCGGGCGCCAGAGCACCAGGTCGGCGAGCTTGCCGACTTCGACCGAGCCGACGGTATGCGCGATGCCGTGCGTGAGCGCCGGGTTGATCGTGTACTTGGCGATGTAGCGCTTGACGCGCAGGTTGTCGTTGCGCACGTTGTCGCCGGCCAGCGTGCCGCGCTGCACCTTCGTCTTGTGCGCCGCCTGCCAGGTACGGATGATCACCTCGCCGACGCGACCCATGGCTTGCGAGTCCGAGCTCATCATCGAGAAGGCGCCGAGGTCGTGCAGGATGTCTTCGGCAGCGATCGTTTCGCGGCGGATGCGCGATTCGGCGAAGGCGATGTCTTCGGCGATGGCCGGGTCGAGGTGGTGGCAGACCATCAGCATGTCGAGGTGCTCGTCGATGGTGTTCACCGTGTACGGCATGGTCGGGTTGGTCGAGCTGGGCAGGACGTTGGGCAGACCCGCGGCGCGGATGATGTCCGGCGCATGGCCGCCACCGGCGCCTTCGGTGTGGAAGGTGTGGATGGTGCGGCCCTTGAAGGCGTCTATGGTCGCTTCGACGAAACCCGACTCATTGAGCGTGTCGGTGTGGATCGCGACCTGCACGTCCATCTCGTCGGCCACGGATAGGCAGCAGTCGATGGCCGCCGGCGTCGTCCCCCAATCCTCATGCAGCTTGAGGCCCATCGCCCCGGCGGCGATCTGCTCGCGCAGCGCTTCCGGCAGGCTGGCGTTGCCTTTGCCGAGAAAGCCGAGATTCATCGGGAAAGCTTCGGCTGCCGAGAGCATCGAGTGGATATGCCACGGCCCCGGTGTGCAGGTAGTGGCGAAGGTGCCGGTGGCCGGGCCCGTGCCCCCGCCGAGCATGGTGGTCACCCCCGACATCAAGGCTTCCTCGATCTGTTGCGGGCAGATGAAGTGGATGTGGCTGTCGATGCCGCCGGCGGTGACGATCATGCCTTCGCCGGCGATGATTTCGGTACCAGGCCCGATGACGATGGTGATGCCCGGCTGGATGTCGGGGTTGCCCGCCTTACCGATACCGGCGATGCGCCCGTCCTTGAGGCCGATATCAGCTTTCACGATGCCGGTGACGGCGTCGATAATCAGCGCGTTGGTGATGACGGTATCGACGGTGTCCTTCGCCATGCGCTGGCTTTGGCCCATGCCGTCGCGGATGACCTTGCCGCCGCCGAACTTCACTTCCTCGCCGTAGAGGGTGTAGTCCTTCTCGACTTCGACAAACAGGTCGGTGTCGGCCAGACGTAGGCGATCACCGACGGTCGGGCCGAACATTTCGGCGTAGGCTTGCCGCGAAATCTTTGTGCTCATAGTTCCCCCTGGATCAGGCCGCGGAAGCCGAATACCTTGCGCTCGCCGGTCAGTGCGACGAGCTGCACGGTGCGCGTCTGGCCCGGCTCGAAGCGCACGGCGGTGCCGGCGGCTATGTCGAGGCGGAAGCCGCGCGCCGCCTCGCGGTCGAAGGACAACGCGGCGTTGGTCTCGTAGAAGTGGTAGTGCGAACCGACCTGGATCGGCCGGTCGCCGGTGTTGGCGACGACAAGCGTTACGGTCGGGCGGCCGGCGTTGAGTGCGAGTTCGCCGGGTTCAACGAACATTTCTCCGGGAATCATGATCGTGGTACCTCAGAGCACGGTGGAAAGAACCAGCCCGCCACCGATCAGGGCGACCAGTTGCCCGAGACGCAGCGCGAGTTGCGGACGGCTCTTGAGCACCCGATGGGCGAACGCCATGCCGCAGGCGTGCAGGACGGCGGAGCCAAGGACGATGCCGCTCATGATCGCGGACCCTTGCTCGAGTTCGCCGCCGTGGGCCATGCCATGGAACACCGCGAAACCGCCGATGACGGCCAGAGCGGCAGTCAGGCCCAGGCTAAAGGGCAGTGTCAGCATGACGCCGAGTACCAGGACCGACCCGGCGACCAGCGGTTCGAGCTGCGGCACGACGATGCCGTACTGCCCGAGGAAGGCGCCCACGGCGAGCAGGCTGACGAAGGTGGCCGGTGCCAACCAGACCTTGTTGCTGCGTGCGTTGAGAACGCTCCAGACGCCGACCATCAGCATCGCCAGCAGGTGATCGAGGCCGAGGAAGGGATGCGTGAAGCCATCAATGAAGCTGTGATCGCCATGGCCTGTATGGGCGACGGCGGCAAGGGGAAGGGCGGCGAGAAGCAGGGGGGCAAAGCGCTTGGTCATGAAGGGCTCCTGGGTGTGGGAGGTATTGCGGAAGGGTGGAAAGCTCCGCGTCTTTTGGCCCCCAGCCCCTTGTCCGGGGGGAGTGCGGCTGAGGGAACGTCATGCTCATCTCCTCGCCTGATAACGGAAGGCCGGGAGGGGGTAAAGGCCGGAGAGTCATGTCAAACGATTGGATGATGCACCGTCACCAGCTTCGTGCCGTCCGGGAAGGTCGCTTCGACCTGGATCTCGGGGATCATCTCCGGTACGCCGTCCATCACGTCGCCGCGGGTCAGTACCTTTGTGCCTTCGCTCATCAGTTCGGCGACGCTCTTGCCGTCGCGCGCGCCCTCCAGGATCGCGCAGGTGATCAGCGCGGTCGCTTCCGGGTAGTTGAGCTTGAGGCCGCGGGCCTTGCGCCGCTCGGCGAGCAGGCCGGCGGTGAATATGAGCAGCTTTTCTTTTTCGCGTGGGGTCAGTTCCATTGCTTCTCCTCGTTCACGGATTCAGGTATTCCAGATGCGTGCTGGCACGGCGGCGCGGCCCAGCAGGGCGGGGCGCAGCACCTGCCAAAGCGAAACGAACCACAGGCGGGCCGCTTCGCTGTTGTGTCCGAGATAGCGCGCGACGAGCAGGTTCGGCAAGGCCGTCAGCGCGTGGTCGGCACCGTCGGGGGGCGCGATGGTGCGGCAGGCTTCGAGCAGTGGGCCAACTTCGTCCCGGGAAACGAGCGTTGCGAGCAGCGTGCCGCCGACGCTGGCGCCGGCCCAGCCGGTCGGGCTGACGAGCAATGGGTCGTCCCCGGCGAGTTGGCCGCGCTCCAGCCAGACGACATTGCCCTCGCGTTCGATGCGCGTATGCAGGGCGATGAGCCCATGCGTGAAGCGTTCGCCTGACGCGCTGCGCCCGAGGCAGAGGATTTCCCACCCAAGGTAGCGGGCGCCACCAGTCAATACGACGCGGGTCTGCATTCGGCTTCGCGCGCCATCGAAAATGATTGTTTCCTGCGGCAACCATTCCAGAATGGCGCCGTCGCGCACGGAAAAGTCGAGCGTCTGCGAAGCGTCGTCGCCGGCCGAGCGATACCACTTGCCGGCACCCGGTGTAGTGAGCTGAGCGTGTGCTGACTCGGTAACGCGCGCCACGATGCGCAAATGGTCGCCGCCAGCGATGCCTGAGGGCGGATGCAGGACGATGGCCTGGCAGACCGCTTCACCCTCCGGGTAGAGCGCCTTCTGTACGCGCAAGGGGCCGTGGTGGCGGCAATCGCTCAGGATCGTCGCCATGCCGCGAGCGGAAAATTCCAGCGACAGATCGGCTTGCCAGTGCGCCGCGTTCATCAGGGCCGGTTCGACGGGGATCATGGCGGCAAGGCGCTATCAATGGCCAAGCGGCCAGTCCGCCCTGGCTTCGCGCGTGAAACGGAGCCGCAGACTGGCAAACCAGGTCGTCGAAATGGAAGGGCGTAGGGCGAACTCATACTGCGATTATCGCGGCGCCGGGGGCGGATGGTAATACGCAGAATTACGCAGGCGATGGGGTGGATTTCGGTTGTGCCCTTGTTCACATTGATCATTTTCGCGACGTGACGAAAGTGGCCGTCAGGTCTATAACCGATGGACTTACAAGATTCGTTGGTGCACTGGACGGTCAGTCACTGCGCCGGATGCGGCAGCTTCTTGCGCCGCCTGCACAAAGCCAGCAGGGCTGTGCGCAAGACCTCGGCAACAGCCTTCGAGTTCACTTCTTCGCTCTTCAGTTCCTGCGCCGAGATGTGGCAAAGCACGTTCTGGTCGCGCGGGTGTCGCCGTGCTCTCGATGAGGCAGGCCGGGCGGATGCGGGGAAACCTCGTGTGATAGATCGCCACGCGTGTTATCAGCTGCCTTCGCGCAATAGCTTTAAGAGCGCCGGATGGATAAACAACTTCTCCCGCCCCACCTTCTCCTCGCGCAGAATGCCGATGTCGCAAAGCTTCTTGAGGTGTGTTGACGCGGTTTGTCGGTGTGCGAGCCCGGCGTCAACGAGGTTGCCAATGCGGCAATAGGGTTGCTCGAAGATGAGTTCGGCCAGCTCGCGGCTGTAGATTTGCGGTGCTTCCCGGCGCATCTTGTCGGCCATCTCTTGCAGCAGGCTGCGGATCGCGCGAATGCGGCCGGTTGTCCAGCGCGCGGTGTCGGCCACGGCGCGCAACATGTAGAGAATCCAGTCTTCCCAGGCTTTTTCCTTGTTCGCTTCGCGGGTGATGCCAAGCAGGAGGCGGTAGTAGTCCGCCTTGTTGGCAATGATGGCGCGCGAGAGGTAGAGGACCGGCGTATCGAGCAGGCCTTGGTCGACGAGGTAAAGCAGGTTGAGCACGCGCCCGGTACGTCCATTCCCATCGGCGAAGGGGTGGATGGCTTCAAACTGGTAATGGCCGATAGCCATGCGAATCAGCGGATCGAGTTCGGTGGCTTCGTGTAGGAAGCGCTCCCAGTCGGCGAGCTTGTCGCGGATGAGGCTTTCGCCCTCTGGCGGAGTGTAGATGAGCTCGCCGGTTGCATCGTTCGTCAGGGTGGTGCCCGGCGTGTTGCGGATGTCGATGTCCGCGCCCTTGATGGTTTGGCACACCTCGACGGCGGTGCGGGTGGTCAATGGGCGCTGAGCGAGGGACGCAAACCCCTGGCGCAAGGCGGTACGGTAACGTAGCGCTTCTTTGGTGGCCGGATCGGCACGGCCTGAGCGGTCGTCGGCGTACTGGAATAGCCGGTCGGTGGTGGTGACGATGTTCTCAATCTCGGAGCTCGCCTGCGCCTCAAGTAGCGGGATGCTGTTGATGAGCACCGCCTGATTCGGGATCAGCTCGCCAGCCTGCTTGAGTTCGGCCAGCGCCACGCGCGCGTCGATGCACGCCTTGAGGACGGCCCGTGTTTCGACGTCCGCCTGGGGCGGCAGCGGCGGGAGGTCGTTGTAGGGCTTGCTCGGGTCGAACGCCATAAGTCGAAAAATCTCCGCCGCATCGACACGTTCTTAGAATGTGTCGAGTGTATCAACATATCGCGACGATGTGTTGAATATTGGCTTGTGATTCGACATGTTTGGGCCGAAAACGGCCCGGGATCTGGCTATTCGACAGCTTGAACCGAACTAAACCGCCAGCGCCTCGCGCACGCCGTCCTTGTCCATGTCCGCGCCCAGGCCGCGCATGATGAACTCGCCGCGCTCCATCAACAGGTAGTGGTCGGCAAGATCGCGGGCGAAATCGTAGTATTGCTCGACGAGCAGGATGGCGACACGCCCCGTGTCGGCCACTTTGCGAATCGCGTCTTTCACCTCCTGGCGCTCCTCGGCCGACTGGCTGATCTTCTGCGCGATCGGCCGCCGGGCGACGACTCGGATGGCATGCCCGATGTCCTTGATGATCGACGGCTGGATGCCCTCGGTCGGCTCGTCGAGGATCAAGAGCTTGGGGTCCATCGCCAGAGCGCGCCCGATTGCCAACTGTTGCTGCTGGCCGCCGGACAGGTCGCCGCCGCGGCGTCGCAGCATGCTCTTCAATACGGGAAATAACTCGAACACCTGTTCCGGAATCCTTGCTCCCGCAGGTTTGATGGCGAGCCCCATGAGCAGGTTTTCTTCAACCGTCAGACGCGGAAAGATCTCGCGCCCCTGCGGCACGTAGCCGATACCGGCCCGCACGCGCTCGTGCGACGGCGCCTGGGTGACGTCCTTGCCCTGGAAATTGATGCGCCCCGTTTTCGATTTGACGAGCCCCATCAGGCACTTCATCAGCGTCGTTTTTCCAACGCCGTTACGCCCGAGCAGGCTGGTGACCTTGCCCGGTTCGACGTCGAAGGAGAGGCCACGGAGGATGTGGCTGCCACCGTAGTATTGGTTGAGGTTTTCGACTTTGAGCAATTCTGGCTCCTCAAGCGTGGTGGCACGCTGATGTGCCGGGTTCCGCGCCTGACGCGCGGACATACTTTCTTTTGCTTCGCCAAAAGAAAGTAGCCAAAGAAAAGGCGACCCCCGCGTTACGCGACCGGCTCCGCCGGCTTCCCTGCGCTACTCGCGAGGCCGGGCGGCTGCGCAACTCGGGGCTGCGCCCCTCAAACAGTGCTCGCCGACTTCCCCCGGCCTCGCTCCGTTGCTCGGCGCTCCACGAGGGGGAATGCACCCCGGAACGAATCTGATGCCTCGGTACGATGGTGTTCAGGTGGTTTGCGATTCGCCCTCTGAGTCGTCGAGCAGCGCAGGGTGCAACGGGAAAAAGCGCGAGGACTGTCTGAGGGCCGCAGGCCCGAGTTCCGCAGCGCCCCGTTGCGGCCGAGCAGCGCAGAGCACCCGGCGAAGCCGGGCGACGCAGCGGGCGCGCCTTCTTTCTGGCTACTCTTTCTTGGCAAGACAAGAAAGAGTATGCCCGCCGGCAAGGCGGAACAGAGCGGTCGAGGACGCCGATAGCCATCATCGCCCCAGGTAAACCTCAATCACCCGCTGATCGTTCTGCACCGCGTCGAGATCGCCCTCCGCGAGAACAGACCCTTCATGCAACACGGTCACCTTGCCCCCAAGCGCCTTCACAAACGCCATGTCGTGTTCCACCACCACCAGCGAGTGTTTTCCGGCGAGCGAAACGAACAGCTCCGCCGTCCGCATTGTCTCGTCGTCGGTCATTCCGGCGACCGGCTCGTCGAGCAGCAGCAGCCTTGGCTCTTGCATCAACAGCATGCCGATTTCCAGCCACTGCTTCTGGCCGTGCGAGAGCAGGCCGGCAGGGCGGTCGGCTTCGGTGTCGAGGCGGATCAGACGCAGGGTGTCGGCGATGCGGTCGCGGTCGTCGTCGCGCAACCAGGCGGTGAGCGTCGTCAGCGCGCGCTTATCGGTAGTCATGGCGAGTTCGAGGTTTTCGAACACGCTGTGCTGCTCAAAAATCGTCGGTTTCTGGAACTTGCGGCCGATGCCGGCGTGGGCAATTTCCGGTTCGCTGAGCCGGGTGAGGTCGATCGTCTGGCCGAAGAATGCGGAACCCGAGTCGGGGCGCGCCTTGCCGGTGATCACGTCCATCATCGTCGTCTTGCCGGCGCCGTTGGGGCCGATGATGCAGCGCAGTTCACCGGCGTCGATGGCGAGATTCAGTTTGTTCAGCGCCTTGAAGCCGTCGAAACTGACGGTGATGTCCTCCAGGTAGAGGATCACATTGTGCGAGATGTCGAGCGTGCGTCGCTTGCCGGTGTAGGCGTTGCTCTCATCGAGTTCGATGCCGATGATCTTGCGGAAAACGTCGCGGGCGCTCATTCGGTCACCCTCCTGTCGCTCGGCGGAATCGGTGTCAGCGGAGGAGCAAGAACGCTCTCGCGGGGAGGCAGCTCCATGTCGTCGGGCCGCGTTTGCTTCGCCTGACGTAACGTCTTCCACAAACCGACCAGTCCGTGCGGCAACAGCAGCGTGACGACGATGAACAGCAGGCCGAGGAAGAACAGCCAGTATTCGGGAAAGCTTACCGTGAACCAGCTCTTGGCGAGATTGACGACGAAGGCGCCGACGATCGGGCCGATCAATGTGCCGCGGCCGCCGACCGCCACCCAGATCGCGATCTCGATCGAGTTGGCGACGCTCATCTCGGACGGGTTGATGATGCCGACCTGCGGCACGTACAGCGCGCCGGCGATACCGCACAACACGGCCGAGAGTGTCCAGATGAAGAGCTTGAACCACAGCGGGTTGTAGCCGATGAACATGACGCGCGACTCGGCGTCGCGGATTGCCGTCAGCACGCGGCCGTATTTCGAAGCGACCAGCCACCGCGCGAGGACGAAGGTCAGCGCGAGCACGAGCGCCGTGAGGCCGAACAGCACGAGCCGCGTCTGCGGCGAAGTGATCGTGTAACCGAGCACGCGCTTGAAATCCGTGAAGCCGTTGTTGCCGCCGAATCCGGTTTCGTTGCGGAAGAACAGCAACATCGCCGCGTAGGTCAGCGCCTGCGTGATGATCGAGAAATACACGCCCTTAATGCGCGAGCGGAAGGCGAAATAGCCGAAGATGAAGGCGACCAGCGCCGGCACGAGCACGACAAGCGCCGAGACCCAAAGGAAACTGTCGCTGCCTGTCCAGTACCAGGGCAGTTCCTTCCAGTCGAGGAAGACCATGAAGTCGGGCAGATCGCTCTGATAGCTGCCGTCACGCCCGATCTGGCGCATCAGGTACATGCCGAACGCGTAGCCGCCGAGCGCGAAAAATAGACCATGCCCCAGCGAAAGAATGCCGCCGTAGCCCCAGATCAAGTCCATCGCCACGGCGACGATGGCGTAGCACATGATCTTGCCGAGCAAAGTGATTGCGTAGGTCGACACGTGGAAAGCACTTTCAGGCGGCAGTGTGAGGTGAAGAACCGGCACTACCAGAAGCGTGACCGCGAGAAACACCGTGAGCGCAAGACGCGTCCGCCCGTCGAGCGCGGATGCGATGCGGAAGACGAGCGGCCTACGCATGAGAGTCCTCCAAGCGACCAAGCTCGGTCTCCCCCTGACAAGGGGAGGGCGGTGGGTTGAAGGCGGTGGTCCAGGAGAAGCCGCAAACCCCCTCGGCCTCCCTTGCCAGGAAGGAGAGGATGGTCGGAGGCAGGTGGTAGTTCATGGCGGCGCTCAATCGACGAACCGTCCCTTCAAGGCGAACAGGCCTTGCGGACGCTTCTGGATGAAGATGATGATGAACACGAGGACGACGATCTTCGCGATCACCGCGCCCGACCAGCCCTCGAGCAACTTGGTGAAGACGCCCAGGCCAAGCGCGGCCCACACGGCACCGGCGAGTTGCCCGACCCCTCCGAGCACGACGACCATGAAGGCGTCGACGATGTAGCCTTGGCCCATGTCGGGGCCGACGTTGGAGATCTGCGACAGGGCCAGGCCGCCGAGTCCGGCGATGCCGGCGCCGAGCGCGAAAGCGAGCGTATCGATGCGTGCGGTCGGTACACCGACGCAGCCGGCCATGGCGCGGTTCTGCGTCACCGCGCGCACGAACATGCCGAGCCGCGTCTTGTTCATCAGCACCCACATGAGCGCCAGCACGAACAGCGCGAAGCCAATGATGATGATGCGGTTCCAGGGCAGCAGCAGGTTAGGCATCAACTCGATCCCGCCTGACATCCAGCTCGGGTTGGCGACTTCAACGTTCTGCGCGCCGAAAAGCACCCGCGCCGCCTGAATGAGAATCAGCGACAAGCCCCAGGTGGCGAGCAGCGTCTCCAGCGTACGACCATAGAGCCAGCGGATGACCGTGCGTTCCATGACCACGCCGACCAGCGCGGCCGCGAAGAAGGCGAGCGGGATGGCCGCCGGCAGGTACCAGTCAATGGCGCCGGGGAAATAGGCGCGGAACAGACTCTGCATGGCGTAGGCCGAGTAGGCGCCGATCATCAGCAGCTCGCCGTGCGCCATGTTGATGATGCCCATCACACCATAAGTGATGGCGAGGCCGAGCGCGCCGAGCAGCAGGATGCTGCCGAGCGACAAGCCGGAAAATACGCGCCCCAGATTCTCTGTGAGCGAGAGGCGACCGTCGATCGACTTGACCGCCGAGATTGCCGCGTAACGCACCCGCGGATCTGCCTCTCCGGCCTTCTCGGTCAGCGGCAGCAGGAGGCTTTTCACGGCCGGCGACGACGAACCCGACAACGCTTTCACCGCGGCCAGGCGCGCCATCGGGTCGGTATTGGCCAGATTCGACTGCGCGTGCGCGAGCGCCAAAAGCGGCTTGATCCGGGGGTCGGTTTCCTTTTCCAGGGCGCGGGTGAGCAGCGGCGCCATTTCGGGTCCCACCTTGTTTTGCAGCTTCTGCGCCGACTCCAGCCGCACGTTCGCATCGGAGTCGAAGAGTTTGAGTGCCGCCAGCGCGTTCGCCAGTTCGCCGCGAATGCGGTTATTTACGGTGATGGACTCGGCACCATCGGGCATTTTGATCGGCGAGCCGGTCGCCGCTTCGAATGCCTTCTCACCGTCGGCGATCAGCACCCGGTCTCCCGCAACGACGAGCGCATCGTCGGCCATTGCCTGAAGAATGCGGGTGGTGCCCGGGTCGGCAGCCTGCACCAGTTTGCGGATAGCAGCGACCTTGGTACTTGAATCCTCGTCAGCCAACTGGCGCACCAGGGTCGCGTCCGGTGCCGCCCGGGCCGTCAGCGAGGCGGCGATCAGCAACAGGGCAAGCAACGATCTGAACATGACGATTCCGTACGCGGGTGGCTCTTGGAACGGAGCTTACGGACGCGACACGGGCGCTGGAATACGACAAATTGCGTAGGCGCACGGTTTGCTGCCTCGACATGTCGCCATCCCAGGCATTTGTGCAACAATATTTGAACAAGGACAAGTGGCTTTACCAATAACAAAACGTTCGGCAGGTTGTGGCGCCGAAACCCGGGCCAAGGCTTGAGCCGATGAGCGGAGAACTGGCACACGTTGGGTAGCTGACGAACACGCAGCAGGGAGCAGTTGAGAGGATCTGATCAACGTACTTTCGGGGGATCAAATGGGCGTCTCACGCAGAATCCTTGTGCTGGCTGGCATCGCGCTGATCGGGCTCGTCGTGCTCCTTGCCGTTTCCCTTGGCGCGTTATCGTCGGTGGCGACCGCCGCCGGTGTTGCGGGGAAGACCTCCGCCGATGCGGCGGCAAGCGAATTCAAGGCCCTCGGCGAAGCGGTCGCTTCGGCCCAATGGCTGATTCTGATAACCGGCGTGATCTGCTTGGCTGCCGTGGCGGTCGCCGCCTTCGTGACGCTGCGTTCTGCCTCCCGGCCGCTAGGCGCGCTACAAATCTCGATGGCCGATGCGGCCGACCGCCTCGATTTTTCCACGGTCGTGCGCGCGGAGTCCGACGACGAAATCGGGCGTGCGATGCAGATCTACGCCCGGCTGCTTACCCGCCTGGGAAGCGGCCTCAAGGAAATCCAGCAAGCCGTCGCGCATCTGCTTGAAGTGACCGAAGACGTCGACCAGTCCTCGCGCCGCATCGCGCGCAATACGCAAGTGCAGAGCGACGCCTCGACCCACATGGCGTCGGCGATCGAACAGCTTACCGTGAGCATTTCGAAGGTCGCCGAACAGACGCGCGACGCCAGCCGGCACACGCGCGAGTCGAGCGACATCGCCGATCAGAGCGCCAGCGTCATCGTGCAAACCGTCACCGGAATTCGTGAGATCGCGCAGACGGTCGGCGAGGCGAACGCGCGCATCCGTGCTTTGCGCGGTGACTGCGAAAGCATTTCCTCGATGGCCGTCATGATTCGGGAAATCGCCGACCAGACAAACCTTCTCGCGCTCAACGCCGCCATCGAAGCGGCGAGGGCCGGCGAGCAGGGACGCGGCTTCGCCGTCGTTGCCGATGAAGTACGCAAGCTCGCCGAGCGTACGCGGCAGGCTACCCGCGAGATCACCGCGCTGCTCGACAAAATGCAGGAGAGCACCCGCGAAGCCGTGGACAGCATGGGCAGTACCGAAAAAGCGGTGAAGGAAAACGTGAACAGCGCACAGGCAGCCGGGACCTTGATCGAGAAGCTCAAATCGGGGGCTGAGGCGGCCGCCACAGTCGTCGACGAAATCTCGGGCGCCATCCGCGAGCAGGAGACGGCCAGTTCAGTCATCTCGCGCAACATCGAGCAGATCGCCCGAATGAGCGGAGAGAATTCCGAAGCCGCCAGCGCCTCGGCGGCCGCGGCGAGCCGGATGACGCAGGTAGGCATGGAGCTCGTGCGCGTCGTCTCGGCATACAAGGTGGACAGCGGGCCGGCGAAGATCGTGCTGCGCTCCGCAGACATTCACCCAGCCGACCATCCGGCCGTACGCGCCGCGCAGGCGATGGCGGAGATCCTGGAACGCAAGACCAACGGGCGCATCCGCCTGAAAGTGGTACCCGGTGGCGTCTTCGGCTCCGAGAAGGAGGCCGTCGAGGCGGTCAAGGCCGGCACGCTCGAAATGACCCGCACCAACGCTTCCGCCTTCAACAAAGATTGCCCGGGCACCGTGATACCGTCGTTGCCGTTCCTCTTCAACTCGACGCAGCACATGCAGCACGCGATGGACGGCGCACCCGGTCGCGAAATCCTCGCCTCGCTGTCGGTGGCCGGCTACGTCGGGCTCGGTTTCTACGACAACGGTGCGCGCTGCGTCTATGCCAACACCCCGATCCGTTCGTTGGCCGACATGCGGGATCTGAAGATGCGCGTCATGCAGTCGGACCTCTGGGTCGCCATCGCCGAAGCCATGGGTGCGCGCGGGGCGCCGCTGCCGCAGGATCAGGTGACCACGGCGGTGCGCTCGGGGCTCATCGACGCGGCCGAGAACAGCATCGTCATCTTCGACGGCTATCGGCACTTCGACGTCTTCAAGTACTTCTGTCACACCGAGCACGCCATGGCGCCCGACCTGCTCGTGTTTTCCAAAAAGCGCTGGGATGCGCTCTCGCCCGAGGATCAGCAGATCATCGCCGACGCCGCGCGCGAGTCGGTCGGCATCATGCGCCGCTATCTGCACGAGAGCGAAGAGGTGTCGCGTCAGAACGCCGTCAAGGCGGGAACGATCTTCGTCAAGGACGTGGACAAGGCCTCGTTCCGCAACGCGATGCGCCCGGTGTACGACCGCTTCATCGTCACGCCACAACAGAAGGCATTGTTCCAGGCCATCAAGAACATGAAGTAAGGAAGAGCACCGTCGGCGCCTTCCGCATCGCTGCTCAGGCTCGCCGCGCGTAGCGCTCGGCGAGCATCGAGCAGACGAAGAGTTGAAGCTGGTGATAGAACATGATCGGCAGGACGATCAGCCCCAGCGAGGGATGGGACCCAAACAGCAGCGCCGCCATCGGCACGCCCGAGGCGAGCGTTTTCTTCGAGCCGCAGAAAACGATCGTGATCTCGTCTTCCTTGGCAAAACCCAGGCGCCGCGCGAGCCACGTCGACAGCGTGAGGACCACGGCGAGCAGGACAGCCGCGCCGAAGAGCGTGACGAAGATGATGCTGCGCCCATGGTCGCGCCACAGCCCGGCGGCAACCGAGTCGCAGAAAGCAGCGAAGACGAGCATCAGGATGACGAACTTGTCGAGCTTGCCCGTCACCGCCTTGTAGCGGTTGAACCATCTGAAGAGCAGGGGGCGCGCCAACTGGCCGACGAGCAGCGGCAGCAAGAGCACGCGCGCGATGCTGACGATCGTATCGAAAAGCGGCGGCTGGCCGGGCTGCGCACCGGCAAGCAGGCCCACCAGCAGCGGCGTTAGCGCGATGCCGAGCAGGCTCGACAAGGTGGCATTGAAAATGGCCGCTGGTACGTTGCCGCGTGCCATGCCGGTCATGGCCACCGAGGACGTGATCGTCGACGGCAACACGCACAGATACAGGAAACCGAGCATCAGTGCCGGTGGCACGATGGGTGCGAACGCCTTGCTGAACGGAAAGAAGAGGAGGGGAAAGATCGCGAAGGTCAGCACTTGAACCACCATGTGGACCGGCCAACGCATCAATCCGGCCTTGAAGCTCGAGGTCGAGATCGTGAGGCCGTGTAAAAAGAAAACCAGCCCGACGCCGATATCGACGAGATTCTCCATATGCAGCCAGCCGCCGCTACGTCCGGCGTCGGGAAACAGCGAAGCGAGCACGACGGCGCTCAGCATGCCGATAAGAAACCAGTCGCGCGCCAGGCGGCGAAGGTGTTTGGTGATGGTGGCGAACATCGGTGGCAGCGTGTGTGAAAGGCGGGGGCTGCGGCATGCCCGGGCGGTGCAGGGCTTGCCTGAAACGTACGTCTGGACTATATAGCCGGTAGCGGTTGCCGGCTAGCGGCAATCGGCCAGCTTATATTGCCAATCGGACATGCCTTCCCAAACCCAACGCCACCGCGATGCCCGCAATGCTCGCGGCGTCAGCGGAACCAGCGGTACTACACTGCGCCGCCAGCGCGCGGTACCTCAACTCGCAACGTTGCCCCGGCCGCTCTACCCGCGCACCGAAGCGCTGGCGGCCGGCTCGTTCAGCTCACCGCACCGGCATGCATGGGGCCAGCTCTGTTACGCGAGCGAAGGCGTCCTCGACATCCGCACGCCGCTTGGCAACTACGTGGCGCTGCCCCACTGCGCCGTGTGGATTCCCGCACAGATGGAGCATCAGCTGCTCAATCTTGGCGAAGCCGAAATGCGCAGTTTCTATCTTGAACCTGCGCTGTTTCCTTGGCCTTCCGGGCGATGCCGTGTGCTCGAAATGACGCGACTGGTGCGCGAGCTGATCCATGCCGCCTCCTCATTCCCCGCCGACTACCCGCTCGACGGCCCCGAAGCGCGGCTGGTACAGGTGCTCGTGGATCAATTGATCGCTCTGCCGGAAGCCGCATTTTCGCTGGCGCTGCCGCAGGACGAACGGCTCCGCCGCGTGCAGGCGAGCATCCAGGACAACCCGGGCGACTCTCAAACGTTAGCTCAATGGGCGGCCGAACTCGGTACGTCGGAGCGCAACCTCGCTCGCCTGTTCCGCCAGGAGACGGGCCTGCCGTTCCGCCTCTGGCGCCAGCGGCTGCGCCTCATGCTCTCGCTCGCGGGGCTTGAAGCGGGGCACGCAGTCACGCGGGTAGCGCTCGACTATGGATACGACACGCCATCGTCGTATATTGCCGCCTTTCGCGCGTTGTTCGGGAGAACGCCGGGCGAAATCATCGGAAAGTAGGGCGTCTGCCAGCCGTGCAGCGGCTGGCGGATGCAAGACAATCAGTAAGGGAGAACAAGAAGCAAATGAAGCCAGCAAAAAAACACGTCCTTCTCGCCGTCGCCGCACTCGCCATCGTGGCCCTCGGCTTTGGGGGATTCTCGTTGATAAAAGCCCAGCAGGAACGCGCCGAGTACGCCAAATTCCGGCCGCTACCAACCGGCCCGGTCGGCGACGGCATCGAAGCGATCCGCGATGACTTCGTGAACATGTACGTTCTGCGGGATGGGAATCATCTCGCATTGATCGATGCCGGCGTAAGCGCCGAATCGGTGGGCCGCGAGCTTCGGCAAGCGAATATCGACCCGGCCGCCGTCGAACACATCTTTCTCACCCACGCCCACTACGACCACATCGGCGCGTTGGTGCTATTCAAGAATGCCCGTATTCATATCGCACGCCCCGAACTCGCCAAGCTCGGTGATAAAGAAAAAGCCGGCTTCCCCGTAGCGCCGACGCCCTTCGACGATGGCGAGCACCTGCAGCTCGGCAACTCCACCATCCAGGCGCTCATCGTCCCCGGCCATACACCGGGCTCGACGGCCTACCTTTTCAACGGAAAAACGCTCTTCACCGGCGACACGCTGGCACTGGAGAACGACCACGTAACCCCGTTCAACGAACGCTTCAACCTCGACACCGCGCTCCAGCGCGAATCGCTCTCCAAGCTCGCGCGACTGCAAGGCATTACGAGGATAGCCACCGCGCATTACGGAACGAGCACCGACTACAGCACAGCGTTTAAAGGATGGGCACCTTGAGCGGGTTTCGCCCCGCGTGTTGCTTGCCGCCTGATTGGCCCAAAGAAGCATTCGGCACAAGACGTATTCTTCTGCTCGTCCGGTGAGTGGTGACGACGCACGCCGTTCGTTGCAGGAGCCAGTGGGTCGAGTTAGGAGAACGCCGACCTGAGTTCTGATCAGGAACTCAAAAAACAAAAGGCGGCCACTTGGGCCGCCTTTCCTTTTGCTGTTGCAGGTTCTTCTACTTTTGACGCCGACGCGAGCTCGCGAGTCCAGCCAGCGCTATTCCCAACAGCGCCAGGGTGGCCGGTTCCGGCACGCCACGTTCGGTTGAACCGAAGGTGCCCGTAAAGTCGTCGATGATGTATCGACTGGCGAGGGTGGAGTCGAAGTCAAACGTGGCATAGCTCGCTACGCCCGCAAATGTGAGATTGACCAGTCCTTCCGGGAAACTGCTCTCGGTGCTTGGGCCGGGTGGATCGGTGAAATCGGCACTTGTGGTTATCGACGCAAGGAGATGGTTCAGCGCGTCGTAGATCGAGAAGGTGACAGAAACAGGTGGGCCGCCGGAACCGGTACTCATGGCAAAACCAAAGCCAAGCGAGCCAATTGCGCCGTTGAAGAAATTAACCTTCAAATCCGGTGCTAACCCCGTTGTGCCTTCAATCCCCGGCTCGTGGATATACGACATATTGGTGCCCGGTCCGACCGTGTTGAAACCAAAGGGATCTGTCGTGCTGAACAGAACGTCGGTTACAGCGTCACCATCGCCATCGTAAGCAAAGCTCGTTGCTCCCGAGACCAGTGTGTCGAACGTAATGACGGCGCCATGGCTTAAAGACGCGCTTCCCAAGAGCGCGGCTACCAACAATGGGCGCAACGATTTTCCAAGTATTGAACTCATTTTGCCTCCCAAATAGGTTTCTGAAATGGGTGTCTCTTGGTAGACATTTAGGCAAAGCAAGAGGCTTGCCGAGCAGCCGGAATTGGCCTGATGTGTTATAAAATCAATAAGTTATAACAATTTCTAGCAACTTTTCTGCGCTTGAAAACTTCTTGTCAGTCGGAGGTGTAAAGAAAACCAACAGGGCCGCGCAGGGGCGATTCGACGTTCTCGTTTTCGTGTTGTATTCAATTGAGCCCGATACCTTGCGCGGCATTTTTGATGCAAAGGTCAGCGGCCTGCCTTCGTGTCGTTCACAGCCGGTTTTGATTGAGCCACCGCCCCTTTGGTTTGCGGCTCCTGCGCGGGATTGTTCTGTAGCAGTTCCAAGTACTGGTCTATGAGGTTCGCTCCGTGCACGGAGGACCAATGCCCGGCAACTACGGTTCCGATCTCAAGGTTGAGGCCTTTGAGCTTCTGCAGCGTTTTGGAATAGTCCGGTACGTTGGCAAAGGAGAGGTTGCCGAGCTGTTCTTTCAGAATGCAGCCGCCATAGAGAACCTTTTCCTCTGGAAAGTACACAAAAATGCCATCGGGAGTGTGGGATTGACCAAGGTAAAGAGCTCTGACTCGGCCACCTTGGAGGTCGAAGTCGCCCGGATACGTTTTTGTGGGAAGAACCAACGGCACGTTGGGGTAGCTGGGAATGCCGCTGCGCGTCCAATCGACGACCTTGACCCAATCGCTCTTGAGAAGGTCGTATGTCATCTGCGTTGAAATGATCTGCGCGCCGATGCTCTTCCAGTAAGCATTGCCGCCCGCACGGTCAGGATGGTAATTCGTGTTGATGACTTCGCCGATCGGCTTGTCGGATATTTCCCTGATTCTCTTTGCGAGAAGTTCTGCCGTTTCAGGCGTCCATGTGGCACCGACGACGGTTACCGATTTTTCACCAACGTAAACCACCGAGTTTTCTTTTGAGTAGTAGTCGTCTTCCGCCACATAGATGTGCCCAGTAAGGTGGCTGAGAAACAAGTCCGGTGGAGCGGCAAGCGCAAGAGGGCACCAAAAAAGAGGTACCCAAATGGGGATGTTCCTGATTATCGAAATGAGTGACTGCCGGAAAGGCATAGCGGGTCTCCTTCTATTGAAAGCTGCAGAAATAATGCGTTTGACATGATGAGCCGGGTGGGCAGGAGGCGCAATCTCATTTGCCAGAACAGCCCGCGGGCAACGATAAGGGGGGCAACTCGATTTGTGTTGCCCAATTTTTCAGTCCGCCGCGGGTGCGCCTTAGAGGCGATGTCCAGCTTTTTTTGGGCTCATTACGCCAGAAGGCGCATGCCAGGAACGTCAAAACCGGGCTCGACGGCCTACCTTTTCAACGGAAAAACGCTGTTCACCGGCGATACGTTGGCCTTGGAGAACGACCACGTAACCCCGTTCAACGAACGCTTCAACATGGACACCGCGCTCCAGCGCGAATCGATCTCCAAACTCGCTCGACTGCAAGGTATTACGAGGATTGCCACCGCGCATTCCGGAACGAACACCGATTATGGCGCGGCGTTTGAAGCGTGGAAGCCGTGATGCGCCGGGGATTGCCCAAGCAACAAGAATTGCGACTGCCTATCGGCTAACGCTCCCGGCCGTCGGTTCGATTCGCTTGGCGGAGGGCTTTGCGGAGGCGCCGGTTATCGACAAGCAGCGATATCACGCTGATCGCCATGACAACCAGCGCGCCGTACTCACCCGAATAGTGCCAGAGTCCCCACGCGAATACTGAGGCGAGAATTCCAACAACCAGTAATAGTGCTCCGTCTTTCATACCGCTGCCATAAAGCGGTACGTTGCGCGATGTGCGACCTTGCTATCGAGAATCCCCGGGTACCTCACCAACGCAGTACGCACCCACGGTTTGCCGATGTTGTTATTTGCCGCCAAAGAAAGAGCGTCGGATATTGTGGTTCCTCCCGCCAGTGAGCGTCCCGTAGCGATGGCAATACTTCCTATTACTGCCCCCACATAGAAGGCTGCCGATACAGCGCCGACTGTGGCAAGTCGTTCAAGGCGAGATCCCGCTCTAGCCATTTCCATCACGGTGACCTTGGTACCAAATTGATCCACGTACTTCGCCATGGCGGTTACGTTTGCCAACGCAAGTTGCAGATTTCCATAAAGCGTTTCGGGGGCTGGTAACCCCAGTGCTTCCATGTTTTCGCTGAAGTATTTGTAGAAATCGGAGGCCACGGTATTTCCCGTTGTGTTATGAAGCTTGGATATTGTTTCATATTGCGGATCCGTGGTGTGAGAGTTGTTGCTTTTTTCCGATAGATCGATTTGTAGTATTCGTTTTTTGCTGGGGCAACACAGGACCGTCTCGCCGCACGAGGCCTATGTTGGTAATCGCCGGGAGCCCACCGTGCCGGGAAAACAGCCACGCCAAGGCGCATGCTTAGGACCGACCCGGCTCGGTTGACGTCAGATAAACCGGCCGGGCCCGCCCTTCGGAAAGAAACGAATGGCCGAGACGATGGCTATTGGGCAACTTCGCGCGAGTCCGACAACGCGCTGCAGTTCCCACTCTCACAGCGATAGGTCTGCCTCTCCGTGGTAAACCCGCGCAGCTTCGGGACGTCGCGTGCGCCGACCTTGAGGCCTGTTCCGCACAGGAAAAGTTTGCCTTGGCCGTCAGGGCTGGGGCGGTCGCTGCGCGGATTGGCGCAACCGGACAGCGACAATTGACTTCGTAGGCCCGCATCGCCCTTGTCGCCGACTGAGGTCTTCTGCACCGGACCGTCGCAGAACCAATAGTCTTGCGTGTTGCGATGGCAAACGGCGACAGCTTCCGGAACGGTGACGACGGGCTTGGCCGCTGGCGGCGCAACCGGGCTGCTGGAGCGCGCGGCTTCCTCTCGCGCAGCCTGCTCGCGAGGACGCGCCGGGTTCTGGGCCGGGTCGGAGCCGATACGCTCGGACACTTGTCGCCCGACTTCGCTCCGCGGTTGCGACTCTCGCCCCTGGTGCGCGCCTTCTTCATTCGTTACGCGCCGTTGATCCGCTGATTCGCGGGCAAGCTGTTGCTTGGCAGCCTGGATTTGCGCGTGCATCCGCGCATTGCTCTCTGCGATTGCCTGGTATTCGCGCGCTGTCTTTGCCGAAGCTTCCGGCGAGAAAACACCCGGACTGCGACTTGCCGCTCGACGCATGTCTTCGGCGGCCTGATTTTGACGCTCGTAAGCGGCGGCGCGTTCGCGTTCCCTGTCGGCGGCTCTGCGTGCTCTTGCCTCGTCCTCCCGCTGCTGCAAGTAGTCAAGGTGGGCGATCGCCTGTGCGCTGCGCACGGCGGCTTCTCTCTGGCGTTGTTGGTGCACGGCATCGACGCGCGCCCCCTGCGCCATATTGCAGGGCTCCGCTTTGCCCTGATAGGCGCATCGGCCGTCGCCGTGGGGCAGGTTATTGACGAAGGGGCCCTCCCAGTCCCAGTACCAGGAGCGGCCCTTCCCGTCGGCATTGAGGCCCGCCTCCCGCTTGAAGCCCTGGCTGAACCGTAGTTGTGCATCCATTTTTCCGGACAGAGAGCGGGCGACGACCAATGGAGGATCGCTCTTGTCCATCCAGGCGAGAGTCGAGTTACCCGTCGGCTGTCCGTCCTTGAAGGTCGCGGATATGCGACGGCCCGACTTGTGCCAAAGCTCGACCTCGCCGGTAGGCTTGCCACCGGCACAGCTACCTTTCAGGAGTTGCCAGTCTGCCGGCAAGGCGGCGCAGGGCGGCAGCGAGCCGGCTTGTCTTACGACGGGTAGTTGTTCGAGGAGCACGTCCTTCCAGTACAACAATTCGTCTTTGTCGCCGTTGGGATAGTCGAGCGTGGCTAGTCCCGACCGTGTCCCGTCGTAGTCGTAGTACTCGCTCAGTTTTCGGCCGTCGGCGTACTGAAGCGTGTGCCGGCTGTTGCTGAACTTGCCGTTGTCAAAATTGGCATTCTCGATCTTGTCTCCGTTGGCCCACGTGATCGATCCCTTGCCGTGCAGCTTGCCGTTCTGAAAGGTGCCCTGCAGCGTACGGTCGGGACACGTGATCTTGCCGGGGCCGGAGAGTTCCTGATTCTTGAAACTCCCTTCATGCACGCAACCATCTAGCCGCGTGTCGCGTCCGCTGATGTATTGCAAGTTCGCGCTGTCATGCTCGTCCGGCTGGATGAGCCCCTCAAAGCGCCGGCCGTCACCGCGAACCAGCGTGCCGTTCAACACCCCGCCGTTCCTCTTCCCTTGCCATACGTGGGAATCCGGCCCGGACGTGCCGTAGGTCACCTTGCCGTCGACCAGGTAGCCATCGAGGAACATACCCTCGACGGTAAACGGCACGCCTTTGAAATCGGTGCGCGAAATGGAGTGGTACTCGGGAACGCTGGCGCAGCCCGCGACGGCGAGAGTCAGGGCCACCGATAAAATTGTTTGCAGTCTGCTATTAGTCATGGATGGTTATCGGCGAATTGGAATTGTGATAACCATCTTATCGGAAGTGTTTCTTTGGTCAAACGGGCGAGCCATGAGCGCGGCTGCGCCTGGTTTCTCAGCGCTTCTTACGCCAGATTGTCAGTGACAGGAACGTCAACGCCGAGACAACGAGTGCGCTTATCGACAAGCCGACCAATATCTCCAGATCGGCAACATCTTCCGCATTCTGAGCCCCATACAGCGCGGCGAGGTATTCCGCGACGGGTTTGGGAAACGTGGGAAACAACTCCGGGTGGATAAGCCAAAGCCGGGTGAGAAGCATCGAGGCGAGGGCGATCCACAGGACAACGACGACGGCTTGAGCACTGCGCTTCATTTAACGAGAACCTTGCCGTAAGCCTTCAAAGTCGTGCCAGGGATGGCAATTTGAGCAGAACCCTTCAAGAGAGCCCGCAAGCGTTGAAAATCACTCTGTGACTCGATCGTTATACAACCTTCGCTGATACCGAGTGGGCCTTTGGGGTGCAACCGGAAACTGCCCCGCTTGATCTTGTTGCAGTACGTGGTGTCGTCGATCTTGTCGTCGATTGCATAGAGCGCGAACCACTCTCTGCGGTCGTTGAACATATCGCGAAGAGGGCCAAGAAGCCCGCCGGATTGCCGGTCAACGATGTAGTAGGTTCCCGGAGGGATGGGGCCTGCGCTCGCATGGCACGCGTATTCGCGCCGGTTGGCTTGCCCACCGAGCCCTGAAAACGCTGGAAATGACGACGCACCGCACTGCAGAGCGCTCATTGGCTTACCGTTCAGTTCAAACGTACAGTCTGGCATTTGATTCCTTTTCGACACTCGACGGGTTGTTCACTAACGTAACCACGATCAAATTGCGGTCGTCATACTGCCGTGAATGAGTAAATGGCGCAAGCCAACGGCATAGATGGACACGGAATTGCTGTTCCAGGACGTTCGTATGGCGAATCGATCTTCCGCTTGCTCAGGAAGTTGGAACGCGCAGATGTGATCGACTGTTGCTAAGAATCCCGATGAAGAACTCGGCGCAAAAAGAGGGAAGAGTTACTTCTTACCTTTCGCTGAAAAGCGGGGTGACCAATCAGGTCAAATGCTTGAAAGCCTGGAATAGACGCCTGGATGCGAATCTGGAATTGCGATTGCCCCGCATAGCTTTGAGTAAAACTCCTCGGAGCTCACCCAGCCGATCACCGCATAGGCATACCCGGCCTCTCGCATCGACAGCAAGCAGGATAGAACAAGCTCTCGCGCAATACCCCGGCCTCGCCATTTTTCACTTACCCCCAAAGGGCCAAGCATCCCTTTGGCCGTGCCATCCCAGCAGCAGAAGCCGACGATCTTTTTGTCATGAACGGCGATATAGCAAGTGGTCGGTTGTTGCGATAGGGCAAGCTCGCACTCTCCAACCCATCCAGCGTTGGTACGGCTGAATTGGTCATGAACGAAATCGGTGATCAGGTGCCGATCAAGCGCCATCGCGCGTTTGACGAAGACTCCATTCCTTTCGACTTCTTCCTTTTTGCTCGTGTTTGTGAAGTCGTATAGCTTGACGAGCATATCTGTCATCTGTTTGAACCCCTTTGGCTCGGTTTGATTCGAAAATGGCATTCAGGTACAAGTTTTAAACTCAGATAACGAGAGCCCGGTCTGGATATGGTTTCAACAGGGACCATGTGAGCGGCTTGGTAGAGGAAGGGGTGTTAAGGGTCAAAAAGCGCAGCTTTTTTAGGCTGCGCGTTTCGACCGCTTGATTGGCAGAGGATTGGCAGAGGCAGAGGTTTGGCAGAACTCGCGGTTACCGAGCCCCACTGCAACTACCTGGTTTTGCCATTTCGAGCTTGGCGACAGCAACTTTTCCTTCGTCTTCAGGGACCTGTTCTAGTCCCGCGCCACCAACAAAGACGCCCAACTTAATGAACTGCCGAATGAAATAGTTCTTCCCTGTTTCAAACATCAGCTCTAGGGTATTTGGCGAAAACTCAGATTCGGTATCGAGTTTGTGGTTTTTACCTCCCGCAACCTCTGTATAGAAAAATACATCTGGTGCAGTCTCACCGATGCACACTCCGTCAACCCAAACGTCTTTCTTGAGCGCTTTCCCGACGAAGCTGTCTCGATATACATAAACCCCCGCTTTGCCGTCGCTAGGTGGGTTGAACTCTTTCGCTTTTGCTGATTCTGCTTTTGTGGCCATATCTACGGATGCACATCCCGAGATTAGGAGAGCAGCTGTAAGAGCAAATACGGAAACGATTTTCATTAAACTATACCCTCGATTATGTTATTGGAAATTTGAGCCGGTTTACGCCCGCTCACGGCAAATTGGCTTCCAAAGGCTGAGTTCTGCAGTCGATGTGGTTGATCCGCTGGAATGGTCGATTACGCGGTGTTCCCTACCATCAATGAACGACGCTTGAATAGGAAAATGACAGCGCCGAGTGGAAAAGCAATGCTAATGACCGTCGGTGCATATGGCCCGGCACTGAAAATTCCAGCCCCAAGCAGAACAAAGCTTATTAGTTGAACACCGTAGCTCCCATCCGTCCAATTGAGTGAAAGCTGAACGAACCCAAGCGCAATGAAAAGCAACCATAGCCATTTACGATTTTCGACGGGCGTTTTGAAGCAAAGAATAAGGGAAAAAACGATAAAGAGAGGGACAGTGATTGCAAGGGCGAAAACAAGGTAGTGACGTATGCCCTTTCCTTCAAAAGTAAACCGATTCAATTCTTTGAGTGACTGCTTCATTGGCTTTACGTGCAATCCGAGAATCGTTACCTGAGCGTCACGTCTCTGAAGAACAACATTGGTGAGTAACCATAAGTTTGAAAACTCGTGTTCAAACGTCAAGTTATAGGTGGTGACGTCACTGGCGGTATGTGTGTTCGCGCCGACCGTGGTAACGCTCTTCGGCTCGGCAGGTGGAAACAGGGCAGCCATTTGTTCAAGCGCGGCTCGAGCAGACGCATTCCTGATGCTGGGGTCTAGTTGTTTCTCTACGTCGGCATAGTTCTTCGTGGCGAGTTGAGAGAGAACTTGTTTCGCGATCGCCGACTCCTCTTTCGGGATGAACTTTTCGAGCATTGCTTGCTGATCACAGCCAGCAAGCAGTACGAGGAGACTGAGGGCATTAAAAATTGATTTGAAAAAGCGCATGTTTGACTACCGGCAACGTCTGAATTCACCGGCCTGGCGCGGCTTGCCGCGACAGGTCCGGTGGAATGATGGGTTGTGCGTCACGCTAAAGCTTGAATTTCGGATTGCTAAAGATAATTTGGTCGAGATCAGAGAAGAAGGACAGCAAATTGAATGATGTTATCGGAGCCTCGCCAGGATGAGCGCTCTGACAGCGCATATCGAAGCAACTTCTAAGACGGGTGTGCTGATTCGAATCAATCAACCCCATGCCTTCGATGACCCATAGAACAATGGTGTCGAAGACTTCGCGTATTTCGCCAATGCTATTGACGTTTTGAACCTGATTGAACTTCTTGTATCGGCCCGACTGTTGGCCGGCCATTCGGGCAGAGGAGACATTAAATTGTTGAAAGCCTAGACCTTCCAGTTTGCGATGAATTCGGTCAATTGCGGCACTCCAACCAAGCACCGCTGCGGCACGAAAATGCGCAGCCCGAGCACATGCAACTGCTTCCTGAAGGTAGCCACTCTCTTCGGTGCCCGCTAACGAGGCGAAAAAACTATCAAACGCGCTGGGAGATGCAGTGGCAAGAAGTCCCTGCTTCGCTGGGATGACGAGTTCGTCGCGGAACTTTGAAATTAGGTCATTGAGGGCGTCGAGGTAGCTCGAGCGAAGATTATTCGGGGAGCTAAGTTTGATGAGCCGCGTAAACCCCTCGTCATAGCGAGCGCAGACCTCGTCTGGAACGGCACTTTTCAGCTTTGGGCTGAAGTCGCGATGCCAAGCGGAACCTAGTTCGTTGGCCTTATTGCGAAGTATCTTCTTCCCAACTTGAGGAACGGTTTCAGCCTTCAGAACCTTGCGAAATCTCTTTAGGTCCTCAAGGAGCGAATTCAGACTCGTCTCCATTGCTTCACTGTAGCTCTTTGATGATGTCGGCAAGCTCCTTCCTGCCTTCTTCAGATAGGCGAATCGACTTGGTGTCTTTACTGTAGGTATCGAAATCGAAAAGCGATTTGTTGTTCTTAAAGTTTGCTGCGAAATTGGTTCCGTCTAGCACCTTACGGTCACGACATTCCGTACGAATATCTTCGATCTGGGCAATAAACTCTCCGTCACCTAATCCGTGATGAAGGGCTTGTAGTAGTGCAATTCGAATCTGAGCCTCTGACATTCGAGTTGTCTTTAGGTCTTCATAGAGAGGCATGATTGCGGCCCCCTCCTTGTAGAACAAGTTGTTGAGTTCGCTGATCGAGATCGAATACTTCTCCATGAACTTACGTGCTTTGACATGTAGGTCGGCTTGAGTGACATCCGCTTGTACCGGTTCCGATCTTTCGGCACCGCTGCTCGCTTCCTCGCTACCGCTCTCCGTGGCGGCTCCAATGGCTGCTGCCTCCGTCGTTTGTTTTTGCGGGGGTGGCTCTTTGGGTGAAGCGGCAGCCAAGTAGTCCCGTAGAAGGAGTTCAAAGCAAGTAACTTGAAGATTCTCCGGAACAGACGCTGCGATCTCGGCAATCTCTTTCACTTTCTCCTGCAAGCTAGACATCTGGACTCCTTTCATTCATGGAAGCGGAACAACCTATTTCAGTGACGCCCAACGTCGAAGCGCAGGGACGCTGCGCGACTCTATCGCGCAGCGTCCCTTGGAGCGTAGTGTTATGCATTAGGACGAGATAACCGAAGCTGAGAATGTAATGGCTCTTGATCTATCTCGAAGATGCTGCGGGCGTAAGGCCGAAGTTCATCGGAGATGTTTCGAACTGAGCCGACCAAGTAAAGGTCGACGTTCTCAGACTCGACAAGATTTTGTACTGGTTCGTGAAAATCCCCATCACCGGCTATTAAAACCAACTTTGTCCATTTCCGTTTATGGTACGAGCGAACCATGTGATAGACCAACCCAACATCTACAGCTTTTTGAGTTGTTTGTTCAAACTGAATTTCGGGATTGTCTGGGTGAACGACTGGCTGGCCGCCAAGCTGTTTGGGCCAGAAAAGTTGCTTTTTCTGTAGCCAGTAGATTTTGACCCGTAAACCTGGGCCGCGCGGCGGTGGCAGAGTTAGAGCGTTGTGTAGTTTTTCTGCCTTTGGGGGATCGGTATCGGCATTGAAAAAATAGCCTTCGTCGATGGTATCGTCGAGTATCGATTCAATGTGCTGTCGGAGCTTCACATAGTCAATGTGCTCTCGGAACGTTTTGAGTAGGTAAGCGCCATCAATAAACAAGCCAATGCTCATGACTTCTCCTTGGTAAATGCATAACGTCTGAATTCACCGGCCCGCGCGGCTTCTCGCGCGGGTCCGGTGGAATGATGGGTTGGGCGGCGCTCTATGATTTTCTGCATAGCTATTGAATGTCGGCAACTATTTCTCTTGCCAACCAGTCAGCTGCACGTTCAATCTCTCGACGTAGCAGCGACGGGTCGTCTGGAAGTCTGTCCACATCGATCCTTTCTCCCCCATGAACTATGCCGCTAAATGCTATTTGCTTTATCCAAAGTGGTTCGCCTTGCATATAGGGCCGCTCCAGAGAAACTCTTGCCACCGCAAAGACCGTTCTAAATGGAGACGGCGCAATCTGATATTTCCCAATTGCTACGCGGAGCCAGTGGCCCGAAGGATAAACGTAGTTTGCGGGGACAGAGTCTTGATGTACCGTCATTTTCGGCCACCAACATATCTGCGCTAAGCTCTGCTGCAGTCGGTCGGTCAGCAACGCGCCAAGATCTTGAATCAGCGGCGGTGAATAAGTGAATTTTTGCTGATCCTCAACGATTAGAGCGGGAATTAACCCCAATTGACCGCTACTTACTCCAGCCTGCATTAAACTCGGCGCTTCTATCGCTGGCGTTGAAACCGTGACGATCTCGACACTTTGCAGTCTTTCGACGCTAGAACGTTGGAGTGGCGAGCTTGCACATCCAACAAGCGAGAAGACGAGAAAGAAATACGGCAATCTAGACAACACAACTTGCTCCCTATGAAATTCGTTGAGTGAAGTTGAGAACGTTTGCAAGAGCGATTCGCTAGATTCGAGTTTGACGGCAACTCTTGCAGAGGCTTGAGGCTATGGCGCCCAACGCGAAGTGGCCGTCCTAAAAAAGGGAAAGTTTTGCGTCATAACGGAGAACTTTCCGTCATTCCACTGTATAAACGGAGAACTCCAACTTGGCGATCCCATTATTTTTAAACGCTTAAACCGATTTAGTGGCGCCTAAAAGCGGCGCCAAAAGCGTCAAGCGTTACCCCATTTTTGCGCGTGTTGTTTTCGTTCTGTCCGCTTCGCGGTTGCTGGCTCCAGATGTGGAAGCCGTGCCGCGCGGTTTATGGAGATTGATTAAACGGCGAGCATGGACATTTGGCAACTGCTTCGGCGGTGATTTATGCCTGTCGTGCCGCCGTCGTGTTGTTTCAAGACAACTATGCCCGGGAGTTTGCTGCTGGTCGTTATCGTCGTATGGACTAAAGTGCCAGAATATTGGCATTTCCTGCTCGGCGGGCAACTCCGGAGGTTTCGCCCTTACAATCCGATCACATCAGCGTACTGGTGCAGCGGCTTAAACGGCATTGCCGATATGGACCGACTCGCTGACTTTCCACTTCAGCCGGCCGAAGTGGAAAATAGTCCTCATAACTCCCTCGCTACGGATTGACGCCGCTAGGAAAGACGACGTATTCAAGATGGACATACGAACGGCATCCCTCGACGACCTCGATCTCATTGCGGACCTTGGCTGCCGCACTTACCGAGACCACTTCACGTCGATCTGGTCCGAGCGGGCGATGAGCGAGTTTCTGCAACGCGATTTCTCGGAGAAGGCGTTGCAGGCGTCTTTGGTTTCGCCGACACATGCGTGGCTGGTGCTGCGCGATGCTGGTGAGCCGAAGGGCTTCGCGAAAATCAATTGGGATCGGCCCGATCCGGTGCGGCAGACGGTGGGTGCTGAGTTGCAGAAAATCTATTTTTCCTCGGCGGCGACGGGCAGGGGATATGGGGCGCGTCTGCTGGATGCCGTTTTCGGGGAGGTGGGGCAGCGTGCGCAATCCTGGGTGTGGCTCGATGTGTTGAAGTCCAATCGCGGCGCGCAGGCCTTTTATCAGAAACACGGTTTCCAGATGATCGGCGAGATTCCGTTCAGCACCGATAAAGCCGAGATCGGCTTGTTCGTCATGGCGCGCGATCTATGCTCTGAGAGCGTAGAGCCGCTTGCCGGCTGAGGGTCCGCGCCGGTCGCGGAGAAGGAGGAAGCATGGAATACGTTCTCGTCAGCGGGTGTCTGCTTGGGCAGCACGTGCGCTACAACGGTATCGACAAGGAATACGACAGCCCGGAACTCCGTCGCTGGCTGAGCGAGGGGCGCGTGATTGCGGTGTGTCCGGAAGTCGCGGCTGGGTTGCCTGTGCCGCGTCCGGCGGCCGAAACGACCGGCGGCGTCGATGGTCTGGAAGTGCATGCCGGCAAGGCGAGGGTGATCGACGGCAACGGCCAGGACATGTCCGCCGCGTTCATCGCCGGCGCCGAAAAGGTGTTGCGCGAGGCGCAGCGCCGAGGGGTGCGCGTGGCCGTGCTCAAGGACGGCAGCCCTTCGTGCGGGTCGAACTACATTTACGACGGTTCGTTTACCAGCCGACGCGTCCCGCACGCCGGGGTGACGGCGGCCTTGCTGAAGACGGTGGGAATCACGGTTTTCGGGGAGACGCAGTTTGCCGAAGCGAATGCGTTGATTGAGCGGCTGGAGAAGCACGGGGCGGTTTGACCGCCGTGCGGAGCCGCGTCGTTGCGGTAAGGAAACGACAGGCCATGGAGAGGGGACCGCTCCTCCCCTGACAAGGGGAGGCCGGGAGGGGTTGGCGGCGGTTGTTGATGACGGAGCCGCTGTTTAGCCCCCCGTCTTCCCCTTGTCAGGGTAAGACGGGCAAAAAGGGGCGCAGGGGGTATGTTGCCAGGCTGCCCTTGTTTTCTTTTGCCTGGGGGAGATGGACTTGGAAGAGTGGCGAGCCGCTGAAAGCCGATCCTGAGCAGCAGAATCCCCCGGCCTCGACCCACCGGAGCGCTGGGCGCCGTACCGGACAGGTGGTCAGGCCCCTTCTATAATGCGTGGCAGTGCGCGGGGCGTGTCGGCTCCGCACGCCTTTCCGCTCAAACAACCGAAAGAAGATGCCATGAAACTCTTGCGTTATGGCCCGTCGGGCCAGGAAAAACCGGGGCTGCTCGAAGCGTCGGGGAACATTCGCGATCTGTCGGGGCTGCTTGACGATTTCACCCCGCGGACGCTTTCGCCGGCAGCGCTCGATGTGCTGCGCGCGCTGGATCTGGAACGCTTGCCGAAGGTCGCGGGCGACGTGCGCCTCGGCGTGCCCTGGAGCGGCATGGGCAAGTATGTGGCGATCGGTCTCAACTACAGCGACCACGCGGCGGAATCCGGTGTGCCGGCGCCGCAAGAGCCGACGATGTTCAACAAGTGGGTGAGCTGCGTGTGCGGGCCGAACGACGACACGATCATGCCGCCGGACGGCACCAAGCTGGATTGGGAGGTCGAGCTGGGCATCGTGATCGGGCGGCGCGCGCGCAACGTTTCGCAGGCCGAGGCGCTCGACTACGTTGCCGGCTTTTGCCTGGCGAACGATATTTCCGAGCGCGCCTACCAGCTCGAACGCAGCGGCGGGCAGTGGAACAAGGGCAAGGGCTTCGACACCTTCGGGCCGGTCGGCCCGTGGCTGGTGACCCGCGACGAAGTCCCGGACCCGCAGAACCTCGACATGTGGCTCGACGTGAACGGCGTGCGTCGGCAGACGGGCAACACGTCGAAGATGATCTTCCCCTGCGACTTTCTGGTGAGCTATTGCAGCCGCGTGATGACGCTGGAACCCGGCGACCTCATCATCACCGGGACGCCGCCCGGCGTCGGCCTCGGTTGCAAACCGCCGGAATACCTCAAAGTCGGCGATGTCATGGAACTCGGCATTACCGGCCTTGGCCGGCAGCGCCAGCGGGTGATCGCAGCCTGATTTCCCTGGCGCGTGGAGGATTGAGCCTCTGCGCGCTTTATTCCTTCTGCATTTTCTTGGGGCTTATTTCGAGGAGTTCAGGGTTTTGACCCGCGCTCCCGGCGGTCCGGATATGCCCGAGAGAGCTTCAGCCAAGCGGTTTCGAACGGATTCTCGGCCTCCGCTTCGCCGCGCGCGGCGCGCAGAAAATGCTCGTGCACCGGGTGGAAGGGCGCGATCTCGCCGGCCACCAACGCATCCACGAAGCGACCGTAATGGCGGACGAAGTACGCCTCCAACGGCAGGAACGCCGGATCTTCGGCCGCCGCCGGGTACCCGCCTTCTGCCATGGAACGAAGCGCCGCTTCGGGGAAGGGCGGACGCGTCTGGGCGAATGTTCCGAGGATGTGTTCGATGGCCCCCGGGTCGCGCAGGACTTCGGTGTGTCCGTCGGCAAAGCCGCGCTGCCCGTTGGCCTCGCGTTGTGCTGCATTTGCCAGTTGGCTACTTAAGGGCACCGAGCCGTCGTTGGCATCGCTCCGGCTGGGGTTGCCGTTATGGCCGAAAGTGTAGACGAGGTGGTAGGCGGTGGTCGCCGGCAGCGGCTTTCGGTACAGGCTGGCGATGAAGTCGGCTTCCGGGCTCAGATCACGCCATGCGGGCAGCGGCACGGGTGCATGGCTCGCTGCGCGGGCGTCCGGGTGCCCGCCGAACGGGCTGCTGATCGTGATCAAGTACGGCACGCGGTTTTCCGTGGCTGATCCCTTGAGATTGTTCATCGCCTCGCGCACCACCAATCCGCCCATGCTGTGCGCGACGATCACCATCGGCACTTCGGGGCTGGGGATCACCTCGCCGGAAAGGAAGAGCTTGTAGAACATCGCGCCGAGCTGCTTGAGATCCATCCCCGAGGGGTAGTAGAAGAACCACGGCTTGAAGCGGGTGCGGTCGAGGCGGGCGACGATCGCCGCGAACTCGCGCGGGCTACCGCCGATGCCATGCACGAAGACCACGGGGACCTTGTGCCCGAGGTCTTCCTCCAACGCGTAGAACATCATCGGCGCTTCTTCGAGAAACGCCGATGGACGGTACAGGCCGAGGCTCGCCATTTCGGGCGAAAACACCGGGTCATCGAGTGTGCGCAACGTGCCGGTGGGATAGAAGATCGATTCGGCTCGCGCGAGGGTCGGCCGTTTGGCGACCCGGAACGTCCACGTTTCCGCCTCGTAGGGCACCGATAGATCGATATCCACGTCGCCGACGACACTGCCGCCTGGCTGGCGCGTATCGACAACGACATCGCGACGTGCTGCCACCTCGTCGGGTGTGAATACGCCATCGGCGTTTCGATCGACGACGGCCAGCAGGTGATAACGGCCGTCTGGCAGGTTGAGACCGTAATACGAGTCGGGCCGTGCCAGCGTATTTACGTCGACGACCTCGCTGTCGCGGAATGCGTCCGAAACAGCGATCACCGTCATGGTGTCGGCACTCCCAGTCGGCGCACCGAGGATGCGCCCGAACACAAAGGCAGTGTTACGGTCGAGCAGGTGTTTCGCCGTGCGTTGTTCCGGCGCGACCCGCTGTTTGATCGAATAGGCTGACTGCGAGGCGACGGTGCCGAGATAGGCGCAACCGTTCAGCACCGCGCACGTGAGAGCGATCAGCAACAGGGCCGCGCGGCGCATACGGGATGCCGAAGGCGGGTCAGGAAACCAGACGGTAAAGCAGGGGGACCAACACCGCTGTCATCAGCGCATTCAAGCCCATGCCGAGCCCGGCGAAGGCCCCCGTTTCGGTGCTTTCCTGGAAGGCGCGTGCGGTGCCGATGCCGTGGCTCGCGAGGCCGAGGGCGAACCCGCGCACGGCCGGTTCGCGAATGCCGAGGCGGTCGAGTACCCACGGTCCGGCGATCGAACCCGTGATTCCGGTGAGGATGACGACGGCGGCGGTCAGCGACGGTATGCCGCCGAGTTTTTCGACGATGCCCATGGCCACCGGCGCCGTGGCCGCCTTTGGCGCGAGCGTCAGCAACGTCGAGGGGCTCGCGCCAAGCGCCCAGCCGATGCCGACCGAGAGGCCGATCGCGAACAGCGAGCCGAGCGTGAGCGTGATCAGCAGCGGCACCAACAGGCGGCCGATGCGCTCGCGTTGCAGATAGAGCGGCACGGCGAGCGCCACGGTGGCGGGAGCGAGCAGGAAGTGAATCCATTGGCCGCCGGCGAAATAGCGCTCGTACGGCGTGCCGGTGAAGTAGAGCAGGAGCACCAGCACGAGGATGCTCAGCCCGACGGGGTTGGCCAGCGGGAAACCGTGGGTACGCTTGGTGAGCTGCAGAGCGAGCTGGTAAACCGCCAACGTCAGCATCAGCCAGAAGACCGGCAGCGTCTGCAGATGTGTCCACAAACCGGAAAGGCGCTCAACCATGGCGGCTCTCCTGTCCGTTCTTCCTTCCAGCCAGGGCCTTGAGCAGCAGGGCGGTGAAGGCGGCGCTGACCAGCGTGGCGAACACGATGGCGCTGACGATGGCCGGCCATTCACGTTGCAGGCGTTCGAAGTGCAGGATCACGCCGACGCCGGCGGGCACGAAGAACAGCGAAAGGTATTGCAGGAGACCGTTCGCCGCCTTGGTCAGGTTTTCAGACGGCGCATGCCCGCGCCAGAGCAGCCAGATGAGCAGGAACGCCATGCCGACGACGGCGCCGGGCAGCGGCAGGGCGAGGAGATAAACGACGCTTTCGCCGGCCACGAGGAAAGCCAGCAGTCTGAGAAATCCGGTAAGCATGGATGCAAAGTTATTGTTCTGTTGCCAAGAGGTGGAATGATACCGGCGTTACGAGGCTTCGGTTCGCCGTAAGGTGTTGCGATCGACGTCGCGCCGTCGAATCCTTACATGCCACCTTACGTGCCACAATGGCGGTCTGGTTCGTTTCCGACTGCGGTACTCATGCGGCGGCACCGACCTGCGACACGTCTAGATGCAACCACAGCGGCCGTTCGAGGCGCCGCTCATCACAATTATCGTTCGGGTCGTCGCGGTCGATGACGAGGAAATCGCTCTCGCCGTGCAACGCGAGCAAGGGATGGTGCCAGACACCGGGAGCGAAATTGACGCCCTGACGGCCGTGCGCCAGGAAGGCGCGAATCGCCGCCGGCTCGATGCGGTCGCCGGGCGGCGCGACGACGACGAGAAACAGGGCGCCGCCGAGCGGCATGAATGCCTGCGAGCCCTGCGGATGACGTTCGAGCATCGTGATGGCAAGCGGCAATTGCCGCGGCTGTGCGCGGAAGATACTCATGATCAGCCGGCCGTCCCCTGGGTCGAGGTGGGCGAGGTCGTGAAAGCGTTGCGACGTACCGCCGTTGATCGCAAACGACGCTTGCGCCGGGTCGGCCTCGATGACGTCGCCAAACGGCGCGAAGGCGGCCCGATTCAAAGGCTCGACGTGCAAGTTCATCGGCCCGCCTTTCCAACCGGCACGCCCCACAGGCGAAGACGCGACACGCCGCCATCGGGATGCAGGTTGAAGCGGACGTGAGTGACAGGCTGGTCGGCGTCGAGCGTGAAGGCGTGGACGTTGTCGGCAGTGAGACGGCTTTCGGGCAGGAGCGGCGCCCAGAATTGGGACTGGGCCGGCATCGCCGATTCGTCGAGATCGGGCACCCAGGCGCCTTGCAGCGAACAACGGTCGGGGAAATTGCCTTTGAAGTGGGCCGTATCCACCTCGATGCGGCGCACGGTGCCGGGCAGGCCGAGCGCGATCAGGCACCAGTCGTGGCCTGGTTCGCGGCGGCGGCGTGTTTCCCAGCCATCGCCCATGTTGACGCCGCGTCCGGGTAGCAGGAGGTTGGCCACGGCGCCGTAATGCGCGTCGTTCCATGCGATGGCGCGCCCGCCATGGCGCGCGGCGGCGAGATCGACCAGTCCGTCCGAGTCGGTTTCGATCGCCTGCGTTGCGGGCCGGCCAAAGACGCGCAGCCGGGCGAGACCGCCGTCGGGAAAGATATTGACGCGGATGTGCGAATAGACGATACCGCGGGCGTCCGCTTCGACCAGATGGTGCCGGTTGCCCTGCAACGCGATCGTCGGCATGAGCGTTTGCCAGCCGCCGGACTGCGGATCGTTTCCGACCGGTAGCCCCTCGATGCTCGCAGCGGGCGGATAGTTGCCGGTGAAGAAACTCGTGTCGAGATCGAAGCCGGCGATCGTTCCCGGGCAACCGAGTTGGATGAGGCACCAATCATGCCCGGCAACGCGCCTGCGGCGGCTTTCCCAGCCGTCCATCCACTTGCCGTTGTCGTCGTATTTGCCGGGAATGAAACACGCCGGATCGGGGTTGAGCAGGCGCGCCATCGGCGCGAAGAAGTCGTCTGAGCAGGCAACGGCTTCGGCGCCTAGGCGCGGGTCGGCGAGGTTGATGGCACGCGCCGCCCAAGGAGGCGTGGCGGCAGATTCGGCGATTTGGATTGAGTTATTCGTCATTTTTCCTGGATACGAGGAGCGTTAATTCAGCGACCCGATAAAACTGGCGAATTCCGCCGTCGCCGGCTTGGCGAACATCGCCTGGGGATGGCCGGACTCGTGGATCTTGCCTTCGTGCATGAACACCAGCTTGTCGCTCACCTCGCGCGCGAAGCGCATCTCGTGCGTGACCATGATCAGCGTCATGCCCTCGCCGGCAAGCTGGCGCACAACGCCGAGCACTTCGTTGACGAGTTCCGGGTCGAGCGCCGAGGTGATTTCGTCGCACAGTAGCACCCTCGGCGACATGGCGAGCGCGCGCGCAATAGCAACGCGCTGTTGCTGACCGCCGGAGAGCTGGTCGGGAAAGGCGTCGAACTTCTCGGCCAGCCCCACGCGTTCCAACATGCGCCGGGCAATTTCTTCCGCCTCCTTCTTTGGCGTTCGCTTGACCACCTGCGGTGCGAGCATCACGTTTTGCCCGGCTGAGAGGTGCGGAAAGAGGTTGAATTGCTGAAAGACCATGCCGACCTTCTGGCGCAGATTACGCAAGGCCGAGGCGTCGGCGCGGTCGACTTCCAGCGTCGCGCCGTCGACTTCGATGACGCCGTCGTCGATGCTTTCCAGCCCGTTGAGCGTGCGCAACAGGGTGCTTTTCCCCGAGCCGCTGCGGCCGACGATGGTCACGACTTCGCCTTCTTCGACGTCAAGCTTGATGCCTCGCAGAACGTGGTTGGTGCCGAAGAACTTGTGCAGGCGGTTGGTGCTAACGAGCGGCATGGAAGCTCCTTTCGAGCGCTTGCGCGTAGCGCGACAGCGGGTAGCAGAGGATGAAGTAACCGAGGGCGACCAGGCTATAGACGAGGAAGGGCTGGAAGGTCGCGTTGGCGATCATCGAGCCGGTCTTGGTCAGCTCGGCGAAGCCGATGATCGAGGTGACGGCCGTGCCCTTGACCACCTGCACGGCGAAACCGACCGTGGGCGCGATCGAGAGGCGCATCGCTTGGGGCAGGATCACATGGCGCATCTGTTCCCAGTAGGTCATCGCCAGGCAGGCGCTCGCTTCCCACTGGCCCCGCGGCACGGCCTCGACGCAGCCGCGCCAGATCTCGGCGAGGAAGGCGCTGGTGAACAACGTGAGGCCCAGCCCGGCGGCCAGCCAGGCCGGCACGTCGAGCCCGAACAGCGACAAACCGAAGAACAGGGTGAACAGTTGCAGCAGCAACGGCGTGCCCTGGAACAGCTCGATGTGCATCTGCGCCAGTGCGCGCGGCGCTCGCCACTTGCCGATGCGGGCAAAGAGTACCAAGAGGCCCGTGGCGCCGCCAAGCGCGAACGCGACCAAGGAGAGCAGCAACGTGAGCGCACCACCGATCAGCAGATTGCGCACGATGTCCCACAGCGAGAACGTCATCATCGCGAAGGCCTCCGCACGATGAGGTGGCGGCCGATGGCGTGCATCGCTTGCCGCACCAGGAGCGCCAGACCGAAGTACATCGCCGTGGTCAGAAAATAGGTCTCGAAGGCGCGGAAGTTGCGCGACTGGATGAAGTTGGCGACGAAGGTGAGTTCTTCGGCGGAAATCTGCGAGCACACGGAGGAGCCGAGCATGGTGATCACGACCTGGCTGGAAAGTGCCGGCCAAACCTTGCGCAAAGCGGGGCGCAGCATGACATGCAGGAAAACTTGCCAGCGCGTGAAGGCGAGGGAGTCCGCCGCCTCCACCTGCCCGCGCGGTGTGGCCTGCAGCCCGGCGCGGATGATCTCGGTACTGTAGGCACCGAGGTTGAGCACCATGGCCAGGATCGCCGCCTGCCACTCGGCGAGCTTGATACCGAGCGACGGCAGGCCGAAGAAGATGAGGAACAGTTGCACCAGGAACGGCGTGTTCCGGAACAGCTCAACGTAGTATCCGTAGAGCGGACCGAACGGCCTCACGTTCCAGGTGCGACTGACGGCGCCGCCGATACCGATGAGAATGCCGAGCGTGCCGCCGACCACCGTCAGCCCGAGCGTATAGGCCACGCCCTGGGCCAGCATGCCGGCGTAATCCGGAACGAAAGTGAAGTCGAAGTGGTAGGCCATGGAAGTTGCTTCGGGTTGAATGGGTGTCGGTGCGGTTGGTGAGGCGCTTCAACCCCTCCCGACCTCTCCTTGTCAGGGGAGGAGCGCGCCGAGTGGATAAATTACCCGACTAGCTGGCTCCCCCTGACAAAGGGGATTGGGGGGCTAAACGGCGATTCCGCCTGCCGCTCACGCATTTCCTGTCACAAATCCCCCGGCAGGGCGGCATGCAGCCAGCGCTGCGAAATCTCGTTCAGGGAGCCGTTCTTCTTGGCCTTGGCGATGATTTCGTCCAGCTTCGCCTGGAGCGCCGATTCGCCCTTGGCGAGCCCCACGTAGCACGGCGAATTCTTGATCAGGAACTTGGTCGACAGGCGGCGGAGCTTGCTGCGCTCGTTGACGGCGGCGGCGACGACGTTGCCGGTGGCGATGAGTTGCGTTTGTCCCGACAGGTAGGCGGTGATCGTCGCGTTGTTGTCCTCAAAACGCTTGATGACAGCGCTGGTCGGCGCAATCTTTGAGAGCTCCAAGTCTTCGATCGAGCCGCGGGTGACCGAGATCGTCTTGCCCGCAAGGTCTTCGGCCTTTGCTGCCTTGATGTCCTCCGGTCCGAATACGCCGTTGAAGAACGGTGCGTAAGCGGCCGAGAAGTCGATCACCTTCTCGCGTTCGGCGTTCTTGCCCATGCTCGAAATGACGAGATCGACCTTACCGGTGGTCAGAAAAGGCACGCGGTTGGCGCTCGATACCGGCACGAGTTCTACCTTGGCACCCAGCTCCTTGCCGATCAGGTTGGCGACGTCGATGTCGTACCCGGTCGGCTTCATGTCCGCGCCCACGCTCCCGAACGGCGGGAAGTCCTGCGGCACGGCGATCTTGATCGTCCCTGTCTTGGCGATCGTGCTCAGCACATCGGCCTTGACTCCAGGCGCGATCGTTCCGGCGGCAACGGCTGCAAGCAACGCCAAGGTACGAATGAGACGCTTGCTGTTCATGGTGCTTCTCCTGTGGTTTCAGGGTTGGTAAAAATGGATGCCGACCCGGCCGGCGGCGCGCAGCAAATGCGTTTGCATCGCCTGTCGGGCGGCGGCCGGGTCGTGCGCGGCAATGGCGTCGATGATGTTCCGGTGCTCGTCGGCGGTGTCCCAGATGCCGCGGGTGTTGGCGAACGGCAGCTGCAGGCTGTAGGCGACCTGCGTTTCGTATTGCCTTAGAACTGAGGCGAACACCTCGTTGCTCGATTGCCGAGCGATGGCGTGGTGAAATTCCATGTCGCACTCGGCCGCGGTGACGAGGTCGAAGGCATGCAACGCGGCCTCAAGCCGGGACTGTATGGCGCGCAGCTCGTCGACGTTGCTGCGCGGATCGGCAGCCACCAGGCTCGCCGCGGCTGGCTCGAGCACGAAGCGGAACTGGAAGATGGCTTCCGGTCGCATGCCGGCCGGATTCGCCGGGAGGTCGCGGTCGTCGCGTGCCGTTCCGGCGGTGACGAAGACGCCCTTGCCCGGATGCGAACGGACCAGCCCGAGGGCTTCGAGCATCGATATCGCCTCGCGCAACGAAGCGCGGCTGATGCCGAGGGTATCGGCCAGTTCGCGCTGCGAGGGCAGGGCGTTGCCGGCGGCATAGGTGCCGTCTGCGATAAGGCGTTGAAGGTTCTGTGCGGCGACGTTCGAAAGGCTGGGCATGGTGAAGAGGTTCGACTGGTCTGACCGGTATGGAGAGTTAAAAGCAACGGCCATGCCATCCGCGATCCGCATAACCGAAAATCGGAAAAATGACGCGATATCAAGGAGTAAGAAGCGATGGTCACCACCCTGTTAGCCGGCCGTCAGACGCCGCGTATGTCCCACCATGGGGCATCGACATGGGGTACATGCTCCGAATTTGGGAGGAGCTTGCTCATCAAAACTCGCCGCGAGAATGCGGTAAATGCTGTAACTGAAAATGACATACGGCTAACTGCAGCCGGCAAAGCGTCGTTTCTACTGCTACGATGAAGGCGGACGTAGTGTTCTGAATCGAGACAAAAAGGAGACCGCACCATGACAGTGATCACGATTTCGCGCGAATTCGGCAGCGGCGGCGACGCGCTGGCCGAGCAGGTTTCCCGTTCGCTCGGTTATCACGTCGTCGACAAGGCGTTCGTGAGCACCGTGCTTTGCCAGTACGGTTTGAGCGAGTTCGACATCGAATACGAGAAGCAGCCGGGCTTCTGGGCAGGATTCGACGGTGATAAAGCCGACCGCCGCGACATCATGGTCCGCATGCTGAACAAGGTGATCCGCACCGCTGCCTACCACGGCAACACAGTGATTCTCGGACGCAGCGGTTACGCCGTACTCTCCGGGCTGGCCGACGTGCTCCATGTCCGCCTCCACGCGCCGCTGGCCGATCGCATCGAGCGGGTGAGCGAGGAGCAGAAGATCTCCTTCGCCGAGGCATCAGCGCTCGTCAAGGAGAAAGACGCGATCCGAACGGCGTTCATTGAATCGTTCTACCACGTGCCCTGGGAAGCTTCGCACGCCTTCGATATCGCGATTAACACCGCGCACGTACCGCTCGAATTAGCCGTACGTTGGGTCATCGAAGCCGCCAAACTGCCGCTCAAGAGCGGCGCCAACAAGCCGACGACCAAGCAGTTGGAAGTCGACGAGGTTTTGAGGCAGACGGTAGAAGACAAGCTCGGTTGTACGGCAATCCACCCGTAACCAGAAACAACCGTGCGGATTTCAGCGGATCGAGCAGCGGGCCGGCAAATGTGGAGGCGGCGTCTCACCGGGGGCCGGCAGATGATTGCGGCGCCGGAACTCTTCCGGCGTACAGCCGCGCTGCGCCGCGAATTGGCGAAAGAAATGGCCGAGGTTGTTGAAGCCGCTCTCGCTTGCGATCCGGTGCACCGGATAGTCGGTCGAGATCAGCAGGTGGCAGGCATGGCCGACGCGCAACTGAATCAGAATGTCAGTGACGCTCATGCCCAGCCGTTCGCGGAAGACGCGCTTCAATGTGGAGGCGCTCGTCGCCGCGGCGTTCGCCACCTGCCCCAGACTGACGGCATGTTGGTAGTTCTCCTGCAGGTGCCGCAGGGCGGTGTCGACACGCCGATCGCTGCCGCCGCGCGAGGTATGGCCGATGCCCAGATGGCGGGCGTTATCGTCTTTTGGCAGCGAATCGAGAATCTGCAGAAGCACCGCCAGCCGTTTCACGCCGTGTTCCTTGTCCAGCGCAGAAAACAAGGGCACGACACGCTCGGCCAGCGCCGGACTGAATACAACCCCTTGGCGCACGCCGGATAGCCACCGGTTCAGCACGATCAATTCCGGCAGGCCGCATTCGGCGAGCCCTTGCAGCCATTCAAGCGTGAAAAAGACGACGTGGATGCGCGTCCGGCTGTGGTCGATGCCTTCGTTGCTGTGCCACGTGTGCGCGCAGTTTGGAGCGACGAGCACCAGGTCGTGGTCGCCGAAGGGCTGCACGTCGTTGCCGACGTAACGAACGCCGCACGAATGCCGGGTCAGCGTGAGCTCGAACTCCGGGTGATAGTGCCAAAGAAAAGGGCAGCTCCGGCCGACATGGGCGACGTAGTGCCAGTTATGGCCGATGGTGCGGCCGACGATTTCGCGAATCAGCATGGCGTGGGCGGCGTTGGCGTTGCCGGCAGGTGCGCTGACGCGAGAGCGCGGAGGTCGGGCCCACTGCGTCAGCTCATGGCCCGATGATGCGAGCCGGTACGTGTAAGGTCAACAATTACCGCATCGGTTGATCCGAAAACGTAGCAACTTGCGCCGCTACGCCATTCATCCGTGGTTGACGTTCCCTAGAGTGGTTCTGTCTTTCGGCATCCATTCGTCGAGCCCGGCGCCGTCGGCCTGGCGTTTGCCGTGGAGAGATGCCCGCGGCCAACCTGCCTAGCGTGTCGCGGGCCGCGAAAACGCTTCTTTGCAAAGGTTATTGACACAGCATGATGTTCATTGATTTTCTCGGTATCGTCGCCGGCATTTGCACCACCTTGTCGTTTCTGCCGCAGGTTGCCCAGATCTGGCGCACACGCTCGGTCGACGACATTTCGCTCGGCATGTACTCGACCTTCGTCACCGGCGTCTGCCTGTGGCTCGTCTATGGCGTCGTATCGGCGCAGATCGCCCTGATCCTCACCAACGTCGTGACGCTCGCGCTCGCCGGGTCGGTACTGGCGATGAAGCTGCGCTACGGAAAACGGTCGGCGTAGGACGCTTCACTCTCCCTGTTGGTTGTGCTGGTGGAATCACGTCCCCCTGTCGAGGAGCGTTAGCGACGCTTGCCGTTCGGCTAAATCGGCGATCGGCTGCTAAGCTGAGGGCTACATGACCTCTCGAGGGAGAAGGGGATTCCTATGAAAGTACTGCGTATCCTGGGCATCGCGTTCGCTGTCGTTCTCGTTCTCGTCGTGGCTGGGATAGTCGCGCTGTACGCGTTTTTTGACGGCGAAAAGGTGAAGGCACAGGTCATCAACACGGTGATGGAGAAGAAGCAGCGCAAACTCGATATTCCCGGTCCCCTCGAACTCTCGGTGTGGCCGGACGTCGGTATCAAGGTCGGGCGCCTGACTTTGTCCGAGCCCGGCGGAAAACAGGAATTCCTGGCGCTCGATTCGGCGCGCGTGGCGGTGGCCGTGATGCCGCTGCTCTCCAAACAGGTGCAAGTGCGGCGCGTCGAGGTCGACGGCTTGCACGTGACGCTGATCAAGCGCAAAGACGGCACGCTGAACATCGCCGACTTGACGGGCGGCGACGAGAAGTCGCCCAAGGCAACACCGGAAAAACCGCAAACCAGCGGCGGCGCCTCCGAACCATTGCACGTCGACATTGCCGGTATCCGCGTCGCCCGTGCCCAGGTGACATGGCGCGACGAAAAGGCCGGGTCGACGACGACGCAGTCCAATCTCGACCTCGGTAGCGGCCGCGTACAGGCCGACAGCGGGCGCCAATCGCTGGCCGTCGATGCGCTCTCGCTTGCAGCTAACGGCAAGACGGGCGACGACACCTTCGACCTCAAGCTCGACGTGCCCAAGCTCAGCATTTCGCCGGAACACTCCTCGGGCGAGACCGTCAACGTTTCGGCGAGCCTCAAGGGCCGGGAGCGCAACGCCGCCGCCAAGCTCATCCTGTCAGGTGTGGAGGGCGACAAGAACGCACTCAAGATCGGCAAGCTGGCACTCGAAGCCGACGCCAAATCCGGCGAATCGACGATCAAGGCGCGGCTCGCTTCCCCGGTGAAGTCCGACCTCGCGGCGCGGACTGTCGCTCTGGAAAAGCTCGACGGCAACTTGGAAATCGCGAATCCGCGCATGCCGATGAAGCAGGTGAAGATTCCGCTCGCCGGACGCCTGAGCGCCGACCTCACGAAGCAGAGTGCGCTTGCCGACCTCGGTACGCAGTTCGACGAATCGAAGATTGCACTCAAGCTCGACGTTGCGAAGTTCTCGCCCTTGGCGCTCGGCTTCGCGGTCGACGTCGACCGGCTCAATATCGACAAGTACCTGCCGCCGAAGAAGGACGAGGCGAAGAAAGCGGAGAAGACTCCCGAGGCCAAACCGGGCAGCGGGCAGGCGGGAGGACAACCATCACCGAAAGGCGCGGGCGCACCAGCCGAGGACAAGATCGACCTCTCCGCGCTCAAGGGGATCGACGCGAACGGGACGGTGCGCATTGGCGCGCTGCAGGTGTCGCGTCTGAAGCTCAGCAAGCTGGACGCCAAGGTCCGCGTCGCCGGCGGCCGTCTCGACATCGCTCCGTTGTCGCTGAATCTTTACGAGGGCACTGCCCGCGGAAACCTGTCGGTGAATTCGGCCGGCAACCTGATCGCCGTGAAGCAGGATCTCACGGGCATCAGCATCAACCCGCTGATGAAGGACCTCGCCGAGAAGGACTTGCTTGAAGGTCGCGGTAACGTGGCGCTCGACGTAACGGCCAACGGCGACACCGTAACCGCGATGAAAAAGGCGCTCGGCGGAAAAGCCGCGCTCAGTCTGCGCGACGGGGCCATCAAAGGCATCAACCTCGCGCAGACCTTGCGCGACATCAAGGGCAAGCTCGGCGCTAAGCAGGGCGCGACGCAACAGGCCAATGCGGCGAACAAGACCGACTTTTCGGAACTCACGGCCACGCTGAATATCGCCAAGGGCGTTGCCCGCAACGACGACCTGCTGATGAAGTCGCCTTTCCTGCGCGTGACGGGCGCGGGCGACATCGACATCGGCGGCGGCCAGATGAACTACCTAGCCAAGACGAGCGTTGTCAACACGAGCGCCGGGCAAGGAGGAAAGGATCTGGCGCAGCTGCAAGGGCTGACGATTCCCGTGCGGGTCACTGGCCCGTTCGACGCGCTCTCCTACAAGCTGGAGCTCGCCGATCTCGCCAGCGAGGCGGCCAAGGCCAAGCTCGACGAAAAGAAAGAAGAGCTGAAGAACAAGGCTGAAGACAAACTCAAGGACAAGCTGAAAGGTCTGTTCGGCAAATAACCTGAAGGGCGCGGTGAGAGCGCTCCACGCCGTTGAGTCGGCACGGTCTTTGCCCCCACAGGGCCGCACAAGGGAAAGCGTTCGCCGGACATTCGGCGCGGACGCTTGCCTCCTTGCGTTGACAGCTTATTACCTCGGTGACACAGTTGCGGGCAAGTTCGAGCGCCGGCAAACCAGCTCCTGCAATACCAAAAATCGCGGTCCAAGACGAGGTCGGAGATCTATGGCAAGCGTGGTTCTGAAGAACGTCGTTAAGCGGTTCGGCTCGACCACGGCGGTCGACAACCTGTCGATCGAGATCAAGGACAAGGAATTCGCGGTTCTCGTCGGTTCGTCGGGATGCGGGAAATCGACGGCGTTGCGCATGATCGCCGGCCTTGAAACGATCACTTCCGGCGAAATCTACATTGGCGATACGCGTGTGAACGACATGCCGCCGCGCGAACGCGACGTCGCCATGGTCTTCCAGAACTACGCGCTATACCCGCACATGAGCGTGCGCGAGAACATGGGTTTCGGCCTCAAGATCCGCAAGCTCTCCGACAAGGAGATCGACGAACGGGTGCGTGAAGCCGCTGATATCCTCGGACTCAACGAACTGCTCGACCGCAAGCCGAAAGAGCTTTCCGGCGGGCAGCGGCAGCGCGTCGCCGTCGGACGGGCCATCGTGCGCAAGCCGAAGGTGTTCCTCTTCGACGAGCCGCTCTCCAACCTCGACGCCAAACTGCGCGTGGCGATGCGGGCCGAAATCAGCAAGCTGCATCGTCGCCTCGAAGCGACCATCGTGTACGTGACGCACGATCAGGTCGAGGCCATGACCATGGCCGATCGAATTTTCATCATGAGCAAGGGCGTGCTGCAGCAAAGCGGGGCGCCGATGGAAGTGTATTCGCGGCCAGTGAACCGCTTCGTCGCCGGATTCATCGGCTCGCCGGCCATGAATTTCATCGACGCCACGTTGGTAAGGGGTGACGGCGGTCTGATCGTCGACGCCGAAAGCTTCAAGGTCGCGCTCCCGGAAGCGTTCAACGCCTCACTCGCCGGCTACGTCGGGCGCCAAATCGTCTTCGGCGTACGCCCGGAAGACATGGCGCTTGCTGGCAACGGCGTTTCAGGCGAACAAAACATCCTCACGGCGCGCGCCGAGGTCGTCGAACTCCTTGGCTCGGAGGTCTTTGTTTACCTAAGCTGTGGACGGCACTCGATTGTCGCGCGGATGGAGGTTCCGGACAGGGCGATCGAGGTTGGGGACACGCTGCAGGTGGCCTTGAAAATGCCCAAGACGCACGTTTTCGACAAGGATACGTCGCTCACGATCGCTTGACGGCATCCGGAATGCCGCAGAGCGCTGCGTTTGCCGAAAGCCGTCGGGAGGTTGTCCAACAAGTCATTCCAAAGAGGTTGTTCCTGGCTGAGCCTGTTTTCTAATTTGTGGAGGTCTTATGAGAAAAATACTCGTAACGTCGGTGGCGGTTCTGTCTTCGCTCTGCATCTCGGGAGGGGCGATGGCTCAAGCCAAATCCGGTGAAATCCGCGTGCTGCTGGCGAATCACCCGTATGGAGAACTGATCAAGCAATCGATTCCGCAATTCGAAAAACAGTCGGGCATCAAGGTTAACGTCGAAAGCCTGCAGGAAAGCCAACTGACGCAAAAACTGACGACCGAGTTCGCGACGAAATCCTCGACGGTCGACGTCTTCATGACGCGCCCCCTGCAGGAAGGCAAGATGTTCGCGAAAAACGGCTGGTATGCCCCGCTGACGGCATACGATTTTGCCGACTATCCGAAGAACATCATGGGGGCGGCATCCTTCGGCGGCAAACCATACATCGTGCCGCTGGTTACGGAATGGCAGGTTCTCTATTACCGCAAGGACCTCTTGCAGCAAGCCGGCATCAAGGTGCCGACGAACTTCACGGAGCTCGAAGCCGCGGCGCAAAAGCTCAATTCCGAGGCGGTGGCGGGCATCGCTTCGCGCGGCAAGGGGGCGGCGGCGGTGACCCAGCTTTCCAGCTACGTCTATAACTACGGCGGGCAGTATCTCGACAAGGGCACCGCCGTCTTCGACTCGAAAGCCGCGGTCGACGCGTTGCGCTTCTACGGCAAGCTGCTCGGCACCTACGGCCCGAAGGGTGTGACGTCGATGTCGTGGGAAAACATCATGCCGCTCTTCCAGGCGGGCAAGGTAGCCATGTGGACGGACGCCTCGGTATTCCTTGGCCAGATCATCGATCCGTCGAAGACTCAGGTCCCGGTGGAGAATTTCGGCATCGCCAACTTCCCGGCGGGCCCGAAGACCAACGCACCGTTCATCGTGTCTTCGTGGGGTATGTCGGTCGCCCAGCAGTCGAAAAAGAAGGACCTCGCGATGAAGTTCCTCGACTGGGCGACGAGCAAGGAGATGGCGATCAAGGGTATGGTCGGCAACATCACGATGGCGCGCTCATCGGTGTGGTCGGATGAGGTGGTGCTCTCGAAGATCAATCCCGGACTCATCGAAACGCGTACCTTCGCCGCCAAGAACGGGACGCCAGTCGACCGGCCGTATATGAGCGCCGTTGGCGAAGCGCGCGACCTGATCGGCGAACTGATCATCGAGTCGATCAACACCAAGGGAACTTCGGCCAATCTGGAAAAGATGGCGAAAGACAAGGTGAACCAGGTGAACGGTTTGCTCAAGGATACGGGCGAGTACGGTAAGTAATCAGACGGCGCTTTGCGCGGGGGGCCGGGGCGCCCTCCGTGCCGCGATTTGATTTCAGAGGGATTCAATGAGCCAGTCGAGCTTTACCGAACGCAATCTGCCGGTTCTTTTTCCGCTGCCGGCCGTCATTTTCATCGCCCTGCTGATGGTCTTCCCTGTGCTCTACACGCTGTTCCTCAGCTTTACCAATTGGAACCTGACGTCCGGCATGCCCGCAAAAATCGTTGGGTTCGATAGCTATCTGCGGGTTTTGACCGAGCCGCGTTTTCTCGACGCCGTAGCCCGCACCTTCTATTTCACTGTGTTCGCCGTGATCATCGAGGTCGTTCTCGGCGTCACCATCGCCTTGATCCTGAATCGCGCCTTCGTCGGCAAGAGCATCGCCAAGCTGCTTCTGCTCTTACCGCTGGTCGCGACGCCGGTCGCTGTCGGCATCGTGTTCAATCTTTTCTACGACCCGACGATCGGGCTCGCCAACTTCGTCTTGAGTTCGCTCGGACTACCGCAGGGACATTGGATTTCGAGCGATAGTACGGTTATTCCATCGCTGATCCTGGTGGACGTATGGCAATGGACGCCGATGATAACCCTCATCGTTTTGGCCGGCCTCGCCAGCCTTTCCGACGAGCCGGTCGAAGCGGCCCGGGTCGACGGCGCCAGCGAATGGCAGATCCTCCGGTACGTAACGATCCCGATGGTCATGCCGGTCATCCTGACGGCGATGATCCTGCGCCTGATCGATGCGCTGAAGACCTTCGACATCATCTTCGCGATGACCGGCGGTGGTCCGGGCTACGCGTCCGAAACCCTGAACATCATGGGGTTCAAGTACAGCTTCGAGTACTTCCGCATGGGGCAATCGGCGGTCGTCCTGGTTGCCTTGTTCCTGATCGTCTTCATGTGCAGCCTGGCCATCATGAAGGCCCGCGCGTCGGCTGAAAATTGAGGAGCTTCCGAGTGAACAAGAAAATTCTCTCGAACGTTCTCTTCTATATTGCCGTCGTGCTGATCGCGCTCGTCGTCCTCTTTCCTTTTTTGTGGATGCTCTCCTCGTCGTTCAAGACGCAGGTCGACATCATTTCGTGGCCGCCAAAACTTTTCTTCGAGCCGACGTTGGCCAACTACCGGAAGGTTTTTGAGGAGCAGGATTTCCTCAAATACTTCATCAACTCGACAATCGTCGGCGGCTTCGCCGTGGCGCTGTCACTCCTGCTTGGTCTGCCGGCCGCGTACTCGATTGCGCGCTTTGCGCAGAAGAAGCTGGCGGTTTTCATCTTGCTCGCGCGTCTCATGCCCGGCATTTCATTCTTGATGCCGTGGTACATCATTTTTTCCCGCCTGGATTTGATGGACAGCTACGTCGCGCTGGTGCTCAGCCACATGCTGATCGCGCTGCCGATCGTCGTCTGGATCATGTCATCGTACTTCGAAGCGATCCCGCGCGAGCTCGAGGAATCAGCGATGGTCGATGGGGCAACGCGACAGCATGCCTTCCTGGCGATTATCCTGCCGCTTTCCGGACCCGGCATCATCACCGCCACGACGTTGTCGTTCATCTTTTCCTGGAACAACTTCATGTTCTCGCAAGTGCTGAGCATGGAGAAGACGAAGACCCTGCCGATCGCCGTCTATAACTTTCTCTCGTATGCCGAGGTCGACTGGGGCGGCGTGATGGCCGCGGCGGTAGCGATCATGGCGCCTGCGATCGCATTGACGATGATTTTTCAGAAGTACGTCGTCAAAGGCCTGACGATGGGCGCCGTCAAAGGGTAGTGAGCACGGATTGAAAAACGGGGGGCGAGGCCCCCGTTTTTCTTTGCGGCTTGAAGCGCTTACATGCCTTCCGGGCCGTCCTTCTTCGACTCGTTGCCGGGGATGAACGGGCTCCACGGTTGCGCGCGGACCGGACCCGGCGTCTTCCAGACGACGTTGAATTGGCCGTCGGCCTTCACTTCGCCGATGAACACCGACTTGTGCAGGTGGTGGTTCGTTTCGTCCATCTTGGACGTGATACCGCTCGGCGCCTTGAAGGTCTGGCCCGCCATCGCGGCGATCACCTTGTCGACATCGGTGCTCTTGGCCTTCTCGACGGCCTGCTTCCACATATGGATGCCGATGTAGGTCGCTTCCATCGGGTCGTTGGTCACGACCTTGTCGGCGTTCGGGAGTTTCTGCTTCTTCGCCCAGTCCTTGTACATCTTCACGAACTTGTCGTTCTCGGGGTTCTTGAGCGACATGAAGTAGTTCCACGAGGCGAGGTGACCAACGAGCGGTTTGGTATCGACGCCGCGAAGTTCCTCTTCGCCGACCGAGAAAGCGACCACCGGCACATCGGTGGCCTTCAGACCGGCATTGCCGAGTTCCTTGTAGAACGGCACGTTCGAGTCGCCGTTGATCGTCGAGACGACGGCCGTCTTCTTGCCTTCGGAGGCGAACTTCTTGATCTTGGCGATGATCGTCTGATAGTCGCTGTGACCGAACGGCGTGTATTCCTCCATGATGTCGGCCTCGGCGACACCCTTGGATTTCAGGAAGGCGCGCAGGATCTTGTTGGTCGTGCGCGGATAGACGTAGTCGGTGCCGAGCAGGACGAAACGCTTGGCTTCGCCGCCGTCCTTGCTCATCAGGTACTCGACCGCCGGGATCGCCTGCTGGTTGGGCGCGGCGCCCGTGTAGAAGACGTTCTTCTCAAGCTCTTCGCCTTCGTACTGCACCGGATAGAAGAGCAGACCGTTGAGTTCCTTGTAGACCGGCAGCACCGATTTGCGCGACACGGAGGTCCAGCAGCCGAAGGTGACGGCGACCTTGTCCTTGGTGAGCAGCTGACGGGCTTTCTCGGCGAACAGTGGCCAGTTCGATGCGGGGTCGACGACGACGGGTTCGAGCTTCTTGCCCATCACGCCGCCGGCCTTGTTGATTTCGTCGATCGTCATCAAGGCGGTTTCCTTCAGCGCCGTTTCGGAAATGGCCATCGTTCCCGAAAGCGAATGAAGGATGCCGACCTTGATGGTATCGGCGGCAAATGACGGCAGGGCAGTCAGCCCCATGGCGGCAATCGAAGCGCACAGCACGGTCGCTTTGATGAAGGTGCGGCGGGTTTTCATGCAAGGACTCCTTAATCGGGTGGCATAGGCGTCGGGCCAGGGCGAGGACTTTTCGTCCATGGCACGGCGCCAGATTAAGGAAGGGGCCTTGCGCCCGGAATACGTTAGATGGCGTAGTGAGCGGCTCTGAGAGCTAGCGCTCGGCGCTTGCGGAAGAGCAACCTTGAAAAGGCGGGATGCCCGACAAGGGATGTCGGGAGAGCGTAACCGCTGCGTGGCAACACTCCGTCCCTGACAAGGGGAGGCCGGCAGGGGTTCTCCGCGGTTGATGGATAAAGATCCGCTGCATAACTCCCCTTGTTTCTTTTGGCAGGGTGAGACGGCGGGCGAGAACACGACAGCAAGCCGGAACGCCTTAGGCTTTTCTCGACGCTCTCCCCGTGCTCTCTCGATCCCCGCCCGGCTGGCCGGGTCCTTGGCGATCCAATATACTTTGGGGTTGTTGAAGCGCTCGAACACAACGAAGAAAACCCGCGCGCTTCGCCCGGTCCTTTCCAACACGAAACCTTCCCAATATGAGCCAGCCGATCATTCCCGGGAGCGCCTTCGTTCCCCATCAGTCCATTTCCGACTGGGCGAGCTGTTGCCTCGAAGCCCTTGGCATGACGGCGGCCGACGCCCGGCAACTTGCGGACAGCTTGGTGCAAACCAGCCTTTGGGGCATCGATTCGCATGGCATCGGCCGCCTGCCGCACTACATGGAGCGCCTGACGCGGGGATCGATCAAGGCACGCCCGAACATCACGGTCAAGGAGACGGGCCCCGCCACGGCGCAGGTGCACGGCGACCAAGGCCACGGCATCATCGTCGCGCATCGGGCGGCGGCCGTGGCAGCGGATCTCGCGCGGCGTTCCGGCGTCGGCGTTGTCGGCGTCACCGACTCGTCGCACTGCGGCGCGATGGCGTTGTACGCACGACCCGCGGCGCGCGCTGGGCTGATCGCCATGGCGTTTACGCATTCCGACAGCATGGCCGCGCCGCACGGCGGAACGCGCGCCTTCTTCGGTACCAATCCGATTGCCATCACTTTCCCGCGCGAAGGCCACGAACCGGCTTGCCTCGATATGGCGACCACGTCGATTCCGTTCAACCGCGTCATGAATGCCCGCCGCGAAGGCCACCCGTTGCCGCCCGGCGTCGCTTATGACGAATTCGGTAACCTGACCACCGACGCGGTCGCCGCGCGGGCGCTGACGCCGCTCGGCGGCGCCGAGTACGGGCACAAGGGTTATGGGCTGGCTCTGATGATCGACCTCCTGTGCGGACCGCTCAACGGCAACCCGTATGGGCCGACCATCTCCAACATGTTCACAGCCATGGATGAGCCGCGCCACCTCGGCGCCTTCTTCCTGATGCTCGATCCGATGCGCTTTGCCGGTGGCGCCGCGCTGGCCGCCACCGTAGAGCAGGTTGCCCGCGCGCTCGCCGGCGAACCGGGCCAACCGTTGATGCCCGGAGACCCCGAATTGAGTGAGGAGAAGGTACGCCGCATGAGCGGCATTCCCGTCGAGCCCGTCCTCGCATCGCAGATGCGGGAGTGGAGCGAACGCCTGAACGTGGACAATCTGCCGGGAGCGCTACGGGCCCACTGAAGAAGCTTGATCCGCCATCCTCGCCGGCAAAGGGCGGACAAAGGGGAAAGGGCGATTGAAGCGGCGTAAAAAGTTCTTTCGGCACGAGTCTCGCGCGTTTGCTGAGGATTCCGTCGAGTCTACGAAACAGAAGAATTTTGTCGTTGCAGGACGACCGACATGGGCTGTTCGCCGTGCCGCTGACAAGAGGGAACAAGGGGATTAACAACGCTTTCTTGTCCATCAGCCGTGCCGTCCATGGTCGCTTTGCTCTGCTAGCGGCCCTCGAAGGCATCACGCAGCCTCTCTCCGCGCTGAAGCCCTATCGGGCCGCGTGGTAGAATCCCGCCCTTCGTCGAATAACAACGGCAAGGGAATTGCCGTCCTTTTGGAGAAATTTCCGATGTACCAGTCCGCACTGCTCCAGGACTTGCAGGCACGTGGCTTGATCGCCCAGATTACGGATGCCGCCGCGCTCGATGAGCTTTTGTCCAAGGAGTCGGTGACGCTGTATTGCGGCTTTGACCCGACGGCCGATAGCCTCCACTTGGGACATCTGGTGCCGGTACTGCTCCTGAAGCGTTTCCAGCAGGCGGGGCACAAGCCGATCGCGTTGGTTGGCGGTGCAACGGGTATGATCGGCGATCCGAGTTTCAAAGCCACCGAACGCAAGCTCAATACGCCCGAAGTCATCGCCGGCTGGGTCGAGAAGATCCGCGGGCAGGTTTCGCCTTTCCTCGATTTCGAAGGCCCGAATGCGGCCATCATGGCGAACAACTACGACTGGTTCGGTCCGATGGGCGCGCTCGACTTCTTGCGCGACATCGGCAAGCACTTCTCGGTCAATGCGATGATCAAGAAGGAGTCGGTGCAGCAGCGCATCAACCGCGACGAGCAGGGCATCTCCTACACCGAGTTCTCTTATAGCCTTTTGCAGGGCTACGACTTTGCCGAACTCAATCGCCGCCATGGTTGCGTCTTGCAGATCGGCGGCTCGGACCAGTGGGGCAACATCACCGCCGGTGCCGACCTCACGCGCCGTCTGCATCAGAAGCATGTATTTGGCATGACGCTGCCGCTGGTGACGAAATCCGACGGCACCAAGTTCGGCAAGACCGAATCGGGCGCCGTGTGGCTCGATGCGACGAAGACCTCTCCGTACGCCTTCTATCAGTTCTGGCTCAACACGGCCGACGCCGATGTCTACAAGTTCTTGCGCTACTTCACCTTCCTGCCAATGGCGCAGATCGAGGAGATCGAAGCCGCCGACAAGGCCAGCGGGCAAAAACCGGAAGCGCAGCGCATTCTCGCCGAGCAGGCCACCGAGCTGGTGCATGGCAAGGCGGCCCTCGAAGCCGCACAACGCATCAGTCAGAGTTTGTTCTCGGGCAATCTCGACGCGCTCAACCAATGGGAATTCGAGCAATTGGCGCAGGATGGCGTGCCGGGCGTGGCGTTGGAGAGAACGCAGACGAGCCTGATCGACGTGTTGGTGGCTGCAAGCCTCGCCAAGTCCAAGAGCGAAGCGCGCACCTTCCTGCAAAGTGGCAGCGTTACCGTCAATGGGATGAAGGTGGATGCGCTTGACTTCCAACTCACCGACAACGAACGCCGCTTCGGCCGCTTTACGCTGCTGCGCCGCGGCAAGAAGAATTACGCGATGGTGAGCTGGCGCTAAGGCGTCATCGGGTTCGTCGAAAGCGCGCGGCTTCCTGCGATCTGTCCTGCGGGATTATGTCCCGGTTCCCGGAGTAGCCTCCGGCGATCGGAGCTGCCGCACTTTCCGCTTCACGCTCGGCGGTTGCGCTTCAGACGCATCGGCTTCCGCGGCGCTCGGTGCCTCTTGCCGATTCAGGCGTAGCAGCAGGCCTTTTCCTTGCTCTCGGCCCCTTCATGCGTCGCGCCTCGCGGGATGCGAATCGCCTCGCGTGTTCCTCCGTTCGGCGTTACTCAGCGGTGAGAGGAACCGGCGTCGTTCGATAGCAATTGCGCCCAGCCGCCTTGGCGGCATAGAGCGCGCCGTCGGCCTGCTGCAACACGGTGTTGAACTCTTCGTCTTTGCCGGCCAGATGGCCGCCGATGCTGGCGCTCAACTCGATCGGCTGCCCGTCTTTTCCGACGACCGACCGGCAACCCGCAACCGCCTGTCGCAGCCGTTCTCCCAGCGCGAGCAGCACGGCTTCGTCGGTCGGGTAGAGCATGATCAGGAACTCGTCACCGCCCCAACGCGCCGCGACGTCATAGGGCCGGATCGTCGCGTCGATGATGCGGGCAATCGCTTCCAGCGCGCGGTCCCCTGCGGCGTGCCCCTGCCAGTCGTTGATCTCCTTGAAGTTGTCGAGATCGAGCCAGAGGATACCGAGTCGGTTGTTTTCGCGCCGTGCTCGCTTGAGCTCGGACTCGACGCGCTCAGTCATCCCGCGTCGGTTGAGAAGCTCGGTCAAAGGGTCAATTTTTGTTAACCGTTCAAGCGCGATCGTACGTTCCTGCACCTTGAACTCGAGGTCGCGCCGCGAGATCGTCACTGACTTCGCCATATGCACGAAGCGCTTCATCAGCCGCCCGATTTCACCCGTACCGAGGTTTTCGAGCTTGGCTGGTACCTCACTGCCGGCTTCGACGGCGGCCATACCGGCATCCAGCTGTTTGAGCGGCTTGAGGATGAAGCGCGTCAACGCGAGGTTGAAGAGCAGCAGGATGCCGAGCAGCGTCAGCGTATAGACGGCCAGGATGCCGGCGAACTGGCTGAAGGGCAGCAGCACGTCGAGGTCGAGCAGGGTGATCTCGTGCCAGTCGATTTCCGGCAGATACGCGATGCCCGCAATGTGGCGCCTTCCGTTCGATTGTACGAACAGCGTGGCCACGTTCTTCTTCCGCACTTCGAGTTCCTTCATGGCGGCGAGAACGGCCTTGCGGTCTTCGGGACGTTCGAACAACAGATCGATCGTGTTTTGCTGCGATTTGTTCTTGCTGATCGAAGCGAAGTCGATCAGCGCCTGATTGCGGTGGATCTGGATTGCGCCGTCATGATCGACGAACAGGCTGGTGACGCCCGGTGAGCCTTCCTCGACCACGTTCTTGATGAATGAAGTGAGGTCGAGTCCCGTCCCAGCGATGCCGAGGATGTCGTTGCCATCGCGAATCAATACGTCAATCCAAAGCTTGGTGATACCGAGGTTAGGGTCAGGATTGACGTTGATATGGATGTCGCGCTTTTGCCGGATCAGGTCGTAGAACCAGGCGTCCTTCTTGTTGCGCTCGTCCATGACGTAACGGAATTCCTGGCCTCCGAACTCGTTCTGAGCGTTGTTGTGGTAATAGTGACCATTCCCGAGCAAAGCAACGAAGTAGCTGTGGTCCTGGAAGTTCTGCCGGAAGTTTTCCATTTCCTTGACCGCACGCTGGGTCAGCGCCTTATCTTCTGGGCGGCGAGCCCACTCGCGTAGCGGTTGTGAAGACGCCATTTGGCGTGACAGCGCCACCTCGCGCAGAATCGGCTGCAGCGTTCGCCCCTTGTCGTAGAGCACCTGCTTTTCCGCGTAGCGTACCGCCCACTGCTCCATGATGCTCTCAGCCAAAGCGCGCACAGCGATCCAAGAGGGAATCGCAAAGACAACAAAGAAGATGATGGTGAGCAGGTGAAAACGCGGCTGCAGATTCATGGTGTTGGTTCTTTTCGGCGGTGAGGCGCTCGAAAACCGTACGCCAGCTCCCCAGCTGCCGACGGCGCGCTTACCGAATATACATCAGCAAGCTCCGAAGGATAGGCAACTGCGTGCAAGGGCTAAGCGAATGAGGCGCGGCCGAGTTGGTGAAGTCTGCGCGCCTAGGCCACGCCCGAGGAAAGGATGCTGCAGAGTCTGATCAGAGAATGGTGGGGAGAGGTAGGATAAAGCCCCACGGTGCCGACCAAGCTTTACTGGGGCTGGCAGCGGTTTTCGTCGGAGTGCTTGCCGGCGCTCTTGATCTTGTAGATGTGGTGCCCAACGTACCCACCGAGGATCGCTACGAAGGGCCAGACGGCGAGAAAAACCATCATCGAGAAGTTGATGTCGGCATCGTTCTGCGCAAAGCAAAGGCAGTAGAGATGCGTGAGCAGCGAGCCTACGAGGAAAGTGACCAGAGCAAAGACGGCGGTACCGATGGTTACGAAAGACAGATGCTTCATTGGGAAGTTTGGCATCGCGTCGTCGAGGACTGAATATTGATTTGAATGCGTTGAATATTGCGACACAACTAACCTTTGTTGTTGTTTGGTTGCTGCAGTGTATGCGATTGAACTGCCTGTGTGAAGCCCTGAATTGTCGAAACGGGTTAAATCGTAGGGGCTTTGCCGCGTTTGTCGCCACTCAGAGATTTGTTTTCTGGTTAGGGCGAGAGGTGGCCAATCATCGGAAGCGAGTTCCAGTTCGGCCCACAGAGAGGCTCGGCATTAGTGAGTTATGCCGGGCAGTAGGGCTCAACAGAGACCATGGTTTGATAGCCAGTCGCACAGCGAACATCGCTAGGACCGTCAAAACGAAGAGCCGCGGGTTTCCGGTGTCGGCGCCCTGCAGTCAATTGACCTTACGACTCAGCGATCCGAGAAGGCGAGGTTGATGCCGAGCGTGGCAAAGACCGCCGCAAATCCTTTCTGCAACCACGTGAGCACGCGCGGCGAGCCGAGGATCGCACGCTGTGCCGCGTGCGCCAGCAGACCGTAGACAAGGAATACGGCGAACGTCATCCCCATGAATACGGCGCTCAGCCACAGCATTTGCGCCAACGGCGCGCCCGCCTCGGGGACGATGAACTGCGGCAGGTAGGCAAGGAAGAAGATCGTGAGCTTCGGATTGAGAATGTTCATCAGCACGGCGCGGATCATGATTCGGCCGGCGTTGCCCGATTCCTTCGGTTTGTCGAGCGAGAAACTGCCGCGCTCGCGCCAAGTGGCCCAAGCGAGGTAGAGCATGTACGCCGCGCCGGCAAGCTTGAGCGTGTGGAAGGCGACGGCGCTTACATGAAGGAGGGCGGCCAAACCGAGAATACACGCCAACAGGTGCGGCACGATCCCCAACGTACAGCCGATCGCCGCATACAAACTCGCGCGCTTGCCGAGGAACAGACCGGTGGAAATCGTAAACAGAACGCCGGTACCGGGGATCAGCACGACGATCAGGGACGTGATCAAAAACTCGACGCTTATCATGGGTCCTCCGTGGCGAAGCTTCAAAGGCTACCCCGATGGGATTGAATTGCAAGCGGGTAAACGATCGTAAGCGTCGACGGACTTGGTCGGGGTGTTGGCCGCGGGCTGGGAAAATGGCATTAGCGCGGCGTCTGTACGGCCACAGTGCCTCATGGAGCGTGAAATGATTGCGGGGTTTGTTGTTGTTTCCGCGAGCACAAGGAGTTGATCATCGCCGGGCACTCCGGGATACTGCCGGTTTTGTCGAACCGCCAATTCTTCTCGAGGACGTCATGACGAAGCTGAGCGTCAAACAAATACTTGGAGCACAAGCGCCCGCGGATACGCCCGTTACCGTCAAAGGCTGGGTGCGTACCCGGCGCGATTCGAAGGCCGGCATGTCCTTCGTTAGCATTTCGGATGGCTCGTGCTTTCAGCCGGTTCAGGTCGTCGCGACCGACGCCCTGAACAATTACGCCGATGAAGTGCGCCACCTTACGGCAGGGTGTTCGGTTGAAGCGACCGGCATCATCGTACCGTCGCCGGCCAAAGGACAACCGTTCGAGATGCAGGCAACGGATATCAAAGTCGTGGGCTGGGTTGACGACCCCGATACTTATCCGATTCAGCCTAAGCCGCACACAATGGAGTACCTGCGCGAAGTTGCGCACCTCCGTGCGCGGACCAACGTGATGGGTGCCGCGACGCGCGTGCGCCATACGATCGCCCAGGCAATCCACCGCTTCTTTCATGAGCAGGGCTTTTTCTGGGTCAATACGCCGATCATCACCGCCTCCGACTGCGAGGGCGCCGGTGAGCTGTTCCGGGTGTCAACACTCGACATGGCTAATCTGCCCCGCACGGAGCAGGGCAAGATCGACTACTCGCAGGACTTTTTCGGACGCGAAGCCTTCCTCACCGTCTCCGGCCAGCTCAACGTCGAGACTTACTGCATGGCCATGTCGAAGGTCTACACCTTCGGCCCGACGTTCCGCGCTGAGAACTCGAACACCAGCCGACACCTTGCCGAATTCTGGATGGTCGAACCGGAGATCGCGTTTGCCGACCTCGCCGACGATGCCACGTTGGCCGAGGCGATGCTCAAGTACGTCTTTCAGGCTGTACTCGACGAGCGCGCCGACGACATGGAATTCTTCGAAGAACGGATCGAGAGGGGCGTGATCGCCAAACTGCGCGGCATGATCGACAGTACCTTCGTGCGCATGGATTACACAGAGGCAATCAAGATCCTTGAGTCGGCCAAGGAAAAATTCGACTACCCCGTCAAGTGGGGCACGGACCTGCAGAGCGAGCACGAGCGCTATCTCGCCGAGAAACACGTCAAGGGTCCGTTGGTATTGATGAACTACCCGAAGGAGATCAAGGCCTTCTACATGCGCCTCAACGACGACGGCAAGACAGTCGCCGCGATGGACGTACTTGCGCCTGGGATCGGCGAAATCATTGGCGGTTCGCAGCGCGAGGAGCGGCTCGACGTACTCGACAAACGCATGCTGGAAGTCGGGCTCGATCCGGCGCACTACGGTTGGTACCGCGACCTACGTCGTTACGGTACCGTTCCGCATGCTGGTTTCGGGCTGGGATTTGAACGAACCATTTCCTATATTACCGGCCTTGCCAACGTGCGCGACGTGATCCCGTTCCCGCGCACACCAGGTAACGCCCGTTATTAGAAAACGCCTCTCGCCCGTAGTGGGTAACCGAAAGGGATTTCTGCAACTCATGACTCTGCGAATCATCATCACCGGTGGCACCTTTGATAAGCGTTACGACGCCATTCGAGGCCAGCTGGACTTCAAGGACACCCATCTTCCAGACATCATTGAGCAGGTGCGTGTTGGCGTCCCGGTGGAACTTGAGCTGAACCAGATGGTGGATAGTCTGGATATGCGCGACGCCGATCGGCAGCGCATCCTGGACGCCTGTCGCAACGCCGACGAGGAACGGATCGTCATTACCCACGGTACGGATACCATGACGGAGACGGCGGGAGTCATCGGTCGAGCGTTCGAGGCCGGAGATCCGGCGCTGACCGGGAAGCGGATCGTCTTGACAGGTGCCATGGTGCCGTACGCTGTGTCGCGGAGCGACGCGCTTTTCAACCTCGGCAGCGCTATTACCGCCTCGCAACTCGTGGCCGCGGGCGTCTATATCGTCATGAACGGTTGTTGTTTTCCCTGGAACAAAGTGCGAAAGAATCGTACGCTGGGCGTTTTTGAAGGCGAAGCGTTGTCGTCCCAGTAGATGCTGTTTAAGGTCGCGCCGAGTTTTCGTCGGTGCTCGCGTTCGCAGTGTTGCTGTTTCACCGTTTTCTCGCGGATCGAGGCGTGTTTTATGTTGACTGCGGAAAACCTGGTCTGTAGCATTTTCCGGTTATCTTAAAGGGGGGTCTATGAACAAAATCGTGTCGTGCCTGACGGTCGCCGCTGCGATGGCAGTCGGTCTTTCCATGGTGTCGTGCTCGAAGCCCGCCACCGACAGCGATGTCATCAAGATCGGCGTGTTCGAGCCGCTGACCGGTGCCAACGGTGCCGGCGGTGCGGATGAATACGACGGTATCAAGCTGGCCAACAAACTCTTCCCGGAAATTCTCGGCAAGAAGGTCCAACTGGTCGCCGTTGATAACAAGTCGGATAAGGTGGAAGCCGCCAACGCCGCTACCGTGCTGGCGCAGAAGGAGAAGGTCAACGCCGTCATCGGCTCCTGGGGTAGCTCGCTGTCGATGTCAGGCGGCCCGATCTTCGCCGAAGCCAAGATCCCCGCCGTTGCCGTTTCTGCTACCAACCCGGCCGTAACCAAGGGTAACGAATACTACTTCCGCGTCTGCTTCCTCGACCCGTTCCAAGGCGTCGTCGGCGCGACCTACGCATTCAACACTCTGAAGGCCAAGAAGGTTGCCATCATCCGCGAGGTCTCCAATGACTACTCGGTCGGTCTGGCCAAGTTCTTCGCCGACGAGTTCGTCAAGTTGACGGGCGATCAAGGCGCGATCGTTGCCACCTCCGACTACAACACGGGTGACCAGGACTTCTCCGCGCAGCTGACCAACATCAAGAAGTTCGAGCCCGATGCCATCTTCGCCCCCGGCAACTACACCGAGTCGGCGTTGATCATCAAGCAGGCCCGCGCCCTCGGCATCAACGCGCAGTTCATCGGCGGCGATACATGGGATATGGCGGCCTTCCTCGAAGTCGGTGGTCCCGCGGTTGAAGGCGCTGTCTTCTCGACCTTCTTTGCCAACGACGTACCGATCAACAAGACCTCCGAATCGTTCCTGAAGTCGTTCCGCGACGAGTACAAGAAGGAACCGTCGGCCGTCTCCGCTCTCGGCTACGACGCCTACCTGGTCATCCTGGACGCCATCAAGCGCGCGAACTCTGCCGAGCCGCAGAAGATCCGCGATGCGCTCACGCAGACCAAGGACTTTGAAGGCTCCGCCGGCGCCATCACGATCAATGCCGAACGCAATGCCGACAAGGCCGCCGTGTTCAAGACGGTGAAGGACGGCAAGTTTGCGTTCTTGACGACGGTCAAGCCGCAATAAGTAAAAAAGAATAAGGGATCGCGGGTACTACGCCCGCACCTGACATTCCGGTGGTAACCGAAAATCCGGATGTGCCGTAGCGAAAGCTGCCGACACATTCGGATTTTCATATGATCGAAAGCTGAGGCGGAGGTTACGTCCGGCTTCCCGGCTTTGCTCCGGCCCGCACCGGCCTTGCCGGCGCGGGCCAGAAGGAACTTCATGGATCTTCAGACTTTTCTTCAACAATTCGTCAACGCACTGTCTCTTGGCAGCCTGTATGCGTTGATCGCCATCGGTTACACGATGGTGTATGGCATCCTGCGCCTGATCAACTTCGCCCATGGCGACGTTTTCATGATTGGCGGGTATCTCGCCTTCTACGGCGTCAGCACGTTCCTGATGCCATGGTGGCTCGCAGTGTGCCTGGCCATTGTCGTTACGACGGTATTCGGCGTCGGCCTCGAACGCGTGGCCTATCGTCCGTTGCGAGACTCGCCGCGCATCTCAATCATGATCAGCGCCATCGGCGCCTCCTTCCTGATCGAAAACCTGGCCATCGTGCTGTTCGACGCACGGCCAAAAGCTTTCCCTGTTTCCAACCTGTTCGCTGGCAACCACGTGATCGGCGGCGTACATATCGCTGCTGTCAGCCTGATCATTCCCGTAGTCACCGCCGTTTTGCTGGCGGTTCTGCTGTGGATCGTGCACCGCACCAAGACCGGCATGGCCATGCGCGCCGTATCCACCGATATCGATGCGGCGCGCCTGATGGCCATCGACGTCAACCGCATCGTGTCCATCACCTTCGCCATCGGTAGCGCGTTGGCGGCGATCGGCGGCATCCTGTGGGCGCTGAAGTATCCGCGCCTTGAACCGCTGATGGGGATCATGCCCGGTCTTAAGTGCTTCATCGCCGCCGTCGTCGGCGGTATCGGCAGCATTGCCGGCGCGGTCCTCGGCGGGCTGCTGCTCGGCCTCATCGAACTGATGACGATCGCGGTCTTGCCCGAGCTCACCGGCTACAAAGATGCCTTTGCCTTCGTCCTGTTGATCATGGTCCTGCTGGTAAAACCGACTGGTTTGCTGGGCAAGAACCAGGGGGAAAAAGTCTGATGAATACGCTCCAGAAAAAGCCCATGAGCCGGGACGCGATGCTGACGCTGGGAGCGGCGGTGATCGGCCTTGTCCTCCTTTTCGTCTTCGATTCGACGTTCGATCGCTTCACCATGCAGATCTTCAAGCTCTGCGCGATCAACATCATCCTCGCGTTATCGCTCAACCTGATCAACGGCTTTACCGGCCTGTTCAGCTTGGGACATGCGGGCTTCATGGCGGTCGGCGCCTATACCTGCGCACTGCTGGCCATGACGCCGGATCAGAAGGCGACCAACTTTGTGCTGCAGCCGATCGCGCCCTGGCTGCTCGATCTGCATCTGCCTTTTCTACCTGCGCTGCTGGTCAGCGGGCTGATTGCGGGATTCATCGGCTGGTTCCTTGGCGTCGTCGCGTTGCGGCTGCGGGACGACTATCTGGCGATCGCCACGCTTGGGTTCTCGGAAATCATCCGCGTCGTTTTGACAAACACGCAATCGATCACTAACGGCTCGCTCGGCCTCAAAGGCATCCCGCGCTATACGACAATGTGGTGGGCGTGGGGCTCGGCTGTCGTCATCACCCTGTTTCTGGTACTGCTCATCAAATCGAGCTACGGTCGCGCATTCAAGTCGATCCGAGATAACGAAATCGCCGCCGAGTCCATGGGCGTCGACGTCTTCGGCATGAAGGTGCTGTCGTTCACCATCTCCAGTTTCCTCGCGGGGATCGCCGGTGGATTGTTGGCTCATTACCTCACCACCATCGACCCGAAACAGTTCATCTTCCTGAAAACCTTCGACATCCTGCTGATTGTCGTGCTTGGCGGAGTCGGGTCGATTACTGGTTCGATCGTCGCGGCCATTGTCGTGACCATCTCGATGGAGGCGCTGCGCTTCCTCGATGGCCCCCTGAATCTCGGGTTCATGGTGACCAACGGCGTTCCCGGCCTGCGCATGGTCTTCTTCTCGGCGCTCCTCATGGTCGTCGTCATCTTCCGTCAGCAGGGTTTGATGGGCACGTCCGAGTTCAGTTGGGATTCGCTCTCCCGAATAGGTCTTCTGCCAAAACGTGGACCGAAGTCCGGGAAGGGGGGTGAGTAATGAGTTCCCTGCTGCAAACCATCGAAGTCAACAAGCAGTTCGGCGGTCTGTCTGCCGTCACGGCACTGAACATGGACGTCCAACCCGGCGAGATCGTCGGCCTGATCGGCCCGAACGGCGCCGGCAAGACCACCTCATTCAATCTCATCACCGGAGTGTACAAGCCGACCAGCGGCAAGGTCATGTTCGACGGCAAGGACATCACCGGCATGAAGCCGCACGCCATCACCCACCTCGGTGTGGCCCGTACGTTCCAGAATATTCGCTTGTTCAAGGAAATGAGCGTGCTCGAGAACGTTCTCGTGGCGCAGCACATGCGCATGGGAACCAACCTGCTCGAAGCCACCCTGCGCTTGCCGTCGTACATGAAGAAGGAACGGCATGTTCACGAACGCGCCCGTGCGCTGCTGGATGAGGTAGGTCTGAGTGCGCACGAAGGAAACAAGGCAACCAGTCTGCCCTACGGCAAACAGCGTCGGCTGGAGATCGCGCGCGCGCTCGCCACGGAGCCAAAGCTGCTATTCCTGGACGAACCGGCCGCGGGCATGAACCCGCAGGAGTCGGTCGAACTGATGGACTTCATCCTGAAGATTCGCGACCAGTTCAAACTCACTATCGTGCTCATCGAACACCACATGCAAGTGGTCATGGGCGTATGCAAACGTATGTATGTGCTGGACTACGGCGTGACCATCGCGCATGGCACGCCCGAGGAAATCCAAAAAAATCCCAAGGTCATTGAGGCCTATCTGGGGGTGGAATAACCATGCTGTCGATCAAGAATCTATCTGTCCACTACGGTGGTATTCACGCCCTGCGCGGCATCAGCCTCGACGTCCCGGCGGGCAAGATCGTCACGCTGGTCGGCGCCAACGGCGCGGGAAAAAGCACCACGCTCAACTCGATCATGGGTCTCGTCAAAGCAGGCGGCGGCTCGGTCTGTTGGAACGGGGAGGAAATTCTCGGCTCGCCGACCAAGGCCATCGTCGAATCGGGCATCGTGCTTGTTCCGGAAGGCCGCCGCATTTTTCCCAATCTCACCGTCGACGAAAACCTCAGCCTCGGTGCCTACGCGCGCACGAATAAGGATGAAGTCGAAGCCGACCGCGAACGCGTGTTCGGCCTCTTCCCGCGCCTGAAGGAACGGCATAAGCAGAAGGCCGGCACGTTTTCCGGCGGCGAGCAGCAGATGTTGGCCGTTGGCCGCGCCCTGATGTCGAAGCCGAAGGTCCTTATGATGGACGAGCCCTCGCTCGGCCTCGCGCCGCTCTTCGTCGGCATGATCTTTGACATCATTCGGCAGATCAATGCCGCCGGCGTGACCGTTCTGCTCGTCGAGCAGAACGCCAAAGCCGCGCTTGAAGTTGCCGACACCGGCTATGTTATGGAGACCGGAACCATAATCTTCTCCGGTAACGGCAAGGACTTGCTGGTCGACGACCGGGTGCGCAAGGCTTACCTCGGGGAAGCCTGAACGTACGGAGCAGGGTGGCCGAATCGGGTGCTAGCTCAGCTGGCCGACCGGTTGCATGCGAGAGTAATTGGGACTAATTGGCGAACGGCCAATGTTTCCGGCTACTTGACGCGATTGAGGGCTTTGATAGAGAGGCGCGGCATGAAAACCGGCCTCTCTTGCCCCTCGGGCAGGACCGTAGGGTATCGGTCACCTCGCTGTCATTAGGCGTGGTAGCCCGCGGAGTGCCCTCCCAAGTAATGCTAGGCTTCAAGGGGTGTCGTCACAGAAGAGGACCGCCAATGACTCCGAAGCGTTTCTGCCTTGCCGCGACATCGATCTTCCTTTTCGCCTTGCTGTGGAATGCCCTGGTTCATCTGGTCATCTTGCGCGAGGCGAATTCGGTGCTGGCGGCGTTCGCTAGACCCGCCGCGGAACGAAGCCTAGTGCTCTCGCTAGTGCAAACCATAGCGCTTTCGGTAGTTTTCCTGTTTACGTATCTGCAGTCCCGATACGCGGGGAGCTTGAGAGGCGGCCTGGTTCACGGCGTGCTCTTCGCCGCGATCGCTGGCTTGCTCGTTGATCTCAATCAGTACATTCTCTATCCCATTCCCGCGTGGCTCGTCGTCGCATGGTTCGCTTTTGGTTTGGTCGAATTCTGCGTATATGGATTGCTTGCTGCGCTACTGTGTCGGGTCGAAACGACGGGCGGTACGACGGGAGCGAATAATGACGATGGGACACCGGGCTGACACCAATGCTGCTGCGCAACCTTGAACCTGCTGACTTCGAAGCAATTACGTCTGTCGTCGACGAATGGTGGGGCGGCCGGCCGGTTCGCGGCTTGTTGCCGCGACTATTTTTTGAGCATTTCTCGGAGACGAGTTTCGTGGTGGTCGACGAGGAAGACGTCTCGGCCTTTTTCATTGGCTTTCGTTCGCAGACTTTTCCGGCAGTGGCCTATGCGCACTTCATTGGTGTTTCGCCGGCCAGCCGTGGCAAGGGTTATGGCCGCCTGCTGTATCAGCGCTTCTTCGAGACGGTGTCTCGTCTTGGCTGCACCGAGGTCCGGTCGATCACGTCGCCAGTCAACGAGAACTCAATCGCTTTTCATCGGCATTTGGGTTTCCAAGTGCTGCCGGGCGACGGCGAGGTCAATGGGTGCACCGTACGCGTCGACTACGCGGGACCGGGCCAGCCTCGGGTCCTTTTCTCCAAACTGCTTGGCGAGAAAACCGAGAACGGCTCTGTTAGCTGAAATGATTCTTTGTTGTCCCGCGGAGTTTCTTCAGCCTCATTAGGTTTACCCGTTAATCATGTTGCCCTTCCCTGAGCTTCAAACAAAACGTTTACGCTTGCGTGAGCTTGATGCCTCTGATGCTCCGGCGATCTTCAAAATCTACAGTAACTCCAGCGCTATGCCATTTTTCGGCACGGACCCGATCAACAGCCTTGCTGAAGCAGAGAAGACCATCGCCAAGTTCTCGGGCTGGCGTTCGTTGCCCAATCCTGGCATACGCTGGGGGCTTGAAGAGAAATCGACGGGCCGACTGATCGGCAGCTGTGGGCTCTTCGCTTGGAACCGCGCTTGGCATCGATGTACGACAGGCTATGAACTGGAGTTCAGCGCGAGAGGCCAAGGGTTCATGAACGAGGCTTTGCGGGTAGCCCTTTGCTGGGGCTTCACTGAGATGCAGTTGAACCGGATTGACGCGCAGATTCATCCCGGGAATCACGCCTCTCTTCGATTGGCAGAGAAATTGGGCTTTCGGCGTGAAGGTTGCCTTCGCCAAGCGGGTTACTGGGGCGGCGAGTTCCGCGACCTTCTGCAGTTCGGCTTACTGCGTACAGACTGGTCAGCGGTCGAGAATGGGACGGGCATTGCAGCAGGCTGATTAAAGAAGGCGCGTATCCCTTCGGCAGAGAAGACGCTTGATTGAGAAAGCACATCAATGCTCCAAATAAGTGATTTGACCCCTCTTGGCTGGACCGACTGGTTCGAAGAGCGCGCCATCTACGGCGCCGACGAAACTGTCGCGCGGGTCGCGGCGGTTGACCGCGATCTATTATGGCTGATGGATCCCACCGGCACCTTCCGCGCGAAATTGGCTGGGCGGTATTTGTATCGGCATCAGGTGTCGGAGGAGAGGCCTTGCGTTGGCGACTGGGTGTGCGTCGAACGACCCGCTGCGGAAGGCGTCGGGCTGGTGCGGGCGCTGTTGGAACGGCGGACGGTGTTGCGACGGAATTCAGCGGGCGCGGCGGGGGAATACCAGATGATCGCCGCCAACGTCGATTACGTGGTGGTCGTGCAGTCGTGTCACTACGACTTCAACCTCAACCGTCTTGAGCGCTATCTGGTGATGGTGCGGGATGGCGGCGCGGAGCCGCTCGTGCTGCTCACCAAGACCGATCTGGTGGCTCCGGAAGTGCTCGCGCGGCAGTTGGCGGAGATCGAGGCGGCGGGCGTTTCGGCCTCGGTGCTGACCGTGAGCAACGTGACACGTGAAGGCGTTGATGATCTCGAACGCAGGCTCCAACCCGGCAAAACCTATTGCTTCGTCGGTTCGTCCGGCGTGGGCAAGAGCACGCTGATCAATGGGTTGATCGGCCGGGATGCGCTGCAGACGGGCGGCGTCAGTGGTACGGGAGAAGGCCGGCATACGACGGTGCGCCGCGAACTCATCGTTCTCAAGAGCGGTGCGCTGGTCATCGACAGCCCGGGGATGCGCGAGTTTGGCGTCATCGGCGCGGAAAGCGGGATCAGCGACAGCTTTGCCAACATCGTCGGACTCGGCTCGTCCTGCCGTTATCGCGACTGCAGCCACTCGGGTGAACCAGGCTGCGCGGTGCTTGAAGCCGTGGAGTCGGGAGCCGTGACCCAGGAGCACTACGAGAACTACCTGAAGCTCCGGGACGAATCGGCGTTCCATGAGATGTCGAGCATCGAAAAGCGCAAAAAGGATCGCGACTTCGGCAAGTTCATCAAGTCGGTGAAGAAGGATCTCAAGAAGCGGTAGTGCCCTCCGAGACGGACGGCCCAGGGGTTGTCCGCCGTCGGCCTCATTCTTGCCGGGCGATCTCCGTGATCGCTACGTGAGACGGAGGACGCCATGCAGTTTCTGATCAATATCGACGTCGACGATTTGCCGAGAGCGATCGACTTTTACACGCGGGCGTTCGGCCTTACGGAGGGCCGCCGATTGTGGGTAGACGGAACGGAGCTGTTGGGCGGACCGGCGCCGATCTATCTGCTGGCCAATGCACCAGGAACCCAGCCGGCCGCAAGTTCGTCCCAGCTTCGTAACTACGCGCGGCACTGGACCCCCGTACATCTGGACATTGTCGTCGACAACATCGACGTCGCCGTGGAACGCGCCGTCGAGGCGGGCGCCAAGCTGGAGCAACCGGTGCAATCGAATACGTGGGGCAAGCTGGCGGTACTCGCCGACCCATTCGGCCACGGCTTCTGCCTGCTGCAGTTTGTTGGCAAGGGGTACGGCGAAATCACCGCGCCCGAGTGAGCGGTATCGGTCGCGAGGTAGCGTGCTCAGAACGTTGAAAGCTCTGACTATCGATTCCAGTCAGAGGGTCGCTTCGGCAAACGCCTTGAGCTTGCTCAACGCCACGTCCCATTCGCGCCCAATGATTTCGAGGGTCCGCTTGGCTTCCTCGATCTGTCCCGGCTCGAGTTGCCACAAACGTTCGCGGCCGCGCTTGACGTCACTTACGAGGCCGGCCTGCGCGAGCACCTGAAGATGCTTCGTCACACCCTGCCGGCTGATATCGGTAGTGGCCGTCAGCTGCGCGATTGAAAACGCGCCGCCGGCACAGAGCACGGCGACAAGTTTCAAGCGCATCGGGTCGCCGAGCGCGGCGAACACGCTGGCGAGTACATCGCTGGAGCGGACGATCGCCGGCAGGCCCGCATTGCGCGGGCCAGTATCGGGCGCCGTTGTGTCACACGCTGGCATGGCGGGCGATGTTGTTCAACTGGACTTCCCAGCCTTGATTATTCATGCGGAAGGCTTCCAGGCGGCGGTGCGGCGGCACCTTGTCAAAACCGGACTCTACCACCGTGAGCAGCGTGCCGTTGCCGGGCGCGTCTTTCAGCGTGAAGGTCACGAGCGTCGGCGGTTCCTGCTCGTAGTCGACCGACGCATCGACGGGGTAGGGGTGCCAGTGGAATGCCAGCACCTCCTGCGGTTCGACGCGCTGGACGACCACATCGAACCAGATGTGTTCGTACTGGCAGATCGTGATCTGGCCGCGCGTACGTTGCCCCGGGACGAACGATTGCCCGTTGAGCTTGGCCCCAAACCAGGTGCCGAACTCCTCGGCGTTGGAGAGCGCCCGCCAGACTCGGGCACGTGGGGCATTGATGACGATGCGGCGTTCGATGCGATCCGTTTCCGATGTGCTCATAATCTGTTCGCTCCTTCTCTCAATTGGCACAGGCGGCTGTGACGCATTGCTCATAGGGCGCACCGCGGCCGGTTTCCACGTATTGCTGCAAGCTGCCCAGGAAATGCCTCCAGCCATTACAGCACAGGTCATAACACTCAAACGCGGGCACCAGCCCTTTGTGCTCGAAATCGAGTCGCGTGCGGCCGCCGTCGAGTGGCGTCAGATGGAAGGCGATCCGCGTGCCCACCCATTCGTCCTTTCGCGCTACCGGGTCGATGTGCGCCTCGGTACACAGCCAGTGCACTTCGCGGTCGGACTCAAGGCATTCGACTCGCATGGCCTTGTGGCTGCTCCCGAATCGGAATCGAACTGTGCCGCCAACGGTGGGGTTCCCGTCGGTTTCTTCGGTCCACCAGGCCCGCAGGCCGTCGATCGTGGTGAGTGCCGCATAGATGGTAGAAGGGAGCGCTTGAAGCTCAAGACTTTGCTGGAAGTGGCTCATGGTCTATCTCCTCAAAAGGCAACCATAAGGTTGCTTGTGGCCACTATAAGACACGCCTTTACTAAATGCAACCGTAAAGTTGCACATTGTCCATAATCGAATACCGCCTGGTCGCGGGAACATTCGCCGTCGGTGCAAATCGCAGTACCAACGATGGAGGAGGCGAATGCGCTCGATGTTCCGGATATTGACCGCGGTTGCCGCACTCGCCCTGGCTGCATGCGGGCCGGGAGTGACGGTTCCTCCGTTTGTCGGCGACCCCGTAGCGCTCGAACGCGACAAGCAGGTGTTCGTCGAGGCAATGAAGCCTCGCAATGCCGGCCGCCCAGTGATCGCTGTGCTGGCGTTGAACGAGGGAACCGAGACGACCGACTTCCTGCTCACGCACGCGGTGCTCAAGCGCGCCGATGTTGCTGATGTGCGGCCGGTTGCCCTGCACCGAGGGCGCGTGCGCCTCTACCCCGCGCTAGAGGTCGAGGTGGCGGAGGACCTGGCCGAGTTCGATCGCAAGAACCCGGCCGGGGCCGACTACGTCATCGTCCCGGCGATGGTGCGTGAAAACGCCCCGGAGATTCTGGCGTGGCTCAGGCAGCAGGCCGATCGTGGAGCCCGGATCATCGGCGTGTGCGTCGGCGGAGTCGTTGTCGGAGAAGCCGGGTTGCTCGACGGACGACGGTTCACCGGTCATTGGTTCTCCCGTAAAGATATGCTCAAGAACCCGGGTGCCACGTACGTTCCTCATCGGCGGTATGTCGCCGACCGCGGCGTTGCCACGACGACCGGCATCACCGCTTCGATACCCACGATGCTTGCCGTGGTCGAAGCGATCGGTGGTCCAGACAAAGCGGCCTCCGTCGCGGCGGAAATGGGCGTGGCATCCTGGGCTCCGGCGCACGACAGCACGCCGTTCGCGTTGACTGCCGGGCGCATGTGGAACTACGTCCTCAACAAGGCGGATTTCTGGAACAAGGAACGTTGGGATATCGAGGTGCCGCCCGGCGGCGACGACACCGTGCTTGCGCTCACCGCCGACGCGTGGGAGCGCACCGGGCGAACGCGGGTCGAAGCGGTCTCGGAATCGAGCCCGGTCAAGCTGCGCAGCGGCCTTGCGCTCGTGACCCAACCGGCGACCGAGGGGAAACGGCGGGTAGCGCTAACGGCGAGTCTCACGCCGATGAAGCAGCTTAACCGCACGCTGTGCGAAATCGGCGAGCGTTACGGGGCATCGCGGCGCGAATGGGTGATGTTGGAGATGGAATACGCGCAGCCCGCTGTGTGTTCGGAATAGCGGCTCTTCGAATCTTCGAAAGCCGGCCGACACCACACCAGAACCATTACTTTTGAGGAGCGCATCATGGCGATCCGCATCATCCAATTAGGCAGTGCGCGCGCAGAGGGCGAGGGATTGCGCATTGGCACCGTCCGCCGTCCCCCGCGCGGCGTGCCGAAATCCGAGTTCAGCAGGCAGAACTGGTACGACGTTTGGTTCCCGAATCTCGCGCCGAGCGTCGAGACGATGAAGCTCGCGCAACAGGCCGAAACGCCGGCCCAGTGGGCGGCATTCACCCGCAAGTTCAAGGCGGAAATGGCCGCACCGGAAAGCGCCCATTCCGTCGCGCTGCTAGCCGCGCTCTCGCAACAGACGAATTTCTCCGTCGGCTGCTACTGCGACGATGAGTCGCATTGTCATCGCTCGATCCTGCGCGAACTCCTCGCCGCCGCCGGGGCAAAAATCGAAGGCTAGATGTCGATGTGCGCCGCGCTCGGGCGTCGACCCTGGAGCGTCGAAAAAGATTGAACACTGAATCTTTCTCGGGCGAACGCAGCCTAATCGGGGCGACGAGAAACGCGGATTTACGAGGTCGAGATAGGCTTCGCCGATTTGCTTACCCGACAGGAAGTGTTCGCCGAGGGCGCCTCATGCGGCGCCCGCGCGTCGCCTTCATTACCAGAAAGGAGAACTCATCATGGCTACCGGCACTGTCAAACTTCATCGCGTCCTACGTACTAAACCCGAAAAGGTCTATCGAGCCTTCGTCGAAGCCGATGCAATGTGCAAATGGATTCCGCCGTACGGCTTTATCTGCTCGGTACAAGAAATGGATGCCCGGGTCGGTGGCAAATTCCGCATGGCCTTCCGCAACTTTTCCACGGGCAACAGCCACTCGTTCGGCGGCGAATACCGCGAACTCATCCCCGGCGAACTGGTTCGTTATACCGACAAGTTCGACGACCCGAACCTGCCGGGCGAAATGCAGGTGACCGTCACGCTGAAAGCCGTGGCTTGCGGAACCGAAATGAGCATCGTGCAAGAAGGCATCCCGGAAGCCATCCCGCCCGAGATGTGCTACCTCGGCTGGCAGGAATCCCTCATCCAACTCGCCAACCTCGTCGAACCGGATATTCCGGGGTGATGCAAAGGAGGCGGTCTCGCCTGGCCGAGATGTGTCTGCGTCAGGCGAGGCCGGTTCGTTCACGAATAATGCGGTTTGCACGCTCGTCGTCGCGTCGACGTGACGGGCAGTTATCGACCCAGAAGAGCCGGTCGATATTGTCGCCGTAATAGCAACATGTAGTAATACCGGCCAGTTGCTTTTGGCCGACGATACTTCTGCACCGCATTATGAACAAACGTGACATCTCTCCATGCAATGGCCAGGTCGAACGGCAAGTAACGTATCGGCCACTAATCTGCTACTCAATCATGGAGGGCCGTCGGCCCCAATCAATGGGTGTCTTTGTTCGGTCACTTGACCTCTAGAAGTGTTATTGCCGTTCGGGAGTTGTCTGCGTCAGTATGTCGAGAGTCTCGCAAAGAGCTCTCCCGAAACTCTCAAGCAAGTTGATGTCGTTCACGATCTGGTCTGGACCACTGGACTGGCCCGGATTCAGGGAATGAGCGATAGCGTTACGACGCTCGAAAAAATCCTCCAACATGTTTATGAGTTTTCCGTGGGCCTTGGCGCCCTCTGTTTCGCCTAAGACGTCTAGTATTGATTGCCGATGTGATAGCTTTCGACAGACGTCACTTAGACCACTCACCTTAAACATGCTGTTCAATTCATTAGGGCGCATGTTGTTCTCGTTGTGGATTAGATCACGGTAAATATCCTGGGTGAGGTCGCCGCTGCAAAAATCATGGATTACAGAGAACCGAACTTGAGCGGCACTGAATGGATTCTCCGTTCCCATCCCAGCCTCATCCTCGTGAAACCTAATCTTCGCAAGTCCTTCCATCGTTCGCTTCCAAGCCGTGGAGGCCAGTTTCGAGGGGAGTTTCGCAAACGACTCAGTGCGGTTGACGACAAATCGAGCGTATTCTCGCGCCATCTCTCGCACAAACTCCTCAAAGGTTGCTGCGACCAAGAGTGTTGATGAATTCGCAGCCGCAATTCGTACCTTGAGATTATTTTGAGGCTCATCAAACGTAACAACTAGGGAGCGAATGGCCTCCATGTCCTCGACGAACTCTTCAGCAATGACTTCAAAGACGGTGGCCACAATCTACTCCGGACGCAATATCTCCCGCAGAAGGGCAATCCGCTCTTTAACTGCTTTTGCAGTATTGCCCTGACCCGTCAGCACGATAATTCTTGCTGGGTCGGCTACAGCTTCTGACATTCGTATTCTGACTTGAGCCGCATCATTGGATATTTCGTCGCGTATGGCCCAAAGGTCGTTTATTGCGACCATCGCGGCATCGTATATTGCTGCCGAAACACGGACGTGCCCTTTATCATCTGGCGGAAGCAGGAAGGGCCTTCCTTCGAAAAGGTCGTGCAGAAACGTGAAACGGTCGATGAAATCCTGCTTAAGTGCTTCACCTTCATTTCCCGTAATCTTGAGTTCCATCGCGCGATCCAGCATCGATTTCATCGAGCCGCGGATGTTGTTCTCGTCCCTCAGAGCAAAATATCGAAGAACGAGTTGGCAATCGCCCATAGTTGAATAGAGGATGTTTTTCTGCCTCTGCGGGTTTTCGTAATACTCGTTTGGGTCGCTTTCGATGTAAGGAGGGATGTCGAAGACCTTCGTGAAGAGCCTGAAGCGAGTTAGGTCGATGATGACCTTGTTGAAGTCTCCGGTATTGAGCGCGTTACGGATTTCCTGCGGATTCAGCTTTATGCCACCGGTGTTCAAGCGGTCGAATATGAACCTACGAATGTCCGTGAGCGTAATTTGCTCTTGTGTTTTTTTGGTCTCACTCTCAAGAAGTAATACTATGGCCGATATGCTTGCACGGTCGAGCGCTCTCTTGATGCGCGGCGGGCATTTAGAGTAGCGGAGCCCATTGAGTGGCTTAAGCACTGGCAATGCCGTTAGAGCAAAGTCACCCGCAATAAACTCACGCACAGCATTTAGCCGCTGCTGACCGTCCATGACCTCATACCGAGCCGCGTCGCTCTCGTAAAGGAATACTGGCGGGACCGGAATGTTCAAGAGAAAAGATTCAATCAACTTGGACTTCTGACTAGTTGTCCAACGTAAGCGTCGCTGGTATTCCGGCCGCAGATTCAGTATTTCACCCTTTTCGATGAGATCTCGAAGTTGGGGTAGGAAAAAGTTGTTCGTCTGGTAGACGATACGAAACGCGTTTTTCGAAAAAAACTCGTCGGGATCCTGCTCTTTGACTCCAGCGGGCGGTACTTCCTGTTCATCTTCTACTTCACCCATTTCGATTTCAATACTCATTCCCTACTCCTGGAATTCAAGATCTAGGCAGACGATCCAAAGCGGTAGTCTGCAGCAAAAGGTACAAGCAGCCAACTAAGACAGAGACAGGAATCGAAGCACTCAAGAACTTGTAAATATCCTAAAGCACTGTGAATGGCGGCTTTAATAGGCAACCTGCCATTCGAGGTTTGATGCCGAAAGGCAGGTCGTGCCGCTGATCGCTACTCATCCAAGTTCAACACTATCCCCTACCTGCCAAACCAGACAGCGGTTATTTGACGGCATCGGCCGGTCCTCAAGCAGCTCCATCCCGGCTCCTTGCGCGAGGGCATGCACCTTTTCGAAATCCCGTATTCCTTGATGTGGCGCATTTTCCTTGAGCCAGCGATCAAAACTAGCGTTGCTGTCGCTGGTGAATCGGCCGCCGTAGTTAAATGGACCGTAGATGGCCAGTTTGGCGTTGCGAGCCATGATGCTGGTCAGACCGGCGAACAGAGACTCGACGGCGGTCCAGGGCATGATGTGCAGGGTGTTGGCCGAGAAAACCGCATCGTAGGATAGGACCGGCCAGGTTTCCTGCACATCGAGTAACAGAGGGGGCGGGGTGTTAGGCAGGGCGGCGTCGTCCAGCCATGCTGTGATACCGGGCAGATTTTCTGCGCGATCCGACGTCTGCCAGGTCAGGTGCGGCAAGTGTTTGGCAAAGAAGATGGCGTGCTGGCCGGTGCCGCTGCCTATTTCCAGCACATGATGACGATCGGCGAAGTGCTGGCGTAGCACGTCAAGAATCGGTTCCCGGTTCTTTTCGCAGGAAGGAGCGTTGGGCTTGTCCATGTAGACCTCGAATCAATCGGCTGCCATGATGGGTCAAGCCGGCGCCGCCTGCAAATCTAGGAGCAGCCGCTGCGGGCCGCTCCGGGCTTTGCGCCGCCTACGACCGCTTGATCGTGAATCCGCCGTAACCCTGACAGGTCGGCATCATTTCAATGTGCGTGATGTTGACGTGCGCCGGTAGCGTGGCGATCCAGTAGGCGGCGTCGGCGATATCGCTTGCGGTCAGCGGCATGGTGCCTTCGTAGACCTTCGCTGCCGCCGCGTCATTGCCGCGGTAGCGTACGTTGGAGAACTCGGTGCCACCGCACAGACCCGGTGCGATGTTGGTGGCGCGGACGCCTGTTCCTGCGAGGTCGGCGCGCAGGTTGCGCGTGAATTGTTCGACGAAGGCTTTGGTCGATCCGTAGACATTGCCGCCGGGGTAGGCCGTATTACCTGCGATCGAGCCGATGTTGATGATCAAGCCTGTATTGCGCTCAATCATCGCCGGCAGCAACTTGTGCGTGATCGTCACCAGCCCCTTGACGTTGGTATCGATCATCGTCGTCCACTCGTCGAGCGAACACTGGTAGGCAGGCTCGGTACCGAGCGCGAGGCCGGCGTTGTTGATGAGCACGTCGATCGGCTTCCACGTGTCGGTCAGTTGCGCGAGGCCGCGATCGATGGACGCAGCGTCGGTGACATCGATGGCGACGGGGAGCAGGGCGTCGCCAAGCTCGCGCTGCAGTTCGGCGAGCCGCTCGGCGCGGCGCGCGGTGGCGATCACCTTGTGGCCTTGGCGAACGAATCGGCGGGCCATTTCTTCGCCGAATCCTGAACTTGCGCCGGTGATGAGAACGATCATTGCTTTTTCCTTTCGTGTTATCCGACCAGAACCTTCGGATTGTATGCCAACCCGGTTTTCAGGACGAAGGCGTACGGATCAGCGTGGCGTCGGACACGCATTGATAGGGCGATTTCGTCAAATAGCCAGGCGATTCTCCGCTCCGTCATCGGCCAGGGGATTAAGAAGCCATAGAGTCGAATCAAGCGATGCAAATCCCGCCCGGCCTCACCTTGTCAGGGGAGGAGTGTTGCGAACTCGACCGCCCCGGCATTCTTTCGATGCCCCACGGGGAGGAAAGTGGGAACCCGCACAGGCACTCAACCCGGGGGTTTGGCGGCTAGATGATATTGACACAGAACATTAATTTAATTTCTTATTATTTTGAATAATAAGGACTCTCTATGAAAAGACCCGCCAAGAAGAGGGCCGCTTCCGGCCTGCGAAAGCGTTGAGTCCGTGGGCGAAAAACCGCCTGCGGCCTCACGCTCCCCGCATCTTGCTCATGGCGAGGTTGGCGGCCGCTGTGCGCGTTTCGACGCCCAACTTCTCGAAAACGTGTTCGAGGTGCTTGTTCACGGTGCGCGGGCTGCTGCCGAGGATGTCGCCGATGTCCTTGTTCGTCTTGCCGAGCGATACCCAGTAGAGGACTTCCGCTTCGCGCTGCGTGAGGCGGAAGGCGGCGATCAGCGATTCGATCGCCGAGGCGTCGTTTTCCTCGCGCAGGACGACGAGCCATTCTTCGTCGCCCGTTTGATCGTGGAAGGTCGCGAGCAGGCGGCGGCTGCCCTCGGCAACGAGCAGCGCATTCGGCTCACGGTTTTCCCTTCGGCAGGCGATGGCTTGCGCAATCCATTCGAGCAGGCGCGGCGGTGTCTCTTTCTCGCCCGTTCCAAAGTAGTCGTGCAGCAGCTTGCGTGCGAGCGCCGTCTGCCACACCAGTTTGCCATCGGCGGCGCGTACCGCGATTGTGGCTTGGCCGAAAGCATCGAGCGCCGTACGCGCCTGGCGCATCTGGCGGGCGTTTTGCACGTGTGCGGAAATCCGTGCCAGCACTTCGGCCGGGCGGATGGGCTTGGTCACGTAATCCGCACCGCCAGCGGCGAAGGCGGCGACCACGTGCTCGGTCTCGGTCAGCCCCGTCATGAACACGATGGGGATGTGGTGAGTGGCGAAATCGGCCTTCAGGCGCCGCGCGACCTCGAAGCCGTCCATGCCCGGCATCACGGCGTCGAGCAGGATCACGTCGGGCAGGCTCTGCCGCGCACGTTGCAAAGCGGATTCGCCGTTGGTGGCCACGAGGACGGTGTACCCGGACTCGTCCAGTGCATCGTGCAGCAGCGATAGGTTCTCGGGAATGTCGTCGACGATCAGAACGATGTCGGAAATGTCGCGTTCGGGCAGATCAGGCATCGCGCGCCTTTCTTAGGATTTCTTTCATGGCGTCGAACTGGAACTGGCGGGCGAGCCCGCGCAGGATGGTTACGAATTCTCCGCTTGCCGGCTCAGTCCGTTCGACTTCGCCGAGCTTGTTGAGGATGCCGCGCACGTAGCCGAGATCGACGAGTTCATCGAGCGCCGCCAAGTAGTGGCGGCTCGGCGGAATGGCCGTGGCCGCGGTGTGGTGCGGCTGCTCCGCGGGGCGGTCGGGCGGCGTGACCTCGGAAGAATCGGCATAGACCCACTGCAGCCCGAGCTTGCGCCCGATCCAGTCGAGAAGTTCGTCGACACGCAACGGCTTGACGATGAAATCCTCGGCGGCGATCCCGACGTCGTTCTCTTGGCCTTTCTCGAAGGCGTTCGCGGAGAGGATGGCGATATGGGCGCCGGTGAGCCCCGCGGTCCGGATGCGGCGGATCGTCTCCCAGCCATCCATGCCGGGCATCGCGAGGTCCATGAAAATCAGATGCGGGGCGAAGGCCGGGATCGCCTGTAGACATTCCTCGCCGCCGCCCGCTTGCTCGACCTGAAAGCCCAGCGGATCAAGGACGTTCTGCAACATCTCGCGATCGACTTTTTCATTATCGACAACGAGGATGCGGCGCCGGATGCCGACGTAACCGATGCGGTTGGAGCGGGGGAGCTCACGCGCGGCTTGCACGGCATGGACGCGCGGCAGGAACAGCCGCACGCGGAACGTGCTGCCTTGCCCAGGAACACTGGTCAACGTCATCTCGCCGCCCATCAGGGTCGTAAGCATGCGCGCGATCGTGAGGCCGACGCCGCTGCCGCCGGCATGCGCACTCCGGCCGCGAACGAAAGGTTCGAAGATACGCTCGATCTCGTCCTCCGGAATGCCTGGTCCGGTATCGCGGATCTCGAACACGGCGAGGTCGTGGCGATACTCGATGCGGAAACCGATCTGCCCGGTCGCCGTAAACTTCACAGCGTTGCCGAGCACGTTGATCAGGATCTGGCGCAAGCGGCGCGGATCGGCTCGGACGACGGCCGGGATCTCGCCGGCCGGTTCGTAGTGGAACGCCAAGCCCTTGTTGCGCGCCTGCAGTTCGAACATGCCGACGATCTGCTGCAGGAAGTCGGGAAAGTCGAAGGGCTTCGCTTCCAACGTCATCTTGCCGCTTTCGATCCGTGCGATATCCAGCGTACCCTCAATGACCGACAGCAGGTGGTCGCCGCTCTTGCGGATCACGTCGACGGCTTGGCGGCGATTAGGCGGAATCGCCTCGTCGTCGCCGAGGATCTGCGCGTAGCCGAGAATGCTGTTGAGCGGCGTGCGCAGCTCGTGGCTGATTGCCGAGATGTAACGGCTTTTCGCGAGATTGGCCTGGTCGGCGGCGAGCTTGGCCTTCTGAAGCTGCTCGTCGGTGCGCTGGTGCGAATCGATTTCCTGCATCAAGAGGCGCGTCTGCCGGTTCGATTCCTCCTGCGCCACCTGCCGGCTCTTGTGCGCCAGCACCATCCACCACGCGCCGATGCCGGTGAACAGCAAAAGCGCGGAGAACGTCTTGACGAACACCTGCTGTAGATGCGGGACGAGCTGCGCCTGCGACGCGCCAAGCGCAAATACCTCGTGTGTATAGAGCAGGCCGAGCAGTCCGGCGAGCACCGGTACGATGCCGGCCATCAGCATCAGGTAGTTCACAAGGCCGGCGTCGAGGTAGGGGATCACCGAGGCCGGCAACAGGCGTTCGAGCAGGCTGCGCCATTGTCCTGCGAGGTTCGAGCCCGGCTTGCAAAGGTCGTCGCAGCGCGCGTCGAGCGAGCAGCATAGCGAGCAGATCGTGCCGTTGTAGGCCGGGCAGTGCGCCGTGTCCTCGGCTTCGTATTCGCGCTCGCAAATGCAGCAGCGATGCCGGCCCCGGACACCGGGGGTGTCGTGGCGCACCAGGTAGTATCGGCCACCCGTCCACCAAGCGAGCAGCGGCGCGGCGACGAAGGCGGCGAGGATGGCGATGAAACTTGCGTAGGGCTGCACGTCCGGTCCGAACGCCCCCGTAAAGGCGGCGACGGAGAGTAGGGAGGCGATACCCATGGCGCCGACGCCGACCGGGTTGATGTCGTAGAGATGGCTGCGCTTGAACTCGATGCCTTTCGGCGACAGGCCAAGGGGCTTGTTGATGACAAGGTCGGCGACCACGGCGGCCATCCACGAAATGGCAATGTTCGAGTAGAGCCCGAGTACCTGGCCGAGGGCCTGGAAGACATCGAGCTCCATCAGTAGCAGGGCGATCAACGTGTTGAAGACGACCCATACCACGCGCCCGGGGTGGCTATGCGTAAGCCGCGCGAAAAAGTTGGACCAGGCGAGTGACCCGGCGTAGGCGTTGGTGACGTTGATCTTGATCTGCGAGATGACGACGAACAACACCGTGGCGCCGATCGCCAACGCCGAATTCGGGAAAACGTGCGAAAAGCCGATCAGGTACATCTGGTTCGGATCGACCGCTTTGTCGACCGGCACGGCATTGCGCAGCGCGAGATAGGCGAGAAGGGCGCCGCCGAGCATCTTGGCAACGCCCGGCACGATCCAACCGGGGCCGCCGAGCATCATCGCTGCCCACCATGTCTTCTTGTTGCGCGATGTGCACTCCGGCATGAAGCGCAAGTAATCGGCCTGTTCCCCCATTTGGGTAACCAGCGCGATGCCGACGGTGAGCGCCGCACCGAAGAGGGGCATGGAGAATGCGCCGCTGTCGCCCTTTGCACCGGAATAGCGCACGAGTTCGCCGAGCACTTCCGGTTCTTCGGTGAGCACGAACAAGAAGGGCAGGACGAGCAGTGCCACCCAGATCGGCTGCGTCCATGCCTGTAATCGGCTGATGGCGGTTACCCCGTGAGTAACGAGCGGGATGATCGCGAGTGCGCAGACGAGGTAGCCCCAGGTGGGCGGGATGTGGAATGCGAGTTCCAAGGCGTACGCCATGATCGCCGCTTCGAGCGCGAAGAAGATGAAGGTGAAGGAGGCGTAGATCAGCGAGGTAATCGTCGAGCCGATGTAGCCGAAGCCCGCCCCGCGGGTGAGCAAATCCATATCGAGGCCGTGCTTGGCGGCGGCGTGGCTGATCGGCAGCCCGATCAGGAAGATGATCAGCCCCGTCGCGAGAATCGCCCAGAAGGCATTCACGAAACCGTTGCCCACGAGCATCGTCGCGCCGACCGCTTCCAGCACCAGAAACGAGGAAGCGCCAAACGCCGTATTCGCCACGCGCATCTCCGACCACTTGCGAAAACTATGTGGCGTGAAACGCAGAGCGTAATCCTCCAGCGTTTCGTTGGCGACCCAGGTGTTGTAGTCGCGTCGGATCTTGATCACCCGCTGCGGAGGCTCGGCCGATGGCTCGACGCTCGATTTGAGGGAGGCGGCCGAGAGTCCCGGAGCGTTCATGAGGTTCTTGGGAAAAGAATGCGACGGGGTGGAACTGTGCGAAAAGTGTGCCCGCTGTTGCCGAGCGGAGGCTTCGATGCACGATGCAAAGACAAAAGGCGCCTCGTGGTGAAGTGGCTTCGGCCGCACTACCCTTTGCCGGGTATTGCGGCCGCGCAAACCGCTTTGTTTATCTCCGCGGTTTCAAAGGAATAAAGCCACAAGTATGTCGTGGTTTTTTACGCAGCTCCTCATCGCGCCATCTTAGTTTTGGAAAAATCTGCGTAAAAACAAATTGTTATGGTTTTTCAATGCCCTCGGCATGAGATATGCGTCCGCGCGCATACCTAGAATAACGGGAGAAAACAATGACAACGAAGCTCGCGAAAGTACTTTCGGCTGCATCGTTCGCTCTGGCTCTCGCGGCTCCGGCTAGCGCCGCGGTGATCGATTTCACGGGAGGCACGCTCTACGGTGGCGGTTCGCCGCTATTTACGACCAACACGGTCATGGGCGGCTACGGCGATTACTACGTCGAAAATGGATTCAAGCTCGGTTTTGTCGGAGGTACCGGATACGTCGGTCCGTACTATGGCGGGGCGAACGACGTCATCCACGCTCACTGGTCCCTAGGGGACTACGGGACGGTGACGGGAATCGAAATCACCAAAGTGGGCGGCGGTACCTTCGATCTCAATTACTTCATCCTCACGTCCAATACGGATAACGGGGGCGGTGCAGCGAGCGGCAACGAGGAAACGTACATCGAAGGATTCTCGGGCGGCATTTCGACTGGCATCGCGCAACTGCTACCGGTTGAAGACTGGGGCTTTCCGGCTACCAAGATCTTCCTGGGAAGCGCCTTCGATAACGTTGACCTGGTTCGATTCTTCATCACCAGCGCGGTCGATTGCTTTGGGATGGATGAGTTCTATATCGACCAGCCGGCACCGCCTCCCGATGGTGTTCCAGAGCCTTCGTCCTTGGCACTCCTTGGCCTTGGTGTGGCGGCTATCGGGGCGTTCAGGCGTAGGAAGAACGCTGCGTAGCGATACCCTGTATAGCCAGAAGCCCTCGATTTATTGAGGGCTTTTTGTTTGGTACGGCTGAACTTCTACAGGAGGTTTTGAACCGGTGACGGTTTGTTCGCGCCACAGATCAGCAAGACGATCGCTCAGGGCGTGTTGCGGACAGCCGCAACGAGCCCAAACCAGCCGGTTAACCACCCGATAAAGGCAGCGACATGGCCAAACTCCCAGCGCGACCGAAGGCGGCTATAGGCGGAAACGAACTCGGAAGAGCTTGAGCCCGCCACTTCTGCCCATGCCGAGTTAACCGGGGAAACGACGAACCCCCAGACGAGCAGCGATGCCAGGAGAGAGGCCGCCGCGACAGCGGCGAGGCGCCCGGCCGGTAAATGTCGGGTTCGATAAGCTAGAAAGACAACCGTGAACAGAGCAGCTACCTGTACGCTCCCCCCGGCGATGCCGTACCACATGTAAAGCGTGCTCGTGACCTGGGCATACATCTCCGGGGGGTAGCCAAGTTTGACCGGCAGTTCCATCACGTGCGCAGCGCCCGGGGCCAAGCCGAGCGCTGTGAGTGTCAATGCCGTGCCATGAAGCGCCTTCTTCGATACCATTCTCGCAATGGGCAATGGTCGTGCCGTGCCGATGTATTCTTGCGAGAGGTTATGAGGCAAAGGCGTAGTTCCTCGGCGGGCGCGAGCCGAAATCTTGTGCTTTCTGGATGAACCTACCCCTGCCTCCGGCACCGGCGGCATGCCGCTTCGAGTGGTCGGCTTCTTTGGATCGCCTCAGTATCTGCTCGCAGAAAGGCCCGGTTTCTCGGACGGTGTCCAGCCGCCGCCAAGCGCCTTGAACAGCGCCACTGCATCGGACGCGGCGTTCGTTTTGAACTGGACGAGCAAGGCCTGCTGATCCGTCAGTTCGCGTTGGGCATCGAGCGTGTCCGTGAGCGTCGTGTCGCCGAGTTCGTAGCGCCGACGCGTGGTTTCAGCCGCGCGGCGCGTGCTGGCAACCGCTGTCTCCTGGGCCGTAATCGATTGCAGGGAGCGATCATATTGATTGAGCGCTCTTTCCGCATCGGAGAGTGCGGTGAGCACGGCCTTTTCATAGCCCACGGCGGCGGCTTCCTGACGAGCCTCGGCCGCACGGATTTCGGCTCGCACGCGGCCACCGTCAAAAACGCGCCAAGTGATCAGCGGTCCGAGCGCACCGCGCCGGCTATCGGAATCGAAGAGGGCGCTACCGCCAAGCGCGCGGAATCCCGCGCTCGCAGACAACGTGAGCTTTGGAAACAACTCGGCGGTTGCAACCCCGGTATCAGCCGTGGCCGCCGCCAGCTTGCGTTCGGCGGACAAGACATCGGGACGTCGGCGCAGGATGTCGGCGCGTTCGCCTACAGGCAAGGGATTGAGAACCAGTTCGGCCCCCGAGGACGTGGTCAGCGAAACAAGCGATTCGGGAAGGCCGCCGGTAAGGAGCCCGAGCGCAATCGCGGCGGCCTGGCGGCGCGCCTCGATGGCGGGGAGAGCGGCGCGGGCTTGATCGAGGCGCGATTGCGCGCGCTCGACTTCCGAGACCGGCAGGTCGCCGGCGCGTTGCCGGTCGCGAACCAGCCCGTGGATGCGCTGCAGCGCGTCGACCGACGCCTTACGAGCGGCGAGTTCGCGTTGCGCGCCACGCAGCGTGAAATACGTACGCGCCGTTTCGGCCGCGATGCTGATACGCAGGCCGGCGGCGTCGGCTTCGCTCATCTGCAGTGACGCCTGCGCAGATTCACGTTGTCTGCGCAGCGATCCGAACAGGTCGATCTCCCAACTTGCATCGAGTCCGGCATCAGAGACGGTTTGGTTCGGCGAGCGTTGCGGGTTGTACTCGGGGCTGTTGACGCTCAGCCGGCGCCGTTGTGCGTTCGCATTTGCGGCAACGACGGGTACCGACAGCGCCTCGGCGCGGACCAGCAGCGCTCGGGCCGCCTCGATGTTGAGATCGGCCTGGCGAAGATCGAGATTGCGCTCCAGCGCGAGGTCAACGACCTTCTCCAGGTCCGGATCGCCAAGCGTGCGCCACCAGGCAGCAAGGGCCGCCAGGTCGACATCTCCGACTGGTTGCGACAACCAGCCCTGACCAGTCGGGACGTCGGGAACGCGATGCTCCGGACCCACCGCGGTGCATCCGGAGAGAAGCGCGAAGAGAGAGATGAGTGCAACCGCCGCCGGGCGTGGCGGAAGAAAGCGGACTGTGCGGAATAGGCTGGCGCTCGATGTCATGGAAAACCTCACTGGAGCTTGCTGCGTACGAACAGAGTGGCCAGCGTCAACGTCACAACGGCGATGACGGCCATCGGCCACGCGTTGGCGAAGACGTCGGCGGGCGGCAGCGCTTTGAGGAAACTGCCTTGCAGAATGATCAGGAAGTGCTTGAGGGGGATGCATTCGGCAATCCATTGCAGGGCGAGAGGCATGTTTTCGACCGGCGTCGCAAAGCCGGACATGATCACGGCCGGGACGACGACGGCGAAGGTGCCAAGGATCGCCTGCTGCTGCGTCGAGCAGATCGACGAGATCATCAGACCGATGCCGACGAGCGACAGGATGAACAGCATCAGACAGACGAACAGCAGTCCGAGCGAGCCGGTGAACGGGATGCCGAAGAGGAACACGGCGGCGCCTATCATCACCGAAGCGAGGACGATACCGACGAGGAAGGCGGGAATCCCTTTGGCCACGATGATCTCAGTTGGTGTACAGGGGGAAACAAGCAACTGATCGAAGGTGCCCAGCTCGCGCTCACGGGCGATCGACAGGGCCGTGACCATGAGCGCGACCAACGTGACGAGAATACCCGCGAGGCTGGGTACAACGTACCAGCGATAGGTCAAGTTCGGATTGAACCAGTGGCGCACGGCAGCCGCATCACCGCCGCCACCACTCATGGTGGTCGGACGCAGCGTTGCGCCGACATGGCCGACGATCGTTTGTAGATAGCCAAGGGCGATCTGCCCGGCATTGGCCTTGCGACCGTCGATGATAATCTGTGCCGTGGCGTTTCGCCCCTGCGCGACGTCGCGTGAGAACGTTTCAGGGATCACAATACCCGCCAGAACGTGTTGCGCATCGATCAATTCGGCCAATTCGCGTTCGCTGCCTGCGACCCGAATGCGGCGCACGAGATCGGAGGACTCGATCTGCTGTACGAGTTCGACGGAAGCGCCACCGACGTCATGGTTAAGCAACGCGACGTCGATATTCTTGACCTCCAACGTGATGGCGAAGGAAAAGACGAACAATTGGATGATCGGCGGACCGATCAGGACGATGCGGCTTCTCGGGTCACGCAGGAGACACAAGAGCTCCTTGATGATCTGGGCACGCAGACGGATCCAGCGAGCGGACACGTTAAACCTCCAGCGTTTTGCGCATCTTGCGTAAAACGACGACAAAAAATACCAGGCCGATCAGCAGCAGGGCGCCCAGTGAAGGCAGGAGCAGCGACCACACGTCGCCGGCGAGGAAGACCGTTTGCAATCCGGCGTTGAAGTAGCGTGCCGGAACAATGATCGTGATGAATTGAATGACCTTCGGCATCGAGCTGATCTCGAACAAAAAGCCCGAGAGCATGAAAGCGGGTAGGAAGCCCGAAAGCAGCGCGAGCTGCGCGGCAACGAACTGGTTGCGGGCGAGTGTCGAGATCAACAGTCCTTGCCCGAGGGCAGGAATCAGAAAGATCGAGGCGAGGAGCAGCAGGGTGAAGACCGACCCGCGCAACGGTACGCCGAACACCCATACTGCGAGCATGGCGCCGACGCCGGTCGCGATCAGGCCGAGACAGAAGTAGGGCAGAAGCTTGCCGAGCAGGATTTCCAGCACGGTAGCCGGCGTGGAGAATATGCCTTCCATCGTGCCGCGCTCCCACTCGCGCGCTACGACGAGCGCGGTAAGTAGCGTACCGATGATCGTCATGACGATCGACAAGGCACCCGGAATCAATGCGCGGCGGCTTTCCATTTCCGGGTTGAACCAGAAGCGCGGCTGCACCGCGATAGCGGCCGGAGTTGCCGCTAGGTTTCGCGTAGCTATCCAGTTCCCGATGACGCCGTTGGCATAGTTGGCAACGAACGTGGCGGTGTTCGGCTGCGTGCCGTCGGTAACGATTTGCACGAGCGCATCGGTGCGCCCGCGTTGCAGGCGATTCGTGAAGTCCTGCGGGATCACCACATAGCCGCGCAGCTTGCCGGCAACTATGGCGGGCTCGATTTCGCGCCGGTCGCGGGCAGGCGTGACGGAAAAGTAACGACTGCCGGAAAATGCGGCCGCCAGCGATTGCGCCGCCTCGCCATCCGATTCCAGAACGACCCCGATGCGTACGTTGCGCGTATCGAGCGACACCGCATAGGCGAAGAGGAACAGCATGACCACCGGCAAAACGAAGGCGACAAGCAGAGTCGAGGGATCGCGGAAGATCTGGTAGGTCTCCTTGCGGGCGATCGCGATGAGCCTGAGAAGGCTGATGTCGGGTATCGAGGGCCGGTTCACCGAACCGCCTCCTCGGCGTCGATGCGTTCGATGAGACCGATGAACGCGTCTTCCATCGTCGGCTCGTGGTCGTCGTGACGCGCGACCTGGCGCTTCAAGGCATCCGGCGTGTCGAGCGCAATCAGTTTGGCGCGATACATGAGCGCTACCCGGTCGCAATACTCGGCCTCATCCATGAAGTGCGTGGTGACCATCACCGTCACGCCCTTGCGCACGAGGCCGTTGATATGGGTCCAGAACTCGCGGCGCGTAATGGGATCGACGCCGGAGGTCGGCTCGTCGAGAAACAGCACCGGCGGCCGATGCATCAGGGAACAGGCGAGCGCGAGGCGTTGCTTGTAGCCAAGCGAGAGATCGTTTGGCGCCGCGTCGAGGAACCGGCCCAGTTCGAACGCGTCGATCATCTCATCGATGCGCCCTTTCTTCTCCGCGCCGGCCAGGCCGTATACGCCGGCCGAGAATTCGAGGTTCTGGCGCACCGACAGAAGGCCGTAAAGCGAAAATTTCTGGGCCATGTAACCCAGTTGGTTCTTGGCTGCGCTGGCGGCCCTGGCGAGATCCAGGCCGACGACGTGCGCCGATCCTTCACTCGGCTTGAGCAGGCCGCAAAGCATCTTGAACGTCGTCGACTTGCCGGCGCCATTCGGTCCCAACAGACCGAAAATCTCACCTTGCCGGACGTCAAATGTCACGCGGTCCGTGGCCGTGAAATCGCCGAAACGGCGCGTGAGGTTCGAACACGACACCGCAGTATCGCTGGCGAGGTCCACCGGCTCCATCAAGTCGGCGATCACCGAAGAACCTCCCGGCCCTCCACCGAGCAGGTCGACAAAGGCATCCTCGAAGCGCGGGGCGACAGGTTCGATGCGCGCATTCACCGCTTCGGCCAACGGCCGTGCCGCGTCGATCGGCTCACCGGCGCGTGCGACAAGCCGTACGGAGCGGCCCTGGATGACGCCATCGCTGATCGACGGCAAATCCAGGGCTTGCGCGAGCAGCCGGCGTCGGTCGCCTTCCGGTTCGACGACGCGAAAACTCCGTCCTTGCAGCCGGTGCGTGAGCTCGGCCGGCTTTCCGGAGAATTCGAGCTTCCCCTCATTGAGCAGGAGTACGGAAGCGCATTGTTCGGCTTCGTCGAGGTAGGCGGTCGACCAGACGACGGCCATGCCTTCACCGGTCAGTTCGCTCACCATGCGCCATAAATCCTGCCGACTGACCGGGTCGACGCCGACACCGGGTTCGTCTAGCAGCAGGACGTCGGGGCGCGCCATCAGGGCGCAGGCGAGGCCCAGTTTCTGTTTCATGCCGCCCGAGAGCTTTCCCGCCAGGCGAGCGGTAAAGGGCCCGAGCTTGGTGAATTCGAGCAGACGACCGAACGTCGCCCTGCGTTGTGCCGGCGGCAGGGCGCGCAAGTCGGCGTAAAGCTGGAGGTTCTCCATCACCGACAGATCTTCGTAGAGGCCGAAGCGCTGCGGCATATAACCGGCAAGATGCGCGATTTCTCCCTGGTTGCGCACGGTATTGCGGCCGAGCACGTCGATCGATCCTTCGTCGGGGCGGAGGAGACCGGTCATCAGGCGCATCAAAGTCGTCTTGCCGGCGCCGTCTGGTCCGACGAGACCCGTCAAGCGGCCAGGGAGAATTTCCGCGCTGATTCCAGCCAACGCCACGACGCCTGGGAAGCGCTTGACTACGCCGTCGATGCGAATGCTCGGAGAGGTTGCGCTATCCATCGCCGACGATTGTTCAGGGGAGCCTTGCATCGCTTCAGGTCACGAGGACCGGCGGTGTTCGTCGACGGTGACCGTGACCGGCATTCCTTGGCGCAGAGCGTTCGCCGCGCCCGGCAGAACGATCCGCACTCGGTACACCAAGTCTGTGCGCAGTTCAGTGGTTTCTACCGATTTGGGCGTAAATTCCGCCTTCGGTGAGATGAAGCCGATGGTGCCCTTGAATAATTCGTTGGTGCCGTCGGCGGTCACCGTTACCGGGCTTCCCGGCCGCACATGGGTGAGCTGCGGCTGGCTGACGTAGGCGCGGACGTACACTGGATCCTGTAGTGAGAGCGTAAAGACGGACGAGTTGCTTGTCACCATGCTCCCCACCTCGCGCACGCGAGCCGAAATGAGCCCATCCGAGGGAGCAACGAGGCGGGTATCGGCAAGTGCAGTCTGCGCCTGAGCCAATTGAGCGTCGGCAGCGGCAAAGCGCGCTTCGGCGGCAGCGATGTCTTCCTTGCGCGAACCTTCCTTGCGCAGCAGCAGCCCCTGTTCGGCGGACGCCAAGGCAGCACGGGCTTGGTCGCGTGCGCTGCGCGCGGCTTCCAATGTCCGCTCGCTGGCCGCTCCGGTCTCTGCAAGCGCGGTCTGCCGCGCGAAGTTGCGTTCGGCCTCGGCGAGGGCCGCGCCCGCCTGCCGCACTGCGGCGTCGGCCTGGGCGATCTCCTGCACGCGCGAGCCGCGGCGGATTTTCTCAAGATCCGCCAGGGCTTGAGCGCGGTTGGCCTTGGCCACGGCCAGTGCGTCTTCGTACGGTTGCGCGTCGAGCTCGGCGAGCAACTGGCCTTGCCGCACGGTGGCCCCTTCGTCGAAGGCGAGCTTGACGATTCGGCCGGGTTGCCGGAAAGCGAGTTCGACTTCACGGATATCGACGTTTCCGTGCAGCACCAGCGCTTTGGGGCCGTCGTTACCCCTTTCCCAAAGGAAATACGTGGCCGAAGCGACGACCAGGACACCGACCGCGATGCGTGCCACCAGCTTCTTGTTCATTTGTCAGTCCTTGGAACGGAGAATTGCGTTGGCATTGGCCTTCACTTGCCTGAGGATCGCGTCGATCTGGGCCGGCCCGATGTCGTCCCATCCAAGATGGCGGAGTAGGGCTGTGCGCGCGGCGCGAAAGACGAGAATCTGGCCGAGGATCGACGCCACGACGATCGACGCCTGTTCCTGAGAATCCTGCGGGCGGATACGTCGCACCGTCCCGGTGACCACGCGTAGCGCACGGCACATGAAGCCCTCGTAGAGAATATCGAAGGCTTTCGTCGGCTCTTGCTGCTCGCGCAGGATGAGCTGCGCCCAGGACTTGGCTTGTGGATCGGCGAACAGCCGGATCATGCCCTCGACCAACCGCTCGACGAGGGCGATGGCTTGTTCGCGGTCCTCCGCTGTCGGCCCTCCATTCGGAACTGGCTGCGAAAGATGCGCTTCGATCAGACCGACAACCGGGCCGACCCGGCCGCGAATCTCCTCGCAAAGGAACTGGAAGACCGCGAGATACAGGCCCTCCTTGCCACCGAAGTGGTAGCCGATGAGCGCCTGGTTGACCTGTGCGCGCTGCGCAATCGCGCGGTTGCTCGCCGCATGGAAGCCGTCGCGAGCGAACTCGGCGATAGCCGCCTCAAGGAGTTGTCGCCGCGTCGTATCGCCGCGGTCGATGGGTTTCGTAGTGTCGTTCATGCCCAGAATATTAATTGATCGATTGATTAAGTCAACCGATCAAATTCGGATCTGGCTACGACAGAGGGGTGAATTCCTGCTCGAGAGGGGCTTGGAGGGCGGCCGAAGAGCGTCAGTCGGCCGGTTGGGCCAAGGCGGGGGAGGCTTTGGGACGGTACTGGCTGAGTCCGACGCCAACGAAAACCAGCATCGCAGCCAGCATCTGTCGCGTATTGAGCGTTTCGTCGAGCAACAGTACGGCGATCAGCAGCGAGAAAAGTGGAATCAAATTGACGAATGCGGATGCTTGGCTCGCCGGCAGCCGACTCACGCCGAAGTTATACAAGCCGTAGGCGCCGACGGTGACGATGACCCCAAGGTAGACCACGGCGACGATCCCCGTGCGACTGACCGCCAAGGGCACGGGCTCGCTCAGAAGCGCCAGCGCCAGGAAAAACGGGACACCGACGAAGGCTTGCATGGCGGTAAGGACGAAAGCCGAATAGCGGGTCGAAAGGTATTTCACGGAGAGCACGTAGCCGGTCGCGCACACCATTGCGAAGAACTCGAAGAAGTTGCCGAGGATCGGTGCCGGTGCATGTTCATCCGCGGAGCCCGACAGGCTGAGCCACACAACACCGCCCACCGCGGTCAGAAAACCGATCAGGCTCGCGCGGCTGATGCGTTCGCCGAGCAGTCCATACGCGGCGACGGCCACCAGCAGAGGCAGCAGGGCCGTTACCATCCCGGCTTGCGCGGCGCTCGTATTCTGCAAGGCAAGGGCTTCAAAAACGAAGTAAAGGCAAGGTTCGCTGACAGCGAGCCCGAGCAGATATTTCCAATCGCCTGTACGGTAGTCAATCCGACCGCGCCAGCGCCAGGCCGCTATGAAAACAAGGCTTCCGAGCGCCATTCGGCCGAAGATGACCCACATCGGGCTGACCTCGGCGAACGCGATCTTGAGGGCGACGAACGAACTTCCCCAGATCGCCATCGCAAGTACCAGACAAACGATGGCTTGCGCCCGCGCCTTCGCTTCCTGCACGACATCTCCTTTCAGAATCTTGGGAGTATAGGCCTCAAAGGCTTGCGAACGGAATGGTGAATGGCGACACGCCGCATAGCTGTGCGCCCGTCGGCGCTTTCATGCTGTGCTCCGGACGTTCTAACGAGGCCGCAAAACGGCCGGCTAAAGCAGCGTTGCGCACTATGCCAGCCGAGTCAGAAACAGAATCAAGCTTCGGCAATGCGCTCCAGCAATCTCGTCAACGCGTCGTCAATCGAGCACCCCTCCGTATCAACAACGAGACGAGGGGAGGACCACGGATGACATTCGCGCGATGCAACGGCATCCCACGTTGGCAAGGCCAAACCCTCGATGTCGCTTGTTCGGCACTCGACGCGGCGTCTGTGCTCCTGCGTGTCGTTACAAACGACTTCGATGTCCAGGAACTCGGCGTCGGCGGCGCGTGCGACGTTTTGCCATTCACGGCGCGTGAGATCGACCGGGTTGCACGAGTCGGCCACGACACTAAATCCAAGGTTCAAGTTGTCCGCCGCTAGGCGATACGCGAGGCGGTAGCCTTCGCCTTGAACGTTTACAGCGCAAAGATCCCGTAGCGCCTGCTCGATGGTGTCGATGCGTAGGTAAAAGGCGCCGAGGCGTTGTGACAGGGCGCGAGCCAGAGTCGTTTTTCCCGTTCCCGGAAGGCCGGAAAAAATGTACAGCATTGGGGGCTTGTTCAAGGCGTTGGCATCCGACATGGCGAACGTATGGTATTCCACGAGGTAGCACGAGGCGAACCCAAACTCCCATGAAGGAGTCTGTGCGAGAACCTAGATCGCTGTATGTCGCCCCACGTTAAATGCAAAAAAATCAATATGTTTAGAACTTAACTTAAAGTTCATCAAAAGGTTTCCACCAACAAAAAGCCCGCGGTGGTTCAAGTTGGAATGCATAGTAGTTGCCGCCGCCATTCGGGGGCTGGTCCCAACGCCGGGAAATCGGTTCGCCGGCGAGATGGCAGTAGAGAAGCGTACCCACGGCACCATGCGAAACGATGGCAATTGCGCCTTGCGTGTGATCCTCGGTCGCAATGCCGCGAGCGGCGTCGATAATACGCCGTTGCGCGTTGCGTGCCGTTTCCCAGCCGCGCACCGAATCTTCTGACTGAGCAAAAAATTGGTCGGCGACCGCTTCGAACTCGTCAGGCGGGAGAAAACCCGTCGCGGAGCGGTCGTTTTCTCCCAAGTCATGAACTTGCGAGAAGTGCAGCCCCGTGTGTGCGGCGAGAATCTCAGCGCCATCAATAGCCTTCTGCTCGGTACTGGAGTAAATCGCGGACAGTTCGCTTATCCATGGTTGCCTCAGGCCGGCCGTCATGCGCCTACGCCCCGTTTCCGACAAAGGCCAGCGCGGTACCGGCACGTCGCGGCTGACGACAACATTCGGATGAGTAATGAAATAGAACATTCGCGGCATCTGTGTTCGTCCGTTTCACATGAATAGATGAAAAGGTGTTCGGTCTCGTGCGGCTCTAGGGCTATCACATGTAGGCAACGTGCGATAAGCCGTCGGCCGACAGGAATTGAGTGGGGCTGTTTCCGGGGAGCAACAACCTTCCTGCCCAACGATGGCGACAATTGCGCCATCAATGCAAATGCAGTTTTAGCAAGGAAGGCGCCACTCTGCGATTTCTGCAGCAACTGACACGGGCTCCCACTCTCCGCCTAACAGATTGCTGTTCTCAAGGATCGATAGCGAGGGGGCGGAGGAAACAAAAACCGTAACCTCCGACCTGCGTTTCGGTCTTATGTTTCAAGCTCGGGGCGTGCTTCCATCAACGCGTATTTCGGGTGAGAGGTCGTGAAGTGCGTGCAGTCAAAGGCACCTTTACTGCCGAGGCCCACTGGATGTCCATCGGAGAATGGGATGTAATGCCCCTCTTATGCAACTTACAAAACCTTGAACTAACTTTAATACTGACACTCAATACATTGAATTAAAATATTTTACTTGGTTCGCCTAGGGGTGCGAAGCATCCTCCGAACTCCGGCAAAATGAATAGGTAAGACATGAACAGACTTTATTCCGAGCTGCAAAGATTGTATTTCCTCGGCGAACCGAGGTACCGAGAACGGGGGACGACGCGAAACAGAGAAAACCATGAGATTGCGGCGTCCGATATCCTGACCGCCGAGATTTTCGAAAGAGGCTTGGCTGGTAACGTGGAAATCGCTGTTGTTCCCACGGCCGCTAACGGTCTGGCGAGGATGCTTGCCATCCGCTTCAACACACAATGCGGTTGGAAGCCGGCGGCCGAGCTTTGCGAAAAGATCCGTAACGATCTTCATTTGCCTGAGCCGGCCGTCTCTGTATCGGGTGAAGGCGGTTTTCTTGTCTGGTTGTCGTTTTTCGAACCCTTGCCCGCAGAGGACATATCGCGTTTTGCGCACGCATTGCTGCGCAGCCTCGAACCGGGTGGGACGCCCGGAAAAGCTCTTCGCGATCCGCACTCCAACAGCACCGGATTGCCGGAGCTTGATTCGGTGCCCTTGGTACCGGCATTCCATTCCGCCACAGCCCGGTGGTCCGCTTTTATCGATTCCTCTCTCGGCAGCCTCTTCGTCGACGAGCCGGGGTTAGGGATGGCCCCCGACCCGGACAAACAAGCCGACCTGCTGAGTGGGTTGGAGAGCATCCGTACCGAGGACTTTCGTCGTGCGATCAAGATGCTCGGCGTTTATCCACTTGGGATGGGAAATGCAGAGACTGAAAACTCGCCCTCATCAGCAAATCTGTCCCAATTCAACAAAACCGAAGCGGAGAATTGCGTTGCGTTGAGCGTTGCTGCGTCCTTCGACGACCCCAAGAGTTTCTTGTTGGCGGTAATGAATGATCCGGCTGCGGATCCAATTCTGCGCGTCGAAGCCGCCAAGGCGTTGCTGCCGTATTTCGAGAAGCGCGGCTCTTGATCGAGGAATGGGTGGAGGATGCCGGGCATGGAAAAGGAAACGAATCTGATCGGTAGAGTGGCCGAAAGCATCAAGGAGCGTTTTGCAAGCGAGAGTTCCGGCCACGATTGGCACCACATCCAACGGGTGTGGCGGCAAGCACGCAAGATTGCCGAGCAGGAGGGCGCCGATCTCGAAGTCGCGGAACTTGGGGCGCTCGTTCATGACATTGCCGACTGGAAGTTCCACGGCGGCGACGAGACAGTCGGGCCGCGCGAAGCAGAACGCTTGCTGAGGCAGGAAGGCGCGTCGGACAGCACTGTCGAGCACGTCGTTGAAATCGTGGCAACGATTTCATTCAAGGGCGCGGGCGTGACGACGCACATGCGCACGCTTGAAGGCCAATGCGTGCAAGACGCCGACCGCCTCGACGCCCTCGGTGCCATCGGCATCGCGCGATGCTTCGCCTACGGCGGCCACGCCGGACGGCAAATCTATGACCCCGATATTCCACCCGTGCTGCATGCGACGGCGGAAGCTTACAAGTCGGCCAGGGGGACGAGCCTCAATCATTTTTACGAAAAGCTCTTCCTGCTGCGCGAACGGATGAACACCCCCACTGGCCGCGCCATCGCGGAAGCACGCCACCGTTATATGGAGGGCTTCGTCGCGCAGTTTCTTCGCGAATGGAACGGCGGAGAAGGTGAGCCGAATTGCCCAAAGTGAGGAGGCAGTAACAAAACGTCGTTGCGCCGGGCACCGATTTCGCCGTGCCTTCAAGCTGAACAAAAAACCCGCCGAGGGTTCCAACGGTTCTTTCTTCGGTGGAAAAAGATGACAACGGCTAAGTCATCACCCAACCAAATCGTCGTCGAGACGCTACGTTCGGTGCGTACGCTACTTGGGATGGAAGTCGCATTCGTCGCCGAGATTCGGGACGGTCGCCGCATATTCCGTTACATCGATTCCGATTGGGAGGGCATTCCGATCACTGTCGGCGGCTCCGACCCCGTCGAAGACAGCTATTGCCAACGCGTGCTGGACGGCCGCCTCCCCGAACTGATACGCGATGCAACGAAAATCCCGGAAGCGCTCAAGCTGCCCGCGACGCTCGCCGTACCCGTTGGTGCCCACCTGAGCGTGCCCATCACGCTCAGTGATGGTCACGTTTACGGCACGTACTGCTGCTTCAGCCGCCAGGCGGACGAAACGCTGAACGAGCGGGACATTCGCGCCATGCGCCTTTTTGCGGACATCACCGGTAAGTTGCTGGAAAAGCTGCTCGAAGAGGAACGTGCTCGCGACGAAGCGGCGGCGCGCATCCGCGCCACGCTGGACAACGATCTTTTCGCGATGGTGTACCAGTCGATTTTCAACGTCGTCGAGCAGCGCATCGTAGGCCACGAGGCGCTGGCCCGGTTTTCGGCCGAGCCTATTCGTACGCCGGATGTCTGGTTCAACGAGGCAGCCATTGTCGGACTCCAGGAAGCGCTTGAGCTTGCAGCCATCCGTAAGGCATTGCCCGCGCTAGAGCATTTTCCTAGCGACACTTACCTGTCGCTGAACGTTTCTCCGGAAACCATCCTCAGAGGCACACTCACATCGGTACTTGATGGGTATCCGAAAGAACGTTTGGTGCTGGAAGTCACTGAGCATGTTTCGGTCAAGGATTACTCGTTGATCGCGGTAGCGCTCCAATCGATGCGCCAGGAGGGGCTGCGCCTCGCGGTGGACGATGCGGGAGCAGGGTTCGCGAGCTTTCGGCATATCCTGAAACTGAAGCCCGACATGATCAAACTCGACAGCAGCCTTATCCGTCAAATCGATTCCAATTCCGGATGCCGAGCGTTGGCGGCGGCAATCGTTCGCTTTGCCGAAGAGACCGGAAGCAAGGTCGTTGCCGAGGGCGTCGAAACGGCCGAAGAACTGGACGCTTTGCGCGAACTGAAAGTGAACAATGTCCAAGGTTTTCTCCTCGGACGACCCGCGCCGCTTTCCGCTGGACGGCTCGGTCGCTGATCCCTGACGGGATCCCAGGCAAGAGCGCGAGGACAATTGATGCGCTCTGCGATCTCCATCAAAAAGTGGTCGTTTTACCGGCCGTCTCGTACCTTTTTACAAACCTTACTCGGTTTGACGCTGCTTAACCCACGATAAAACCGGTTCGCAGGAAAATGCCGCTTCCATAGTCATATCGAGGAAAGCGGTGTGGAAAGCAATCTCAAATCCATCGTGTCGGCATTGCTGCTGATAACTGGCGGGGCGTTCTGCGGCTTTGGCGCCCAAGCGCACGGCAACGAACCCGGCTGCCCACCCGAAGGTCGACCGATGGAAGGACGGCCTCCTGGGCCGCCGCCGGGGGCGATCGAGGCTTGCGTTGGGAAAACTGCCGCGGAGGGGTGTTCGGTGACGATGCCCGATGGCAAGACGCTTTCCGGGACGTGCGAGACACTACCTCCGCCGCCTCCATCACACAGCGGAGCGCAGGGCGCCTCCGCCCAGGCTAAAGCGCCGCTCGCTTGCCGGCCAAGCGATATGCCGCCGCCTCCCGGTGAAAAAAGAAATCCGGAACGCGAAGCCAAGTAATGTCCGGAGAGCTTTCAACCATTGCGGGGTTAAGGCCCTCCGTGTTTCTCGCCGATTTACACAACACGGGGGCCAGTGTGGTGAAACTTACGCCTTCAACATATGGCCTGTCTCGAGGTAATGGTTGAGCTTTCGTTCCAGGATAGCCATCTTTTCGGCAAAGGCTTCCGGCTTGATTGCGATGACGAGCGCGTCGCCTTCGTCGTTCAAACCCGTCAAAGTCTGCCTCCATATCCAAGTGCTTTTGCCTCCTGCTGCGCCCTGAAGCCGTATCGAATAGTGAATCGCGCGCAGTGCATTGATACGAACGAATTCGATGGCTTGCGAAGGTTCATACCGCGAGACAACCCACGTGTCGTCGGGGCCGTCCTGCGGAAACCAGGTCTGGAAAACGCAGCCGAGCTCGGCCTTGCCCGACTCGGAGAAAACGAGACGGCAATCCCAAATGTCGATCCACTCATATTCCCGGACCGGGCATAGCAATGGAAAGACGGCCTCCGGGGTACCCGTGACGTCCATGGTGTATTCGAGCGTGTTTCGAGCGCGATTCATTGGCTGACCTCCTTTATGCAATGTGAAACAGGCCGCAAGCTGCGGAGAACAAACAGCCTAAGGAGTGAAGCCGTAGTCAGGTCAACAACGACTTACTGCAGGGCCCGTCGTTGCCACGCCGCGTGCAAATGCTGGGCGAGTTGCGTTGACTCAGCGCCGACCGAACTCGAGCAAAAGTGAAGAGGAGGGTGCGGCAAAGCGAGTTTCATCGCCTCAAGCCGCGGCCGGCTAGAGGAGCGTCAAGGTGTGGGGCCGCCCGCTGCGCGCTGGAAAGATGTGGCAGCGATTATCGCCATTGGGATCACTGGGCATCACGTTGCCGTTGGCGTTGCTTTAGCGCGAACGCTCCCCCGGCGTCACCGACGGGGCAACGCGGTGTTTATGAAGGGAGAAACTGCGCAGAGTGTCCGCGCGGCGAGGTTATTCGGACCAGTTCTCCTGGTCTGCCACCGCGTCGTCGAGCAGCTTGTCAAAATCGGCGTCGTCGCCGGGCAAGTCCTCGGTGTCGAGTTCGGCCTCATCGAGGTCAAGCGGATCGTCCGGAAGATCGTCGATGTCTTCGGGTGTGCGGGTCTTCGGTTTCGTCATGGAAGCTCTCCCAGTCACACAAGGTTGTGCCAGCGAACCCAGTATAAGCAGGCGCGCGAAAAAGGGCTACATCGGATTTCGTCCGGTTCTAACTTGGCGCTACGAATGGCGAAGCCACTAAGAGCGGGGTTACCAAGACGCAGAATCGAGGGAATTGGCCCCTGTCAGAAAGCCGCTGGATAACCGGGCCTTTTTAGTACTGACTCACTGATTCAGGCACTGTTTGAAGCGTTCCACCTCGGCTTGGCACGTGGATTCGTTGTGGCTCTCATAAAAATCCAGCGCCGTTCCATCAATGAGCCGTACCCGAGCGTAGTAATAAGGGTGGCCGTCCGAATCGAAAGAATCGACGACGCCGACGGCTGCCACGTTGGTTTGAGGGACCATGCGGGTACGCCGCCTGAACGGAAAAATCAAATCGATCTCCAATGTTCCGGGCTCGACCCTTATTTCTGTGACTGACTGCCGACAGGCGAACCGAACGAAGACGAAACAACCGAGCCAGAAGAGCGCCAACAGTATCCGGATGACCTCACTGCTTCCCGCCGCCTCGACGTCCCTCAGAAAATACAACACCGAAATCGCGACGACGGCTGCGGCGAACACGGCGGCAAATCCCCAGACAAATGCGGCTGTGCGGTTGCGAAACCGCCCCTCAGGCGCATTTCCTCGACTATCGAAGGTTGCCTGCCCAGCCGTGTCGACGAGATCTGCCATCATGTGCGTACCAATCCTCAGAGGAATGAAACCGGGAAGCGGAAAGTGCCGAGAGGCTCAGTCCGCATCCTCGAAGGTACGCGCTATGTATGAAGGTTTTATGGCACGGTGGCATCTATAAAAGACTGGCCTGACGCAATCGTGCGAAGGGTGGCTTGATTTCGCAGGCGGCCATGGCGCCGACCATTCCCACTCTCGGCGCAAAAAAAACTCCACGAAGGCGACCTGCACTACCGGGCCAGTTTTCTAGGTGTAAACGGCCGCTTGGCTTGCTCGTTCCCTTAGGCTGGATATCCCACGCTCTGGGCGAGAACGATGCGGTGATGCTTGTCGAAGTCGAGCGCCACCCCAAGAGCTTGCCGGTCGATCGAGCCTCGGGCGACAGTAGCCAAGCCAATGGAGGTGCAGTAGAGATACACGTTTTGCACGCAAAAGCCTGCATCGATGGCGCTGTAGATTAGTTGCTGCTCCAACGTCAGGTCGGGCATCTTATTCAAATCGGCGACGAACACGAGATTCACTGGCGCCGTTGCTACAAAATCCTGCTTACCGGCGAGATGGCGGAGGTCGCCGCGTTTGGTCGTCACCAGGACATGGCCGTCGATGTCGTAGCGATAAACGGCTTCTGCCGTAATCAGGTAGACGTCGATCTCCCGTCGGCTGCGGCCGTTCGGTACGGTGAGCTTGCCGCTTTCCGGCCGATTGACGCCGATCGCCGCCCACAGGAGGTCGGCAAGAATCTGGTCGGACAGGGGCTCAGCGCTGAACTCCCGTCTCGATTCCCTGTCGCGTAAGACTTCCATCAGCGGCTTGCCGCCGAACATTTGCGGCGAGGGGAGGGGAAGATATTCTTGTTTGGAATCCATCGTTGTTTTTCTCGTAGGGAAGGCGATCGGATGACTATCGCTAAATGGGAGAGACTACCTCCGAACTCCGTTATGCCATGAGTGTAGCCGGAAGAAAATCTCGTATTTACTTTAAAAAAGAATCTTTATTATTTGATTTTAAATACCTACGTTGCTTCTCAAACTTGCCTCGGTTGCGCGTTATATACACGCCGGCGAACACGAACACGGCCCCGAGCGTCTGCAAAATACCGAACTCTTCACCGAGCACGAAGTAGGCAGAAACGACAGCGAAAACCGGCGAGACATTGTTGAAAATCGCTACGCGGGAGGTCCCGAGAACACCCGTTCCCCATATCCACAGGAAGTTGCAAATACAAAGCGCCAATATCCCAGAAAACAGCACGCTACCCCAGGCGGCGGCGGGAACTTCGAACCAGCGCACGGAGAGGGTTTCCGGCAGGGCGAAGATGGCCAGCAACAAAGTCGTGAAACCCATCAGGCCGGCAGTGATTTGATAGGTCGAATAGCGCGCCTGGAATTCCTTGGAGAACACGGTGTAGTACGCATATCCAAGCTGCGAGAGCATCACGAAAACCGTGCCGAGGAAATGGTGGCCCGCTAGGCTGAACTCCTTCCCCGTCCCAACGACGATCAGGGCCACGCCAGAAACCGAACAGACGATGCCAAGCACGACGGCTCGGGTAATGGTTTCGAGTCCGAACAGCTTGTTGAGCAACAGGACGCCGACGGGCAGCAGACACATGATAAAAGAGGCGTTGCCCGCAGCCGTACGCTGCAGCCCCTCGGTGAAAAATACCTGGAATGTAAAGAACCCCAATGCGCTAACCCGGAACAGCTTCCACACGTCTGCTCGGCTGGGGCGCCGGTACGTACCCGACAGCCAGAGCGCGATGAGGCCCACAATGGTGGCCACGACCAGACGGCCCAAGTTATAGGCTTGGGGCGGAAGCCACTGCAGCCCGATCTTGATAACCACCGGATTGAAGCCCCACACCATCGCGACGAAGAGCAGGATGAACTCGGCGCTGACGGAGCGGGAAGAGGAGATTGGTGTATTCACTTGTTTTTCTGCTAACTCAGCGGGGAGCCGCATTACGGCCCCTGGGGATCTTGGCATTTACATCCTCGCCTTGGCCGAGCATCCGCCATTATCCGCCATTGGCGCCGGCCCGCCTACAAGCTTCCTGATCGAGACATTGCCGACCAGACCAATCTATTGGCCCTAAACGCCGCTATTGAGGCTGTCCGCGCGCAGAGAGATTTGACACGGTTACTGGCGTCACGCGCGCAAACGAGAAGACCGCCGAAATGGTCTCGCTCGCCAAGAACCGGGCGCTCGATGGGGCAAGTCGTACAAGGGAAAAAAGTGTTCAGCGGTGGCCAAGATAGCCGAATCGTATTGACCGCCCGAGGGATCGAACAAACTATGCGGCGTCTGGAGAATCCGACCGACGGTCGAGACGATTCGGATGGAGTAAAAGGCAAAAACAGACGAAATTTGCAACGCCTTTTAAATTACCCGGTAAGCGCATAATTTGTATTATGTAAAGTCTAGTAGACGAGGCCTAGCCGGCTGGATTAGCGCGCTTCTCCAGATAGGTGATGGATACCGCCGGAGAGAGCGACTTGGTTTGGGCGATTCGGTAGCCAGCCCGTTGATAGAGCCGAAGGTTGCTTTCACTCTTGCTTCCGGTGAAAAGCTCAAATCGGGTAACCGCCGGGAACTGCCCTTCAATGGCCCTTAGTAGTCGTGAGCCGATACCTCGACGTTGAAAGGCAGGGTGCACTATGAGACGACCAACCTCGCAGAGGCCATCGTGACACCTGGCGCGAACAGACCCCACAAGCTGACCTTCGGCAATCGCCTTCAGAATGATGCCGGCGGAAAACTCTTCGAGTAACGCCTCGAGCGTTTGCGTGATCGGCGGAATCGACCAGTCGTTGTAGAGGGCCGCTTCTGATTGAAAGGCGAGCCTCTGGAGAGCCAGGATCGCAGGGGCATCTTGGGGTAAGGCGCGTTCAATCGTTAGCATGTTCAGCCCTGTACCGTAGTTCACTTGAATACTCGCGAAGAAAGGCTTGCTTATCTGGCAAGGGTTCCGTGGTTTGCGGCGGTGGCAGATCCATGAATGAGAAATGACCGGCACCCGCCGTGACGCGAACATCGACGGCTTGCCAATCACGCATGGCCTGCACCAACCATTCCGTTTGAGCTGGCGGTGTGATGTCATCTCCGGAACCGACCCAGGCCAAAATTGGAACGCGCACGGCATCGAGTGCCCCAGGCGCTTTGAAGAATCCGATGGGTGGCGCCAACAGGGCCAGCCGAGTTATTCGACTGTCCGGCGCGATCTTGACGCGCTGGCCAGGCGCTAACCACATCTGCGCTCCCGCTAGAGCAACAAGAGTACTTGCGCCAATAGAGTGCCCTACCCCTACGGCTGGCGTGCCGGGTAGAGCGAATGCGTCGAGTGCGAGAGACAAGCGCCTCGCCCGGAGAGTCATGTTGGCTTCGCTAGGAACGGGCGAAGTGAGTCGGTCGAAATGTGGTGCAACGACCGTGTAACCCGATTCAGCCAGGGCGTCCAAAAGCGTCGCGTGACGTTCCGGCAGGCCCCCTGCGCCCACCGAAAAAAGCACAACTCGGGAAGCTTTCTTGGCTTCGTGTACAGAGACTGTGAATGATTCAGCCCCATCTCGCAGGGTTTGCGTCTGCATTAAGGGCTTGCTCCTTGAGTGAGTCGATGCCGACAGAGAAAGCGTGCAAGCTCAGCTGACAGCAGACCGCGAAGCGGACTGGGGCAGATCGGATGCAACGACGGGTAGCCGGCAGGTTGCTCATACACTGCCCTCGCGCTCCACCACGAGGATCCGTGCCTCACCACGGGGATGAGCGACGTGCTCACACCCGATCTGAGCAAAGAAAATGTCGCCAACGCGAAGCGTGACGATGCTTTCGACACCTGCCTCGCGGTAATGCATATCGACGATGCCATCGAGAACGGCGAAGACCTCTTCACTGAATCGCCCCGGAATCTGTAGACACCGTTGAGCCTTACACTTGAGGCAACCAGGGAGGTGTCATGAGCGGCAAGCGTTACACGGATGAATTCAAGATTGAGGCGGTCAAGCAGGTGACCGATCGAGGGCACGCGGTGGCCGATCTGGCGGAACGGCTGGGTGTATCCCAGCACAGCCTGTACCAGTGGATGAAGCAGTTCGGTGTGCCGGAAGCGCAACGGACTGAAACCCGCAGTCAGCAGGAAGAAATCCGGCGGTTGAAGTCGGAGTTGCGGCGCGTCACCGAAGAGCGCGACATCCTAAAAAAGGCCGCGGCGTACTTTGCCAAGGAGTCCCGGTAAGGTACGCCTTCATTCGTTCCCATGAAGAGCAGCATGCCGTGCGGACGATGTGTCGGGTGATGAAGGTGCATCCGAGCGGCTACTACGCTTGGCGTACATCGCCGATGTCTGCGCGGCAGAGGGAAGATCGGCGCCTAGTCGGACTCATCAAGCAGTTCTGGCTGGAAAGCGGCGGTGTGTATGGCTACCGCAAGATCACCGACGATCTGCGCGAGGTCGGTGAATCCTGCGGCAAGCATCGCGTCTATCGCCTGATGCGCGTGGCGAAGCTGCGCTCGCACACGGGTTATCGTCGGCGTCCCGGCCAGCGCTACGGGCGTCCAGCGGTGATCGCACCGAATCACGTTCAGCAGGAATTCGACGTCGCCGAGCCGAATCAGGTCTGGGTGACGGACATTACTTACATCCGCACCTACGAAGGCTGGCTCTACTTGGGTGTCGTGCTCGACCTCTTCTCGCGGCGGGTCATCGGTTGGTCGATGCACTCTCGCATCGATCGCGAGTTGGCGATCAATGCGCTACTGATGGCGGTGTGCCGCCGGCAACCAAAGCAGGAGGTCATCGTGCATTCAGATCAGGGCAGCCAGTTCAGCAGTCACGACTGGCAGTCCTTCCTGAAGGTCCACAACCTAGTCCCGAGCATGAGCCGGCGCAGCAACTGTTACGACAACGCGGTTGCAGAGAGCTTCTTCCAGCTACTGAAACGGGAGCGGATTCGACGACGAATCTATGCCGACCGCGAAGAAGCGAGGCGGGATGTCTTCGACTACATCGAGATGTTCTACAACCCGAAGCGTCGTCACTCGTATGCAGACGGGCTTTCTCCGGTACAGTTCGAACAGCAGTATTTCAACCGGCTCGAAAGTGTCTAGGGAAGCCGGGGCGATTCAGAGTACTGCCTAAACCATTGGGTTAAGCGGTCGTTCAGTTGGTTCAATCCACCAATGGCAGCAATCCCTGGGAGACTGTCTTTAGGATCAAATACGGCCAAAGTCCTCTTTGGCCAACGCGATGAAATGATCCAGTGAAAATCCAGGAAGGAAAACTCCCCTGGCTATAGATCAACCCCGTCCGAGTCTGCGGATGGCCGCTCGCTCTCCGATATGCCCCTCTGTCAGAATCCATTCTCGGAACGCCGCGAAAACGGAACGCTCACCTTTCTCTGAGGCAAAGCACAGATAGTGGCCTTGATCGCCATCGACCGGATTGCCTATGGCCACCAACCGCCCATCTTGCAGTTCATCTTCGACCAGGATTTTCGGAACCAGGGCCGCACCCAAACCACTTAAGGCCGCCTGAATGATGGCCGCGTATTGGGCAAAGCGCGGGCCGGAAAGCGTCTGCAATGCATCGAGGTCATGGTGGGACGCCCACTTACGCCAGACTGTCGGCGCTTCAACGTGGTGAAGAAGTGTCGCGTCCATCAACATGGTTTGCGGATCGGTAGGAGACGTTCTGTCATGGCCCCCGGGCGCAATGACGCAGACGAACTCCCGCCCCGCGATATAGTCAGCGACGACGTTCGGCCAGTCTCCCGATCCATAGCGAATTGAAGCGTCAATGTCGTGCGGTTGAGTTTCTCCACGATCGAGATGTCGGCGAAAACTGAATGTCACTCCCGGGTAATGTCGGCGAAACTCGCCCAGTCGCGGGATCAGCCATTTGGTCAAGAACGTCGGGACGCTCGCCAGGGTTAGCACACCGCTGCTCAATCCCGCAGCGCGCACCTCGAATGTCGCCGACTCGATGGCACGCAAACTCGGGGAAATCTTGTTCCAATACTCCCTCCCGATGGCCGTGAGCCTCACACCCCGGCCTTGCTTTTCAAACAACGGTTTTCCGACAAAGGTTTCCAACGAGGCAAGCTGTTTGCTAATAGCACCGACCGATACGCACAATGCGCCGGCGGCGCGTGTCAGGCTCTCGAAGCTTGCCACTGCGTCAAAAGCCATTAGTTCCTGGATGGTCGGGCACGAGCGTTTCATGAACGCAGTATGGCTAATACTTTCCAATTACTCAACAAATCAACCGAAGATTTCACGCGTTCACGCAGATTCCTGAAACATTCCCGGCATAGAATCACGCATCGCTCCTAAGTTGGAGCGTCTTGCAGATGTCATCATCCGGAGCAAATGCGTGATTCGCGGAATTTCGATCATTTACGGCATCTATCTATTACTGCCGATCGCCCTCCTGATCGTCGGCAGCTTCGGCAGCACGTGGACGAACACATTGCTGCCTTCCGGCACAACCGCCCGCTGGTATGTTGAACTCTGGGTCGACCCATCGTTCCGCAAGGCGTTCGTCGCAAGCCTCACTGTTGCTGTCAGCGCCTGCGTGATCAACACGATCATCGCTGTGCCACTCGCCTATGCGCTCTACCACCGTGCCGGCCAACGCGGTAGTATCGCGGCCCGATTAGTGAGCGCAATGCCTGTGGCCGTTCCGACGATCACGCTCGGTTTTGGCTACATCATCGTTTTCAATACCGACTACGCGCCGTGGCTTGGAACCCTTCCATTGCTGATCGCGGCCCACGCCGTCCATACGCTCCCCTACCTCACCAACACGTTGCTGACCGATCTGCGGCACCTCGCACTTGATCGGCTTGAAGCGGCCGCGGCGACCCTCGGTGCGTCGCCGTGGCAGCAGTTTATTGGCATCGTCGTTCCGAATTTGCGACAAAGCCTCATCAGTGGATTGGTAATGGTGGCGGCTATCTCGGTCGGCGAGTTCGGCCTATCGAATCTATTGACGAGTTTCCAGAACCGCACCTATCCGGTGGTCCTTTTGCAGGCCTTCTATGGGGCAACCGGGTTCGCGTGTGCGGCGACGGTGATTCTCTTGTTACTGGCCTGCGCTTCCGCCTTCATTTCTTCCTCTGTCATCAAGAAATCATGAGTCTTCTCCTCGATCACATTACGTACACCTATCCGGGCACGACGCATGGCCTGCATGACGTATCCCTGAGAGTCGATACGGGGGAGCTCGTGGCGGTTATCGGTCCGAGCGGATCAGGCAAATCGACGCTGCTCAAACTCGTTGCTGGCCTCGAAACCGGCCACACCGGTTCGATTCTGCTCAATGGCGAGAATGTCGCCGGCAAGCCGATGCATCAGCGCAATATCGGTATGGTCTTCCAGCAATATGCTCTGTTCCCTCATCTGAGCGTGGTCGATAACGTGGCCTATGGTTTGAAGCTGCGCAAGGTGCCGCTCAATGAGAGACAGAATCGTGCACGGGACCTGCTTGCACTGACGGGGCTTGCAGAATATGCCGAGCGTTCGATCTCCAGACTTTCCGGTGGACAACAGCAGCGAGTCGCTTTGGCGCGCGCACTCGCCATCGACCCGCTGGCGCTGTTGCTGGACGAGCCGTTGGCGGCACTTGATGCCAGTATTCGCGGCCATCTGCGCGACCAGATTCGCACGATACAGAAGCGGTTCAACGCTACGACGCTGCTGGTTACACACGACCAGGAAGAAGCGCTGACCATGGCCGACAAGGTCGCTGTGCTCAAGGATGGCCGACTCCTTCAGTTCTCCACCCCCGAGGAAATCTATCGGGCACCAGCGAACAAAGCCGTGGCGGAGTTTGTTGGCCTTTCAACGATCTTGCCGGCCACCGTGATCGCTCGTGATCTGATTGACGCCGGTTTCGCTCGACTTGCCACTGCGACGGGGCACCGCCAGGTGGGCCAGTCCGTCTTCGCGTTGATCCGGCCTGAGAACATTGTGCCGACGCCCTCCAGCGACGCGACTAACCGCATCTCGGGGCATATCGGAACGCAACGATACCTGGGATCAATCTACCGCTACGACTTCTTGGCCGATGGCGCTGCACTACCGCTACTCGTCGAATCTCATCAGATTGCGGGCAACGCCATCGCCCTTCCACCTGAGCACATCACCTTGCTCGACAGCTAACTACTACTCACAAGGAGGTCACATGAAACGCAGAGAACTTATCAAATCGGCTGCCGCGCTGGCGATGGCGACGCTCTCGTTCGCGAGTGGCGTTGCCGTGGCGTTCGACGGCCCGGAGCTTTACGCGGGAGAGAAAGCGCTATACGAAGCGGCACAGAAGGAGGGACTTGTCGTTTCCTTCGACACCGGTCCGGAGTGGGCCAACTGGAAATCCTTGTTCCGCGATTTCAAGAAGCGCTACCCGGATATCGAAATCACCTACAACGACATCGGCTCCGCAGCAACGGTTGTCTCGCTTGAGAAAAGCCGGCGTCGTCCCCAAGCCGACACCGCCTACTATTTCGCAGCGTCCGGTGTTGATGCCGTCAAGAAGGACGTTGTCGAATCGTTCAAGCCCATCAATTTCGACAAGCTACCCACGGTGTTCCGCGAAGAGTCGGGCAAATGGTTCACGATTCATACGCTGAACGTCGCCTTCTTGGTTAACACAAGGCTCGTCAAGAACGTGCCGACGAGTTGGGCTGATCTGCTCAAGCCGGAATACAAAAGTTCGGTCGTTTACCTGGACCCACGTTCGACCGGCATCGGGCAGGTCCTGACCTTCGCCGCGGCGTTCGCCAACGGCGGCAGCATCGATAACGTCAAACCGGGCACGGACTATCTGGGCAAACTGCAAGCTGCCGGCAACGTCTTGCGCGTTGAAGGAACGACCCCCTACGCCAAGTTCCTCAAGGGCGAAATCCCGATCTGGATCAGCTACGAAAACGACGGGCTGAAGGCCAAATACGTTGACGGCATGGGCGACGCGGTCTCGGTAGTCATTCCTAAGGAAGCCAGTGCGGCCGCACCTTATGCCATCAGTCTCGTCAAGAATGCCCCGAATCCTAACTCCGGTAAACTCTGGCTCAACTTCATCATGAGCGAGATCGGCCAGGGCCTTTTTGCACAAGGTTATGTCCGCCCAGCGGTTCCTGGCACCAAACTGTCAGACGACGTCAAGTCGAAGCTGCCGGAAGCGCCACAGATCCGCCCGCTTGACGTGGTCAAGGCCGCCGAACAGAAGGCCGAGGTCGACCGCTTGTGGTCGCAGGCCGTGCTCGGAAAATAGGCTGGGCGCGCAATGAAAAAGCACGGGGCTTGGCTGGCGTGGCTGTTCATGCTGATGTTCTTCACCCTACCGTTGCTGGCGCTGGTGCCGGAAGCGTTCTCGGACGGTGGATCGGCATTCGGGCGCGTGTTCGGGGATTCGCTGTTCGTGGCGGCGACCCGCAACACGGTGATCCTCGGGCTGGTGGCCGGAGCCGTTTCCGCACTCGTCGGAACGGCCATTGCCATCGAGATCGCGCGGCAACCGGCACACCATCGCCAATGGATGCTTACCGTGCTTGGCTTGCCGCTCGCATTCTCCGGACTTGTGATCGCCTATGGATTCATCCTTTGCTTCGGGCGCGCCGGTTTCGTCACGCAGATCGTGGCGTTTGCCGGCGCGGATCCTGCAGAAGTTGGGTCCTGGATCTACAGCGTCGGCGGTCTGGGGTTTGCATACGCGTATTACCTGATTCCACGGGTTGCTTTGTCGCTGTATCCGGTATTCGCCAACTTTGACAATGCCCCCACCCTGGCAGCGCGTACGCTCGGTGCGTCGCGCCTGCGCGCCTTCATCGATACGGTCATTCCGGAGGTGGCGCCCTCAGTCCTTTCGGCAGGGTGCCTCGTTGCGGCACTGGCGATGGGGACCTACGGGACCGCACTGGCGCTTGTCGGTACGCAACTAAACATTCTTCCCCTACTGCTCCTCGCCAAGGTGAGCGATGGCGGTACGGATTTTTCTGCAGCCGCCGCCATGTCGTTAGTTCTCATGGCTATCTGCGTCCTTGTCCTAGGAATCGGCGATGTCATCACCAACCGACGCGAACGTAAAACGCACTGAAAAAATCGCACGCTTGCAGGCGCATCAGTCGGGTCGTCACCGGCTTCAGCAGCCAGTGGGAATTATCGGGCCAGGCGACGGAGGTCCGCATGAAACCGGCGCGGCACACCAAGTTGCCGCCGTTCTGGCGCAGGCGGGATTTGCGGTGATTTGTGGCGGACGCGGCGGCGTTATGGCAGCGGCGGCGCAGGGAGCAACGGAAGCTGGGGGAATAGCCATCGGCGTTCTTCCCGAAGAAGATGCCCGTTCGGCAAATCCGTACCTCTCCGTTGCTATTCCGACGGGCATGGGGGAAATCCGCAACGCCATCATCGCACGCAGCAGCTTGTGCCTCGTGGCCATAGGCGGCAACATGGGCACGATCTCGGAGAAGGCGCTTGGCCTCAAATGGGGAAAAGACGTGTTCGCCATCTTCGAGGACGTCCATTTGCCCGGAGCGAAAGTCGCGAATTGTGTCGATCAACTCGTCGACGATGTCGTGGACTGGCTGGTCGGTCAAATCGAACGGCGGGGTTAAAAGATTGGTTGGCACTGGATGATGGATCCGAGCATGATGAGCATCGGTGATGACTACCAAGGCGCAGCGGGTTGAACGGATCGCAGATGTCCGAAGAGAGTAAGTTGAAATACTAATATCGAGACTCTACGAAACCAGGCCGGCTAAACGGGACCGATAACCCGTGCTTCGCTGACATAGATTTGAAAGCTGTCGGTGGCCAGCTCTAGCCGAACTGCTGACGAATGGCTGGCGAAATGTGGATGGGCATTTTCGCTCCACGCTAGAGTCGGTAAGCGCGGACGATGTGTTGCATTTCTGTCGCGAGGTTGTCGAGATCCTTGGCTACCTGCGCGCTATTGTCGGCGGCCGCGCTGCTCTCTTCGGACATCTGAGCGATCCGTTCGACCTGCTGCGCGATGGTCGTCATCGCCGAAGCTTGTTCGCGAATGGCGGAAGAGATTTCTTGAACCATTTCCACCGCATTCCTGCTTCCGATCCCGATCTGGTTAATCGCTTCGTTCGCTTTGCTGGCAGAGTCGACGCCACGCCCAACTTCGGCAACGACGCTTTCCATCCTCATGGCCACTTCGTCGGCTCCGGTTCGCATGGACTCAATCGTTTTTGATATTTCCTGAGTTGACGCGGACGTTCGTTCAGCGAGTTTACGCACTTCGTCGGCAACAACCGCGAATCCCCGTCCTTGTTCTCCGGCTCGAGCCGCCTCAATGGCCGCATTCAGAGCAAGAAGATTGGTCTGGTCAGCTACCTCTTTGATTACGGCGACAACGCTAGAGATTCGTTGACTGTTTTCGACCAATTCGCGTATGCGATCAGCCGCCTGATGGACTGTGTCGGAAATCTTGTTGATGTCGTCTACCGTCTTGCCAATGATCGACTCCCCTGATGCGGCCAAAGTCCCGGACTGGGTGGACAGGCGGTCTGCCTCGCTCGCGCGATCACCGACGTGGTTGATGCTGACGGTCATTTGTTCGACCGTGGCGGCCATGTTCGCCGCTGACTCACTTTGCTGATGCGACGCGATGGCTACTTGTCCTGAGGTAGCTGCCATCTGGTTCGCAGAATGGGCAACCGAGGCCGAGCGTTCCAGAATCGTCTTGAGGTTGCCCTGCAATTTATCGATAAGGCGGTTCAGCGCTTGCGCCGTCAAACCAATTTCATCTTCTCTCAACA
>NZ_JANZKY010000036.1 GCF_025770765.1 Propionivibrio soli | reverse complement strand
CTATGAAAAACCTTACCATCGCCAAGCGGCTCATCCTTCTAATCGTCGTCTCGGTAGTGGCTTTGATTCTCGTCGGTGTCGATGGACTCTCCGCGGCGATCGATGCACAAAAAGGGGTCAGTCAGGTCCGCGACGACAGCCTGGTCAGCATAAAAACCCTGGCGGGTGTCCGGAGTTCTTTTCAGCAACTTCGCGTCAACGTTTACGCGCATGTGCTCACGGCAGACGATAAAGGGATGGCTGAGGTTGAAAAGAACATCGAGAACATCATCGGAACAATGAACAGCGAGCTAAAAAAATACGAAGGGATGCTCTCGAACGACGAAGACAAAAAACTGTTTGAAGAGGACAAGCAATTCCTCTCGCAGTATCTGGGAATGCTGAATGAGAAACTGCTTCCCAAATCCAGGAAGAATGAAACGGCAGAGGCCATCGCGATCGTGCGGGGAGAGATGCGCCCTGTGGCGCAAGCCACGTCCGAAGCGCTAAACAAGCACGTGGCGTTTAACGAGAACATGGCGAGCAACTACGCTACCAAGGTCGTGGCGTCCGTTACCTCAGCAATCAACACATCAATCGCCACGATCGTGCTGGCCGTTCTTGTTGTGGCGGCAATGGGATATTTCATGCTTAGCAGCATTCGCGGATCCCTCAACCAAATACGTGACAGCGTTTCCCAGGTCGAAACAAACCTTGATTTCACCCAACGCGTCAACGTGTTGAGAGAAGATGAAATTGGTTTGACGGCGCAAGCGCTGAACCGCCTTATCGATAAATTGCAGGGCAACCTCAAGACGATTCTGGAACGCTCGGCCTCGGTTGCCCATTCTGCGAACCAGATGGC
>NZ_JANZKY010000035.1 GCF_025770765.1 Propionivibrio soli | reverse complement strand
TATTAACCCGGTCCTAAAATAGAAAACAGTCGTATACTCCTGACATGGGAAAGATCGATGTCAGAAAGCTTGAGCCAGCAGCGCGCGAGCAGCTGCGGCGGACGGTGATTCGAATGCTGGGGCGCGGGCATAGCCAAACGGCGGTCGCCGCCGAGCTTGGAATCAACCGGCTGACGGTGCACAACTGGGCCAAAGCCCATGCCGAGCGTGGTGCGGCGGCGTTGAAAGACGGTCAGCGGGGGCGGCCTGAAGGCAGCGGGCGAGTCCTCACGCCTGCCCAGGAAGAGCGGATCCAGAAAGAACTGGTAGATCGAACGCCCGACCAGTTGAAGCTGAAGTTTGCGTTGTGGAGCGCGCAGGCGGTGCGCGCAGCGATCAAGCAGATGTTCCTGGTGGACTTGCCGGTACGTACGGTTCGCAAGTATCTGGCACGCTGGGGGTTTACGCCGCAACGCCCGGTCAAGCGTGCCTACGAGCAGCGGCCCGAGGCGGTCCAGAAGTGGCTCAAGGATGTGTACCCGGCCATCGTCGTGCGCGCGAAGGCCGAAGGTGCCGAGATCAGTTGGGCCGATGAAACGGCGGCCAGCAGCGTGGAGCACTACGCGCGAGGCTATGCCCCGCGAGGCAAGACGCCGGTGCTGATGCTGTCGCAATCGAAACGTTGCCGGATCAATCTCATTTCCGCCGTCACCAACCAAGGCACGCTGCGATTCATGCTCTATCGGGAAACGCTGGATGCGGACATGTTCATCAAGTTTCTCAAGCGGTTGTGCAAGGACGCAGGCAAGAAAGTCTTTCTGATCGTCGATAACCTGCGCGTGCATCACGCCAAGGTGGTGAGGGCATGGCTGGCAGAACATGCCGAAGAGATTGAACTGTTTTACCTGCCGAGCTACTCGCCGGAGTTCAATCCGGATGAGTATCTGAATGCCGACTTGAAGGCTCGCATGAACGCGGGCGAACCCGTTCGGACACCAGAGGCGATGCAAACCAAACTGCTCGGGCATCTGCGAAGCCTGCAAAAACAGCCTGAACGGATTCGGTCGTACTTCAAACACGAAAAAATTCGCTATGCCGCCTGAGCTGTTTGGTAATTTGTTGCCGGGTTAATAG
>NZ_JANZKY010000034.1 GCF_025770765.1 Propionivibrio soli | reverse complement strand
CTGCCAACCGCCTAAGCCCGTCGCGGACGAGGGCGGTGGCTTTCTCGGACGAGCCCGACTCGGCATAGCAGCGCAGTTCCGGCGCATTGCCCGAGGGGCGGAAATGCACGATGTCCCCGTTCTCCAGGAAGAGACGCAGCCCGTCGGTCTCGTCGGTCTTGACGACCGGAGCGCCCAAACCGCCCAGGAGGTCGCGGCGGACGGCGTCCGAGGACGCCAATTGCTGCACCAGCGCGCGGCTGATCTCGGTCGGGAAGTCCGGCAGCCGGTCACTCGCCGTAAAGCGCGCCGGCAAGGGGCGCAAGAGTTCGGACAGCGGCTGCCGTCTCGCCCGCGCTTCGGCGAGCAGGGTAAGGATCGGCAAGGCGGCGTCGCGGGTGAGCAAGGGCGCGAGGACCTTGCCGTGGCGTTCGATCGGCGTACCGACGAGGAAACCGCCGTTGGGTTCGAAACCGACGACCGGGCCGACGCCTTCGGCGATCAGTCCTTCGATCGCGGCGATGACGTACGGGGAGCCGATGCGGGTGCGCACGATCCGGGGAAAGGCGCCGCAGCGTTCAAGCGCGGTGTTGCCGCTCACGGTGCTGGCCACCGCCGTGGCGCCCAGGGCCTGGGCGCACAGGAGGCCGACGATGTCGCCGCGCAGCCAGCGCCCGTGCTCGTCGCCGAGCAGCGGCCGGTCGGCGTCGCCGTCGGTGGAGAGGATGGCGTCGAAGTGGTACTTCGCCGCCCATTGCCGGGCTTGTTCGATATCGGCGTCGCTCACGGCTTCGGTGTCGATGGGGACGAATTCGTCGACCCGGCCGAGCGAGACGACCTCCGCCCCCAGGCGTTCGAGGAGCTGGCGCAGGAGGTCACGGGCGACGCTGGAGTGTTCGTAGAAACCCAGGCGCATCCCGGCCAGGCACCCTTTCGGGAAGAAGTCGAGGTAGCGGGCGAGATAACGCTCGGTGGCGGCGGCATTGATCGGCGGTAAGGGGACGGTGAGGTCGGCTTCGGGAACGGTCACGACGGCGCGGGTGATCGCGGCTTCGTCGTCCTTCGTGATTTCGCCCTCACGGCGGTAGAACTTGATGCCGTTGCGGTCGAACGGGATGTGGCTGCCGGTGACCATGATCGCCGGACAGCCGCTCTCCTGGGCGTAGTAGGCGAGCGCCGGGGTCGGCAGGGCGCCGCCGAAGTCAACGTCGAGCCCGGCGTGGCGGATGGCGGCGGCGCAGGCGGCGGCCAGGCGCGGGCTGCTCGGTCGCAGGTCAATGCCCAGGGCGATGCGGCCCGAGTTCATTCCGATGGCCTGTAGGAAGGCCA
>NZ_JANZKY010000033.1 GCF_025770765.1 Propionivibrio soli | reverse complement strand
TCACGCCGGCGGTACGTCAGGTCAAAAAAACGGGGAAAAGCGCTCTTCTGCCTTTCCCCGCCGTTGGGGTGTCCCCGACGCCTTATTTGCCCGCCCGGGCCTTGTCAATCTCGGCGTAGAACTCTTTCACGAAATCCTCGCCGATGATCTTGGTGTACGTATCGATGACCGGCTTCGTCTTCTCGCGCAGCTTCTTCACTTCTTCCGGCGGCAAGGTTTCAACCTTGGCACCCGCGGCCTGGAGTTTCCCGACGACATCCTTGTTGGCCTCATCCATCAGATTACGGTGGAACTTGAGCGACTCCAGCGCGGCGGTTCTCATCGCCTGCTGATCCTCGGGCTTGATGCGATCCCAGAACTTCTTGTTCACGACGATTCCGCACGGCGTATAGACGTGGTTGGTGATCGTGATGAACTTGTTCACCTCATGGAACTTGTTGGTGAAGATAAGGATCAGCGGGTTCTCCTGGCCGTCGATGGCTTTGATCTCGAGCGCCGTGAAGATTTCCGAGAAAGCCATCGGGGTGGGGTTAGCACCGAGAGCCTTCCAGGTGTCCAGCGCGACCTTGTTCGGCATGACGCGTAGCTTGAGGCCTTCGATGTCAGCGGCGGTCTTGATCGGGCGCTTGCTGTTGGTGAGGTTCCGGAAGCCGGCTTCGGTCCACCCGAGTCCGACCAGATTGAGCGGGGCCATCTTCTCGAAGATCTTTTGCCCCATCCGGCCGTTCATCACCGTATCGACTTCCTTCATATTTTCGAACAGGAAGGGGAAGTCGAAAATGCCGAGTTCCTTGACACCGCCTGCAATCGCCGCAAAAGCGCCGTAGTAGATTTCCTGCGTGCCGGTTTGGGTCGCCTGCAGCATCTTGTCGTCGCTGCCCAGCGACGCACTGTGGAAGACCTTCACTTTCACCCGGTTGTCGGTGTATTTGCTGACAAGTTCCGAGAACTTATTCATCGCCACCGCTTGCGGATGCTCAGGAGGCAACGAATGACCAAGCCGCCCCGAAAGTTCTTCCGCCCCCGCCAACTGCGCACCTGCAATGCCGATGGCAAGCGAGATGGCCACATAGATTCGTTTGATCGTTGATGTTTTCACGTTTGTCCTCCGTTTAAGTGTTGTCGTACCTGCGTCAAGAAAACTCTGCGGATCGATTGATCGATTAACACCGCGAGGCCGATCCGTCCTCTCATAACCGTTTGCCTACCAGATTCTCGCCAGCTCCCTTTCTAGAACTCAGCGTCCCATCCACCCTCCATCGACGGTGAGGATGGTGCCGTTGACGTAATCGGAGGCGGGGGAAGCGAGGAAGACGGCGGCGCCGACCATGTCCTGCGGTTTCCCCCAGCGGCCGGCCGGGATGCGTTCGAGAATCTGCCGGCTGCGGGTCGGGTCGGCAAGCAGCGCGGTGTTCATCTCGGTGTCCATGTAGCCTGGGGCGATGCCATTGACGTTCACGCCCTGGCTCGCCCATTCGTTCGAGAGGCTCTTGGTGAATT
>NZ_JANZKY010000032.1 GCF_025770765.1 Propionivibrio soli | reverse complement strand
GGAAGCGAGGAAGACGGCGGCGCCGACCATGTCCTGCGGTTTCCCCCAGCGGCCGGCCGGGATGCGTTCGAGGATCTGCCGGCTGCGGGTCGGGTCGGCAAGCAGCGCGGTGTTCATCTCGGTGTCCATGTAGCCTGGGGCGATGCCATTGACGTTCACGCCCTGGCTCGCCCATTCGTTCGAGAGGCTCTTGGTGAATTGCGCTACCGCGCCCTTGGCCGCGGCGTACGCGGGGACGGTGAGGCCGCCCTGGAACGAGAGCAGCGAGGCGATGTTGATGATCTTGCCGCGCCCTTGGGCGAGCATGACCTTGCCGACTTCCTGGCAGAGGAAGAAGACGGCGTTCATGTTCACGCCGATGACGAAGTCCCAGTCTTTCTTCGGGAATTCGGTGGCCTTGTGCCGGCTCTGCACGCCGGCGTTGTTGATCAGGATGTCGATGTGGCCGAAGTCGGCTTTGACGCGGGCGACGAGGTCGGGCAGGCCGTCGATGTCGGCGAGGTCGTGGGGGTAGACGCGGACTTGCCGGCCGGTGGCGGCGATTTCGGCGACGACTTCCGGGAGGGGGGTGCGGGCGACGAGGGCGATGTCGGCGCCGGCCTTGGCGAGGCCCACGGCCATGGCGCGGCCGAGGCCGCGGCTGGCGCCGGTGCAGAGGGCGACGCGGCCCTCGAGGTTGAAGAGGTCGAGCATGGTTATCCTGGGGGTGAGTTGTTGTTATCGGTTGTTGTCGTGGCAGGTTCCGTCGCGGGGCGGGGCCGCCGGTCAGTCGCCGAGCTTGAAGAGGAGCTTGATGGTGTCGTTGCCGCCTTTGAGCAGGCTGGCGAACTGGCCGGGGGCGTCCTCGGGGGCGGCGACGGTGAGCAGGCGGTCGAAGTCGATGCGCCCGCTTTGCAGGATGGCGATGGCGGTTTCGAAGTCGCGCCGCTCGTAGACGCGGGTGCCGACGAGGGTGAGTTCTTTGAATTCGACCTTGAGCAGGTCGACTTCGGGCGGTTTCTTGTAGGAGCCGACGACGACGCCGGTGCCTTGCACGCGCAGGATGTCGAGCATGGTGGCGTGCACGCTGGGGTGGGCGGCGCAGTCGAAGACGAGGTCGGCGTTGCGGCCGTGGGTGTGTTCGAGGACCTGGGCGCGGATGTCGTCGTTCGCGGCGTCGATGGCGGTGAAGCCGAGTTGCCGGGCGACGTTGAGCCGGTGTGGGTTGGCTTCGATGACCATGACTTGGGATGCCCCGAAGTAGGCGAGGCAACCGGCGACGCACAGGCCGATGGGGCCGGCGCCATAGACGACCGCCGTGTCGCCGGGCCGGTAGCGGGAACGGGCGACGGCATGGACGCCGACAGCGACGGGTTCGATGAAGGCGCCGAGCTTGAGCGAGAAGCCGCCGGGGATGGGGAGGACGTTGTCTTCGGGGACTTTGACGTAGTCGGCCATGCCACCGTCGCAGTCGATGCCGATGAGTTTCAAGGTGTTGCAGACGTGGGCGTAGCCGTTCTTGCAGGGGTCGCAGTGGCCGCAGCTCAGGAGGGGGTAGACGGTGACCGGGGTGCCGGGGGCGAGGCGGCGGTGCCCTTGGACGATGGTGCCGGCGAATTCGTGGCCCATGATGAGCGGGGCTTGGGCGCGCGGGTGCACGCCTTGGTAGATGATCATGTCGGAACCGCATACGCCGACGTAGGCGACCTTGATCAGGAC
>NZ_JANZKY010000031.1 GCF_025770765.1 Propionivibrio soli | reverse complement strand
CCGCGCCCCAGCATTCGAATCACCGTCCGCCGCAGCTGCTCGCGCGCTGCTGGCTCAAGCTTTCTGACATCGATCTTTCCCATGTCAGGAGTATACGACTGTTTTCTATTTTAGGACCGGGTTAATAGCGATCTATCCTGCGTCGCCTTGCGCGGCATTGGACACGGCGGCCCATTCTTCCCAAGTTTCAATCCGCCTCTGATAAACCTGCTTCATCATCGGAAGCAGCCAGTTGCCGAGCATGAGGCGCATCGGCGGATTTTCGGCATCTACCACCTTGAGGATGGCTGCGGCAGTCGCCGCCGGATCACCTGTCATTTCGGGTTTGAACGATGCGCGCGCAGCTTTCCGCAGAGCGTCATATTCCGGCATGGGCGATGCCGCCACGGTCGAGGTTCCAAAGCCTGTCTTGAAGCTGCCCGGCTCGATGATCGTGACCTTGATTCCAAAGCTGGCCACTTCGCCGGCGAGCGCCTCCGACAATGCCTCGATGGCGAACTTCGTGGCGAGGTATATGCCGCCGCTTGGAAAGCTGGCGATGCCTCCGATGCTCGACATGGTGAGAATGTGTCCGCTGTGCTGCCTGCGTAGGATGGGAAGTGCGGCCTGGATGACTGACAGCGTGCCAAACAGATTGGTGTCGATATTCTTCTGCGCATCCTCCGGCACCATCTCCTCGATGGTGCTCATATAACCGTAGCCAGCATTGCACAGGATCACGTCGAGATGGCCGAATTGCTGGTGCGCTTGTTCGACCGTCTTGAATACCGCATCCCGATCCGTAACGTCGAGCGGCAGCGCCAGCATGGAATTGCCATAAGTGGTGACAAGTTCGTTGAGCGCTTCCGGATCACGCGCTGTGGCAACTACCTTGTCTCCGCGATCGAGAGCTGCTTCCGTCCAGATCCTTCCGAATCCCCGGGAGGCACCGGTCACGAACCAAACCTTCTGATGGAATGCCATGCCAAGCTCCTAAAATAACACTCAGTGTAGAAATGTTATTGCACTAAGTGTAAAATTAAAAGGGCTAAGGTTAGTGTGGAGATTCGATGAAAAATACGTCGGACGAACCAAGTGGACTGCGAGAGCGCAAACGGCGCGAGACCCTTGGGCGGATTGCTGAAGCTGGCTTGCAGTTGTTTGTGAAGAAGGGGTATGAAGAAACGACGCTGGAGAATATTGCAGCGGCGGCGGGAGTCTCTCGTCGCACTCTCTTCTACTACTTCAAGTCCAAGGAAGACATCTTGTTGGCATGGCAAGGCAGTGGCTTTGCGCAAGCCCTGCATCCGACAATGCTTCAAGAGTCGCCAGACCAGTTCCCTCTTGATGCTGCACGAGAGTGCCTCCTCAAGCTTGCCTCTCGTTTAGAAACAAAAGAATCCATTGCCGTTGACGGCTTGCTTCGCTCAAGCGAAGCGCTTCGGGCTCGAAAGGAGGCCGCATATGTCGAACTTGAACATTCCCTGCTGAATGCCATGCTCGAACTTTGGCCAGATCCGACAAAGCGCAATGCACATCGCGTCACGGCGATGGTGGCTATAGGAACCCTCCGGCTCGCCTTGGAAAGTTGGAGAGAAGAAGGAGGTCAACCCTCTTTGGCGCATCATATTTCTAGGCACTTCGATCTATTGAAGCATCAGGTGTAAGCGCAAGGTCGTCTTGGCCTATCTAAGCCTTCGATACAGCGGTGTTAGCTAGTCGCCAGCCTTATGGGACGCCTTCTATTAACCCGGTCCTAAAATAGAAAACAGTCGTATACTCCTGACATGGGAAAGATCGATGTCAGAAAGCTTGAGCCAGCAGCGCGCGAGCAGCTGCGGCGGACGGTGATTCGAATGCTGGGGCGCGG
>NZ_JANZKY010000030.1 GCF_025770765.1 Propionivibrio soli | reverse complement strand
TCATCCACTTGAGCGGACCCATGACGATCTGGGGGAAGACGACGAGGAGGAACATGACGATCGTCTGGGCGATCATGAAGGGGACGACGCCGCGGATGGCACCGCTCATGGGGATGCGCGCCACGCCGCAGACGACGTTCAAGACCGTGCCCACCGGCGGCGTCACCAGACCGATGGCGTTGTTCATGATGAACAGCACGCCAAAGTAGATCGGGTCGATCCCCGCCTGTTTGAGCACCGGCATCAGCACCGGGGTCATGATCAGGATCGTCGGCGTCATGTCCAACGCCGTGCCGACGATGAGCACCAGGACCATGAGCACGAAGGTCATGAGCATGGTGTTGCCCATGAACGGGGAGACCATGTCGGCGAGTTGCGACGGGATGTCGGCGGCGGTGATGAGCCAGGCCGAGACGCCGGCGGCGGAAACCAGGAACATGATCACGCCGGTCGTTTCGGCGCCGCGCAGGAAGAGCCGGAAGAGGTCTTTGGGCTTGATCTCGCGGAAGATGAAGAGGCCGGCAAAGAGGGAGTAGGCGGCGGCGACGACGGCCGCTTCGGTGGGGGTGAACCAGCCGATCTTCAGGCCGCCGACGATGACCACGGGCAGCACCAGGGCCCAGGCGGCGTCCTTGGTTTCGGCCCAGCGTTCGGGAAGGCTCTTCTTCGGTTCGACGGTCATGTCGTCGTGCTGGGTGCACCAGTGCCAGGCGAGCATGATGGAGAGGCCCATCAGGACGCCGGGGACGATGCCGGCAATGAAGAGCTTGGTGATGGAGACGCCGCCAGTGACGCCGTAGAGGATGAGGCCGATCGACGGCGGGATGACCGGGGCGATGATGCCGCCGCAGGAGATGAGGCCGCACGAGCGGTTGATGTCGTAGCGGGCCTTGCGCATCATGGGGACGAGCACGGAGGCGAGCGCGGCGGTGTCGGCGACCGCGGAGCCGGAGAGCGAGGCCATGATCACGGCGGCGACGACGGCGACGTAGCCTAAGCCGCCGCGGATGTGGCCGACCCAGGCCATGGCCATGGTGATGATGCGCCGGGTCATGCCGCCGGCGTTCATGAATTCGCCGGCGAGCATGAAGAAGGGCACGGCCAGGAGCGGGAAGCTGTTGGCGCCGTCCCACATGTTCTGGATGACGATCTGCGGGTCGGTCATGCCCATGAAGTACATCATGGTGATGCCGCAGCCGATCAGGGCGAAGGCGACGGGCATGCCGAGCGCCATGAGGCCCAGCAGGGAGCCGATGAAGATGAAGACGGTCATACCTTGGCTCCTTCCCGCGCGGGGTGTTCTGCGAGTTCCTGTTCGATTTCGTGCGCTTCGCCCAGCCCTTCTTCCTGGACGTCGATGAGTTCGCTTTCGTCCACGTGGCCGAAGAAGAGACGGAAGAGGTTGGCGAGGCAGATGACGGTGATGGCGATCCCGGTGAGGTAGCTGATGCCGTACACCCAGAGCATGCTCACCTGCATGACCGCGGAGACGTTCTCTTTGATGATGGTGTGTTGCAGCCAGGTGCCGTAGAGCATGTACAGGCTGCACACGGCCATGATGGCTTGGCTGATGCCCCAGCAGACTTTGCGGCCGAGCACCGGCAGGGCGGCAACAACCATGTCGACGCCGAGGTGGGAGTGCCGCCGCATGCCGACGACAGCGCCGACAAAGCACATCCAGACGAAGGCAAAGCGCGGCAGTTCTTCGGCGAGGTCGATGCCGGTGTTGAAGAGGAGGCGCAGCATGACGTTGATGAAGACGAGGACGAACATCACGATCATGCTGACGACCAGGATGACTTCGAGCAGTCGGTAGAAGCCGTCGATCACCGAGTGCAGTAGCTGTTTCATAACGAGTGTTCCTGAGGCTAAGGGTACGGCGTCACGCCGGCGGTACGTCAGGTCAAAAAAACGGGGAAAAGCGCTCTTCTGCCTTTCCCCGCCGTTGGGGTGTCCCCGACGCCTTATTTGCCCGCCCGGGCCTTGTCAATCTCGGCGTAGAACTCTTT
>NZ_JANZKY010000003.1 GCF_025770765.1 Propionivibrio soli | reverse complement strand
TGCCGGGTTTGACGAGGTCGCCCCAGTCGCGGATCTGTTTGGGGTTGCCCTTGCGCACGAGGAAGACGATGGTCGAGGTGTAGGGCGAGGCGTTCTGCGGCAGGCGTTGCTGCCAGTTCTCGGGGATGAGTTTCTTTTCGGCGAGGGCGGTGACGTCGTAGGCGAGCGCCAGGGTGACGACGTCGGCGGCGAGGCCGTCGATGACGCTGCGGGCCTGCTTGCCGGAGCCGCCGTGCGACTGGTTGATGGTCACCGTTTCCTGGGTCTTGGCTTTCCAGTATTTGGCGAAGGCGGCGTTGTAGTCCTGGTAGAACTCGCGGGTGGGGTCGTAGGAGACGTTGAGCAGGGTGGTTTCGGCGCGGACGATACCGGGGCCGGCAGCGAGCGCGGCCCCGAGGACGAGGCTGAGGGCGAGTTGGCGAAGGGTATGAAGGGGCAGACGGGTCATGGCGGCTTCCTCAAGGATGACAGCCCCGAGTCTAGGGACGTCGACTACCGTTCCAAACGACATAATCGTTATTAGCTTATGCGCGTGTTTCGCATATCAATGGAACCGCCGGTTATGAGGCCATGGAGAGTTCGCCACCAAGGCAGCCTGCCGCGTGCCGGGTTACCATTCGGGCCATGGACACAGTTTGGCTCCTTCTCCCCGACTTCTCGCTAATCCTCCTCGGTGCGGCCATCCGCCGCTGGATGCATCTGGGCGAACATTTCTGGAGCGGCATCGAAAAGCTCGTTTACTTCGTGCTCTTCCCCGCGCTGTTGATCAACGCCTTGGCGCGAACGCGGCTCGATCTTGCGGCCGCAGTTCCGCTTCTGGCCACGTCGTTCTCCACCATCGGCGCCGGCATGCTGCTCGGCCTGCTGCCAAAGCCATTCTCGCGCGTGCCGGCATTGAGCTACGCGTCGATGTACCAATGCGCGTTCCGCTTCAACTCGTACATCGGGTTCGCGGTGGCCAGCATGCTGTTCGGTGCACAGGGCATCGCGGCGATGGGGATCGTGCTGGGCGCGGCGGTACCGGTCGTCAACCTCGCTTCCGTTGCGATGCTGGCCCGCCATGGCGAACGCGGCGCGTGGCGCGAAATCCTGCGCAACCCGCTCATCTGGGCCACGATCATCGGATTCGCGTTGAACGTAAGCGGGGTTGCCCTGCCAGCACCCGCCCACGTCTTTCTCGGGCGGTTGGGCGACGCATCGATCGCCCTTGGACTGATCGCCGTCGGCGCGGCGCTTCGCCTGGGGGGTTCGGCCGGCGTTGGAGGTTTCGCGGGCTGGCTGATCGCCGTCAAGCTGGTTCTGCTGCCGGTGGTCGCCGCCACGGTTGGCACCTTGCTCGGACTGGCCGGTACCTACTATTCGGTCGTGGTGCTATTCGCCGCGCTGCCCACCGCCTCGTCGGCATACATCCTCGCCATCCGCATGGGGGGCGACGGCAAGAGCGTCGCGTGGGTGATATCCGCGTCGACGCTCGCCTCGATGCTCACGCTTACCTTGTGGGCCGCGTGGCTCCGCTGACGGAACCGGACGCCCCGCCGCGAAAACAACGGATCACGGCAACACCGTCACTTCACGCCACTGGTCGCCGATCGCGTCGGTGACGATGCACCCAGCCGCGGCACGCACGACACGCGATTCCTGGCGTGGGAACAGAAGTTTCACACCGGTAGCGGGTATGGCCACCGTGCCGAGCGGCGCTACCTGCACCTGCAGTTCGCTCGCCGTTGCGTTGATCGTGACGCGCCACTCGCCGTGCGTTCCGTTCGGGTCGACGAGGCTCTCGCCGTCGTCCTCGAAGAAGCGGTCGTCCATCGCGCCTTCGCCACGGCATGGGAAAACTGCGAATCCGCGTTCGTCGGCCAGCTCGGCGAAATGCTGCTCGGCAAGGTTGAGGGGCAGGATCGAGCCTTCGCGAACGAGAAGCGGCGGACGGTCCCACGGCGCGGGCAAGACGACTTCCTGGCCGCCGGCGAAATAATCCCCGCTCCAGTAGTCGTACCATGAGGCTCCCTGCGGCAGATAAACCCGCCGGTCGCGCCGCCCGGGTTCAACCACCGACGCCACGAGCACCTTGCCGCCGACAAGCATGTCGTCGTTCTCCTCGAAACAGCGCGGATCATTGGGAAAATCGTGGAAGGTCGGCCGCATCATCGGCTCGAAGCGCGTGTGATAGCGCCACAACAAATCGTAAAGATACGGAATCAACCGGTAGCGCAGGCGGATGAGATCGCGCACGTAGGGCGTGATCTCGGGATACATCCACGGCTCGTTGACCGTGCTGTCGTCGTTCCACGAGTGGATCGAAAACCGCGGCAGGAAGACGCCGTGCTGGACCCAGCGCAGGAAGAGTTCGGGCTCAGGTGCCGGACCGGCAAAGCCGCCGATGTCGTGCCCCGTATTCGAAATCCCGCTCAGCGCCAGGCCAAGCCCCATGCGAATGTTGTAACGCAGGGTTTCCCACGAGGTGTAGTTGTCGCCGGACCAAGTCTGGACGTACCGCTGCATGCCAGCCGCGCCGGAACGCGAGATCAGGAAGGGCCGTTTGCCCGGTGCGTGCGCGGCTTGCGCTTCGCGCGAGGCCTTGATCATGAGCAGCGTATGCAGCGGTTTTGCCTCGCAGGCGCGACGCTGGCGGCCAAATCCGTCGACGAGCGGCTCGTCGCTCCAGATCTCGAACTCGTTGTTGTCGTTCCAGGTCGAGGAGATGCCGTAGTCGAGCAGCGCGTCGGTCACCCGGGCCTTCCACCAGTCATACGCGCGGGGATTGGTGAAGTCGATGTACGCGCCGGTCTCGTCCCAGAATTGCACCTGCGCAGGGCGCCCCTCGGCGTCCTTGATGAACAGGCCCGCCGCCTCCGCTTCGGCAAATCGGGGATGGTCGCGCAGCAGGCACGGCTTGATGTTAGGGCAGAGTTTGACGCCGTGATCCAGGTAATGCTGGACGAAGGCCTTCGGGTCCGGGAATTTATCGCGATTCCAGTTGAAGACGTAACGCTTGCCGTCGATCGACGTGTAGCCGGAGGAGAGATGGAACGAATCGCATAGGATGTCGTGCTTTCTGCATCCCTCCAGAAACTCGTTCATCCGCTCCTGCGCATTCGGCGCGTCGGTGTAGCTCATCGTCGAGCCCGAGTACCCCAGGCCCCACTTCGGCGTGAAGGCGGGACGCCCGGTCAGCCAGGTAAAACAGCGGGTAACGTCGGCCGGCGCCGGACCGGCGATGAAGTAGTAATCGAGGTCGCCGTGGTCGGCCACGAAGTAGCGGTAATGACCGTGGTAGTTGTCCAACTCCTTGCCCATGTTGAAGGTGCAGTCGGACAGCGTGTCGTAGAAGAGCCCGAAGGCGGTCCGGGCGGATTTCTTCCACGTCACATAGAACGGAATGTGCTTGTACAGCGGGTCGGTCGTACGGGCGCTGTAGCCCATCGGATCGACGTTGCACAGGCGATAGCTCTGCCCCATCCGGTTGCTGTCTCCAGCCCGCTCGCCGAGACCGAAGTACATCTCATCGGCCTCGCGCTTCAGATAGTGATAGACCTTGTCGTCCCACCATGAGAAGTTGTAGCTCTGCGTCGCTCGGTCGCTGGCCACCGTTGTCCATTCGTTTCCGGCCCGCGTTTCCCACCGGCAGAAGAAGCCATCGCGGCGGATCGTGAGCCGTACCGCCGGCGTGGTGACGACGAACTCTTCGGCCGTCTCGGCGAAGAGGTAAGCCGGCAACGTGAACCCCGAAAGATCCATGCGGTCGCGCCCTTCCCTCGGCACGTCGTCCAGGCCCGGTGCGATGGCCCAGGTCTTTGGAAAACGTACTTCGCCGCCGGGCAGAAGCATCACGCGGATCAAGCCCTCTTCGAGGACGAACACATGCACGACGTGTGTGGCGTCGCCCATGAACGTGAGGCGATTGTTCTCACGCGCAATCAGGGAAAAGAACGGATTTCTTGACATTGACATAATCAGCTCCCGAGCGGGCTCCTCCCGCCTGGATTTCTTCAGAGGTATTGAGCGTTCGTTAGCGCAGCCGGGTCAGCCCACCTTCCCGAGGACCACCTGCGGCAGCCAGAGCGACAGCGCCGGGAAGTAGGTAACCAGGAACAGGGCGATGATCTCCAACGCGAACATCGGCAACAGCGGTCGCGTCAGCAGCCCGAGAGGAACTCGTGCCACGCGGGCCGCAACAAACAATGTGCTGCCGACCGGCGGCGTCGCGATGCCGATGCACAGGTTGAACGTGATGATGATCCCGAAGTGCACCGGCGAGATGCCGAGTTTCATTGCCACGGGGAGGAAGATCGGCGTGAAGATCAGCAACCCCGGCGTGATATCCAGGAAAGTGCCGAGCAGCAGCAGGAGCACGTTGAACAAGAACATCAGCATGTACGGGTTATCCGACAGGCCCACGATGGCATCCGCCAGCATCCGAGCCGAACCGGTACTCGCAAGCAACCACGACATCGTCATCGACACACCGACCATCAGCATGACGACCGCCGTGCCAACCGCTGCGTCGAGGGTGCTCTTGATCAACGCCCGCACACTCAAGCTCTTGTATACGAAACGCCCAAGGATAAAGGTGTAGAGCGCCGCCACGCCGGCCGCCTCGGTGGCGGTGAAGATACCGGCGATGATGCCGCCCATGATGATGACGATCAGGAATAGCGAGGGAATCGCGCGCAGCGTGATCTTGATTGCCTCGGCGCCGGTGTAGCGGTGCACTACCGTGGGCATCTCGCCTTTGTAAGCTTTCCACCCGATCCACAACATGACGGACACCGCCATCATGATGCCGGGAATGTAGCCGGCCACGAACAGCACATCGACAGGCGTACCGCCCGAGATCAGCGAATACACGATCAGCGCGCCCGACGGCGGAATCAGCAACCCGCAGGGCGACGAGGCAACGTTCACCGCCGCACTGAACGGCATGTCGTACTTCTCCTCGCGCTGCAACGGCGAGAGCGTCGAGCCCACCGCCGCCGCGGCAGCAACCGCGGAACCGGAAACGGCCCCGAACAGGGCGTTCGAGAGGCAGGTGATATGCGCCAACGATCCGGGCAAACGGCCGACGAGTACCTTTGCGAAATCGATCAGTCGCAACGCGATACCGCCGGTGTTCATCATGCTGCCCGCGAGAATGAAAAGCGGGATGGCGACGAGCGTGAAGCTGTCGAGGCTCGACGTCATGCGTTGCGCAGAAACGACAAACGCTGTGGTGAGATCCGGCGTCACGTTGAAGAGCGCCAGTAGCGTCGCGATGCCGATGCAGAAGCTCACCGGCACGCCGTAGAACAACAGGACGGTGAAGACGACACCGAGAATGGTCAGTTCAATCATGGTCAGTTCCCCTCGCCCTTTGAATTTGCAGCCGCTTCGGCCGCGAGCTTGCGTTCTTCCTCGGCGATGTGTTCGAGCGCCTGCTCGACCTCATCGGCCGGCTTGAAGTAGGCAGGTTTTGCGAGGATCAATATCTGGTAGAAAACGATCAGCACGCCGCTGATCGGGATGCAGAGATACACGTAGCCCATGGGCAAGGCCAGCGTCGCCGAAAGCTGCTCGAACTGAAAAGCCCGCTGAACCAGACGACCACCGCCGTAGACCATCACGGTGACCGCAAACATGAGCACGATCGCGGCTACAGACCGCATGTGCGCGAGCAGCTTGCCGTCCTTGAGCTTCTCGGGAAACATCGTGTAGGCCATGTGTTCGAGGCGGCCACACGCGTACGCGGTTCCGAGCAGACTGAGCCAGATGATCGCGAAGCGCGACGCCTCCTCGGTAAAAATCGCGGGATCGTTGAGCACGTAGCGCGTGAACACCTGGATGATCACGCAGGCAAACAGCACAAAAAATAGGGCGACGAGCGCCGTCTCGAGCAGCCGGTCGACCGGCCGCTTCAAGTTGAAAAGGGTATTCATGGGCATCCCCCGGGCGGTCGCGCCTTCATCGGCTCGACCGCCCGAACATTGCGGGCAGAGAGGGTTTACTTGATGGCGGCGATCGCGTCGAGCAGCTTCGCGATGTTCGGGTTCTTACGCTCTTCGTCCATCATCGGCTTGACCTTGGCGACAAAGGCCTGCTTGTTCGGCGTATTGAACTTCACGCCGAGGGCGAGCGACTTCTCGCGCTCGACCTTCTCGAAGGCGCCCCACAAGGACTTCTGATACTCGAAGGAATCGATCGCCGCCTTCTTGATGATTTCCTGCTGCGGCTTCTTCAGCGAATCCCAGCGCGTGACCGACATGACGAGCACGTCGGGAACGATCTGGTGTTCGGTTTCCGAGTAGAACTTGCAGACTTCGCCGTGGCGGCCATTGGTCAGCGCCGTCACGTTGTTTTCGGCGCCATCCACGACACCCATCTGCAGGGCCGAATAGACTTCGCCCCACGCCATCGGCGTCGGCGTAGCACCCAGGGCCTGGATCATCTTGATTGTCGTCGGGCTTTGCTGCACGCGGATCTTCATGCCCTTCAGATCGTCAGGGGTATTGATCGCCTTCTTGGCGTAGAAGCTGCGGGCGCCGGAGTCGTAATATGCCAGGCCAATGAAGCCGCTCTTGCGCGAAGAAGCGAGGATCGACTCGCCGACCGGGCTCGTAAGCATCTTGAAGAAGTGATCGCGATCGCGGAAAACGAACGGCAGGTTGAACACCTTGTAGTCGGGCGAGAACGTCTCCAGCGGCGAGGCGCTGGCCTTGGTGATTTCCAGCACGCCGTTCTGCACCTGCTCAAGCATTTCGCGTTCGCCGCCGAGCACGCCGTTGGCGAAAACCTTGATCTCGATTTCACCGTTCGAACGTTCCTTCACCAGTTCGGCAAAGCGCATTACCGCTTTGTGCACCGCGTGGTCCTCGGGCAGACCGTGCCCGAGCCGCATCTTCTCCACCGCGCCGGCGGAATGTGCAAGAAGGCCCAATGCAATGGCCAGACCAATGGTTTTCAGCTTCATGTTCGTCCTCCTGATTATGGGTTTTCGGGCATCTTCGCAAGCCAACCCGCTCTCGGCAGCCACGCTCGCACGCCTTGTTGTTTTTGGGGGTCGTCTTGAGTAACGCGAGTAAACCGCCCCGCCCGAACCCACGCAATGCTCTGGTTCGAGAATTTTTTCATGGCATCCCCATGTTCCACCATAAAATTCACCTAGTACGTTGATTTATTGAGTGATACCATTTGTGGAAAAATTTCCATACGGAGAAGGGTCGCCATGACGGGGAAGCTGAAAATCCAGGAGATCGCGCGCCAAACGGGCATTTCAATCAGCACCGTTTCGCGCGTACTCGCCGGCAAATCGAACACCAGCGCTGCCAGCCGCCAGCGGGTACTCGAATGCGCGCGGGCGAACGGTGTGCTCTCCAATCTGTCGACCGGCCGCCTGCTCTTCAATCACGTGGTCGTCTTCGCCCCCAAGCGCGCCTTCGACCTGCGCGCCGACATTTTCTACTACAAGGTCATCCAGGGTATCCGCGAGGCCGTCGAACACCAGGACGTGCACCTCTCCTACTGCGCCATCGAGGAGACCGACGCCGACATCCCGCTCTTCATGAGCAAGCTTCGCAACCCGGCGTGCGATGCGGCCATCGTGCTCGGCATCGACGACCCGCACGTGCACGCGCTCGTGGCCGACAGCGGCAAGCCGTGCGTGCTGGTCAACTGCGAAGTCGACAGCCTCTCGCTCGACGTCGTCTCGCCCGACCATCAGCTCATCGGCCGCGCTTCGGCGCGCTACCTCATCGAACACGGCCATCGCGACGTACTCGCTGTGATGTGCCTGCGCCGCATTACCTTGGAACGGCGGCTGCAAGGCATTCGCGACGCGTTCGCCGCCTATAACGTGCCGTTCGACGACGAGCACAACCTCATCACCACCGCCGGCTTTACCGCCGACGAAGCGCGTGCCGCCATCATCGCGCACCTCCACAAACTCGATCGCGAACGCTACCCGACCGCTATCCTCGCCGGCGGCGACTTCATCGCCTCGGGCATCATCTCCGCCCTGCTCGACCGCGGCCTCGCCATCCCCGGCGACATCTCCGTGATGAGCATGGACGGCTTCAACCTCGCCGAAACGCACGACATCGCCCTCACCGCCGTCCACGTCCCCCGCGACGAACTCGGCGCCGAAGCCCTGCGCCTCCTGCAACAACGCATCACCTGCCCCGACACTCCTTATTGCCATATGCGCCTGAGCGGCAAGCTGGTCGTGCGCAGCTCAGTCAAGACGCTTGGAAGACGCAAGGCCAAACCCGCTGTGACGGGACAGGGGCATAGCCTTTATGGGGATTTGGCGACTTGATTTAGCGAGGCGAACGAAAAGAGGCTTTTTTGGACAAGAGACGAGGGCATCTTCGAAATCCTGCAGCAAGTCGGCCCTAGCCGCCATTGGCCCGTGTTGACCGATCTGTCTGTAGTCGACCGGAACCTGCCGTTCAACCCTGTGAGATCGAGAACTTCAGCTCTCCTGTTTGAGAACGCGAACTCCCTACCCTGACCCACCTTCAGAGCTTTGAGAAGCTGACTGTCGAACGTTTGACATGAGAGGCGGCGCAAGAGTGTAGGCCTTGCGGCGTCCTCTCAATGGAAGAGTTAGGCGCCATTCTGGCCTGACCTCAGCCGCATGGGCTGAAAGGAGATGCCGTGCATGTGCTGGACGTTTCCTTGGCGGACAAAGCCGAACTTTTCGTAGACGGGCACGGCGTTGAGGCTTGAGTTGACGGTGAAATCTCCTGGATTTCCGCGTTGTCGCGCTTCTGCCTTGGCGACGCTCCAGAGCTCACTGGCCAAGCGCTTGCCTTGAAATGCTTTGGCGACAAACAAGTGGAAGAGGTGCGAGTTGTCTCGAAGTGCCACAAAACCAGCAAGCCTGTTGTTTGACTTGGCGACGTAGTAGGAGAAGTTTCCTGCAGTCAAGTAGCCGCGCTCTGCCTCTGCGCTGATGGACGCCAGGAATGGCTCAGCACCCTCACGTGAAGGCGACAGATAGAACGGCTCGCTAAGCTCAACGATCAGTGCGCTGATTTCCTCGGCATCGGAGACGGACGCGGTTTCGATTCTCATAGCACCTAACGTAGAGCTAACCGGCGCTGCGCGACCTTATCGCCCAGCGTCCAGCGACCGAAGGAAGCGAGGTTGAGCGCCGGTAGGGCAGCTTATTCCGGCTCATGACATACGGCCTCAATGTTGTGACCATCAGGGTCAAGAACAAAGGCGCCGTAGTAGTTTGGGTGATAGTGTGCGCGTAGCCCTGGAGTCCCGTTATCACGTCCACCGGCAGCGATTGCTGCTTTGTAGAAGGCATCAACAAGGGCACGGCTCGGTACGCGAAAGGCGACATGAACTGGCGGAACATTCGGAGTACCGCTTCCGATCCAGAAATCCGGTTTCGGTGCCACCCCGAAACCGGCGAAGCTCTTACTGCCAGTCTCTGCGGCCGATACTTCCATAAGCAGTGAATATCCGATAGGAGCGAGTGCCCTAGAGTAAAACAACCTGCTCTTCTTTAAATCACCAGTGGTAATTCCAACGTGATCGATCATGGCGAAAACTCCGTGTGATAAGTGGCCCAACCGTGTTTACATGGACACCCGGGTCCGTATAACAATTGATATTGATGACGTTCAAAAAGCAGCTTGTGACCCATGGTTTTCAAGCGCTTGGTATTTTGATTGTCAGTATAACGACTCTAATATGCCAGACGCCTGAAGATTTTCTCCCCCGGCGGGGCGCTTATGCTCTTACGATAAAGTCTCACCCGCTACACTTTGTCGATACAATTTGACGTCATATCCAGCCATGCTGGATATAGAGGGAAGTTCTTTTGTTCGCCAACAACCGGGTGTTTGTGCCGCAGCCAATCGATCGCCGCAGACACTTCAGACGTTTATCTATCGACAAGGGCGTCTTCGTGACCAAGATTATTATCGCAGTCGGCTGGTGGGTCCTCTCAATTGCACCGTTCTTCGTTTACGCGACCGACGAGGCAATTTCACCTCCTACGGCTATTACGCCTGACGGTGGGCGGTACTGGGGACCGTTGGTTGGCGGACTTCGCGAAGGCGAAGGGCGCGTCGAGTGGAGCAATGGCGCCTTCTACTCAGGCAGTTTCGTAAATGGGTTGTTCTCGGGCAAGGGTCGCCTCCGTTCCCCAGCAGGCGATATCGTCGAAGGTGATTTCGAACAGGGTTTGCCCTACGGAACCATTACGTTGACGACGAACACGGGATCTGTCTACGAAGGCCAGGCCCGCTTGGGGCAGCTCGAAGGCCGTGGCCGTCTTCAGGACAATGACAACGTCTATGAGGGGGACTTCAAGGACAACCTGTACCACGGGCAAGGACATCTCGTATCGCCAGCGCACGAATACACGGGTCAGTTCCACCAAGGGCAATTCTGGGGCAAAGGCGAACTACGGCAGAAGAATGGCCGAACCTATAAGGGCGATTTTGTGCGTGGTGAGTTCGAAGGCCAGGGGCTTTATGTGATTCTCGATGGCCCGACCTATGAAGGCGAATTCGTTGATGGAAAACTGCAGGGTCACGGCCTCATCACGTACCCTAATGGAGCCAAACAGGAAGGTGAATTCCGCGACTGGCAGCTCGACGGCCTCGGTAAATACACCGATCCGGAAGGCAACACTTTCGAGGGCGAGTTCAAAGCTGGCCAACTGGTGGGCGTCGCAACAGCCCTAAGAACGGACGGCACCCGATATGTAGGGGAAATGCACAATTGGGTACCCCACGGACAAGGCGAGCTTCATCTCGACAATGGCGATATCTATCGCGGTGGGTTCAGCTACGGTATGTACGAGGGACAAGGAACACTTTCCTACGCTAAGCCCCAGAGTGATGGACGTACTCAGGATACGGGTGTTTGGGAATACGGTCGTCTTAAGAAGCAGGCCGAAGACGAGCGACGCCGAAACAGGGCGAATATTGAACGGGCGCTCTACACTCAGGCCGACCAACTCAACCATGAGCTTCGTAAGTTGAAGCCGAGTCCCGGAAAATCGATCAACATGTATTTTCTGGCCATCGCCGGTGATGGCACTCAGGAAGTGTTCAGACGGGAAGTCGACTTTATCCGAGCACAGTTTGAGGAAAAATTCGCTACCCGGGGCCACGCCGTTGCGCTGATTAACAGCCGAAACACGGTCGGTTCACGCCCATTGGCTACCGTGACCAGCGTCCGTAAAGCCATTTCCGCGATCGCGGCAAAGATGGATAAGGAACGCGACATTCTCTTCCTTTACTTGACCAGCCATGGCTCCAAGGAGGGTGCCATCAGCCTGGAACTGGAGGGTATGCGTTTTCCCGATCTGAGTGCAAACCAACTTGCATCTTTCCTAAAGGAATCAGGCATTCGCTGGAAAGCCGTCATCGTCTCCGCCTGCTACGCCGGCAGTTTTATGGAGCCACTGAAGGACGACGGAACGTTATTGATCGCGGCGGCCCGTGCCGATCGAACTTCATTCGGCTGCTCGGACGAGAACGATTTCACCTATTTTGGTCGCGCATTCTTCAAGGAGTCTCTTCCTTCTGCAGACTCCTTTGAAGATGCGTTCGCCAAGGCCAGCTTTCTAATCAAGAAATGGGAAGACCAAGACAACATCGATCAAACGCATGCAACGACCGGGCATAAAGAAAAGAAGGAATCTGTAGCGGACCGGCATTCCCTGCCACAGATTGAAGCCCCGGAAGCGATTCGAGAGCAACTAAAACTATGGCGTGCCCAATTCTCGAAGAAAACCGCTCACAGTAAAACTCCTTAGCTTTCGTAGGGGTCGCTTCGCGTTCCAGACGGCGGCTGGAGCGCTGGACGGCATAGTTCGGCAGTGGCCAGAAATTTAGATCAGTGTGCGAATGACGGCTATGGGTCTGGTGTTCTTGCTCGCAGCATAGAAAAGCTGTTGTTCGTGGGCATTCAAGGCTGAACGACAGGTAACCAGCGCTTCTCCGCCTGACTGCGTGCGGCCGACCAACGGTAGCTCTGGCCGAGGTCCCGTCAGACCTCCCGTCATCCTGTCCGGCGGCTTTACGATCGGTAGACGATAAAGTACGGTGCGACAATGTAACGCCTCAGACGACGCCATTCTCTGCACATGTACGTGACTAGATACACCTGAATCATCGCTAAACAGGCACTCCCGAAAGGCACGTAGAACGGCGCACTCAGGCAGTAATGCCGTGCAAGCCAATGTCCATACCCTGCTCATGCCATGCCGGCTCAAGACTGCCTGTTCACGCGGCTTTCAGAGCAGAACCCTTGGCGATCAAAAGCCCCTCTTGCTCCGGATAAGCACGGACTCCGCGAAACCGCGCCTGGTGGGCGCTGTAGTAGAATGCCGCGCCTGTCCTCCGCAGCCATTGGCTCCTGTTGGGGGCTTTACCAGACTGTTAAGGAGTATGTGTGTTATCGGATAACAGAGAGCTGGGCGTGAGTGAGGAACTCCGTTCAAGTATCGGGAGTTTTTTTGACGAATACGGCCATGCGTTCGCCAGTCGGGATGCCGAGGCGGTTGTTTCCTTTTTCGCGATGCCGTTCTATGTCGAGCTGAACGGAGATCCGGTCGTGTGGACTGCCGCTGAAAAGCCGGGGCTGTTGCGGACAACGAGAGGACTTCTGGACTATTACGGTAATCAGGGAGTTCAGAAAGTCGATCCTAAAATTGAAGCGATTCTGCCCACGGGGAAGAATCGTGCCTCCGTTGTGCTGAGCTGGATGCTACAGGGCGATCAGGGAACGCGCTGGATTCTGGACAAGAGCTATCAACTGGTGCGCGACAACAATTCCTGGAAAATCTGGGCGTGCTGCGGCACGGAAACCTAGCAGGAAACACGCGATGGCCTTGCCGCGAATGAATCTATTTGTACGCAGCAGCGATCCCTATTGATGGCTTGGCAGAGTTGCAGTCTGAATAGAGTCGAGACGGGCGACTGTTCAACTCTATTACCAGTCTCTGAACCACCGCGACGGCGACCTACTCCTGAGGGTCGGAAGTTCGAATTCATCGGCAAGGAAGCGGTCATTGACCGCCACCAGCGGCTGAACGGCAGTTGACCGGCGCATTGCCGTCCGATTCATGCCGGAAGTCCAAGGTCCGGTCAGGCCGAATAGTTGTCCTTGACGGCTTTTTCCTGTAAGTCCCTGATATCGTCTTCGAAGACACTCAACCTTTGATTTCGAGTTTGCTCGACTGCTTCCGCATCCCGCCGAAAACTGCCTCCACCACATCCGTCGGAAAATTCTGCGGCAACACGCCGCTCACCTCCTCAATCGCCGCCTCCGTCCGCGCAACCACCTCCTCGATCAACTGCTCGCCGACCCTTGCTCCAAGCCCGACTCGTTGCGCTTGGGCAAGCCAATGCCGGCGCTGAATCTTTTCGATCAGGTAGTAGTTCGTGCTTCCGCGCAGAGCCATCGCGAGCTTGGCTTTATGAGGCGAGATTCGGTTTTTTCCGGTGCCGATCACGGGGTGCGCGGAGAGCACGTCGTAGATCGGCGTGGCGCGGTATCGGCCGCCGGGCAGATGCGCGATGCTGAAGTTCTTGGCGTGGCCGTCGATGGCGGCGAGCAGCCAGAAAACGATCTGCGTCTTGAAGAAGCGTTGCCGATCCTGCTCGGCGTTGTCTGAGCCGAGCAGCACTTCCATGATGCGCTCGATCCCCGGGCCGCCGTCGGCTTGGTATTTATGCAGCGCCGGCGTTCCCGTCGCCTGGCACATGTCTTCCTGCGGCCGGCGGACGATCCAGCGGCCATCGCTCGACAGCATGCGGTCGAACCGTTCGACGACGAGCGCCTTCTGGTCTTCGAACTGTTCGATGGCGCACTGCGCTATCGGGATGCCGAACGCTTCCACGATCTTCGAGCACAGCCACTCGTTTTCCACCGAGGTGCGCATGTCTGCCTGCATGTGGCCGACGAGGCCGAGCGGCAACTTGAAGATGTGCGTTGTCGGCGTGCTTCCATGGGGCAGCAGCCACCGCCCTTGATGATGCAGCAGCGCAGTCTTCTCTTGTGCGCCGGCAATCGAGAGGCGTAGATCGGCGTTGTCATCCTGCATTCCAAACGCGGCCGGCGAGGTCACGCTGCGGAGCCGCTGGGCGATTTCAGCCGTATTCAATGGGGCGCCGTTGATCGCGTGAATGTCTGACGGCGCTTCGTCTTCGGGAAGAAGCTGAATGGCCCCTACGCAATCCCGTCCCAATTTCGCCAACAACGGGAACGCCTCCGTGCCGTCGGCCTGGTAACGCTGGGCAAGCCGACGCCGGATGGGCTCGCTATCGGGCAACAGGTTGTCGAAGTAGCTCGTGACCACCGGCCCCTGATACGCCTCGTTGCCCGGCAGGAAAGGCAAGGACAGGGAGAGGGGCCGGGACTGCTCGTCCGTGAGCCATTCATCGAAGTAACCCAGGCGCTCGCCTCCCCGGCCGGACTCCCAATAGCCAACGGGAATGCCGTTCATCCAGATGTTCAAGCGTTGTTTAAGCGCGCGGCGGCCCATGGCTACCACTTCTCCTTCTTCGCTGCCGATACAACGCGGCGCGGGGCTTGGGCGCTGCTCCCGGTTTTAGGGCGTTTGGGGAGGGTGGCGATCGCGGCCGTGGCTTTCTTTGGGGAGGAAGCTGTGGGCGCCGCCCTCGCCTTGCCGGTTTCACTGGCCGGCAGCGTCGCTTCCCTATTGGTCGGAGAGGAAACCCGATCGAGAGAAATTTCCACGCCCACAAGGCGCAGCACCTTGTAAAGCCGCTCAAACGTGGCTACCGCGGGGTTGGCTTCAAAGGCAGCGTAGCTTTGCTGCGTGATCCCCAGCCTTTCGCCCATGGCGGCCTGGGTCAACCCGTTTTCCTTGCGGAACCCCTTGAGAATCAGCGGGAGTTGGCTGAGCGTCTTGATGGAATACTTCACGGCGGCCTCCGTTCATCGCTGTCTACGATACAGAACAAAAGTTGTAAATCGAATTAACAGCCCAATGCCTGTATATTACTTTTACAAAGAATAAATTGTAAAGAGTAAAAACAGAACAAAACCTGTATCCAGGCTCGGCATCGGCCCTAGCCGTCGCATGAGTTATTTTCACGTTGAACGCGCTTGAGTCCAAACGCCCTACACTGCTCACATCGTCAAGAATCCGGAATTTGCCCCATGACTCAACTCTGCGACCTGGACACACCCGCCGCTCTCGTCGACACCGGCCGCCTACAGCGGAACATCGATCGCATGCAACAGCGCATGAACGCGCTTGGGGTGAAGTTCCGCCCCCACGTCAAAACATCCAAGTGTGTGAATGTGGTACAGGCGCAACTGGCCGCTGGAGCGCAGGGCATTACGGTCTCCACGCTCAAGGAGGCGGAACAGTTTTTCGCGGCCGGAATCACCGACATCCTTTACGCCGTCGGCATCGTACCGGGCAAGCTGCCCCAAGTGCTGGCGTTACGGCGGCACGGATGCGACTTGAAGATCATCACCGACAGCGTGGCAGGCGCCCAGGCGATCGCGGCATTCGGCCAGACGCACGGAGAATCTTTCGAGGTCTGGATCGAAGTCGATGTAGACGGCCATCGCTCGGGTATCCCGCCTGAGGGCGAAGCCCTGCTCCTTGTCGGCAGCGCACTCCAGGAAGGCGGAATGCGCCTCGGCGGCGTCATGGCGCACGCCGGCTCCAGCTACGACTTCGATGACCCGGTGGTGCTGCGCAATCTCGCAGAGCAGGAGCGCGAGCGCTCGGTTCGCGCCGCAGAACGCTTGCGGCAAGCCGGCCTGTCCTGCCCGATGGTGAGCGTCGGCTCGACGCCGACCGCGTTATCCGCAGAACACCTGCAGGGCGTTACCGAATTCCGCGCCGGGGTGTATGCGTTCTTCGACCTGGTGATGCACAACGTGGGCGTTTGTACGATGCAAGACATCGCCCTGTCGGTGCTCACCACCGTCATTGGTCACCAGGAGGACAAGGGCTGGGCGATCGTCGACGCGGGCTGGATGGCGATGAGCCGCGACCGTGGCACGCAGAAACAGAAACGCGACTTCGGTTACGGCCAAGTCTGTAACGAAGCCGGCGAACCCATCCCCGGCTACCTCCTGGGTAGTACCAACCAGGAACACGGAATTGTGTGTCTGGCCGAGGGGACCGACCACAACATTGCCGCCCGCTTCCCAATCGGTACGCGGCTGCGCATTCTGCCCAACCATGCTTGTGCTACGGCGGCCCAACATCCTCAGTATCAAGCCATCCTCCCAAATGGAGAGGTGCAAGCCTGGCCGCGCTTTTATGGGTGGTGATGCCGCGGCGCGCCAAAGCCGCAAAGCCTTCGCAAGGATCAACGACGCACGCGCCACCCCGCATAGGCGTTCCACAGGCGTTCGCACGCAACTAGGTCAACACCACCGGTACTTTGCGGTAGCCGCCCACTGGCGCGACTTCCCGCTCGAGTGGTTGGTCAGGTACCAACTCAATCGCGTGGACCGAGGCCAACAACTCCTGCAACGCGATGCGGAGTTCCCAGGTGGCCAGGAGCCGCCCCGGGCAGGCGTGCTTGCCGACCCCGTAGACGAGGTTTGCGGCGGCGTTGCTCTCAGGATCAAACCGGTTGTTGTCGAAAACCGTCTCGTCGCGATTGGCCGACGTCCAGTTCAGCTTGACCCGCGCGCCGCTCGGAATATCTTGGCCCCCAATGCGCACCGGGCAGGTGGTGATGCGCCGGTTGGACACGAACGGATCGTCGAGGCGTAACACTTCGTTGATGACCGCTTCCATTTCGCTGTCCGGCGCCGTGCGCAGCCTCTCGGCAAGCCTGGGTTGGCGAGCAACTTCGGCCACGAGTACGCCGATGCACAGGGCAATGGAACCGAGGTCGCCCCCCGTCCAGTTGCGCAGGATCGACACCAACTCGGCCTCCGTCAGAAGCTTCCCATCCACCACTTCGCGGCAAAGCCGTGTAGTCACGTCGTCGGGAGCGTTGGCTTCCGACGCACGACGGGGCTGGATCACCGAGAGAACGATCCCGTCGAATTGTTCGGCCACGTCCTCCATCCAAGCGCGATCCCCGGAGCGACTGGCGGCGTGGTTCTCTTCCATCCACGCCAACAGCCGGGGTTCCAACTCGGCCGGCCAACCCAACCATTGGCACTGAGCGCGCACGGCGAACACCGCGCCGATGTCGTTCACCGCGTCGAGCGCAATGCCTCTCGGCAGTTCTGCCATCAGTTGGGCGGCAACGCTCTCGAAGACGGGCACAAAGGGTGTCAGCGCTTCATGACTCAGATGCCGCTCGATCATCTGCCTGTAACGCGTGTGTTCCTCTCCGTCGAATCCGTTGGGAACCTGCAGGTAACGAGAGACTTTGCTGGAGAACCGCTCGTGATCCAGAGCCGCGGCCACGACTTCGGCATGCCGGAGCAGGACCCATTCGCCGGCAACGTTTCTGATTACCGGGTACTTGGGCCGCAACTCGTCGGTAAAGGCGCGCACGTCGCGGCCGGCGGCGGATAGATCATCGGACATGTGGTCGGCCATGTTTGCACCTTCAGAACCAGCGAGTTCGTTTTGCCTACGTATGGATCAATCGCCCGCCGCCGAACGACCAGTTCTCCCACGTCGTCTCCTTGAAGCAGATCATGATCTGCTCGGGGTCGAAATCCTGGGACGCCAGCTTTTCGACGATGTGCTTCACGATCTGCTTTTTCACCTTCACGCTCCGCCCGACGGATAGCAGAATTTCGATCAGGACAAATTCTTCAGTACGCCTCGACGTGAGATCAGGGTACGTTGGATCGAAGCGGAAGTTCTCGGGCTCAAGCTCGATCACCCGGTGAAACTTGTCGGTCGGCGGAACGCCGGACGCGACGAGCGCCTCATGGACGGCAGACAAAACGGCATCTTTGAACTCGACGGTCTTCGGCTTGCGAACGGTTACGGTGATTAGCGGCATCGAATCACTCCGGTGTTGATTGGTTGTTGTGCTGTGGCATTTGCGTCAAACGGTGGCACGACGCTTGTCGACCTCATAGCGCAACTCCACCATATCGGTACCCATCTGGCGGACAGACGCCAGGCGGAGAACCGGGCTCAGCACCCGGCGCGGAAAGAGCGGTTTGCCTTTACCGAGGGTTACCGAACCCACTTGGAGAATGAGCTCGTCCAGCAAACCCGCATCGTGGAACTGACCGGCAAGATCCCCGCCGCCAACGATCCAGATGTTCTTGTCTCCGGCGGCAGCTCGCATTTGGGCATGGACGGAACGCACATCGCCGTCAGCGAATCGGATATCCGCCCCTTCAATGGGAGGAAGCTTGCGGCTGGAAAATACCCAGGCGGGTTGAGTGTAGGGCCACGCTGAGCCCGCCTCCGCCTTCACTCTTTCCGAGTTGCGCAGCATCCATTCGTACGTCGACGAGCCCATCGCCAGCGCGCCCACTTCCGCAATGAACTGCGGGTAGCTGGATTCGTTCACGTCCCCCAGTGGGAACAGCCAGTCAAGGGAATCGTCCTCGGTCGCGATAAAGCCGTCGAGACTTGTCGCGGTGAAGTATTGGGTCTTCATTGCTATGGGCCTCTCCAATTGCGCATTCCGTGCGCTTAAGTCGAGACCTATTGGATGGGTTCGAGCATCGGCGGTTCCTGCATCGCTCGGAGCAGCTCATGTTTCTGCTGCTTACGACGTCGAAACTGACCGTACCCCGCAATCACTTGAACGGCCGACTGACGAACCGCGATCCCGCGAGCCCGAATCGCCAGGGCATGTCCTGCGCTTTCGAAATCCCGATGCGAGGGCTGATCAGTATCTCCGCTATCATGGGCGATGGCCGCAGTTCGAACGGCGCACTGTCGAGCGGCAACCGATCGTGCGCCCCGGTGATCCCGAGCGCCTGACTCAGTCGCCCCGGGCCGGAACACAGCCGTCGCGCGTCGATCAATCGACGCCGTTCCCTCATCACGTCCAACCCGTGGGTCGGCTCGATGGCTCGAATCAATACCCCGGCGCCGTGCCCGGCCTCGCGACAGACAAAGTTGAGGCACCAATGGACGCCGTACGAGCGATACACGTAGGCGTGTCCCGGAGGGCCAAACAGTGCCGCATTGCGCGTGGTGGGGCCGCCATAGCTATGCGAGGCGGGATCGCTGGCGTCATACGCTTCCGTTTCGACAATACGGCCACCGACGCCATCGACGAGTACCTCCACACCGATGAGGGCTCGCGCCACATCGATGGAATCGGCATCAAACCTGACGTTCGCTATTTCCAGCATGGGGCATGGTTCCTCAGCCGATAGTACGCGTTCATAATTGGCCGACGAATCTCCGCGACCATCTTGCGGCAGACGCCGAGCCCACACTTACGGTGTTCGAGCATAAAATCTCGCAAAGTTCCAGAGATCTACGCGTGCATCGCTACTTCGTCATCCCCCACCCTGCCCTACAGCCCTACATCGACCGCTTGTGGGGTTGGGAGAGCGAGCACGCGTTGCAATTGCCACCAATGCTGCCGGGAACCGGTGCGGAATTGATGTTCCATTATGCCGACCCCGTGCTCCTGCGCCGCTCACCACAGGAGGTGGTCGACCTCGGGCGAGCTTTCCTGCCTGGCGCGCGCGGCGGTGCACGCGAACTGTTGGCACAGGGTCGGGTGGGCTTCATCTCGGTGCGCTTTCGCTCCGGCGCCCTACGCCACTTCAGCCCCCTACCGCTTGCCGAATTGGGAGGACAGCCCCTGTCGGTCAGCGATGTCTGGGGCGAGGCGGGAAGCGATTTGGCCGCGCGTATCATCGCCGCACCGGACCGTGCCGCGCGCGTGGCCCTGCTCGAAGACTGGCTGCTCGCGTGCCTGGCGCTTCACAGCAAACCGCAACCGGCGGTCGAAGCGGCCATCCGCGCGCTCTACTACCGTCATCGCGAGGTGAAGATTGAAACGCTGGCCGACGAACTCGGCATGAGTCGGCGCCACTTCGAGCGCGTCTTCAGCGCACACCTCGGCGTGACGCCCAAGTCCTTCCAACGTACCGCGCGTTTTCACCTAACGATACGCGATCTCTTGCTCACGGAGAGCGCCGACTATCTTGGGACCGCCCTCGATCACGGCTACTACGACCAGGCGCATTTCATCCACGATTTCGAGTCGTTCGTCGGCGAAGCGCCTGCCCACTTTCTGAAGACCACGACGCGCGTGGCGCATTTTTACAATTCGTCGTTGTTCGCCCCCGATAAGGTACCGCTGCCGCGTTGATACGGAGCCCCCGGCCCCGGCGCAGGTAGGAGAGAACCCTCATGATCGTTGTCACCGCCATCTTCGACGCTCGCCCCGGTTGCGAGGCCAAGCTGGAAGCCGCCCTGCGCGAACTGGTCGGCAAGGTAGCGCCGGAGCCGGGCGCCCTGGAATATGCCCTGCACCGTTCTCCGACCGCACCGGGGCGCTTCTACTTCTACGAGCGCTATCGCGATCAAGCCGCCGTGGACGTCCACATGGCCACGCCGTATCTCAAACGCGTTCTCGAACTCGTGCCCGAACTCTGCGCTTGCGCCCCGACGGTGGACTTCTACGAACCATTGGTATCCATCGCCGAGTTGCGCTGAGACCCTTCCCGCTCCCGACCCACGCGGCAGCGGTCTTGAGTTTGCGGAGCGGTCACGAAGTCACCGGCACACCTTCGCTATTCACGATAACGACCGGAATATCCCGCCGTTCTTTCTTGGCACGCGACATCACTTCTTTTGAGAGGGTGTTCGAACCCCAACGGGCGAGCGGCATGGCAATCTCGTCGCAGTCGAGCTCTTCGGCCGTATCAAGGATGGAAAAAACGGTATCGCCTTGCCGGAAAAGGCCGCGATACGGAATGTTTTCCTGCGCCAGCGAGTGGCCGGCATCTTCGATAAAGCTCTGTGCGCGACCCGACTGAAACTCCGCGATCTCGCGTTGAGTTCGGAAGCGCAGCACTTGCCACTGCGTTATCGGCTCGCCGACGTTGAGCAGGATGACTTCAACCTCTGCGCCTTGGCGACGCCGCCACAGACTGTAGCGGACCCCCCAGCGGGAATCCTCGGTGGCATCGATCGGCACGAGGATGCGGGTTGACCTACCTGCGGTTCGCTCGAATGGGCTCATGGAGTTACCTCGTGAATACTGAGGATGGATGAACTCGCGGATCGCGATGCTGGAAGCATGGTGGTGACCGGATCTGATCATGATTGCCCTCCTTAAAGCTCGAAGCGTTCGGCAGAACGCCGTCGTTCGATTTCTTTGTTCAATCCGCGCCGTACTCGGCGCACGTGAGCCGGCCCCATGACCACGACGATCAGTGGAACGGCCATCAGAAACTGGGCGAGATAGCGGGCAGGCAGTGACGAATCCGCCGTCTGATTTCCGTCGAAGGCCAACAAGTAGGTAATCAGCCCCAACCCGGCAATGGCCCACCACCTCTCGAACGAGTCGGATTCGGTGTCCTTGGCGTTGCGCAGGGCGGCGTCCCAATCCGACAACGGCAGTTGTCGCAATGCCGGGTACACCCAGGAAAGGACAATCACCTTGAGATTGTCTTTCCGCGCCGTGAGCTGTTTTGCGCTCATAGCCATTGGAAAGCCAGGATGGCAACGCACGTGGGCAATAGCGCGGCCAGGAACAGTTTTGCGGGGCTGATCGCCTCGTCGCGGAAGTAGCCCTTGAGAATGGCGAAACCGGCGGGATTCGGGGCATTGGCGATGACGGTCAGGCCTCCCCCCGTGACCGCGCCGGCTACCAGGGCATACTTGAAATCTTCGGTCACCTCGGGAACGAGCGAACCGAGGTAGGTCAAGGCCGCGTTGTCGGTAATCGCTGTCAATGCCGTGGCGATGTAGTAGAGCGCTGTGCTGTTCACGTCGTCGAGCACCGCCTGCAACCACCATTGCTGCAAGCCTCCCAACGTCACCAGGCCGGCGAGGAAAAAGGCGACCATCAGGCCTTCGCGGAGAAAGAGGCGGTCCTGGTGGCGCTTGTAAGCTTCGGTAAATCCGATGAAGAACAGGAACAGCCCCATGAACACGACCGGGTGATGGGCAAAGGCGACGACGCCGATCAGGAAGGCGAGATGAACGGCGGTAACGATGCCGGGAACGCTTTTCCTGCTCTCGGCGCTTGTCTTGATGATGGCCTTGGCAACGAGCTCGCGACGGAAGAACCAAGTAAGCACCGCGGCGTTGAAGAGGACCGCTGTGGCCGACTTCCACCCGAAGTGCGCAAACATGTAGGCGGTATCCCATTGCCATTTCGCGGCGACCATGAGTACGGGAGGCGCTGCAAAGTGAGTGAGGGTTCCGCCGATCGAGACGTTGACGAACAGCACACCGATGGTCATGTACTGCAAGCGCTCGCTCAAGCGATTGGTGAAGTAGGCATCGCGCAAGAGGATGGCGGCAAGCGTCATCGCCGCCGGCTCGGTGATGAAGGAGCCGAGGAGCGGAACAAACGACAGGCAGAGAAAGTAGACCGCTTGTGCCGTCGGTATCGGAATCCATGCGGCTGTGACCCTTACGACTCCTGCGGCGCCCTGGAGAATGGGGCGACTCGCCGCGATGACCATTATGACGAGGACGAACAACGGCTCGGTGAAGCTGCGCTCGTCAAGGTAATTTACGGTAGCCTCCCTGCCAGACAAGGCAAGCAGCGCCGCCATAAGGACGAAAGCCCAGAAGCCGAACACGACTTCCACTTCACCGAAAAGATGCCAGAGCCCGGCGTGCCGAGGCTGAATCTCGGCAAGGCGGGCGAAGATCTTCGTCGAGAAGGTATGGAGAACAGCGATGCCGAAAACGATCGCCGCAACAAGCTCGGGGGAAGTCGGCATGACGGATTCCATCTGGACGTTGCAGCCTCTGTGATAGGACGAGACCTATCCTAGGTCTCGCCAAACCGCTTGAAAATTCGGGACTGCACGTACGAGAAACCTGTACGCGGGCGCGCGGCGACAGCGTGACGCGGCGGCTCATGGCACCGCTGTTTGATGCAAAAATACGGGAAACCCTTACGGGCTTTCTCCAATTACGGAATCCGCGATGGCGAAGCAGAATACTTACTCAAACAAACGGAAAGAGCCGGTGACGTCGATGTTTCCGATCCAGCGCCTCCGCTGGCACGATGTACTCACACTGGTTTTGGGCTACGTCCTTTTCGACTGGGCGAGCTATATCCATCCTCTGTACGGCTTGAACATCACGGTCTGGAATCCCGCGCCTGCCTTTGGTCTGCTGTTCCTGCTCCGCTTTGGCAGAAAGGCCATCCCGCCGCTGGCGTTGGCTATCTTTCTGGCCGATGCGTGGGTAAGAAACCTCCCCATATCACTGCTCGTATCGACGGCCCTGGCCCTTTTGCTTGCTGTGGGCTACTGGGCGATCGCAGAAGCCTTGCGTCACCGTCTCGCCACCAGCGGAATCTTCAGCGACCGGCGCGGCTTGCTCGAATGGACGGGGATCATCACCTTGGGCACGTTGCTGAACAGCGTCGCGTACGTGACCTTGTTGTCACTGGGCAGCCTCATCCCCGAGGGCGCCGTTCAGACGTCGATTGTCCGCTACTGGATCGGCGATTGCGTCGGGGCGCTGGTGTCGATGCCGTTGTTCTGGATGCTGCTCGACGAAAGCGGGCGCGCTCATCTGAGAGCAATGGTTTTGACATGGGAATCGGTCGGCTATCTGGCCGCGACCGCTTTTACGCTATGGGTCGCATTCGGTATCGGAGCGGGTGCCGATTTCAAGTATTTCTATGTGCTGTTTCTGCCGGTCGTCTGGGCCGCCGCAAGACAAGGCCTGGCGGGCGCCGTGCTGAGCGCCGCGATCGTTCAGCTTGGTATCATTGGCTCAGTCCAACTGATGGGGTTCACTGCGGTTACCGTTCTTGAGATCCAGGCTTTGGCGGCCGCATTGGCATTGTTCGGTTTCTTCATCGGCATTGTGGTCGACGACAAACAACGGGTCAGCGCGGAACTCCGCCAAACGCTTCGGCTCGCCGCCGCAGGCGAAATGGCCGGGGCCTTGGCCCACGAACTCAATCAGCCGCTGACCGCCTTATCGGCCTACGGCACCGCTTGCGAGCAATTGCTTGAACGAGGCGAGACGGGCGAACGACTGCGGGAGGCCATTCGTCGGATGATCGCCGAGTCGTTTCGCGCGGCGGACGTCGTGCGCCGCTTGCGCGACTTTTTCCGGACGGGGGCCACCCGGCTCGAATCGATACCGCTCAACGAATTGCTTGCTTCCGTAGCGTCGCCATTTGAAAAGAAGGCATCGCAGCAGGGTATCGAATTGAGCGTCGCCCCGGGCGCACCGGTTGCTCTGTTCGTCGATCGCCTGCAGATCGAGGTCGTTTTGCGCAACCTTCTCTCCAACGCTTTTGAAGCAGTTGCCGCCCAAGATCCGAGCAATCGTCGCGTGCAGGTTTCAGCCCATCCCGAAGCCGGAGGATGGATTTGCATTCGCGTCGAAGACAGCGGCCCAGGGCTTTCCGGAGCCGCCGCCACCCGAGCGTTCGAAGCGTTTCAGTCCTCGAAGGCCAACGGGCTCGGGCTTGGACTGGTGATCAGCCGCGCCATCGTCGAGGCGCACGGCGGCCACCTCTGGGCCGACGTGGCCGATCATGGCCTCTTCAGGCTGGTACTGCCGACAGAAGGAATCACGTTCGATGGAAGCTAACCGTTATACCGTTTTCATCATTGAAGACGATCAGGCGGTGCGCGACGCGCTCGCGCTTTTGCTGGGTTTACAGGGGCACAGCGTGGCCTTGTTTGCCGACGCGGAGAGCTTTCTCAAAGCCTACTCCGCCGATTGGCGCGGCTGCCTGCTGATCGATATCCGCATGCCGGGCATGAACGGGCTGGAACTGCAGCAACGGCTGCTCGATCGTCACTGCTCGATGCCCGCTATCGTGATGACGGCGCATGGCGACGTGGACTCCGCGCGCAAGGCATTTCGCGCCAATGCCGTGGATTTCCTCGAAAAGCCGCTCGACCACGGCAAGCTGATGAAGGCGATCAATGACGCCTTCTCCCGCCAAACCGTCTCCCTGGAAAAAGAAAGCCAGCGCACTCAATTTGATCGACTGCTGGCCCAACTGACGCCGCGCGAGCAAGAAGTCATGAAGCTCGTCGTCGGCGGGCTGCACAATCGGGAAATCGCCGATGAATTGGGTATCAGCGCCCGCACGGTCGAAGTACACAAAGCACGCATGATGACGAAGCTGCGTGTCGAAAGCGTGGCCGACCTCGTGCGCATGAGCATCGTTGGAGGAAATTAACGGGGCGAACAGGTGCTGGTGGTGGGCTAGAAAAAAAGGGCGATCGGCTCTGCACCCGTCGGGTAACAGAGCCGAACTTTCCGCAACGCCCTCTCCTTCTTCCCCTGCCCTCGACCCACGACTGCTTTATCGGACGACTCGCACGCCCCCATGCGCGACGCCGTACTACATCGTCATCCAGTTACGCGCTTCCGGCTGAAACGGGATGTCCGCAACGACCCAACTCGCCGACTCCGAGTCCGGGCGTTTGGCGCGCGTAGGCTGATAAATCCTGTGGCCGAATACTTCTGCGCCGACCGTGCTCAGGATGGACCAGCAGTTTTCCTCGGGATCGTGCTCCTCCGGATAGACCAGCGTTAGTTCCCATTCTTCGCAGCCGATCGGATCGACGAGCCTGACGGTGGAGTTCATCGTCACGAGGTCGCGCGGAACATCGTCCGGTTGGACGACCAAATCGGCCGTACGCAAGCGGTGGAGAACCTTGATGGCCGAAGAACTCAGCGCGCGGTCGGCAAACTCCCGTTCGATCAAGGCTTCCAGCCGACTCTTGTCGAGGGCTGAAACACAGGTCAGCAATTTGTTCGGGACCATTCGCTGCATTATCTTTCCTCCATTCCACTCAGTGCTCAAACGAGGTGATGACGAAAGCCGTCCGCCGCCCGGAACCCCCGACTCGGTGAATGCTGCCCTTGCGCAGCAAATCGCGAAGGCTTCTGGAAAGCGCCTCATCTTGAGGACGAACGCCAAGCAAGCGCGACAAACGGCGCAGATCCAGGCAGGCCTTGTCGCGCAGCACGCGCAAGATCGACTGTTTGGTAATCGCTGACATGGTTCCTCGCTGCTCGGTAGAATAGTTTCTCGTAAGACGACAATCGATGGCTCACTCGTTAGTTCCCGGAACAAGCCCGATATCGACGCATGCCTCTCAAACGAGCCGCCGCCGACTCGCTTGCAAGTATCTTAGCCAAGACCGCGCGGGAGAATAAGGTCAGAATTTCGCACCTCACTGCGTCCCAAACGGAAACAATCAGTACCAGAAAGCACGACTATGCTCGATCTCAATCTGATGGCCGTTTTTGCACGCGTGGTCGAGGCCGGCAGCTTTGCCGAGGCGGCGCGCCGGATGAACTCGTCCCGTTCTGCCGTCAGCAAAGCCGTGGCCAAGCTCGAAAAGAGTCTCGGTGCGCGGTTGATCAATCGAACCACGCGGCACTTGAGCCTTACGGAGATCGGATCGATGGTGGCGGACCATTGCAGCCGCATGCTCGAGGAAGCGGAACAAGGGGAGCGCCTCGTCGCCAGCCTCAGTTCGGAGCCCCGAGGGGTGTTGCGCGTAAGCGCCTCGGTCGCGTTCGGCACGCTGCACGTCGCTCCCGCGCTAGCGGACTTCCTGCCGCGCTATCCGGATCTCAAGATCGACCTGACGATCACCGACCGCTGGGTCGATCTGGCAGAAGAAGGTTATGACGTTCTGATACGCGTCATGAGCGATCCGCCAAACAACTGGGTTGCCCGAACGTTGGCGCCGGTTCGCCGGCGGGTCTGCGCGACGCCCGATTATTTTGCCCGGTACGGCGTTCCGCAAACCCCCGCCGACCTCAGCCAACATGTTTGCCTGGACTACACACGATCGGGCGAAGTCGGCCGCTGGCGGTTCGTCGGTCCCGATGGAGAACAATCGGTCCCGATCACCGGCCCCCTGCATGTTGACGATGACGAAGCGCTATCGCAGGCCGTTCTCGGCGGTCTGGGCATCGCCCTGCTGCCGACCTTCATCATCGGCAAAGACTTGCAGAGCGGCAAGCTGCAAGCCGTTCTCTCCGATTATGTTCCCGTCGATCGCCACGTGTACGCGCTCTACCTACCCACACGCCACCTGCCAAGCAAGGTGCGGGTTTTTATCGACTTCTTCGTCGAACAATTTGGTTCAGTACCTTATTGGGACCAGTGAATGATCCCCGGTTGGCATGCCGGAGGCGTGGCGGGTTCAGCAACAAATCCGCCTCGTCGATTGATCCAATCGCCGTTCAGAAGCGGCACTCCTTACAGCCGGACGAATGCGTTGCGCCGTGCCGGTTACGAATTAAAAGAAGATACGAGGCTTCTCTAGTAGTGCTGGCGGATACACAGACATCCAGCTAGAGAGCCAATTCACACGCCAAGTGTATCGCCGCGGGAATCGATTCCCACCCAGCCGACCTCGGTACACTGAGGCTCGAACATTTACCCTGCCGCGATTGTCATTGCCCAGAGACCGCCCACGTTTCACGTTCCGCTACTTTTCTTCTCTCTGCGCTTTTGATGAGCCGCGTACCCGGTTTCTCCAAATCGAATACAACAGAAACCAAATGGGCAGGATCAAGAGGTTTCGCCCCAGAAACCACATCCACGGTTGGCCCGTTTCGTCATTGAGTGACTCTGCCAGGGCCGAGAGTTCGGCATAGACGAGGGGGCCAATGATGAATAACACAAACCAGCTTCGCTTGACCCAAGGCTTGTGCGTCGCGGAGATACTTCCAATCGCTCGAGCTTCGTCGATCGGGGCACGGAACGGATCGTTCGGGCGGTAGATATAGGCCGTTTCTTCGAGGGGCTCCGGCATGTCCGGCTTTTCGGCCTTCAGCTCTCTGTTCGTCGGAGTTTCTGAGAGTTCGGTCAGCGAATTCGCCGATACTTCGAGAACGACATTCCCTATCCTGAGGCGCTGTCCCATATACGAGTCGTCCGCAGAATCACCACCATCCGTTATCGCCCAGAACCATCTTCTTGTAATAGTCGGCGTTAGCGCGTACAGCAAAAACCCCAGCAACGCCGTACCCAAGCGCCTTTCCAAAATTTTCCAGGCCGATCAAGCCAAGGGCGATATCGATCACAATGACCGCAGCGACACAGACGGCGAACAGCAAGATGCCTCGCCGCCACATTCCTTTTGCCATGTAGTAAAGGGGACCAAAAAGGAACGCGACGACATTGAACGAGCCGAGGTCCTTGCGCTCGGCCTTGGACAAAGAATTAAGGTTCTTCATCCCAGGGCCGCCGGCCTTTCGCATAGCTTTGAACTTCTTCTTCCAAACCTCCGATACCGGCAAGTCGTCAATATGCTCGGCATCAAGAAGGCGATCTTCAACGTCAGCGGTCGGTGGGGAATATGGGTTGATTTTCGGCATGACGGATCATTGTAAGTTTTGATTGTGTATTGTCGCTCGTTCTAAATACCAGGCGCATAGCGAACAAAATGATACCGGAAAATCCGGGCGCTGCCCGAGCACATGGAGATGCGCCAAGAAAGCTCCGATAATTTTACCCGGGTTTTATTTGCAAATTAATTTTACCCGGATATAATAAGCGCTTCCCCGAACACCAAGAAAAAGCGAATTAGCATGATTGTACCGTCCCGAATTGCATATGTCGGAGACCTCCTCTTCTGGTTTGATCAGTCCACAGGGGCGCATACCGATGCTTGAATCATTGCGGTCGCGCGAGGCGGCGATGCCGTTCATCATGCTTACGGTGTTGATTGACATGGTGGCTATCGGACTGATCATTCCCGTGCTGCCGGCGCTCGTCGGCAGCTTTGCCGGGTCGCAAGCCGACCAGGCGTATTGGTACGGCGTCGTGGCTTTTTCGTTCGGGTTCTCGAACTTCCTGGCGTCGCCGATGCTCGGTGCGCTGTCGGACCACTTCGGTCGTCGCCCCCTGCTCCTGCTCGGTTTTCTCGGTTTGGGGCTGAGCTTTTTCGTAACGGCGCTTGCCACGTCGATCTGGACGCTCGTGGCTGTACGTGTGGTGAGCGGGGCGATGCAGACCAACGCGGCGATCGCCAACGCTTATGTGGCCGACATCACGGCGCCGGAAGACCGAGCGCGGCGTTTCGGCCTGCTCGGGGCGATGATGGGATTGGGCTTCATCATCGGTCCGGTGATGGGCGGACTGCTCGGCGCGATCAAGCTTCAGTTGCCATTTTTGGTTGCTGGCGTGCTGACGGTCGTCAACTTTACCTACGGCTATTTCGTGTTGCCCGAGTCGCTTGGCGCGGCGCAGCGCAAATCTTTCCGATGGAGCGCAACCAACCCGCTGCGGACCTTGCGCGCGCTGGCCCAGCTGAAAGGCATCGGGCCGCTGGTTGGTGTCGTGGGTTTCAGCACGCTCGCGCAGTTCGTGCTGTATACCGTCTGGGTGCTCTACACCACCTTCAAGTTCGGTTGGGGCCCGCTTGAAAACGGCTGGTCCCTGGCAATCGTCGGTATCGTTTCGGTGATCGCCCAGGGTTTTCTCCTGGGCCGTCTGCTCAAGGTTTTTTCCGCGCAACGGCTGGCGGTCATGGGACTGGTGTCGTCGATGCTGGCGAACGTAATGTGGGGTGCCGCAACGGCCGGCTGGATGATGTATGTCATCGTCGTCGCCAACATTCTGAGCACGACCGTCGCCGCGTCGGTACAAAGCCTGATCTCCTCGGCGGCCGACAGCCGCAGTCAGGGCCAGACGCTCGGCGCCGTCAATTCGCTGAGCAGTCTGATGGCGGTGGTGGCGCCGACTTTGGGCGCACCGCTCCTGGGGATGGTTTCGCACCTGCCGCGCGGCGACTGGCGGATCGGCGCACCCTTCTATTTTTGCGCGGCGCTGCAGGCGGCGTCGCTGTATCTGGCGGTGTTGCATTTCCGTAGGCACCGCCGCGCCGAGGCGGCAGCGCTTTAGGAAGGTGTTTGCAGGGAGAGGTGCTTCCTCTCCTCTCCTCTCCGCTCCGTCTCGCGATCCTGCGGGCCTGACCGCCTCAGTCGTGCGACGAATGACGGAAGAGGATCGGGCTTTGCTCAGGCTTTCGTTGCCGGTTTGTACGCCACGACATCCATCTCGACCTTCACGTCGATCATCATCTGCGATTGGACAGTCGAGCGCGCCGGGCGGTGCGTACCGAAACACTCCATATAGACGCGATTGAAGCTGCCGAAATCGCGCGCGTCATCAAGCCAGACACCGACCTTGCAGACATCCTCGAGCGTGCAGCCGGCGAGCGCGAGTACCTTTTCGATGTTCTTGAACACTTGCCGCGTCTGCGCCTCGATGCCGCCGAGAACAACCTCGCCGGATTCGTCCACCGGCACCTGGCCGGAGACGAACACGAAGTCGCCGGCCCGCGTGGCGGGAGAAAAGGGGCGAACCTGACGATCCGACGCGAGGGGGGATTGGCCGAGCATCTCTACGGGCATGTTGCGTCTCCTTGTAAGAAAATTTCACCAAAATGGGGCGTAAATAGCCGTTGACTCCATAAAACAACCTGTCTAGGATTGTTTATGTAATTTTATTACAAGGAGTCCAGCCATGCCAGCTCTGTCTCTCCGCAAATGGATCAGCCGAATCCTGTCGCTGTCCGCTCTCGCCGTCCCGCTCGCCGCACCCGTTCAAGCCGCACCGACCGCCGCCAACCTGGCGATGATCGCCGAACCGCAAACCCTGGATCCCATGGGTACGACGGCCGATCTGGTCGGAACCATCATGCAGCACGTTTATGAACCCTTATACACCTTCGACGCCAAGTGGAATGTGGTGCCGATGCTTGCCGACGGCCTGCCCAAGGTGTCCAAGGATGGCCTCACGCACACCATCGCCCTGCGTAAGGGCGTGAAGTTCCACAACGGCCGCGAAATGGTGGCCGACGACGTGGTCGCCTCATTGCAGCGCTGGATGGAAGTTTCGCCACGCGGCAAGTCCGTCGCGAAGGAAGTCGCTTCGATCGAGGCCAAAGGACCGAACACCGTCGAGCTGAAGCTGAAGACGCCGTATGCGCCGCTGCTTGCCCAGCTCGCGTTGCCCACCGGCATGGCGGCTATCCTCGCCAAGGAGACGATCGCGCCGCAGCTCAAGGATTTTATCGGCACCGGCCCGTACAAGTTCAAGGAGCGTAAGCCCGATCAGTACACGTTGCTCACGCGCTTTGAAGGCTATGCGTCCCGCAAAGAGCCTGCATCCGGCTACGCCGGCAAACGTGAGGCGCTGATCGAAGAACTGCGGTTTGTGCCCGTCCCGAACGCCAATACGCGCGTTGAAGGCACGCTCTCCGGCCAGTTCGACTACGCCGACCTGCTGCCCGTTGAATCGATCGGCCGCCTCGACAAGGCCGGAGCATCGGTGGTGCCGATCATGACCACGTCGTTCGGCTTCCCGTATCTGGTGTTCAACACCAAGGAAGGCGTGCTCGCCTCGCAGCCTTTGCGCCAAGCGGTGCAGATGGCGTTCGGCCCGGGCGAGATGATGGCCGCCGCATTCGGCGACACGCGCTTCTTCACGATCGAGCCGAACCACTTCCCACAGGGCACGCCGTTCTACTCGACGGCAGGCGCCGACAAATACAACCAACGCAACGCCAGCGCGGCCAAGGACATGGCGGCGAAGGCCGGGTACAACGGCCAGCCGGTACGTATCCTCGCCAGCCGGCAGTACGAGTTCCACTACAACATGGCGCTCGTGATGGCCGAGCAACTCAAGCGCACCGGCATCAAGACCGAACTGCAGATCGTCGACTGGGCCACGCTCGTGCAGCGGCGCAACGACCCGAAGCTGTGGGACATCTACGTGACGCACTCCGGCCAATTCCCCGAGCCCATGCTCTCCCCTCCGCAGCTGAGCGAAGGCGCACCTGGTTGGTGGAGCAGCCCGGCGAAGCAGGCCGCCCTCTCCGCCTTCAATCAGGAAATGGACCCGGCCAAGCGCGGCGCGCTGTGGGGCAAAGTCCAGCAGGTGGTGTATGACGAGGTTCCGTACGTGAATGTCGGCAAATTCAATGGCCTGTCGGCGCGCGCTCAGCGCCTGCAAGGCTATACACCCGCGGCGTGGCCGTTCTTCTGGAACACCACGGTCGCTGCGAAGTAAACCAAGCAATCGTATTGCCGCCATTGGCTTCGACCATCCCCCGCTATAGGGGATGGCTCGAGCTGTGCGCCCGAGGTCATCGATTCAGGCCGAAACGGGCATGGCGGCAGTACCATCCGCGAAGGCGAAACAAACACACCAGGACACCCTGATGCTCCGATTCCTACTTGCCCGTCTGGGCGGGACGCTGGCCGTCCTCGCGATCGTCGCGGTGATGGTCTTCGCCCTCACCCGACTGGCGTCGGGCGATCCGATCGCGCTGCTGCTCGGCGATCAGGCGACTGCCGAAGACATCGCCCAGGCACGCGTGCAGTATGGCCTCGACAAGCCCTTGCTGACGCAATTCGGTTACTGGATCAAAGAAGTGGCCCAGGGCAACCTCGGCCAGTCGATCTTCCTGCAGCGCCCGGTCACGCAGGCGCTGGCCGAACGCGCCGAGCCGACCTTTTTCCTCGCCACGTTTGCGGTAACCATTGCCGCGCTGATCGGCATTCCCTGCGGGCTGATCGCCGCCGTGTGGCGCGGCCGTTTGGTCGACCAGGTATTCAGCGCCGTGGCCATGCTCGGTGCCAGCGTGCCGAGTTTCTGGATGGGCCTGATCCTGATCCAGATCTTTGCCGTATGGCTCGGCTGGTTCCCCGCCTCGGGCTACGGCGACCCAGGCGTGCCGTTCATCGAGCGACTGCATCATCTCGTGCTGCCCGCCACCGTACTCGGCATGCTCAATTCGGCGCTGATCATCCGCTTCACGCGCGCCTCGGTACTCGACATTCTCAACGAGGACTACGTGCGTACGGCCCGCTCGAAAGGGCTCAGCGAGCGCGTCGTCATTCTCAAGCACGTGCTGCGCAACGCGCTGGTGCCGATCGTCACCGTGCTCGGCCTGACGTTGGCGCTGATGATCGGCGGTGCGGTGGTCACGGAAACGGTGTTCAACCTGCCCGGCGTCGGCAACCTCGTGGTACGTGCGGTGCTGCGCCGCGATTACCCGGTGATCCAGGGTACGCTGCTGGTGATCGCGGCGATCTACGTACTGATCAATCTGGCGATCGACTTGATCTACATGATCGTCGATCCGCGCATCCGGGTGTAAGACCATGGATCAGCTCGCTTACGTCCTCAAACGCCTGTTCTCACGGCGCATCGTGCTCGTTGCCGCCGCGGTGCTCGTCGCCGTGACCGCGCTCGCCGTTTTCTTCCCGATGTTCTCCGGCGTCGATCCCAACGCCATCTCGGTCATGGAACGCCTCAAGGCGCCATCGAGCGAGCATTGGGCCGGCACCGACGAACTCGGGCGCGACCTCTCCATGCGCATCGTGTATGGCAGCCGCTACTCGATCATGATCGGTATCGCCACCGCGTTCTTCAGCGTCATCGCCGGCACCGCGCTGGGGCTGCTGGCCGGCTTCTTCAAGAAGCTCGATGCGCCTATCATGCGGGTCATCGATGCCATGATGTCGTTCCCCGACATCCTGCTCGGCATCTCGCTGGTGTCGATCCTCGGCGCCTCGCTGTGGAACGTCGTGTTGGCGCTCGCCATTGTGTATACGCCGCGCGTCGCCCGCGTCGTGCGCGCTTCTACTTTGGTGATCCGCGAGTTGCTGTTCGTCGATGCGGCCCGCGCCCTCGGCGTGTCGACGCCCCGCATCCTGTATGCGCACATCCTGCCGAACCTGATGTCGCCGGTGCTGGTGCAACTCACCTTCATCTTTGCCTACGCGATCCTTGCCGAGGCCGGGCTGTCCTTCCTCGGCGTCGGCGTACCGCCCGAGATCCCGACCTGGGGCACGATGATCGCCTCCAGCCTGCAGTACGCCGACCGCGCCTTCTGGACGATCGTCTTCCCCGGCATCGCGATCATCCTGACCGCGCTGTCGCTGCAAATCGTCGGCGACGGCGTGCGCGACTTGCTCGATCCGAAACTGAGGAAATCCGCATGAACGAGCCGATCACTCCCCGCCTATCGGTGCGCGGCCTGTCGACGTCGTTCATGACCGACCGCGGCCGTGTGACCAGCGTTTCCGACGTGTCGTTCGACATCCCATCCGGCGGCACCTTGGCGCTGGTTGGCGAGTCGGGCTCGGGCAAATCCGTCACCAGTCTCGGCCTGATGGGTCTGCATGCCAAGGGGTCGCAAGCGATCGTCGGCGGCGAGGCGTGGTTCGTCAAACGTAACGGAGAGCGGGTGAATCTACTGGCGCTCGCAGAAGCCGACAAGCGTCGCCTGCGCGGCAACGAACTGGCGATGATTTTCCAGGAACCGATGACCAGCCTCAACCCCGTGCTCACCGTCGGCGAGCAGATCGCCGAATCGGTGCGTCTGCACCTTGGCATGGACCGCCGCGACGCGCTGCAGCACGCTAAGAAGATGCTCGACCTCGTCGAGATTCCCGCCGCCGAGCGCCGCCTCCATGAGTACCCGCACCAACTCTCCGGCGGCATGCGCCAGCGGGTGATGATCGCCCTGGCCATGGCCTGCAACCCGACGCTGTTGATCGCCGACGAACCGACGACGGCTCTCGACGTGACGATCCAGGCGCAAATCCTGGCGCTGATCCAGCGCCTGCAAAAAGAAACCGGCATGAGCGTGCTCTTCATCACGCACAATCTCGGCGTCGTCGCGCAATACGCCGATCGGGTGGCCGTAATGTACGCCGGGCGCATCGTCGAGACGGCCGCTGTCGGTCCACTGTTCGCCGCCCCGCAACACCCCTATACGCGCGGCCTGCTCGCCTGCCTGCCCGGTATGGCGGTACGCGGAAGTGTGGCCAAGAGTCGGCCGCGCCTGACGGCAATCAGCGGCCAAGTCTGCAGCCCGTTCGAACCGCCGCCCGGCTGCGCTTTCGCGCCGCGCTGCGCGTTGCACATCGCCGCCTGCGACACAGCCATGCCACCGCTGGCGGCGCTCGCCGATGGCCGGCAAGCCCGCTGCATCCGCGTCAACGAAAAGATTGAGATGACGGCATGAACGACACCGCCAACCCACTGATCGAAGTGCGCGGCCTGCGCAAGTATTTTGGCGCCGGACCGCAACCGGTACGCGCCGTCGATGGCGTTAGCTTCGCCATCCGCGAAGGCGAAACACTGGGGCTCGTCGGCGAATCCGGATCGGGCAAGAGCACCATCGGCCGCATGCTGATTCGCCTGCTCGATCCTACCGAAGGCCAGATCCGCTTCAAGGACCGAGACATCGCGCATATCTCGCAACGGCAAATGCGCCCGCTGCGCTCGAGCATGCAGATCATCTTCCAGGACCCGTACGCCAGTCTCAACCCACGCATGCGTATTCGCCAGATTCTGGGCGAAGCGCTCGACACGCACGGGCTCGCCAAGGGCAAGGGCGAACGCCAGGCGCGTATCGCGGAGTTGCTGGACCTCGTCGGACTGCGCCCGGAGTACGCCGATCGCTATCCGCACGAGTTCTCCGGCGGTCAGCGTCAGCGCATCGGTGTTGCCCGCGCACTGGCCGTCGAGCCGAGTTTCATCGTCGCCGACGAACCGCTCTCGGCGCTCGACGTGTCGATCCAGGCGCAGGTGGTGAACCTGCTGTGCGACCTGAAAGACCGCTTCGGCCTGACCATGCTCTTCATCTCGCACGATCTCGATGTCGTCGAGTTTCTCTGCGACCGGGTGATCGTGCTCTACCTCGGCAAGATCATGGAGATCGCGCCGACCGAAACGCTTTATCATCGACCGCAGCATCCCTACACGCAGGCCTTGCTCGCCGCCTCGCCGATCCCCGATCCGGCGCAGCGGCACAAAGACAGACCGCTGCTCGTCGGCGACATCCCCAGTCCGGCCAACCCACCGTCCGGCTGCGTCTTTCGCACCCGCTGCCCGCACGCGCTGCCGGCGTGTGCAGAGACCGTGCCGGCGCTGGCCGAGGTCGCCCCTGGACATTGGAAGGCTTGCCTGCGCAACGATCTGCATCCGCTATCGATGAAAGGAACTTCGCAATGACAAACGGAAATTCCGCACAGATTGTCCTGGACCGAAACTACAAGGGTTTTCCACCGGCCGCTGCGCCATGCGCATTGAGTGAAATCGCCGCCCGTCGCTGGAATATCCTCAAGCACGATCTGCCCTTCCCGATCGCCCTCCTGCGTGAATCGGCGCTAAGGCACAACCTCGCGTGGATGCAGGCCTTCGCCCATACGCACGGCGTCGACATCGCGCCGCACGGCAAAACAACGATGTCGCCCGAACTCTACCGGCTGCAACTCGACGCCGGGGCATGGGGAATGTCCTTCGCCACCGTCTACCAACTCGCCGTCGGCGCCGCAGCAGGCGTCAAGCGCGCGCTGATCGCCAACCAGGTCGTATGCGATGCCGACCTCGATGGGCTGGCCGCGCTGCAAAAGGAATACGGCGGATTGCGCGTCTGGTTCCTCGTCGACTCGGTCGCCCAGGTGCGACTGATCGAGGCGTGGCAGGAAAAACGCCAGAGCCGCGCCGTGTTCGACTGCCTGCTCGAGATCGGCATCGCGGGCAAGCGCACAGGCTGCCGGACGGCAGAAGAGGCGGTCACCGTCGCCGCAACGATTTTCGCCAGCCCCGCGCTGCGCCTGGGCGGTATCGAATGCTACGAAGGCAGCGTGACGACGGGCGACTCGGCGCTCGACCGCCCCGCCGTCGATGCCCTGATGGCGCGTGTCGCCGAGGCGGCGAAAGCCTGCGACCAGGCAGGCTTCTTTGCCGACGACGAGGTGCTGGTCACGGCCGGCGGTTCGGCCCTCTTCGATCTCGTCGCCGACCACCTGCGCCCGGCGCTCACGAAGCCAGTACGCGGCGTGCTTCGTTCGGGCTGCTACGTCACGCACGACCATGGTTCGTACATGAACCTGCTGCACAAGGTCGAGGAGCGCCAGCATTTCTCGTCGAGCCTGCGTCCGGCGATCGAAGTCTGGGCCATGGTCCAGTCGCGCCCCGAACCCGGGCTGGCCATCCTCACTTGCGGCAAGCGCGACATCTCCTACGATCTCGATCTGCCGGTGGCGCTTTACCACTGCGCGCCGGGGAACAGCCTACCGCAATCCGTGGCCTCCGAGTGGAAGCTGACGGCGCTCAACGACCAGCACGCCTACCTGCGTTTTCCCGAGAACGATCCTGGGCCCGCCGTCGGTGACCTGATCGGCCTCGGCATCTCCCACCCCTGCACAACCTTCGACAAATGGCGCTGGTTACCTATCGTCGATGACTCTTACAACGTTCGCGACGCCGTTGCCACCCACTTCTGAACGTCATGACTCAACTCCCAACCCGCCTTCTGCAGACGCTGCAGGAGCAGTACGCCGAGCTACCCGATGCACAGCAGCGCGTCGTCGACGTCATTGTCAGCGATCCCGAGGGCGCCGTGGGCGCGACCGTCGAGCAACTCGCGCAACGCGCCGGCGTCTCGATGCCGACGATCGTGCGCACCTGCCGTTCGTTCGGTTTCGACAGCGTGCGTGAATTCATGGTCGCCCTGGCGCAGGACATCGCCCTCGGTGGTTCTTACCTGCATCGCAGCGTGCTGCCCGAAGATACGCCGGCGCAGATCGCGAGCAAGATCGTGCGTTCGGCAACGGCCTCGATGTCGGCGCTCGAACGTCAACTCGACGTCACCGCTCTCGAACAGGCGGCAAACGCCATCGCGGCGGCCGAACGCGTCGACTGTTACTCGTCCGGCGCAACGTCCACCTTCATCGCCAACGATCTGCAGGCCCGCCTCTTCCGCCTGGGCATCCATTCCAACGCCTACTTCGACGCGCACCAGCAGTTGATCTCGGCATGCACGTTGGGACCGCGCGGCGTCGCCATCGCCGTGTCGCACGTCGGCCGCATGCCGACGCTGCTGGAAGCGGCCAGTTTCGCGCGCTCGCAGGGTGCAACGGTGATCGCACTCACGCAACCGAATACGCCGCTCGCGCGCAACGCCGACATCGTGCTCGGCGCTTCGGTCCCCGAAGACGCCGTGATGCGCGTCGGCACCGAGGCGTACATCGCGCACCTGCTGGCGATCGAAATCCTGACGGTGCTCGTCGGGCAGCGTCTCGGTCCGAAGGCGGCCGAACGTCTGCGCCAGTTCCGCAGTGTGCTGGCGAAACACGGAATCGACAGCGAATCGCACGTTGCCATGACGATGTCTTGGTCGCGAGCCGAACGCGAGCAGGAGTAAGCATGGCTACAACAATCCTCTTACGCAACGGCCTTGTCGTCGATGGAACCGGCCGCGCCGGCTTCACCGCCGACGTTCTGATCCACGGCGACACCATCGTTCAGGTCGGTCACATCGATCCGGCGAGTGCCGAACGGGTGATCGACTGCGACGGCCTCGTCGTCGCCCCCGGCTTCATCGACGTGCACACGCACGACGACGCGATTGTCCTCGAAGCGCCTGACATGCTGCCGAAATTGTCTCAGGGTGTAACGACGGTCATCGTCGGCAACTGCGGCATTTCGCTTGCGCCGGTGATTACCGACGCACCGATCGAGCCGCTGGGACTGCTCGGCAACGCTCACTTCCGGTTCGATCGCCTGGCGGGATACGCCGACGCGGTCGATGCCGCCGGCCCGGCAATCAACGTCGCCGCCTTGATCGGCCACACGAGTTTGCGCGCCGCGACGATGAAAGACTTCAGCCGACCGGCAACGGCCGACGAGCGCGTCGGCATGGCGAACTGCCTGCGGCAGGCGATGGACGACGGCGCCCTCGGCCTGTCTTCGGGCGTCTTCTATGAGAACGCCTTTGCCGCCGATGAACGTGAGTTGGTCGAAGTCGCGGCGGCCGCGGCCGCCGCTGGCGGCGTATATGCCACACATATACGTACCGAACTCGAAGGTATCCTCGACGCGATGCAGGAGGCGGCCCGTACGGCCCGCCGTTCCGGGCTGCCGCTCATCCTTTCGCATCACAAGTGCGCCGGCCCGGCGAACTGGGGGCGCACGCGCGAGACGCTGGCGCTGATGGACAGCCTCGCCACGCGCCAGCCGATCGGTCTCGACGTCTACCCCTACACCGCCGGATCGACCGTGCTGCGCGAGGACCTCGTGGATGGCGTCATCGACATTCTGATCACGGGCTCCGAGGCGCACCCGGAAATGACCGGCAAGCGCCTCGCCGACATCGCGGCGCTGTGGGGTATCAGCCAGCAGGAAGCCTGCCGGCGATTGATTCCCGGCGGCGCTTGCTATTTCCAGATGACCGAGGACGACGTACAGCGCGTGCTCGCCCATCCGCGCACGATGATCGGTTCGGACGGCTTGCCGCATGACGCGCGGCCGCACCCACGCCTGTGGGGCACCTTCCCGCGCGTACTCGGCCACTACTGCCGCGATCTTGGACTGCTGCCGCTCGAACGCGCCGTATTCAAGATGACGGGGCTGCCCGCCGCACAATTCGGCCTCGGGCGCCGGGGGACGATCGCATGCGGGAATTTCGCCGACGTTACGGTATTCGATCCCCAGCGGGTACGCGACCGCGCCACGTTCGCCGATCCCGAGCAAGTCAGCGCCGGCATCCGCCATGTCCTCGTCAATGGCGCCACCAGCTATGAGGAAGACAACGCCTCGTCCATTTCGAGAAATGGACGGTTCCTGCGTCGAGATAACTGACCGCCCATCTGGAACAGACGTACCGTTCGCAACTTGCCGTTGAAACGTCAATTGCAGGACGGATATGTTCTTTGGTAGCCTGCCCCGTATTCCATGCCAAGGAGAAATACAAGATGGAAAACGGGGGTGTCCGCGGCGATATCCGCGGGGATGTGCGCGAGGAATCGGGCGGGAATTTTGGCGGAGGTGTCGGCAGAACCTTGCGCTTCCGTCTGTCGGCCGCAGTCGTCTTAACGACCGTTGTTTTGCTCGGGCTGTTTGGTATTGCGGCCAACTACTACCTGAAGGGAGTGGAAGTGGCCAACGCCCGGGAAACGCTTTCCCGGCAGAACGATCTGCTTCGCGACCTTGTCGCGTCGGTCGACGAGAACATGAAAGTCTCGGTAGGCCAAGCGGAAGGCCTCTTCGCCCAGATTCTTGGCGGCAAGCCCTGGTCGCTGCAAAAAGATAAGCGTGACGCGGCCGGCAAGCGGGAGGCCCCGCTACTCATGCTCGGCGATACGCCGATCAACAACCGGTACGACGAGGTGGACGCCTTTGCCAAGGCGACGGCGGGCGGCGCCGCATCGCTGGTGGTACGCGATGGCGACGAGTTCGTGCGCGTCTCGACAACGGCCAAGGATGCCGACGGCAACCGCGGCGTCGGCGTGGTTATCGACAAGACGAGTGCGGCACATGCCGCGCTGCTCAAGGGCGAACCGGCCTTCGCGCGCTCCTCGCTGTTCGGCAAGGAATACATCGCCGTCTATCGGCCGATCAAGGACGCGGCCGGCGCGGTGATCGGCGCCATGCTCCTCGGTATCGACATCACCAAACAGATGGAGGCGTTGAAGAAGGAGATCCGGGCTCAGAAAGTCGGCCGCACCGGGTACGTGTATGTGGTGAATTCGAAGGAAGGCAAGGACCAAGGCAGCTTCGTCATTCATCCGACCAAGGAGAACCAGAACCTCATCGACATGAAAGATGCGAGCGGCCGGAGCTTCCTGCGCGACATTCTCGACACCCGTGCCGGCGTCACGTTCTACGACTGGGTCAACGCGGAACTCGGCGAAAAAACAGCGCGCAAGAAGATCGCCGCGTTCACCGAATACAAGGACTGGAACTGGATCATCGTGTCCGGCAGCTACCTGGAGGAATTCACGCCGATCGCCAATGGACTACCGCTCGAAATCCTCTTTTCGATCGTGCTCGTCAGCCTCGCCATTTCGCTTGTCCTCAACTTCATGCTCAACCGCCTGGCCTTCCAGCCCCTCCGTCACCTGCAGGAAATTCTGGGACTGATCGGTCGTGATCGCGACTTTTCACTACGAGTGCGCATTGAACACCACGACGAGATCGGTGAAACGGCCCACGCCTTCAACTCGCTGATCGACAAAGTTCAGGAGAGCTTGCGCGCCTTCGCCACGTCGGCCGGCGAGGTCGCCGAAGCTTCGCAACAGCTGACGCATACCGCCGATCAAGTCTCGCACGCGGCGCGCGAGCAGAGCGAAGCCTCGGCATCGGTGGCCTCGACGGTCGAGGAACTGACCGTCAGCGTGAACCACGTCGGCGACCGTGCCGGCGAAGCGCATACGCTATCGACCGAGTCTGGCAAGCTGGCCGAGACCGGATCGACGATCATCGGGCAGACGATTACTGATATCCGTCAGATCGCATCGGTGGTCGGCGAGAGCGCACGCAGCATCCGCGAGCTCGAAGGCCGCAGCGCGGAAGTTGCCGGCGTCGTCCAGATCATCCGCGACGTCGCCGATCAGACGAACCTGCTGGCATTGAATGCGGCCATCGAGGCCGCACGAGCCGGTGAGCAGGGACGCGGCTTTGCGGTGGTTGCCGACGAAGTGCGCAAGCTGGCCGAACGCACGACGAGTTCGACGCGGGAGATTTCGTCCAACATCGAGCAGATGCAACAGGCGTCGCGAACCGCGTCAGAACAGATGCAGTCCGCCGAAACCCTCGTATCGAACAGCGTCGCGCGCGCCGACGAGGCGGACAAGGCCATGGGGCAGATCGGCGAATCGGCGTCGAGCGCCGCCGCAGCGGTCAGCCAGATTTCCGACGCCATCCGCGAACAGGGAACGGCGAGCAACAACATCGCCTCGCAGGTGGAGCGCATCGCACAGATGTCGGAAGAGGCGAGCGCCGGCGCGGAGCAGGTGGCCGCGCGCGCGAAGGAACTCGATCAATACGCGACCCGCCAGAAGAGCGTGCTCGCGCAGTATCGGTTCTGAAAAGGCAGGGGCGCCACCCGGCGCCCCAATGCGCTGCACGTTCTTCGGCAAACGGAAACCCGAGCGATCGGCGGGAGGTGCGGCCGTCCCGCCTCCCGACGCGTCAAACCTCAAGCCAATAACTTCTTCTCGCTCGCGCCGAGCTTGAGCGTAGCTTCATCGGGAATCCACTGTCCCGTCCGCTCGTCGCGCCCTTGCAGCACGAAGCGGGCGTCGGGGTTCCCCATTTGCTTTGCGCCAAGTGTGCACAGCATGCCGATGTTGCCCTTCTTCAGGCGGTTCACGAGAATGCCGGCGCGCGTATCGGAGAAGTCGCGCAGCATGTCGAAGTCGCCGTCGCTATCGCCGAAAACGAGTGCGGGCCCGTAACCCTTCTTCGCCACGAGTTCGCGCTTGATGACCTCGCTCTTGCCCGGTCCCCAGTTGAGCGGCCAGCCCTTGCGATAACGCGCCTGGTACACATCGCCATTCATTTCAAGACGCAGCCCGAGGACGTTTTCCGGCGCAACGTTGTAGCCGTACTTGGGCAGCGTGGCGAACACGCGCACCACGTCCTCCAACGACGCGGTGCTGACATAGATATCGAACCCGGCCGCCTTCAGCGCGTGCATCGTATTGGCGATCTCAGGCGTAAGCCGCAGGCCGTGCGTATGGCTGACGCTGACGACGCCCGCCTGCCCGGGCCGCGCTGCGGAACTCGTGTATTTGACCTTGCGGATCGAGTCGCCGAGGTTGAGATCGTTCGACGCCTCGGCGAGGCTCATCACCTGCTTCACGGTCATGCCGGCGAAGAGATAGAGCACCCACGGGTAGCCGACGTCCGGCCCATAGGTATCGTTGATCGCCTCATAGAGGTAATAGAGCTTGGTCTTGAAGTCGTTGAACTGCTCCGACTTTTTCACCTCGTCAAGCGGCGCCGATCCCTTCATGCCGGCGTACGTGCCCCACAGGTAGCGGTAGTCTTCGGCAAGGTCGGCAACGATCGCGTCAAGGCTGACGAGTTTCCCTTCCGCATTCTTGTAATCCGCCTTGAAGTTCCCCGCCGGCACGCCCTCGCGGATCGCCGCGGCGAACCTGTCGGGTTCCATGGCAAACGAGAGCGTGTTGATCTGGTACATCAGCAACGCTTCCTCGGTATCGTTCATGATCGACGTGTTGTCCCAGTCGAAGACCGCATAGGGACGTTTGTGCGGATTGAAACCGCGGCTGCCCGCACCGAGTTCGTTGATCACCGCTTGCAGCCGCTGGTACGTCGCCGGCGCCCATTTGCCCGGGTCGAGCGCCACCGGCAGCGGCCTGGCTTCGGCCGCTTTCGCCGCGGCGTAAGCCGCACCGCTCGAAAGGCCACCGAGCGCGGAAGCAAGGGTTAGCGATTGGATGAACTGACGGCGTTTCATGCGGATTCTCCTCTGGAGGCGGTCGTTGTAATCGAAGGGATGAAAGGCGATGGAGTGTCCAGCTTCGTGTCGGCATCGCTGTCGTCCTTGAGGGCGACGCCCGACTGGCCGAGCCGGCGGGCACCGGCGAGCAGATAAGCGATCTTGCGTGCCGCTTCGGCGTACGCGAGCCCTTCGGGGCGCACGTTGGAAATGCAGTTGCGATCGGCATCGGTCATTCCGGAGCGCGGCGCGTAGGTGAGGTAAACGCCAAGGCTGTCGGCCGACGTGAGGCCCGGTCGCTCGCCGATCAGGACAACCACCGCACGTGCTTCCAAGGCAACGGCCACCGGGTCGCCGAGCGCCACCCGCCCCTGCTCCGCCACCACGATGGGTCCGATTTTCCACGCCTGCAAAAGCGGCAATGTGGCTCGCAGAAGCGGTACGGCATGCCGGGCGACGGCCAACGACGAGAGGCCGTCGGCGACGACGAAAACCACGTCTGGCGGCGCCTCACTTCGCACTTCAGCGAGCATCGCCGCGCTTTCGGGCGCGAGTTGGCGGCCGAGGTCGGGTCGTTTCAGATAGATATCGCGCGTACTCGCCCGGCTGGTGACGTGCAGGTGTTCAGAACCGAGCGCTTCAATCTCGCCGTGCAGGGTTGCCGCGTCGAGCGGCTGATGGACCGCGTCGCGGGCCTGCGCATGCGAAAGGCCGAAGCCGAGCCAGGCGGCGGTCGGCAGGCTGCTGCCGCTGCGCCCGAGCGCGATGCGGGCCTGCGTGTAACGACGCAGCGATTGCCACGGATCGGGCGTGATCGGACGAAACGGCAGCAGCGTGTGTATAGATTTCATGCGGCGCCCCTAGATCTGGCTGGCGTAACGCAGCAAGGTCTGATCCGCATGCTGCGGACGGAGTCGGCCCTGAGCCGTCGTTATGCCCATATCCTGCAGCCACGTTTCGAATTCCGGAGTGCGTTTGAGCCCCAGCGTGTCGCGCAGAAACAGTGCGTCATGAAACGAGGTGCTCTGGTAGTTGAGCATGATGTCGTCGGCGCCCGGCACCCCGATGATGAAGTTGATGCCGGCGACGCCGAGCAGCGTCAGGAGGTTGTCCATGTCGTCCTGGTCGGCCTCGCTGTGATTGGTGTAGCAGACGTCACAGCCCATCGGCAGACCAAGCAGCTTGCCGCAGAAGTGGTCTTCCAGGCCGGCGCGGATAATCTCCTTGCCGTCGTAGAGATACTCCGGGCCGATGAAGCCGACGACGGTGTTCACGAGCAAGGGATCGAAGGCGCGGGCCACTGCGTAGGCGCGCGCCTCCATCGTCTGCTGGTCGACACCCCAATGCCCATTCGCCGAAAGCGCACTACCCTGCCCGGTCTCGAAGTACATCACGTTGTTGCCCAGCGTTCCGCGCCCCAACGACAGCGCCGCATCACGGGCTTCGCGCAACAACGCGAGATCGACGCCGAAGCTGCGGTTGGTCAACTCGCTGCCCGCGATCGACTGGAACACCAGGTCGACCGGAGCGCCGCTCTCGATCGCACGCAGCGTATTGGTCACGTGGGTAAGCACGCAGCTTTGGGTAGGGATCGCGTAGCGTTCGCGCAAGTCGTCCATCAGTTGCAGCAGGCGCCAGATCGCAGGGAGATTGTCCGACGCCGGATTGATGCCGATGACCGCGTCGCCGCTGCCGTAGAGCAGACCGTCGAGCAGCGCGGCAGCGATGCCCTGCGGATCGTCGGTGGGATGATTCGGCTGCAAACGTACCGCCAGGTGACCGGGGAGCCCGAGCGTGTTGCGAAAGCGGGTGACGACGCGGCATTTACGGGCGGCGAGAATCAGATCCTGATTGCGCATCAGTTTGCTCACGGCGGCCACCATCTCCGGCGTCAGACCTCGATGCAGCGCCGTCAGCGCCGCCGTATCCGCTTCGTCAGAAAGAACCCAATCGCGGAACTCGCCAACCGTGAGATGCGCCACCGGTGCGAAAGCCGCTTCGTCATGAGTGTCGACGATGAGCCGCGTCACCTCGTCGTCTTCGTAGGGGACGACGGCTTCCTGCAGGAAGCGCGCAAGCGGTAGATCGGCGAGCGCATAGCGGGCCGCCATGCGCTCTTCCTCGCGGTCGGCGATGACGCCGGCCAGTGCGTCGCCCGAGCGCGCCGGGCTGGCCTTGGCCAGCAGCGTGCGCAGGTCGGCAAAGACGTAACGCTGCGGCCCGATGGCGTGGGCGTAGCTCATGCGCGCGCGGCCGACTCGACGGCACCGCTCTCGAGAACACCGTCGAACAGCGACTCGCGGCGTTGCGCGGTTTGCCGGAAGTAGAGATATCCCGCGCCGAGCAATCCGGCGAACACCAGCGCCAGCACCGGGTTGAACCAGATCATCGCCGCCAGGCAGATGAGCGCGCCGAAGAGCGCGAACGCGGGGAAGAACGGATAGAGCGGCGTGCGGTACGAACGCGGCAGCCGCGGCTCGCTGCGCCGCAGCCGGAACAGCGCCGCCATACTGACGATGTACATGGTGAGCGCGCCGAACACCGACATGGTCACGATATTGGCCGTCAGCCCTTGTCCGCCGAATTGCACGAGGTCGTCGCTGTAGATCGCGATGATGCCGACGACGCCTCCCGCCAGGATGGCAATCCACGGCGTCTTGAAACGTGGATGCACAGCGGCGAGGAAGGCCGGCAGATAACCGGCGCGCGCTTGGGCGTAGATCTGCCGCGAGTAGCCGAGGATGATGCCGTGGAACGAGGCGACGAGGCCGAACAGCCCAAGCCAGACGAGCATGTGCAACCAGCCGCTGCTCTCGCCGACGATGCGCTTCATGGCTTGCGGCAGCGGATCGTTGATATTCGATAGCGATTTCCAGTCACCGACGCCGCCCGCGAAAACCATGACGCCAATAGCCAGCACGAGCAACGTCAGCATGCCGGTGATATAGGCGGTGGGAATCGAACGTTTGGGGTCCTTCGCTTCCTCTGCCGCCATCGCCACGCCTTCGATCGCCAGGAAGAACCAGATGGCGAAAGGCACGGCGGCGAACATTCCGGAGAGACTGCCGAGGCTGAAGCTATCCTCACCCGACCATCCTCCGGTCACGAAATTTGAAATCGAGAAGCCCGGAGAGACGACGCCCATGAAGACGAGGAGTTCGAAGATCGCCGCCAGTGTGATGACGAGTTCGAACGTCGCCGCGATCTGCACGCCGACGATGTTCAAGGTCATGAAGATCAGGTAAGCGCCGACCGCGGCCGTCTTGGCGTCGAGCGCCGGAAACTGCACATTCAGGTATGCACCGATCGCCAGCGCTATCGCCGGCGGTGCAAACACGAACTCCACCAGCGTCGCCATGCCGGCGAGATATCCGCCGGCGGGTCCGAAGGCGCGATAGCTGTAGGCGAAAGGACCACCCGCATGCGGAATGCATGTCGTCAACTCGGTGAAGCTGAAAATGAACGTGGTATACATGAGTGCCACGAAAAGCGCGGTGACCAGGAAGCCGAGGGTTCCGGCATTGGCCCAACCATAGCTCCAGCCGAAGTATTCGCCGGAAATGACGAGCCCAACGGCGATGCCCCAAAGCTGCACGGTGCTGAGCGTCTTGGTGAGCGAGTTGGGCGAACTGGATGAATTAGCCGGGGCTCTTGCGGCCGTGTTTGGCGTAGATGAAGAAGTCATGATGTGTCCTTGAACGGTGTCCGGGATGAACCCATCGTAGGGAAACCGTCAAGGCACCTCTATCGGAATTCGGCAAACTTCATCGAGGGGTGACTCCTTGCGCATGGCATCGCGGTCATTTTTCGCCGATCGTTTTGCGCTGTCCGGGCACCAACTTGATCAACACGCCCCCGCAATCGCGCACCGTTCGAGGGCGTTTTTCCGTTGCCTCACTATCTCCCAGCCGTTTCTCACATTGGGCGCAACACCAGAAACGGCAAGGATTTCCGGACACCTTTTGCATGCATCGCATGAAGGTGGACTGGATTTTGCGATGGGCTCTTCAGTACGTAGCCTCACGGACGGACTGAACCATGAACGCACACGCTGAATCCATCACCCTCCTCGGCGACACGACGTCTGCATCGCATGCTCCACACGACAAGAGAGTTTTGTCGTCGCTGCGCAAGCCGAAGGCCAACTTGCATCGCCGCGTCTGGACGGCATCGGATGCCGACGAGCATGCGCAGAACCTCAGCGAGTGGAACCAGACCTACGATCAGCTTTCGCGCGGCAGATTCAGCGGCGTCATCACCGAGTTGTGGACGAACAAGGCACAGGTGTTTCTCGAGTCGACCAATCGCCAACTGCGCCAGTCGTGTGCTGCTTGGCCGCACTCGATTTGGTTCGGCATACCCGATCCGGCGGGCTCAACGGCGGCGATCGATTTCCATGGCGTGCCGGCCAACGGCATCGCGGTGCGTCAAGGTGGCGTCGGTTTCGAACTTCGTACACCGGATGATTTCAACATCTACGGCATCGTCGTCGACCGCGAAGAGTTCAGGCGCTATGCAGAAGAAGTCGAACAGACGGCGCCCGAAAAACTGCTCGGCAAGGCGGACGTTCTCCTCGTCGACATGGCGGCCAAACGGCGCCTCTGTCAGCGCATCGATGCATTGCTCGACGAGGCAGCCTTCCCGGCCCCCGTCGTAGCGTCGAATGGCTGTGGCCGCGACCACGAGCCGCACCAGGCGATACAAGACCGTATTCTGGGCGCGATCGTCAGCCTGTTGATGACACAGGACGGACAGGAACCTCCCGAACGCCGGGCGCAGACGCGGCTGCATCGCTGGCAGACCGTGCGCCGCATCAGGGAGTACATCCTTGACGAAGCGTCATTCGACGTGACGGTTCCCGAACTCTGTCGACGCTTCCATATGAGCCGGCGAACTCTGCAGTACTGCTTCGAGGAAGTCACCGGCCTCTCGCCGACCAACTTCCTGCGCAGCATCCGGCTCAATGCGGCGCGCCGCGAGTTGCGCCGGCGGCAGGCCAGAGAGCGATCTGTTTCGGAAATCGCGCTCGATTGGGGATTCAGCCACCTCAGCCAGTTCGCCCAAGATTACCGGCATCTCTTCGCGGAATTGCCCTCGGAAACTTTGCGCTCCGCCTGAACCTCATTGCCCATTGCCACAAGCGTACGGTCTTCTTGGGGCAACGTTTGTGGCACGCTCGGAAAGCGGATAAGTTCGTCGCCGTCACCGGGCGTGCCGCCTCTTTTTGCTCGCCACGAACAAGTAACGCTTTCGCTGCCCGCGCCAGCCTGTAGACTGACTAACCCAGGTCGAAAAGTAGAAACTCCGAGTCGGCTTCGGCGGCGATGTTGAGTTGCGGTTCGCCGGCGACCTTCACCCCGTCGCCGGTTTTCAAGTCGACATCGTTGACATTCAACGCCCCACTGACGAGGTGCAGATAGGCAAGGCGCGGCCCCACCCTATTGTGCGTGAGCCGCTCGCCTCTGTTCAAAACGCTGGCGTACACGTCGGCATCCTGATGAATGGTGACTGAACCTGAGCGGCCGTCTCGCGAGGCAACGAGGCACAGTCGGCCGCGCTTGTCCTCGGTAGTAAACGCCTTCTGTTCGTACGATGGTTCCAAGCCGCGCTCTTCCGGATGCAGCCATATTTGCAGAAAGTGCACGGTCTCCGTCGGCGACGGGTTGAACTCGCTGTGCTGAACGCCGGTGCCGGCGCTCATGCGCTGTACGTCGCCCGGGCGAATGACCGTACCGTTGCCCAGGCTATCCTTGTGCTGCAATTCGCCCGAAAGCACGTAGCTGATGATTTCCATGTCACGATGGCCATGCGTGGCGAATCCCTGCCCCGCCTTGACCCGATCCTCGTTGATCACCCGCAGCGATCCCCAACCATTCTCGTTGGCATCGTAGTAATCGGCGAAGGAAAACGTGTGGAAGCTGTCGAGCCAGCCATGGTCGGCATGCCCGCGATCGGTACCTCGGCGAACGGTAATCATGAGAATCCTTTCTCGCTTGTCGCGCTGTCGTCCAAAAAGACATCGGCTTCGACTTCGAGAAAGTCATTTAGTGCGTCCTGACAAAATGAAATTGCCCCCTTCACCGACAAGGATATCGGCCGTTTGCGATGCGCTCCATGCGGTCTGGCGCACGTCGTCTTCGCATGGCAGTCACCTTGCGTGGCGGCGCGATGAACAGCTCTCCGTTCGTCGCGCCGCATACACAGATGGGCCGCCCTGTGCTTCAGCGCCGGGCGTCTGCCTCCTCGGCCAGGCGAATGCTATGCCGGCTATAAGTGAAGTACACAATCATTCCCAACGCATACCAGAGCGCGAAGAAGGCAAGCGTGTTAACCGGAAGCTGCAAGATCAGGAATCCGCAGAAGAAGACGCCCAGCGGAGCAACGACGTGAACACACGGGCAGCGGAACGGGCGTTCAACATGAGGCTCCCGCTTTCTCAGCACCAGCACGCCGATCGACACGATACAGAACGCGAACAGCGTTCCCATGTTGCAGAGTTCGGCGATGACGTTGATGGGCAACAGCCCCGAGAGAACACTCACGATGATGCCGGTAAGAATGGTGATCTTGTCCGGGGTACCGTACTCCGGGTGGATCTTCAGCAAAGCCTTAGGAATCATGCCGTCCCGGCTCATGGCGAGCGCCACGCGCGTCTGGCCGAACATCATCACGAGGAGTACCGTCGTGATGCCGCAAATTGCGCCGACGGCCACCAGAGCGCTGCCGAAATTCAGGCCGATCGAACGCAGCGCGAAGGCAACCGGCTCGCTGTTGTTCAGCAAGGAGTAAGGGACGACGCCGGTGAGGACGGCAGCAACCGCAATGTACAGCAAGGTACAGATCACCAAGGAGCCGACGATCCCGATCGGGATGTCGCGGTTCGGATTCTTGCACTCTTCGGCCGCCGTCGATACGGCGTCGAAACCGATATAGGCGAAGAAGACGATCGCCGCGCCGGTCGCCACACCCGAGAAGCCGAACGGAAGGAAAGGCTGCCAGTTCGCGGGAGAAACATGAGGGCCGGCGAGAAGCAGGAAAAGGCCGACGCAACCCAGTTTAATGAACACCAGGATGCGGTTGAACTTAGCGCTTTCCTTGGAGCCGATCACGAGCAGATACGTGAGAAAGACGACGATCAGCACTGCCGGCAGATTGATCAGTCCGCCGTCGGCCGGCACGGCCGTCCACGCATGCGGCAAATCGACTCCCATCGTCTTCAACAACCCGACCGCGTAGCCTGACCAGCCCGCCGCCACGGCCGCGGCGCCCACAGTGTACTCGCAGATCAGCGCCCAACCGACGGCGAATGCCCCGATACGACCGATCGAGGCATAGGCAAAAGTGTAGGCGCTACCTGCCGCGGGTATCATCGCGGCCAGTTCCGCGTAGGCCATCGCGGCAAAAGCGCACGCAAGACCGGAAAGAATGAATGAAAGCGTAACGCCAGGTCCCGCGTATCGGGCAGCCGCCACACCGGTGAGTACGAAAATGCCCGTACCGATGATGCAGCCGATGCCGAGCAACACGAGATCAAGCGAGCCCAGGGTCTTTCGCAGCGCATGCCGCTCCGTGCCCTTGAGCAATGCTTCAATGCTTTTTCTGTGAAACAAATCCATGGTCGATCCCCTTCCTGTAGTTGTGACAGCTGCTGAAAGCCGGCCCATGGTATGTATTTGGCATACACACAAGGTACAGGCTGTTGTTCTCGAACTGGAGAAAACGGAACGGCGCGGGATCGCGGAATCGCTAATCAGCGATTCGCGTTCGAAGCGTCATCGAAGAGTTTTGGTCACCGGTACGCGCGTTGCTCAGCGCTTCGCATCGAGGTGACCAGGGAGGTATCAGATGGGAACGGATTCGCTCCTGCGCGAACAGCGCGGGCGTTTCGGGACGGGACGAAAAAATGACGGGCGACGCGAAGCCGGGCGCCTTCCGTCACATTTTTTCCATTGAGATCGCTGCAAACGCTTTCCGATCCGGCGCATACCATCCCGAATCCGGGAGACGCATACCGGCAAAGCCAAGGCCGTCCACGTAGTCATGCGTTGCACTCCTTCGGCATACCGATCGTGATTCCATAGACCGGTTGTTGGAGGGTAAAGCGACGCACGCAGTCTTATTCAAATCGACTGTCGAATACACATCTATTAAATAATTTCACTTTTCATCAATTTCTCTAATACTGATGAAAACGTACCGCAGGCGTTTCGTAAGATCAATGCTTTTGGCATACAAGGGCAAGACGATGTTGAGAGGCGGGACCGTGCTGCCCGCACTCGTCGCCCGAAATTGTGTCGCGTACGGTTCGCTGTGCGACAGCTCAAACGTGATCAACGCAAACGCAACCGAACCTCTGGAGGGCTATCCGAGGGATGCGCTGCTTATCGATGCGCGCCTCGCAAATGATTGCGACCCAATGGTGTTGAAGCAATTTCTCGAACGAATCGTCAGCGGTTCGAAGTAACCCGTGGCTGACCCGCCGTGCGCCAAGTATTCCTCAGCCGCGGACCAATTCGCTTGCATTGACACTGAGACACTGTGCGCGCAATTCCACCGCCGCAATGCAACGTCGGATGCGGCGAAAGAACTGATGGGAAGGTAAGGTTCGGCGAGAACTGAAAACAGCGGCATACCACGCCGGCTGCGATTTACCCCCGGCCGAAGCAAAGAAAGCGGCCTTTCGCCAGCAAGCCCCGTGGAGCGGGTTTTCTGCTGGGTTAAGCGTTTGAAACTGCGGCCAAGAGCGCGCCGAATAAGCGAACAACGGGCTCTCCGGCGCGCGTGTTGACGCGACCTCAGCGCGCGGCAATTACTCCGCAGGCGAGTCGCTTGCCCGAATTGCCCGCCGGCTGCGACCGGTAGTCGTCAGGGTCGGCATGCACTACGATGCTCCGACCGAGGACGCCGGCGGGCCCGGACAAACTGACGCCGACAAGCTCAATGGAGTAGCTGGCTTCGCCATTGGCGTTGGCGACGAGATTTGGCATATCGCCGGCATGGTGCTCCATCGCCTCATGATGCCCGTGCGCCTTGTTCATGGGATTAAAGTGTCCTTTAGCGCTCATCGCGTCCGGTGCCGAGCAGTCTCCCGATTCATGGACGTGGAATCCATGCTCACCTGGCGTCAGGCCGGCCACATTGGCCCAGATTTTCAAACCGCGCGGTGTCTCCGCGAAGCGTACTTCGCCCGTGACATTGCTGCCCGAGCGCGGTGCCAAGGCGGCGGTCGCATCCGGCCGCTCGGACAGACTGGCGCAACCCGTCGTCAAGATCAGGGCGCCAGCGGCGCCGGCAAAAAGGATATTCCGTAGTTCCATGAACGCCTCCGGTGATGAAATCAGGACGGGGCACGATGCCCCTTGTCGCCGTTTGCCGGCGCTCTGGAGACCGCCGGAAACCCGATTCGTTCAATGCCGATTGCGTTGCCGTCTTACCCGCTCGCCGCGCACAACGCTTACGACGGCACCTGCCAGCACAGCCAACAAGAGGCGAAATTTCACTCCGGACAAAGCCCGCGCATCATCTGCCCTCGCCGGGGCTCGGCCATCATGTTTGCAACGGTGTCGCGCCAGACCTTGTAGTGCGCCGTCTCCTTGTGTGCTGCCGCGTCCTCGGCCGTGGCGTAAGCCTCGTAGAGGATGAAGTGAGCCGGGTCCTCGGGTGACTGCAGCAGATCGAATCGACGGTTACCGTTCTCGCGTACCGACGCTTCGTGATTCGCTCGCGACGCGGCGATGAAGGCCTCGACATCACCGGATTTGACATGAACATGAACGAGCGTGACGTGCATTCCGATCTCCTCTCAATTCCTGTCTAGCGTTGCATTCCAAATGGGCGCGGCGCTTACGCTGGCATTGGCGGCCAACGAGCGCCGGCACCGGTGACGAGATGGCTTCGATCGCCCATTGCCTCTTCCGTTCAGACCTTCACCGACTCCAGAATCTCCAGCCGCACGTCGGCGATGTCGCGTGCGCCACCGTGGTGACCACCCGCGCAGTGCCCGAGCCGCGCGCACCGCGTGTTGCGCGGGCAGATGATGCGCGCCGCGTTGGCGAGCGACTCATCCACCCAGGCGATGTTCAACACGTTGGCGACCGCGCGGATCGCTTCCGCCTCGGCCTTGGGCACTTTCGCCGAACCGCCGCGTCGCCGGCATTCTTCGGCGATGCGGTCGACGACCGCCACGGCGTCGACACCGTTTGCTTCGAGCGCCGGTGCCAGGTCGACACCCACCGAGAGTACGTGCGGATTACCCGCCATGTCCTTGGTACGTAGCGAGTGGCAGCAGTAGAGCAACCAGCGATCATCGTTGCGCAGCACCGAAAGCTGCGAACCCGCCTCTGCCTTACTGTCGCTGATGAGACGAAAGACAGCCCAGTTCGGGCATGGGTCAGATACCTGCGTCATGTTTCCCCATGGAAGCGGGATGCCGTTGCCGCGATAGACAGCGCGTAGGAAGCCGGGCGGATAGGCGTCGAAGAAATGCCAATAGGGATATGGCGAAACCTTCGTCATCCGGCGCATGATGACGGCCGGCGTGAGTTCAAGTTTGCGCCCCACCTCGATCCGATAACGCTCGCGCGTGAGCAGGCGACGAAACGGAAGCTTCGGACACAGCAACGCCCCAGCGAAGAAGCTGCACTCGAAGTCGCGCCAGGCGTGCAGCACATCCCTCGGGTCCATTCCGAGGACTGTGCCCTCGCCCTCGGGGCAGCCGCCGGTCTCGCCGCCTGTCGCGTGCGCGGACTTCAACCCGTCGCCGCCGTGCAGCACTTTGTGCGCAATGTGCGCGGCGAGGTCGAACTTCAGGCGCGCCGGGTCCGCCTGCAGTGCCTTGTTGAGAAAAACCGTGCCAGGCGCTTCGTAGAACGAACGCACCATGCTGCGCAGTTCGCGCCCCTGGTTGCGTACAAGCACCGGTTTTCGCTCAAACCAGCGCAACTCGAGTCCATGCGCCTTGCTCATGGCGATGACATCCTCCACCGTGAGCGGAAAGGCGCGCTTGCCGACCTCCTCGGCGGCCCGTTCGAGGTCGGGGAACTCGTTGCGCGTGCTCTCCTGATACGAGCGGATCAGGAGATGCGCGAACTGCCGGCCCGACGTACCCGTCTGCGACAGCAGTTCGGGAATCGCCGATTGCAGCAGCTCCTTTGAAAAAAGAAACGCCGGCTCGAGCGGAATGCGAGCCGCGCCACCGCTGGACGGCTCGGTCTTCACGGGAGCGATTGCGGCGTTCTGGTCGAAAAACCAGGCCGGATTGCGCTGAAAGACCTTCGCGAGCAACTGCAGCACTTGCTCCGCCGGAACGCGCCGGCCGCTCTCGATCATGCTCAGGTACGACACCGAAGGCGCCGCCGGCGCATCGATCTGAATGCACCGTTGCGAAAGCTCTTCGAGCGTCATCCGGTTCTGCTTGCGCAACGCTCGCAGCTTCGCGCCGAGAAAATGACTGTTTCTGCCGAGGCTCGCCATGGGGTCCTCCTGTGAAAGACAGGCTGTGAAAAACCGCGGTGCACGAACTGTCAACTTAACATTGTGAAATTTCTATTTGTGAAATTCGCAACGTTGTCGACCTAGCATAGCTCCGCGATCCCTCCCGATCAAACCCCTGTTGAAAGGAATCCCCGACATGACGACGCCACAGATTTCCCCCAGTGCCGCTGCTGATGCCCTGCGTGCTCAATGGTCGACCGACCCGCGTTGGCACGGCGTCAAACGCGGTTATGCTGCGGAAGACGTCATCCGCCTGCGCGGCACGGTGCATGTGGAACACACGCTGGCGCGCCTTGGCGCCAAGAAGCTCTGGAAGCGCATGCAGGAACTACCCTTCGTCAACGCGCTCGGCGCGCTGACCGGCAACCAGGCGATGCAGCAGGTGAAAGCCGGCCTGCAGGCGATCTACCTCTCCGGATGGCAGGTGGCGGCCGATGCCAACGACAGCCTGACGATGTACCCAGACCAATCGCTCTACGCCGTCTCTAGCGTCCCGACCGTCGTGCGGCGCATCAACAACGCGCTGCAGCGGGCCGATCAGATCCAGCACATGGAGGCGATGCAGAACGGAAAATCACCCGAGGTCGACTATTTGGCACCCATCGTCGCCGATGCCGAAGCCGGGTTCGGCGGCATCCTCAACGCCTACGAATTGATGCGCGCGATGATCGAAGCCGGTGCGTCGGGTGTACATTTCGAGGACCAGCTGGCGTCGGCAAAGAAATGCGGCCACATGGGCGGCAAGGTACTCGTGCCGACGCAGGAAGCGGTGCAAAAACTGGTCGCCGCCCGGCTCGCCGCCGACGTGCTCGGCGTGCCGACCGTCCTTCTCGCGCGTACCGACGCCGAGGCCGCGACGCTGGTGACGTCGGACGTAGACGAGAACGACAAGCCCTTCCTCACCGGAGAACGTACCGTCGAAGGCTTCTACCGCGTGCGCAACGGCCTCGAGCAAGCCCTGTCGCGCGGGCTCGCGTACGCGCCATACGCCGACCTCGTGTGGTGCGAGACAGGCAATCCCGACCTCGAATTCGCACGTAAGTTTGCCGAAGGCATCCGCCGCGAGCATCCCGACAAACTGCTCGCTTACAACTGCTCGCCGTCGTTCAACTGGAAGCGCAACCTGGACGACGTAACGATCGCCAAGTTCCAGCGGGAACTCGGCGCCATGGGCTACAAGTTCCAGTTCATCACGCTGGCGGGGTTCCATGCGCTCAACTACTCGATGTTCGACCTCGCCTACGGCTACGCACGCAAGAACATGACCGCGTTCGTCGAGTTGCAGGAACGCGAGTTCGCCGCCGCGGCCAATGGTTTCACCGCCGTGAAGCACCAGCGCGAGGTAGGTACCGGCTACTTCGACGAGATCACGCAGGTCGTCCAAGCCGGTCAGTCGTCGCTGACGGCCCTGCACGGATCGACGGAAAACGAGCAGTTCTTCGCCACGGCGCAGGCAGCGCACGGCTAGGTATCGCAACGAAACAGATCACCGGGGCGTCCCGACGACGCCCCACCCAGACAGGAGAATCACCATGCACATGTACAGCGAACGCAGAAGCGGAACCGATCGACGCCAGACAAGGTCTTTTGCAGCATTCGCCCACGGATCGGAACGGCGATGGGAAGGCGCGTCACCGCGCGCCACAACGAACGCGCCGAACACACCGGACGATCCCTTCGATCCACGCGACCCCTATTGGGAGCCCGTCAAGGGGCAGGATGACGACTGAACGGCCGTCTCGACATTTCGCTCGCCGGCCTCCGAGTTTCCCGCTCGGAGGCTCTTCTGTTTTTTCGTTGCGCCAATCGCGCTAATCGCGCCAACATTCCGCCAAAGGAACCTCGCATGAATCGAACCGCGCCTCTCGCCCTTCCCACCGGCGTCAAAATCGACGCACCGATCAAGCCCGGGTATGAAGCTATCCTTTCCCCCGACGCGCTGGCGTTCGTCGCCGCTCTTCACCGGGCGTTCAATGGGCGCCGCCGCGAACTGCTGCAGGCGCGCGCCGATCGCCAAGCCCGCATCGACGCCGGCGAGATGCCCGACTTCCTTCCGGAAACTCAGGCGCTCCGGGCCTCCGACTGGACCATCTCGACGTTGCCTCCGGCGCTGGCGCGACGACACACCGAGATCACCGGACCGGTCGAGGCCAAGATGGTCATCAATGCCTTCAACTCCGGGGCCGATTCGTACATGGCCGACTTCGAGGATTCGAACAGTCCGCGTTGGGACAACCTGGTGCAGGGGCAAATCAACCTCTATCGCGCCATCCGCCGCGAACTGACGTTCACCAACGAAGAGGGCAAGGAATACCGCCTCAACGACCGGATCGCCTGTTTGCAGATTCGCCCACGCGGCTGGCATCTCGACGAGAAACACGTCACCGTCGACGGCGAGCGCGTTTCCGGCGGCCTGTTCGACTTCGCCCTCGTGTTCTTCCACAACGCCAAGGAGCAGGTCGCGCGTGGCGCCGGGCCGTTCTACTACCTCCCGAAACTCGAATCGCATCGTGAGGCACGCCTGTGGAACGACGTGTTCGTCATGGCGCAGGAATACGTCGGCCTGCCCCGGGGAACGATCAAGGCCACCGTCCTGATCGAGACGATCCTCGCCACCTTCGAAATGGATGAAATCCTCTACGAACTGCGCGAACATTCGGCCGGCCTCAACGCGGGACGCTGGGACTACATCTTCAGTTGCATCAAGAAGTTCAAGAAGAACCACGAGTTCTGTCTCGCCAACCGTAGCGCGATCACCATGGAAGTGCCGTTCATGAGGAGCTACGCCCTGGCGTTGGTCAAGACCTGCCACCGCCGCGGCGCTCCCGCGATCGGCGGCATGAGCGCGCTGATCCCGATCAAGAACGACCCGGCGGCGAACGAAAAGGCGCTCGCCGGAATCCGGCACGACAAGGCGAGAGACGCCAACGACGGCTTCGACGGCGGCTGGATCGCCCACCCGGGTCTCGTGGCGATCGCCGCCGAAGAGTTCCGCAGGGTGCTCGGGGATCGGCCGAATCAGTGGGAGAAACAGCGGAACGAAACGTTCGCGGCGACGGACTTCCTGAACTTCAAGCCCGAGCAGCCGATCACCGAAGCCGGATTGCGCAACAACATCAACGTCGGCATCCACTACCTGGGGAGCTGGCTTGGGGGCAACGGCTGCGTACCCATCCACAATCTGATGGAAGACGCCGCCACCGCCGAGATCTCGCGCTCGCAAGTGTGGCAATGGGTCGTTTCTCCCAAGGGCGTACTCGACGATGCGCGGAAGGTGACGGCGGACATGGTGCGCACGATGATCCCGGAGGAACTTGTCAAAGTGAAGGCAACCGTCAGCGCCCAAGGCGAAGCCACCGACACCTACGAGCAGGCAGCGCGCATCTTCGAGACCATGAGCCTCGCTCCGGATTACCCGGAGTTTCTGACACTGCCGCTCTACGAAGCGATGGAGTGACAGACGCAGGCGAGCATCCCGTGTTCGTGTTGCACGATGCTCGCCGGTTGCTCGCAGGACGGCGCAGATACGCGAACTAGAGCCGATAAGCGCCGATCACCTGCTGCATTTCGTTCGCCAACCGGTCGAGCTCCTCGGCGGATTGCGCGCTGTTCTCGGCGGCCGCGCTGCTCTCTTCCGACATCTGCGCGATGTGCTCGACGCGCGTGGCAATATTGTTCGTCGCCGCGCCTTGTTCGCGGATCGCCGCGGTGATTTCCTCGACCATGCCTACCGCATTGCGGCTTTCCTCGCCGATCTGACGGATCGCCCGATTGGCTTCCTCGGCCCGGCTTACGCCTTCCGTAACCTTCTGCGTTACCGCCTGCATGCTGCTCACGGCCTCACCTGCGCGTTGATGCATGGTAGCGATCGTCGCGGCGATCTCGGTCGTGGACGCTGCCGTACGCTCGGCGAGCTTTCTCACCTCGTCGGCCACGACGGCGAAGCCGCGCCCCTGTTCCCCGGCACGTGCCGCTTCGATGGCCGCGTTGAGAGCGAGCAGGTTCGTCTGATCGGCAACCTCCTTGATCACCGCAACGACGTTCGAGATCTGTTGGCTGTGCTGTTCGAGGGCTCCGATCAACTGCGCCGCTTCGTTCACCGTCGTTGCGATGTCCTGGATATCGCCCACGGTCTGCCCGATGATGTCCTCGCCCGCAATGGCGAGCTGCCCTGACTTGCTCGAAATGGTGTTCGCCTCCTGCGCGCGGTCGGCAACGTGATTCACGCTCACCGTCATCTCTTCCACAGTAGCCGCCATATCCGAGGCGGCTTCGCTCTGCTGTCTCGACGCGGTGGCTACCTGATGCGACGTCGTCGCCAGCTGGTCGGCCGCCGACGCGACCGACTGAGCGCCGCCCGCGATCGACTTGAGACTGTGCTGCAACTTGTCGAGAAGGCGGTTCAGCGCCGCCGTCGCCAAGCCGATTTCGTCGAATCGACGCACGTCGACTCTGACGGTGAAGTCCAGATCGGCCTCCACACGGGTCGCCATCGCCTGTATCTCGCGCAGCGAACGGCGGATGTCGCTGAGGAGCAGGAATCCCAACGCGCCGATCGCCATCACGGCCACCAGAATGGCAACCACCGACACCATCTTGCCGCGCTGCGAGGTGGCGCTGGCGACCTCGGCCACGTCGTCGGCGGTCTTCCGGTTGAAGGCGATATGCTCATCGATCGTCTCTCGCGCTTTCGCGCTCACCGTGGCAAGCTCAACGAGGATCTGATCACGTTCCGTATCGTGTTCGTTGGCCCGCGATTTGGGAAGCAGGCGTTTGTCGAGCACATCGAAGTACGCCGAGATATCGCGTGTATCGGCGTCGAGCAAACGCTTGTCCTGCTCGTTCACTATGGTCTTCTCATACTCTCTGAGATTATCCCAGATCAGTTTGCGCCAACGCTCGATATTGCTCTCGGCCTCCTTCTTCGCGCTCGCATCGGTCGTCAAGACATGGGGGTATGCGCTGACGCGCACCATCATGAAGGCTTGGCGAGCTTCGCTGAGGTGGACGATGCCGGCCAGGCTTTCGTCGTTGATGCGGTGGATGCTTTCGGTCTCCTTCTGCGAGACATCGAGACCGACAAGACCTACCCCGAGCAGGGCGAGTATGGAGGCGCCGATGATCAGCATGATCCGGTGCGCGATGGACAGGTTTTTCATTTTTCCCCCGAGATTGTTGTACGCCGTCGGGACGAGCGGTGGCCGGCACGGTAAACCGTTCCGCACTGGCTTGTTGTTTTCGTACATGTAGCGGTCTGACTTCGAAGTGCTCTTCCTGGCACTTTCGGCATCGTCATTGTCAAGCCACTACTGCACGCTTGCGCCGCTCCCCCTTCGATAAGCTGATCGTATTCCGGACGAAAAAATCGATCGTTGAATAATCGGCAATGACAGTTGAACAGGTGGAAATACGGGAGACTGCGTTTGGCCCGATTGGCCGCGATACACTCCGCGCATGAAGCGTGTCTGTCCCACCATTCAAGAGTTGCTAGCCTTCGATGCCGTGGCGCGGCATGGCAGCATGAAAGACGCCGCCGCCGAACTCTGCGTTTCGCTCAGTGGCGTTAGCAAACATGTCGCATCGCTGGAACGTTTTCTCGGCCGGCAACTCGTCGCACGCAACGGCCGCGGCATCGCCCTTACCCAAACCGGCCGTGATTACTGGCGGAAGATCGGCCCCGGGCTACGAACCATCGAGGGCGCGACCGCGCAGTTCGTGCACGAGAGGAAGGGCAAGAGTGTCCTGACGCTCGCCTGCGCGCCCACGTTTCTCGCCAAATGGCTGATGCCGAGGCTGCCTGAATTCACCGGCCTGTTTCCCAACGTCTCGTTCCGATTCAAGCAACACGTCGGTCTGAACGCGCCGTTTCCAACAGACATTGACGGCGCGATCGTCCACGGCCGCCGCAACGAAACAGGGATCGAATGCGAGTACGTCACGGGGCGCGATTACGCCGCTGTCTATGCACCCCACATGAAGCGAAAAGGCGAATTGCGCGAGGCAAAGGACATCGCGTACGGCCCCTTGCTACACCTCGACGATGCGGCGCTGAGTTGGCCTGAGTGGGGCGAACTGCATGGCCTCGACGGAGCACAACTGCTCGTCGGCTTCCGTTTCGCTCAGTACTCAGCCGTCATTCAGGCGGCGCTGAATGGCCTCGGGGTCGGACTGGTGCCTCGCGTGCTCGTCGCCCGCCAATTACGGTCCGGAAACCTGCTGGCCTTCAACGATGCCGCGTACCGTGACCAGGGGTTCTTTCTCTGCTACGCGCCGGAGTGCCTCGGCAAGCCGGCCTTCGCCGCGTTCCGTTCCTGGCTGCTCGCCAAAAGAGTAGACGAGGCAGTGGCGCCGTTCGATGCGACCAGCCCGTCAACGAACGAAAGGGGCGTCTAAGGCAGTTGGCGATCGCGTAGCGCTACGATGCGATGCTGTGCGATGCAATCCGGCATCGATGGTCATCTTGATTCTCGCGCGGCGAGAATCTTCGGCACGTTCTCCTCTATCCAGTCGCCGAGCGCGCGAACCTTTTTCCCGATCTGCCGCCCCAACGGCGTCAACCGATATTCCACGTATGGTGGGACAACCGGATACGAGGTGCGCTGCACGAAACCGTCATACTCGAGCCTCTGCAGCGTCTGCGCGAGCATTTTTTCGCTGATGCCGCCAATCTTCCGCCGCAACTCGCTGAAGCGATGGGTTCCCTCCAGGAGCGCCACCAGCAAGAGCACGCCCCAACGGCTCGTAACGTTCTTCATGATGTCTCGCGACGGACACTTTTCGGAGAACACATTGCCGCGCCGTATCAAGCCCGACAAACCGCGGTCCGCAACTTCATGTTGGCCCGACCTCGCCTGTGGCGACGATTTTTCCTTTTGGGATGACTTTGCCATTGCACTTACCTTTTTGTACGTACTTACTAAAAGTAAGTTTAACAGTTATCGTGCCGGCTCCTCCCATTTTTGAAGGAAAACGCATCATGATCGTCATCACCGGCGCCACTGGCCAACTCGGTCGTCTCGTCATAGACGCCCTACTCAAGCAGCTCCCCACCGCTCAACTCGCGGCCGCAGTACGCAATCCGCAAAAGGCAACCGACCTTACCGCCCGGGGCATAGAGGTTCGGCATGCCGACTACGATCGTCCCGAGACACTGCCCCCCGCCTTTGCCGGTGCCGACAAGCTGCTTCTGATCTCGGCCAACGAAGTCGGCCGGCGCGTGCCGCAGCACCGCGCTGTCATCGACGCGGCAAAGCAAGCCAAGGTTGGTCAGTTGCTTTACACCAGCATTCTGCACGCCGATACGTCGCCGCTCCCGCTGGCGGCCGAACACAAGGAAACCGAACGTCTGATCCGCCTCTCCGGCTTGCCATCGATACTGCTCCGCAATGGGTGGTATACCGAGAATTATCTCGCCGGCATTCAATCTGTGTTGCAGCATGGCGCGCTGCTCGGCAGCGCCGGCAACGGACGCATTGCGTCGGCCGCCCGCGCCGACTATGCGGAGGCGGCGGCCGCGGCGCTTCTCCGTAATGACGAGGCGGGACATATCTATGAACTGGCTGGCGACGAGGCTTATACGCTCAGCGAACTTGCGCAGGAGATCGCGCGGCAAACGGGCAAGAGCATCGTTTATCGCGATTTGCCGGAGGCGGAGTACAAGGCAGTACTCCTCGGTGCCGGCTTGCCGGAACCCTTCGCCGCGCTCATCGCCGAATCGGACGTCGGCGCATCGAAAGGCGGTTTGTTCGACGACTCGCGCCAATTGAGTGCGCTCATCGGCCGACCGACGACGCCGCTCGCCGAGCTGGTCCGCCGGGCGCTCGCCGGCTGAGGCGAACTCAATGCAGCCGACGGCTAAAAGCGATTCGCCTGAATGTAGTCGGTGCCGCCCGAAAGGTATTCGACGAGATTGGTCACGGCGCGCAGCGCCTGGCGTTCCACGCTTTCGAACGTCCGGCTGCCGATGTGCGGCGTAACGAAGATCGAGTGGATACTTTGGAAGGGATGGCCCGGCGGCATCGGCTCTTCGTCGACAACATCCGTGCCGTAGCCGCCGAGTTGCCCGCTGCGGCAGGCTTCGGCGACGTCGGCTTCGATCACGAGGCCGCCCCGAGCGGTATTGATGAGGTAGGCGCCGCGCTTCATCGTCGCCAGCGTGCGCGCGTTGATAAAGCCACGGTTGGTGTCGGAGAGATTCATGTGCAGCGTGACGACGTCTGCAACAGGCAACAGAGCTTCGGCGGTCGCCGCGCGTTCGACCCCGTACTCGGCGGCAAAGTCTTCCGGCCAGTAGGTATCGAAGGCGACGCAGCGCATGCCGAAGGCTCGCGCACGCTTGACGACCTCCTGCCCGATCCGGCCCAACCCAAGCACGCCGAGCGTCTTGCCCATCAGTTCGTGTCCCGTGCGCCGCGTCCACCGGCCGCTCTTCACCGCGCTCGCATGAATCCAGAAATCCTTGGCGAGCGCAATCATGAGTCCGAACGCATGCTCGGCAACCGTGGTGTGATTCACGCCCGGCGTGAACAGCACGGGAATGCGCTTCGCGGTCGCGTGCTGAACGTCGATCGAGTCGAGCCCGATGCCGTACTTCGCAATCACCTTGAGCCGAGGCAAGGCGGCATCGATGACGCGGGCGCTGATGCGATCATCGCCGTTAAGAAACGCATCGAAGCTCTCGTGCTCCTCGATCAATCCGAGCATTTGCTCCTCGCTCAGCGGGCCGCGCGCGCGCACCACCTCGTAACCGCTTTTCGCAAGGAGTTCATGGTGAGCACCCGGGGTATCCTGGAAGCTCGTGGTCGTTAGGAGAATCTTCATGGCATGTACACGAATCGGAGGAATCGGCTAGCGCCCTGGGTTTGGACACCAACGAGGGCAAAGAGGACGGCTTACGCGGCAGGCTTATCTCCCTCTGTACCCGTTAGCTCAGTACATGGCACAGGGGCCGCCCGCGTGGCCGTTGCCGACCACGCGGGCGCGACAGGGACTAGACGTTGTACGTCCCCGCCGCAGTGGTACCGCCCTTGCCCGTCCAGTTGGTGTGGAAGAACTCGCCACGCGGCTTGTCGGTGCGTTCGTAGGTGTGCGCACCGAAGTAATCGCGCTGCGCCTGCAGCAGGTTGGCCGGCAACACGGCGTTGCGGTACTGATCGTAAAACGCGAGCGCGGTGCTGAACGCAGGAGCCGGGATGCCCCGCCGGGCGGCCGTGGCGACGACGTTACGCCAGCCCTTCTGCGCCTTTTTGATCTCGCCACGGAAATAGTCGTCGAGCATCAGGTTCATGAGCTTCGGGTTCTTGTCGTAGGCTTCCTTGATCTTGCCGAGGAAGCGCGAGCGGATGATGCAACCGCCGCGCCACATCAGCGCGATGCCGCCGTAGTTGAGCGACCACTTGTACTCCTTGGCGGCCGCGCCCATGAGCATGTAGCCCTGAGCATAGCTGACGATCTTGGACGCATAGAGTGCGCTCTTGATATCGTCGATGAACGCTTGCTTGCGTTTGGCATCGGCGGCGATCCCGGTCAGCTTGGGCGTCGGTCCCTTGAGCTTGCGCGAGGCCTTGACGCGTTCGTCCTTGAGCGCCGACACGCAGCGCGAATACACCGCTTCCGCCATCAGCGTGATCGGGATGCCGAGATCCTGCGAGTTGATCACGGTCCACTTGCCCGTGCCCTTCTGCCCCGCCGTATCGAGAATCTTGTCTACGAGCGGCGAGCCGTCATCGTCTTTCTTGGCCAGGATGTCGCGCGAAATCTCGATCAGGTAGCTGTCGAGTTCGCCCTTGTTCCACTCGGCGAACACTTCGTGCATTTCCTGCGCGCTCATGCCGAGGCCGTTCTTCATGATGTTGTACGCCTCGCAGATGAGCTGCATGTCGCCGTACTCGATGCCGTTGTGCACCATCTTCACGTAGTGGCCGGCGCCCATTTCGCCGACCCACTCGCAGCACGGCACGCCGCCTTCGACCTTCGCCGAAACCGCCTGCAGGATGTCCTTCACGTGCGGCCATGCGGCGGGCGATCCACCGGGCATAATGCTCGGGCCGTGCCGCGCGCCTTCTTCGCCACCCGAGACCCCGGTGCCGATGTAAAGCAGGCCCTTGCTTTCGACGTACTTCTGGCGGCGGTTGGTGTCTTCGAACAGCGAGTTGCCGCCGTCGATGATGATGTCGCCCGGTTCGAGGTGCGGGATCAACTGCTCGATGAACTCGTCGACGGGTTTGCCGGCCTTGACCAGCATCATCACCCGGCGCGGGCGCTTGAGTTGCGCCACCATTTCCTCGATCGAACGCGCGCCGAGAACCTTCGTTCCCTTGGCCTCGTTGGCGAGAAACTGGTCGACCTTCTCGGTCGAGCGGTTATAGGCAACGACCGTATACCCATGGTCGTTCATGTTCAAGATCAGGTTCTGCCCCATGACGGCGAGCCCGATCAGGGCGATGTCAGCTTTCGGTTCCATGCACTCGTTCCTTGATGATTGGATGATTTCAGGTCGTTATGCCTAGTATTTTTATGGCTTTCGGCGATTCGCGCGGCGTCAAAAGATGGTACGTCGGTCCCTCTCCACTGTGGCCGTAGACAGCGTTCTACACAAGACAGCGCTATCTCGTCCAGATTTTGTATAACAAAGAGGAAAAACCGCTTATTGCTTGACTAAACGTCCCCGTTTTCTTAATTTCCCGAATGGGCGGGCGTGTTAGCGCTATCTTCACATTCGGAAATCAAAAGTGCAAGCGTTCCGGAGCAGAAACAAAGCGGGCCGTGCGACCGGCCGGATGACGCTGAAGGACGTGGCGGTGCGTGCCGAGGTCAGCCTCATCACGGCCTCTCGCGCCCTGCGCGGCGTCGGTCGCGTCTCGCCCGAGCTCGCCGAGCGGGTCAAGGAAGCGGCAGCGGCGCTCAACTACGTGCCGGACCCTGCCGCACGCGCCCTCGCCTCGTCGCACAGCATGGCCGTGACCGTGCTTGTACCGACCCTGAACAACCCGGCGACGGGCGATCTGCTCGAAGCCGTCCATGCGGTGCTGCAAGACGCCGGCTTCCAGGTCCTGATCGGCGACACGCACTACTCGCGCGAGCAGGAAGAGCGGTTGCTGCGCAATTATCTTTCGCACCGTCCGCGGGGCTTGATCGTTACCGGGTTCGACCGCAGCGAAGAGTCGCGCGGTTTGATCGCCGGCAGCGGCATCCCGTGCGTACACGTGCTCGAGCTCGCCAACACGCCGGGCGTCTATTGCGTCGGCTTCGACCAGGCCAAGGCCGGCGAGACGATGACACGCTACCTGCTCGAAAAGGGCCACCGACGCATCGCCTTCGGCGCCGTCATCGACCCGCGCTCGATGTTGCGCGCCGAGGGTTACCGGCGGGCGGCAAAGGCGGCCGGGACCTACGATCCGGGCCTCGAATTCCTGCGTGCCGGTTACGCGTCGATCCGCATGGGCGCCGAAATCTTCGCCGAGGCCATCGAACGGCGGCCGGACATCGACGCGATGTTCTTCTCCAACGACGACCTCGCGCACGGGGCCTTGTTCACCGCGCTGCGCCGCGGCATCCAGGTCCCCGAGCAGATCGCCATCGCCGGCTTCAACAATCTCGAGGAAGGCGCCTACACGGTGCCACCGCTGACGACGATCCATACATCGCGCGCCGGAATTGGGCGCCGCGCCGCGCAGATGCTGCTGACGCTAATGCGCGGCGAGGAAGTCGCCGAACCCGTGGTCGACGTCGGCTACGAACTCATCGTCCGCGAGAGCGCGTAACCGACGCCCTTCACGTGGCTCACTCGGCGTCGAATCCAGCATCCTCGATCGCCGCGACGAGGTTCGGACGGGCCACGCGTGCCGGATCGAAGTCGACGATCGCCTGTGCCTGCTCGAGCGATACCTCCGCCTTCGTCACGCCGGGAAGCGCCGAAAGCACGCCGGTGATGCTCTTCACGCAGCCGCCGCACGACATGCCGCTAATTTTGATGGTGGTCGATTCCACGATTATTCCTTTCCTGGTTTCCAGTTTTTGAGAAGCAACGAACTACTGACGACCGAGACCGAACTCGCCGCCATCGCCGCCCCGGCAATCACCGGGTTGAGCAGGCCTAACGCAGCGAGCGGGATGCCGAGTACGTTGTAGACGAAGGCGAAGAAAAGGTTCTGCCGTATCTTGCGCAGCGTCGCGCGCGACAGCGAGATTGCGTCGGCCACGCCGTTGAGGTCGTCGCGCATCAGCGTCACGTCGGCCGCCTGCATGGCAACGTCGGAGCCGGCACCCATCGCGAAGCTGACATCGGCGGCCGCCAGGGCCGGCGCGTCATTGATGCCGTCGCCGGCCATGCCGACATGCCGCGCTCGATCATCCTCGGTTTTCAACGCGCTCACGGCGGACGCCTTGTCGCCGGGAAGCACTTCGGCCTCAAAGCGTTGAATGCCAGCCTCACGGGCGATCGCGGCGGCCGTGCCGGCATTGTCGCCGGTCAGCATCACCACCTCGACGCCGAGGCGCCCAAGCCGGGCAACCGCCTCCCGCGACGTGGCGCGCAGCGGGTCGGCAACGCCTAGGATCCCGACCAGGACATCGTCGGCCGTAACCACGACAACGCTGCGGCCTCGCTCCTGCAGTGTTTTCGTCTCCGCAGGAACGGGGACGCCGTCCGCGGCGAACCAGGCCGGTGAGCCGACGCGCACGCGAATGCCGTCGACCGTGCCCGCGACGCCCCGGCCGGCAACCGCCGTGACCGCCTGCGGCATGGCCAATGCGATCCCAGCCTCCTTTGCCCGGCTCACCACAGCGGCTGCCAGCGGATGCGTTGAACCTTGCTCGAGGCTCGCCGCCAAGTTCAGTAAGCGGTCACCCTGCGCTGGCATCGAAGGGATGATGTCGGTCACGACGGGCCGGCCTTCGGTCAACGTACCGGTCTTGTCCACCGCCAGCACCTGCAGTTTCTCCGCCAGCTCCAAGGCCTCGGCGTTGCGGATCAGCACCCCCGCTTTCGCGCCCTGCCCGGTGCCGACCATGATCGCCGTGGGCGTGGCCAGGCCGAGTGCGCAGGGGCAGGCGATGACGAGCACAGCCACCGCGTTGACCAGCGCTTGCGCGAAGTCGCCGCTGAAGATCCACCAGCCGGCGAAGGTAACGAGCGCGATGCTCACCACCACGGGTACGAAGATCGCTGACACTTTGTCTGCCAAGCGCTGCACCGGCGCTTTCGAACCCTGCGCCTCCTCGACGAGGCGGATGATCCCGGCAAGCAGCGTGTGCGCTCCAACGCCGGTGGCGCGACAACGCAGCAGTCCGTCGCCGTTCACCGTCGCGGCGAACACGCGGTCGCCCGGTGCCTTGGCAACCGGCATCGCTTCGCCGGTCAGCATCGCCTCGTTGGCGCTCGAGGTGCCGTCGATCACTTCACCGTCCACCGGCATCGCTTCGCCCGGGCGGACGACGAACACGTCGCCGGGAAGCAGTTGCTCCACGGCCATTTCGAACAGTTTCCCGTCACGCTCGACGTGCGCCGTCTGCGGTTGCAACTTGATCAACGCCTCGATCGCCGCCGACGTGCGCGCCTTGGCACGGGCTTCCAATACCTTGCCGAGCAGGACGAGCGTGATCACCGTCGCCGACGCCTCGAAATAAACGTGCTGGTGGTGCCAGCCGCCGAGGGTCACGGTGGTGCTGTACACCCAGGCCATCGTCGTGCCGAGCGCGACGAGCACGTCCATGTTGCCACCGCCGCTGCGCAGGGCGTTCCAGGCGCCACGGTAGAAACGGGCACCGATCCAGAACTGCACGGGCGTCGCAAGAACTAGTTGCAGCCAGCGCGGAATCGGCTCGGCCATCATCTCGGCCCCCGTGCCGAACATCCACAGCATCTGGGCAAGCAAAGGCAGCGTCAGCGCCGCCGAATACCAGAACAGGCGCAACTCTTTGCGGTAGGCGGCCTCCTTGCGCGCCTTTTCCTCAGCGCGGGTGTCATCGCGGGCGACGGTCGCCGTAAACCCGGTTTTGGAAACGGTGGCCACCAGCGCTTCAACGTTGGCGGCCTGCGGCGAAAAGCGGATATGCGCGCGCTCAGACGCAAAATTGACTGCCGCCTCGACGCCGGGAACACGATTGAGCTGCTTTTCGATGCGCGCCGCACAGGCGGCGCACGTCATCCCGCCGATGGCGAGATCGACCATTTCGACCTTGTCTTGAGGGGCATTCATAGCGCTTTTTTTTTCCTCCTCTGGATTACCGATGCGACACAGTCTAAACTCCGTACTCTAGTACGGAGTCAAGAGGTTGTGATGGAAAAAGAGTCGAGCGGTTTGAGCATAGGCAAACTGGCCAAGGAAGCGGGCGTCGGCGTCGAAACCGTGCGCTACTATCAACGGCGCGGCCTGCTCGACACTCCCTCCGATGCCTCAGGGATGCGTCGTTACGGCGGCAGCCACATCGACCGTCTGCGCTTTATCAAGCGCGCGCAGAACGTCGGTTTCACGCTTGAGGAGATTGCCGAGCTGCTGTCGCTCAACGACAGCCGCGACCATCAGACGGCGCGCGAGCTGGCGAGTGAGAAGATCGCCGACATCGAGGAGCGGATCGTCCGTCTCGGCAAGATGGCCGACGCGCTGCGTCAGCTCGTCCACCGCTGCGAATGCGGCGGCAAGGAGATGCCCTGCCCGATCATCCGCATGACGCTCGAGTAGACCGGATAAAGGGATCAATCGGCCACGCGTTCGCCGTCGACAAACAGGACGACGCGGTTCACGGGCAACGGCGTCCACACCTCGTTGTCGGTGAGCGGCAGAGTCGCCACGAGCGCCACCTGGTCGTTGGGTGTCGTCACCTCGTTGAAATCGATGCTGACGTCTTCGTCCTTGAGATGCGCCATGGCGAACGGCGCCTGGCGGACGATGTAGCTCAACTCCGTCGCCCGATGCACGAACAGGCAATCGCCGTTCGAAAGCAGGAAGTTGAACGGGCCGAAGCCTCGCGTCTTCTCCGCGAACGCTTCGAGCGCGGCGCGCAGCGCCATGCGGTCCGGCGGACCGTCAGGAAACGTGGTGCGCAAGGTTTGCAGGAGATGGCAGAACGCGCGTTCGCTGTCGGTCTGTCCGACGGGAAGGTAGCTGCCGTCGAGCGGGGGAGCGTAATCGACGAGGTTCCCGTTGTGCGCGAATATCCAGTAGCGACCCCAGAGTTCGCGCATGAAGGGGTGCGTATTCTCCAGCCCCGTCGGGCCCTGCGTCGCCTTGCGGATATGGGCGATGACGTTGAGCGAACGGATCGGATACTGGTGCACGAGCTGCGCCACCGGCGATTCGATCGACGGTTGCGGGTCGAGAAACAGACGGACGCCCTTGCCTTCGAAGAACGCAATGCCCCAGCCGTCGCGATGCACGCCGGTGCCTCCGCCGCGCGCGCGGAAGCCCCGGAACGAGAAGCAGATGTCGGTGGGAACGTTGCAGTTCATGCCGAGCAGTTCGCACATAAACGCCTCCTCTTGCCCTCTCGCGTCTCCGGTCAGATGGTGCGCAACGCCTCGGCGAGGTCGTACCGCAGGTCATCCACCGCTTCGACTCCGACAGACAGACGCACCAGCGAGTCGCCGATGCCGATCTGTTGCCTCACCTCGGGCGGCATGCTGGCGTGCGTCATGATCGCTGGGTGCTCGATCAGGCTCTCCACGCCGCCCAGGCTCTCGGCCAGCGTGATGAGTTCGCAGGCCTCAAGAAAACGCGTCGTGCCGGCGAGGTCGGTATCGAGTACGAACGTGATCATGCCGCCGAACGCGCGCATCTGCCGTCTGGCGAGTTCGTGCTGCGGATGCGAAGCCAATCCGGGGTAACGGACACGCCGTACCTTGGCCTGCTCTTCCAACCACCCGGCAAGTTCGAGGGCGTTTTCGCAATGCCGCTGCATGCGTAGATCGAGCGTCTTGATGCCGCGCAGCGCAAGAAAACTGTCGAACGGCCCGGCGACCGAACCGATCGCATTGTGCAGGAAGGCCAAGCGTTCCGTGAGTTCCTTGTTGCGCGGCTCCGCGCTCGCTACGGCGATACCGCCGATGACGTCCGAATGACCGTTCAGGTATTTCGTCGTCGAGTGCACGACGATGTCGAACCCGAGTTCCAGCGGGCGTTGAATCCACGGCGTGGCGAAGGTGTTGTCGATGACCGAAATGAGGCCGCGCGCACGGCAGAACCTGGCGAGGTATTCGAGATCGGCCAGCTTGAGCAAGGGATTAGTCGGCGTTTCGACCACCAGCATGCGCGTCTCCGGCCGGACGGCGACTTCCAGCGCCGCAGGATCGGCGAGATCCACATAACTGAACGCCAATCCGGCGCTGCCGATACGCACCTTGTCCATGAGACGGAAGGTACCGCCGTACAGGTCGTCGCTGGCAATCACATGGCTGCCCGTATCGACGAGTTCGAGTACCGTGGCAAGTGCCGCCATGCCGGAGGCAAAGGCAAAACCCTGTGCGCCGCTTTCCAGATCGGCGACACACCGTTCGAGCGCCCAGCGCGTCGGATTGTGCGAGCGACCATAGTCCAGCCCCTTATGGACGCCGGGGCTGCTGTGTATGTACGTCGTGTTGGCGAAAATCGGCGTGACGACTGCGCCGGTGGCCGGTTCTGGGGACTGGCCAGCATGGATGACGCGCGTGGCGAACTGCGGGCGTGGCGATTTGGGAGGCGATTCGGACATACAGGGTTCCATCGAGAAGCCGCTCCGACATCGAACGGCCGACATAAAAGAGAGCAGCAGGATCATAGCAAAGCCGTCTGCACCTGAAACCGGTCCTTCGCGGAAAGTCGGCAACCGTCGAGGCGCGTCGCTTCGCAGACGCGAAAGCCCTCCCGGGAAGCCGATGCCTCTGTCCAGGGTAACGCCTTCCTACCTGCCGTGGGGCAGACGCAACTAGATCGCGATCTGACGTTCTCACAAAGGCTAATCAGCTTGGAACGATAACCAGAAATATTTCTAGCCAATTTTCCAAGCAAACCTTGCCCCGGGAAACAACAGAATCGTGAATTGCATATATCAACTGCCCACACGCCTGGGTAGCGAGGAGTTCTGCATTTTGATGCCGATGACCGACGAGGCATGGGCGGCGAATTTCGACAAACGATTACGTGTCGCCGTGGCCGCGAGCGCGCAAGGCCGACTCGACCGCGCGCCCGGCTTCAGTACCGGTCTTGTTTGCCTCAGGGACGACGACACGCTGGATACCCTGACCCGCCGCGCGGATGCCTCCACATCGGACAACTCGCTATCCGATCGTCAGAGAAGTCCGTTTCCATAGTGGGAACGGTGATATCCATATAGAAAATAAGTCGTTAGCTTGCCGGGACTCTGCGCGTAAATTTCTTGTCTATGTCGGTACAGGGCTCAAGCGAACCCACTCGAATCCGACCCACCGATTACATCGACAGGAGAATAACGATGGCCATCGCCAACAGTGTCACCGACCTCATCGGCAATACGCCCCTCGTGCGCATCAACCGGATTGCCGAAGGCGCCGTCGCCACCATCGCCGCCAAGCTGGAGTTCTTCAACCCGGCGCACAGCGTCAAGGACCGTATCGGTGAAGCGATGATCCGGGCGGCGGAAGAAGCCGGCCAGATCAAACCGGACACCATCCTCGTCGAACCCACCAGCGGCAACACCGGCATCGCTCTGGCGATGGTCGCCGCCGCGCGCGGCTACAAGCTCGTGCTGACCATGCCAGAGACGATGAGCAAGGAGCGCCGCGCGCTGCTGCGTGGATTCGGCGCCGAACTCATTCTCACCCCGGGACCGGAAGGCATGGGCGGCGCAATCAAGAAGGCCGAGGAACTGGCGGCGTCCGATCCGCGTTATTTGCTGCTGCAGCAGTTCAAGAACCCGGCTAATCCAGAGATCCACCGCAAGACGACGGCCGAGGAAATCTGGCGCGACACCGACGGCAAAGTCGACATCCTGATCTCGGGAATTGGCACTGGCGGCACGATCACCGGGGTCGGCGAAGTAATCAAGGCACGCAAGCCGTCTTTCCGCGCCATCGCCGTCGAGCCGGACGCGTCGCCGGTGCTATCGGGCGGACAGAAAGGCCCGCATCCGATCCAGGGCATCGGTGCCGGCTTCGTTCCCGACGTGCTGAATACGGCCGTGTACGATGAGGTGGTGCGCGTGAAAGCGGATGATGCTTTCGCGACGGCGCGTCGGGCGGCACGCGAGGAAGGCTTGTTGGTCGGCATATCGTCCGGCGCGGCGCTGTGGGCGGCCGCAGAGGTGGCGCGCCGTCCGGAAAACGCCGGCAAGTTGATCGTAGTCATCATCCCGTCGTTTGGCGAACGCTATCTATCCACGCCGTTGTTTGCCGGCCTCGTCGACTGAGCGCCAGAACGCCCGCCCCCGGGAGCCGACTCCCGGGGCACGGCGTATCCTGATATCTTCTCCGTTTCTCCCGACGTCGAGACGAAATGGAGCAACGTTTTCCCCAACTCGCCCACTGGGGCGCCTATACCGCCGTCGTCGAAGACGGAAGACTCGTCCGTTGTGAACCCTTCGCCGCCGATCCGGACCCATCGCCGATGCTCGATTCGATCGCGCCGATGGTTTATTCGGACAAGCGGATCCGCAAACCCGCCGTACGGCGTTCCTGGCTAAATGCCCGCGAATCGTCGGAACGTGCCCTGCGCGGTCGGGACAGTTTCGTCGAAGTCGGCTGGGACGAGGCGCTTGATCTCGTTGCCGGCGAAGTCCGCCGGGTACGGGCGGAGTACGGCGCTTCCGGATTGTTCGCCGGATCGTACGGCTGGTCGTCCGCCGGCCGCCTGCATCATGCTCGCTCGCTGGTGCGGCGCTTCTATTTTTCCGGGGGCGGCGCCGTAGACCAGGTCGGAAACTACAGTTGGGGCGCGGCGCAATTCCTGTTGCCCTACGTCGTCGGTTCGCATGAAACGCTCACCGGCCGCGTCACCGCATGGCCGAGCATAATCGCCGACACCCAGTTGTTCGTGGCCTTCGGCGGCCTGGCCCTACGCAATGCGCAGGTCTCTTCCGGAGGCGCGGCCGAACACGCGCTGCGCCCTTGGCTCGAGAAGCTCGCGGCCGGGCCGGCAAAAGTCATAAACATCAGCCCGACGCGCGACGATTGCCCGGCTTTCGTCAACGCCGAGTGGATTCCGATCCGGCCCAATACCGACGTCGCGCTGATGCTTGCCTTGGCGCATGAATTCCGCCGCGTCGGTCTCGTCGACAACGACTTTCTTGCCACGCGGTGCGTCGGTTATCCGCAACTTGAAGCCTACGTGCTTGGGCAAACCGACGGCCAGCCAAAGACACCCGAGTGGGCCAGCGCCATCACCGGCGTCCCGGCCGAAAGGATCCGGCACCTCGCGCACGAGTTTGCCGGCGTGCGCAGCTTTCTGACGTGCGCCTACTCGGTGCAACGCGCGCATCGTGGCGAGCAACCTTATTGGATGGCGATCGCCTTGGCCGCCATGCTCGGTCAGATCGGGCTTCCAGGTGGCGGCTTCGGCTTCGGTCACGGATCGATGAATGGAGTCGGCAATCCTCGCATCGCGACGCCCGGACCCGAACTGCCCACCGGAAAAAACCCGGCCGGGCTCTTCATCCCAGTCGCACGGCTGGCCGACATGCTGCTCAAACCCGGTGAGCCGTACCGCTTCCGCGGCGAGACGCGGCATTATCCCGACATACGGCTGGTTCATTGGGCCGGCGGCAACCCGTTTCACCATCACCAGCAGCTCAACCGCCTGCGGCAAGGTTGGGAAAAGCCCGAAACGATCATCGTTCAGGACATCTGGTGGACGGCCACCGCGAAGCACGCCGATATCGTTCTGCCCGTGACGACGTCGCTCGAACGCGACGACATCGGCGGATCATCACGCGATCCGTACGTGCTCGCCATGCACCAGGCAATTTGTCCGCAACATCACGCACGGCATGACCTCGACATTTTTTCGGAACTTTCCTCCCGGCTCGGATTTACGGCGGACTTCACCGAAGGCCGCGACGAGCGCGCCTGGATTCGACACATCTTCGACCGCTGCGGCGAAGCGCAGCGCGCCGCCGGTGCCACCTGGCCGGCGTTCGAGGATTTCTGGCAAGCCGGTTACGTGCGATTGCCAGCACCGACCAGGGACTTCGTCTATCTGGAGGATTTTCGGGCCGCTCCCGAAGCGCACCCGCTCGCCACGCGGAGCGGCAAGATCGAGCTGTTCAGCGAGACGCTGGCGACCTACGACGATCCGGCCTTCGCGCCCCACCCCGAGTGGCGGCCGCCCGTTGAATGGCTCGGTGCACCGCAGGCCGACGAATACCCGCTGCATCTGATTTCCATCCAGCCAGCCGATCGCCTGCACAGTCAGCTCGATCCGTCGCCCCAGGTTCAGGAGAACAAGACCGCCGGGGTGGAGACCTTGTACATGCATCCCGACGACGCCGCGCGGCGTGGCATCCTGGCCGGTGCGAGAGTTCGGGTCTTCAACACGCGCGGAGAGACCCGCGGCGGTGCGTTCCTCACCGACGGCGTGATGCCGGGGGTGGTAGTCATGTCGACCGGAGCCTGGTTCGACCCGGAAGACGGCGACGAAAGCCAGGTCGAACGTGCCGGAAACCCGAATGTCCTCACGCTCGACATCGGCAGTTCGCCGCTGACCCAAGGAGCAAATGCAATGAGCTGCCTGGTGGAAGTCGCCCCGTTTTAGGGTGGACGCACCACCCGCTCAATGCTTGGTCGGCACAGGTATTTGCAAATTTCGTTCCCGGCGTGATTTTTTACACGGCGGCACCCAAACGGCTCGCGTAAATTTAGTTCTACGCCAATCGTTCCGGGTAAAGCCATGACTTCATCACGTACTCTGCTCGCCACCGCGTTGCTCGCCGCCTTTTCCGGTACAGCCGCCGCCTCCATCGTGGTCGATGGCAATCTTTCCGACTGGGGTATCAACAAGAACACCTGGGCCCCTGCTTCGGGAATCCATTACTCGGTTGAAGACTCGACGGGGACCGGCGCTTACTGGCTGAATCCGGGCTGGGGCGGCCAAGCGTACGACGCCGAAGCCATGTACGCGACCATTACCGACGGCAAGTTGTTTATCGCCCTGGCCACTGGGCACGACCCGCGCACGCTGAACAAACCAAGCGCAAGCAGTTTCGGAGCGGGCGATTTTGCGATCGACTTCGGCAAAAACGGAACGTATGAGCTGGGCATCAACATGCTTTACGCCACGGCTCTCTCGAAGGGTAAGTACACCTACGAGACCTTCGGCATCTTGGGCGGCGTTTATGCAAACCCCACGTGGTCCTACGGGCTATGGGCCCCTGACGGGTCGCAGACCAGTACGCGCCCCGACAAGCTGCATCCGACGTCTCTCCTTAACGGCACGCAAATCGGTCGCGCCGATCTTGTCTATACGACGAACGGGGTCGGCGGTTATGGGCAGAAGGAAGGCGACCTGCACTATTTCTATGAGATGAGCGTTGACCTTGGACTGCTGTACCAAGCGGGCTGGGACGGTTCGGCGTTCAATATTCACTGGACGCAGAATTGCGCCAACGACAGTATCATCACCGACCCGGGATTCCCGTCTACGGTACCCGAACCAACGTCGCTCGCGCTGGTCGGGGCGGGACTCTTCGGCCTGCTCGGCATCGGTCGTCGTCGGCGAGCGCCGCGCTGACTTCCGCAACCGATCGGCATTGGTCCCACCGGGGCCGCTCGACGCAGGATGCGTGGTGCGGCCTTTGCTTTTTGTTCTACTGAAAAGCACCCGGCGTGATGGCGTTGCCCCGGCGGATGGGATGAACGCCCGCGGGAAACATAAACTCGGCGTCCGGCAGCAGATCGACACCTCGCGCCGCGCCGGGAATACGTACTGCTCCTCGCAACGGCGAGCCGTTGTTCGGTCGGGACGGAATGCCGCCGTAAACCAGCAGGTCACGACGCTGCGCCGTCATGTTGCCTTCGAAACGTCCCTGAGCCGGGCGAAACAAGTCACCGTCGCCGACCGTCAGGTTGTTGATGACCCACGCCTCGATGCCATCGGGAAATTTCTCGTTCCAGATCTTGAGAAACGTCCCCGCATGAAAATCGTTCACCATCGTGTTGTGGGCAAAATAGAGGGCATTGTCCTGCCAGCGCGGACCTTCCGCGCCATATGAGACGAGGACGGGGTTATCCGTGCCAGCGGCCTGTTCGATGACGTTGCCAATCACGTACGCCAGGCCTCCATTCGGAAACTCCAGCTCGTAGGACGCACGCCCGCCTTCGCCGTCGACAAGGAAGTTGTAACGTACGTCGTTCTCCCGCGCCCGCGATTTCAGCAGGTGGCCAAGGTACCCTTGTTCGAAGCGGCTGCCCCGTACCGAGAACCGTCCGATAGAACCGACATACAACAGGTGATGAAGTTGCCCGGCATGTTGCGGTGCCGCGCCGAATTCGCTGTTGAGGACATCAAGCGCGAGTTCGGGGAAATTGGCGGTCAGGATGCCCATCTCGTTGTCGAAAAAGGCGCAGCGGTCGACGGTAAGGTGCCCGCGCTCGAAACGAATGCCCGCGCCGTTGCCCACCGGTACGCGCGCCCCGCGAAACTCGATGTTCTCGATGCGGATGTCGCCGCCCCGAATCACCCAGATCGCCTTGCCTTCCGCGTTCCGCCCGTCGGCAAGCATTACGGGGCGTTTCCCTGTTCCGCGGATCGTGAGCTTGTTCTGCGTCCAAACCGCCGGCTGCCCACGGTACTCGCCCGAGCGAATCTCGACCACATCGCCGTCACGAGCCAAGCGAGCCGCGTCGGAAATCGTGCTCACCTTTTCTCCCTCTCCGACGACCAGGATCCTCGGCTCGCGTTGTTCGACTCCTTGCACCACGGCTTCGTGCTCCGGACTCTGGACGGTCAGCTTGCCGTCCGGCCCGCGCCGGATTTCACCTTTGTACTCCGGCGACGCAGGGAGGTCGCCTACGTTCTGGGCAATGGCCAGGGAAAAGGCGCTCTCCAGTAAACAACCAAGAAAAAAACAGACGATCTGCTTCTTGCGCATCGAAGTATTCCTTTTGAATCGTCGATCGGATCACGGGCAGTGTAGACCAGTACTGGCGCAGGAATTCCCTGGTTCTCGGCGGCACAACGACGAAAAAGTCCAAACAAGCACCAGGGACAATTCGTTTTTACGTAAACCGGCAGAAACCATCCCATTTGGAATGCAGGCACCGCATGGCTTCGCGACCCTTCGGGCTACGTTCCACAAATCGCTGCCAGCGCTTAATATTGGCGTAAGAGGTGGCTGTTGCTTCATCGTCGTCCCTGATAACCGCAATGTCGTCAACGATTTCGTGTTTGATCGGGAGTGGGCATGAAAAACCTATCCATCGCCAAGCGCCTCGCGCTGATGATTCTCGCGTCACAGGCCGCCCTGCTTATTGTCGGATTTGTAGGCCTGTCGGTTGCCAACCGTAGCGCCGCGAGCATCGGGCAGATCAACGACGTCAGTCTCTCCAGCATTCAGGTACTGAGTGCCGCCCGCCAGACCTTCATGGAAATCACCGTCAGTGCCTACGCACACGTCAACACGCCGGTCGCCGGCGCGATGAAGGAACTTGAGGCGAGAATCGACGCAAGCTCGCGGCGTTTATCGGATCAATTGGCAAGCTACGAAAAGCTCTTGTCGGGCGACGAAGACCGCAAGATGCTCGAAGCCGACAAGGCGAGCCTCGCCGAGTACGTCAATGTGATCAAGACGCAGGTGCTGCCGAAGTCCGACATGGACGAGAAGGATGCCGCGCGCAATGTCCTCACCAAGCGCGCCGCCTCGTACGGCGAGAAGACGCTGAAAGCCTTTGACGACCATATCGCCTACAACGACAAGCAGGCGCAGGAAGCTGCCGGTTCTGCCCTGACGAACGCGGAGCGCGGCAAAGCCGTGGCCCTGACCGTTATCTTGACGGGTGCAGTCGCTGTGGGTTTGTTGGGTTTCTTCCTCTCGCGCAGCATCAACGTTTCGCTGAGTCGGGTCGAAGAGATGGTGCACCGCATCGAAAGCGACCTCGATTTTTCAGTGCGGGCCAGCGTGCAGAGGGAAGACGAAATCGGCCGTACGACGCTGGCCCTGAATCGCCTGCTCGACAAACTGCAGAAGAACCTCAAATCGATTGCTGATGGGACCTTAGCCGTTTCCGGCGCCGCCGACCGGGTTACCGCGTCGTCGGAAGAGGTCGCCAAGGCCTCGAACCAACAAAGCGAGGCCGCGTCCGCCATGGCGGCGACGATCGAAGAGATGACCGTCAGCATCAATCACATTGACGATCGCGCGCAAGAGGCCGACCGGATATCGAGCGAGGCAGGCGCACTTGCGACCACCGGGGTTGAAACGATCCGGCAGACGGTGAGCGATATCGAAGATATTGCAACGACGGTCAACTCGGCGTCCGATCGCATGCGCAGTCTGGAGGAGCACAGCCGTCGCATTGCCCATGTCGTCGCCGTAATCAAGGAAGTGGCCGACCAGACGAACTTGCTCGCCTTGAATGCTGCGATCGAGGCAGCACGCGCCGGCGAGCAGGGACGTGGTTTTGCCGTCGTCGCCGACGAGGTTCGCAAGCTCGCCGAGCGGACGTCGGCATCGACGCGCGAAATCACCGATACGATCGGTAGCATGCGGGCCAGTACGGGCGAGGTTGCCGCCGGCATGCAGCAGATTGTCGAAAAGGTCGGTCTCGGCGTAGCCCGCGCCCGGGAAGCCGATAGCGCGATCAAACGGATTGGCGAAAGCACCAGCAACACTACCGCGATCGTCGACGAAATCTCGTCCGCTATCCGCGAGCAAAGCACGGCCGCGACAAACATTGCGATCCATATCGAACGCGTTGCACAGATGTCGGAGGAAAGCAGCGCGGCCGCCGCGCGAAGCGCCGATTCGGCCCGCGAGCTCGACGAACTCGCCAGCGAAATGAAACACAGCGTCAGCGCCTATAAGCTTTAGGCGGACCGCAGCCCCTGTGAACAGTCGCCTTTCACTCTTTGCGGCGGCCGACGTATACTCGCGCTTTCAGTGTTTGGTAGCCGGATATGAAACGTCTTTCCACAAAAGCTTGCCTGCTCGCTGTGCTGACAACCGCAGCCCTCGGTTTCGCTTCCATTCCCCAGGCGAACGCTGTCCCGAAAGCGGCCGAAAACGAGAGCGCCGCCGTAACGTCCGGCCCACATGTGGCACCGCCGAAGAACCGGACGAAAGCCCCCGTGGCAAAGGCTGGAACGAAGAGAAAAACGACGGCTCACGCGTCCCGTACGGCAAAGAGCTCGCGCGCAAAGAAGACCGGAGCGCATGCCAAGAAAGTTGCGGCACGCAAAAAGCGCTAGCGCATCGTCCAGTACGACAAGCCCTCTTTCCGAACTGCCTGACTACCGCCCCTGATCGTCCGATGCGCCGCTCTCCCGCTCTCTCCCTCGCCCTTTTATTTACCGCGGTAATCCCTGCCGTTGCAGCATCCACGGCTTTGGCGGAGATGCCTCAAGTCGAATTGACCGCGGGTTTCTATCGGATTGAAGCCGAAGTCGCTGCCACTCAGACGGACCGTGTGCAAGGCTTGATGAACCGCCGCAGCATGGCCGCCAACCACGGCATGCTGTTCGTTTTTCCTGAGGCGGAACGCCACTGCATGTGGATGCGCAACACCTTCCTGCCGCTGTCCGTCGCTTTTCTCGACAATGACGGCCGCGTTCTGAACATTGAGGATATGGAACCGCAAACCGACACCAGCCACTGTGCGGCCGGCCCTGCGCGCTTCGCCCTCGAGATGAACAAAGGATGGTTCTCTGCCAAGGGACTCAAGAAAGGCTTGCAACTCGGCGGACTGGAAAAATCGCCGCGTCCTCGGTGAGGCCGCCCGCAACTGGACAGACGCGGGAACGCGGCCGCTTGGCGTGGCGGACGACTTGCAGCGAGGTTGCCGGTACGCATGAGCTTGCCTCGTGGCTCTTCGACCCGGGGTCTCTGACAGCCCGCTTGCAGTCTCTCGGAAACTTCGCTGTACGCCCGCTCCGACAGACAATCGCACGCCCGACGCGCGACGAGGCCGCCGTACTCGGTCTCCGGCATCACGAGTTACTGCGTACCCGGGAGGTAGCCCTCTATCTGGATGGAATCCCGGTCGTCTTCGCGCACACGGTGCTTCCGCTCTCCCCACGTGGTCCGTTAACGCCTTGGCTAAAACGCTTGGGCAGACGCTCGCTCGGTGCCCTTCTCTTCTCCGTCCCGCGTATCGTGCGCGGCCCCCTGCACTGCCGGCGGCTCGATGGCCGCCATCCTCTGTATGGGCGTGCGCTCGCAGCATTGGGGGTTGAGCAAACGGCTGCACCGGAGCTCTGGGCGCGGCGCTCCCGGTTCACATTTGGTCGGCAATCATTGCTAGTCACCGAAGTATTCTCACCAGTGATTTTTCGTGAACAGTGCGCCATGTATCGAGGGGTTACGCGGGTAAAACCCTTCGGATGAAATAGCCTATCCATCGTTGCTTATTGATTTCCCGAAATAATTCGCTCGACGCGGCGTTCCGAAGCCGATACAATGCGCCCCGCGTTCTAGAAGCCTTTGGCTCCAAAAACGCGACGCGCCACGCGAACCTCACCGCATTTTCAAAAGCCCTCCTGCCCCTGGTGTCTTAAGACTGAACACCGTTCCGGCACAAAGCTTTCGTGCCGAAACGCACCGGACACTTCGCCTTCAAGCGAGCGTTTCCCTGCCTTTTCGTTGGGTTGGCGTTGCATCTTTGTTGCCCGCATGACGTCGGAATTCGCCCCTATTGGCGCCGACCGCGGGGCCATTACCCACGAAAGAAATTGATGACGTTTGCTGAACTCGGCCTCCATGAGGCATTGTTATCCGCTCTGACCAAATCGGGCTACACCGAACCCACGCCGGTCCAGGCCCTCGCAATTCCCGCCGCGCTTCGAGGCGCGGACCTGCTCGTATCGTCGCAGACGGGTTCCGGAAAAACTGCGGCTTTCATGTTGCCCGCGTTGCATCGTTTTGCAACGCAGCCACGCCCCGGCGTCACCGGCAACGATACGCCGATCGAAACGCCCCTCCGTGCGCCGGAAAGCGGCTGTAAGTTCAAGCCTTCCCGCGCAAAGGACAACCGGCGTTTCCAGCCCGCGCAACCGCGTATGCTGGTCCTCGCCCCCACTCGCGAACTCGCCATACAGGTCACCGCCGCGACGGACAAATATGGCAGCGCACTACGTCGCCTGAAGGCGGTGGCGATTCTCGGCGGCATGCCGTATCCGAAGCAGATGGAGTTGCTCTCGCGCAACCCGGAGATTCTCGTCGCCACACCGGGCCGGCTCATCGATCACATGGAATCGCGCAAGATCGACTTCTCGCGCTTGGAGATCCTCGTCCTCGACGAAGCGGATCGGATGCTGGACATGGGCTTCATCGAAGACATCGAGAAGATCATTGCAGCCACGCCTGTATCGCGCCAGACGATGCTTTTCTCGGCCACCTTGGAGGGAGCCGTCGGCCACATCGCTCAGCGCGTCACCCGCAACGCCGAAACGATTCGCGTCGCCGGTGCCACGGTACAGCATGAGAACATCGAGCAGCGTCTGCATTTCGTCGACGATTTGTCACACAAAAACCGCCTGCTCGACCACCTGCTACGCGACACGGCGATCAACCAGGCCGTAGTCTTCACGGCGACGAAACGCGATGCCGACGGTCTATCCGATCGCCTCAACGTCGCCGGATTCCACGCCGCCCCCCTGCACGGCGACATGCCGCAGGGGGCTCGCAACCGGACACTGAACGCCATGCGCCGTGGTCAGGTGCGCATCCTCGTCGCCACCGACGTCGCGGCCCGGGGTATCGACGTTCCGACGATCACGCACGTATTCAACTACGATTTACCGAAGTTCGCCGAGGACTACGTCCACCGCATTGGGCGCACGGGCCGAGCTGGACGTGACGGTTTGGCCGTCTCACTCGCCAACCACTCCGAACGCCACGCTGTGCGCAAGATCGAGCGATTCACTCGGCAAGCGATCCCGGTCGCCGTAGTCCCCGGCCATGAACCGAAACGGCAGCCGGCCGAAAAGACTTCCGCCGGCAAACCGAGATCGTATGGTAAGCCTCGGTCGGGAGCCGCCGCTCCAGGTAACGCTTCTGGGAAGAGCACCGGGCATTGGCGAGATCAGCGACAGGGTCAGTCGACAAAGGGTAGTTCCAATGAAAGCCGGGATCGCGTGACCAAACCCGGTCGTCACGGCGGCTCCGCTGACAAGCAGCGACGCACGTCGGAACGGACTTATCGCAGCAGCGCCAGTCGGTGAGAAATGCTGGCGCGGTGTGCCGCGTCAGCTTCCCATAACGTCGTCTCCTGTCTTTGCATTGGCGGCGGCGTTGCGGAAGAATCTAAGGGTTTTCCTAACAGACAAAGGCGCCCATGGATTATGAGTTGATTACCGATTGGACACGCCACGACGAAGGCGTCGTGGCCCTCCTCGCCGCAGCAAGGCGTTCCGTGCGGGTCTTCGATGACGACCTGTCTCGGCTCAAACTCGAACGACCGGAGAATGCCGAATCGTTACGCCGACTGCTCGCTGAAGAACCGCGCAGCGCAATCAGTATTTTCGTAAGAAACGCCGAGCCATTACAGCGGAATAGCCCGCGGATCCTCGGTCTGTTAACAACCTACGCGCACCGCATGGAAATTCGCCAATCGCCACCGCATCTCTCGTCGTTGCGCGATTGCCTGCTGATCGTGGACGATGTGCACGCACTGGTTCGGTTTGACCAGAGCCAGCCGCGCGCCAAACTGCTCACCGACAACGCGGCCGAAGTCGGCCCATACCTCAGGCGTATCGACGACGTCGCGAACGAGGGCGGCGACATCGTCAGCGCAACGACGCTCGGTCTGTAATATGCGAAACAGATGAAATGATCTCTTTAAGCTGCCATGTGTCCGCGCAGCTGTTATAATTTCGCGTTGATTGGCGCATGCGCCGGTCAACGGAACAAGTAGTTTCTGGTTGTTGTAGGCATCACTCGACCGGCGTATCGGCCAGTCAACCAAATTCACTTTTGGTACGTTGTTGTAATTTTCTATCGTATAGGACCCTCAAAAATGAAAAACTCTCTCCTCGTTGCCGCCCTTGTTGCTTTGACCCTTACTGCATGTGGCAAACAGGAACCCGCTGCCCCGGCTGCTGCCCCGGCTGCTGCTCCGGCTCCCGCCGCTGCTCCGGCTCCCGCACCTGAAGCCGCTCCTGCTCCGGCCGCCCCGGCTGCAGCTCCGGCCGACGCTGCCAAGCCCGCTGATGCCGCCGCTCCGGCTGCAGCTCCCGCTGCTGCCCCGGCCGACGCTGCCAAGCCCGCTGATGCTGCCGCCGCTCCCGCTCCTGCCGGGGAAGCCAAGAAGTAATTGATTTCTTCTTGAGTAATAAGCCGGCCCGCGGGCCGGCTTTTTTTTCACTTTACCGAAGGATGCCAGGGCCTAGCTTTCGCAACGCCTTCGAAATGTCGCTCGCCAGCAGTGAGGAGTAATATCAGCCGAGCTCGCGCCAGGCGAAGCCATTCTCCTGGTCGGCAACGCACACCCAATCCTCACCGCAATCGAGCGCACGCGACAGCGCGTGGCGTGCAAGCGCGGGCCGGTTGTTCTGCTCGCTCAGATGAGCCGCGACCACGTGCTGCAAACATGTTGTTTTGATCAGCGCGAATAACGACGCGGCCTGCTCGTTACCCAGATGGCCGTACGAGCCGGCAATCCTTTGTTTGAGCGCATACGGATAGGTTGAGGACGCAAGCATATCCGGGTCATGATTGCATTCGAGCACGAGCGCGTCGCAACCGTTCAGCCGCTCCACGATATGCGGCGTGATTGTCCCGGTGTCCGTCAGCACACCCAACCGACGTTTGCCGTCACCGAAGACATACTGCACGGGTTCCCGTGCGTCGTGAGGCACAGGGAAGGGCTGAATCTCGATACTGCCTATCGAAAAGGGCAAATGGCTATCGACGATTTTGCATTCCGGTAACGGCGATTGCCCGCGCGACAAGGCAATGTAGGTACCGTGGGTAAGAAATACCGGAATGCCATGACGACCGGCAAATCGGCACACACCGGCTACGTGATCGCTGTGTTCGTGGGTGACAAGAAGGGCCGTGATCTCGTCGCTGGAAACGCCCAATCGGCCAAGCCGCTCGCTTGTGGCGCGAACTGAAAAGCCACAATCCAGCAGAAGCTTGGTCTCGCCGGCATCGACAATCAGGGCATTTCCCTGACTGCCGCTGCCAAGCGAAGCAAACCGAATCACTTCAATTGATCGTACAACAGGCCCAGAATCTTCTTCGCGGTATCCGACTGGTCGACGCCGCCTTCAAGGGTTAAGACTTGCACGGAGGTCGCCGAACCGCCGTCCTTGACGAAAATCCGGTACTTGGTGTTCTGCTCCGGCTGAGAGCCCCGCCAGAACGCGAGTTTCGACATCAACCCGGCGTCTTTCTTCTGTCCGTCGGTTTCCGGGTCGACATAGCGCACGTAATAGAGACCTTTCGACCGATCCCGGTCTTCGACCGTAAATCCGACACGGTCAAGCGCCAGACCGACGCGCCGCCATGCCCGGTCGAACGACTCCTGAACTTCCAGAGCCCCCGCTCCGTCGCTTCCGCGAGCCAGCTTGGCTCGGTCGGCTGGTTTCGCCTTCGCTTCGGCGAGCGCCGCCGCCGCTTGCTTCTGATCGGAACCAAGGTGAACCATCAAGCGCCGCAACATCTCGGCCTCGAGTTCCGGGTCCGGGTCACGCGGCTGCCACCGCGTCTCGTCCCTGCGCTCAGTCGTGTAGATCTCGTACATGCCGCGGTGGCTGATGAAAATATCCGTTGTCCCGGGAGTTGCCCCCGGTTCGAGACGCGTTCTGAACTTGTCGCGTTCGGACGTCGAATACAATGAGTCAAGGACCTTGCCGAGAATGTTCCGCACGAAGCCGTCTCCCAGCTTCGCCCTATCCTCCGCCCAATCGGTCTCCATCACGCCGGCTTCCGGACGCTCGATCTTGACCAGGAAACCGGTCTCTTGCCAGAAATCCTTGATAGGCCCCCACAATTTGTCGGGCGTCTCGGCGACCACTAGCCAGCGCTGACTACCGGAACGTTCCACACGTATCTTGTCGACTTGCGGCAAGATATCGCTCTGTTGCTGTCCTTTCGCCAACGGCGAGCGCTCCTCGGCGTAGGCCGAGAACGTCGCAGTTCCCTTGCCCACCGCATCGGGTACGGCGAAGCGGTTGTCGCGCGTCGGCGAGGTCAGGTCGGGCGGGACCTCAAGTGAAGGAGGCTTCCCTGCCGAGGCCGATTTGTAATCGATCTTTTTCGATTCGAGCGACAACGAATTGCACGCCGCTATCGCGACGATGATGGCGTACAAACTAAGACGCGAAACAAGTTTCATTGATTAGTCCTGAAAATCTGGAGCGTCCGGCTAGAGCAGCCCGGCCTGTCGCATGGCGGCCCGGACACGCTCGTGGCACTCCGGCGACAACGGGGTAAGCGGCAGACGGATGCCTTCGCCGATCAGGCCAAGTTGTTGGCACGCCCACTTGACGGGGATCGGGTTGGCCTCGCAGAACAAGCTGCGATGCAGTCCCAACATGCGGAAGTTCAACTCGCGCGCCTTCTTCAAATCACCGGCGAGGGCCGCAGCGCACATGTCGTGCATCATGCGTGGAGCGACGTTGGCAACGACCGAAATATTGCCCTTGCCCCCCATCAGCAACAGCGAGCACGCACTCTGGTCGTCACCGCTGTAGACCGCAAAGCCTTCGGGTGCTTTCGCGATCAATTCGCTGCCGCGGTCAATGTTGCCGGTTGCGTCTTTGATGCCGACAATGTTCGGGATTTGGGCCAAGCGCAAAGTCGTTTCGTTGCTTAAATCGGCAACGGTCCGGCCAGGTACGTTGTACAGGATGACGGGGATGTCGACCGCCTCCGCAATCGCGCGAAAATGTCGGTAAAGACCTTCCTGCGTCGGCTTGTTGTAGTACGGAACGACGGACAAGGCCGCGTCGGCGCCGGCTTCCTTCGCGAACTTCGTCATCTCGATCGCCTCGGATGTCGAATTCGCCCCCGCCCCCGCAATGATCGCGATTCGGCCAGCCGCTTGTTTGACGACAGCTTCGATCAATTGATGGTGTTCATCCACGCTGACCGTAGGCGATTCGCCCGTCGTGCCGACGACCACGATGGCGTCGGTTCCTTCCTTGACGTGGAAGTCCACCAAGCGGCGCAGTCCTTCGAAATCGAGGCTTCCGTCCGCGTGCATCGGCGTGACGAGAGCGACCAGAGATCCGGTAATCATGTTCATGAGTGGCTACCCGAAGTTAATTGTTGGATTTTAACCGAAAGGCGCGTAGGCCCACCATGGGAAACGCGGCCGGGGCCGTTCGGCTGACAAGAGCGGCTGCTCTTTTGTCAAAGGCCGGCGAGCACTCTCAGATGTGCCGTTACGCTGCGGGCCAAGGCCGAAAGCACGTAGCCACCTTCGAGCATTGAAACGATCCGCCCGTGACCAGAGGTTTCGGCAATTTGCTTCATCTGCTCTGTGAGCCAAGCGAAATCGTTCTCGAACAGCTTCATGCCTCCGAGATCATCTTCGTAATGTGCGTCGAACCCAGCGGAAATGAAAACCATCTCGGGAGCGAACTCACGCAGGCGCGGCAACCAAAGGTCGGTTACCGTCCGGCGGACCTCCTCTCCATCCGTACCGCCCGGGAGAGGGATGTTGACCATGTTCGGCGCCGAACTCTCCGTACCGCTGTACGGATAAAACGGGTGCTGGAAAAAGCTCACCATCAACACCCGCTCGTCACCCCGGAGGCAGTCCTCCGTTCCATTGCCGTGATGGACATCGAAGTCGACGATCGCTACCCGCTGGAGGCCGTGGACTTTGATAGCGTGCATCGCGGCGACCGCGATGTTGTTGAAAAAGCAGAAACCCATCGCGGTCGCCCGCTCCGCGTGGTGGCCGGGCGGCCGGATCGCGCAAAACGCATTTGATGCTTCGCCGGTCATCAGGAGATCGACAGCCATGACGCCGGCACCGGCGGCCCGCAAAGCCGCCTGCCAGGTGTGCGGGTTCATCGCTGTATCCGGGTCGAGGTGCACGATGCCGGCCTGCGGCAAGTTGCGTTTGATTCGCTCCAGATGCGAGGCTGAATGCACGCGCAGCAACTGCTCGAATGTTGCGAGCGGAGCATCGTAGTGCGCGAAGTAGTGGTCGAGCCCTTGGGCGATTAGGTGATCGTTGATGGCCCCGAGGCGGGCCGGACATTCCGGATGGTACGCGCCCATGTCATGCAAGGCGCATTCCCGGTGCGAAATGAATGCGGTGCTCATCATGGCTGCCCTCGCTTCGATCCGGGCCGCGGAATGCGGCTACAATCGAGAAGGGGCCGGACAAAGCGCCGGCCTCGCCGGCCATTATCGACCCAACGCCTTCATGACTACAACTGCTGCCCCCAACCTGTCCGCCTCGGCTATCGAATCACTCATCGCGGCGGCCAATCGCGTCATTCTCGGCAAGGACACCCAGATACGCCTGGCGCTAGCCTGTTTGCTGGCGCGCGGCCACCTCCTCATCGAAGATCTGCCCGGTGTGGGCAAAACGACACTCGCACACACGCTGGCGCGCCTGCTCGGCCTCGAATTCTCGCGCGTCCAGTTTACAAGCGACATGCTGCCGGCGGACATCATCGGCGTATCGATATTCGATCGCGAGCGCAGCAGCTTCCGTTTTCTCCCGGGGCCACTGTTTGCCCAAGTCCTGCTCGCCGATGAGATCAACCGCGCTACACCGAAAACGCAGAGTGCCCTGCTCGAGGCGATGGAAGAACGTCAGGTAACGGCCGAAGGCGAGACGCGCGCGCTTCCCGAGCCGTTCTTCGTCATCGCCACGCAGAATCCATCCGGCCAGATCGGCACGTTTCCATTGCCCGAATCGCAACTCGACCGTTTTCTGCTGCGTATCGAGCTAGGCTATCCAGATCGGAATGCCGAACGCGCCTTGCTCGAGAGCGGCGGGCGCAAGGAGAAACTGCCCGCTCTGGCCGCCTGCTTTGAGCCGGATCAACTCGTCATGCTGCAACGAGAGGCCGCGGCCGTCCATACCTCGCCGGCGCTCCTCGATTATGTGCAGGCATTGACCGAAGCGACCCGCGGCCACCCGGCATTTGTGCACGGTCTGAGTCCGCGAGCGGCCCTTGGCGTACTCGCTGTTGCGCGCGCCTGGGCTTTCATTCACGGGCGAAAAATGGTGCTTCCGGAGGACGTTCAGGCCATCCTGCCGAGCGTAGCGTGTCACCGATTGCGGCTCATCAACAGCGCCAGCCACGCGCGGCCGGAGGACATCGTCAAACTCATCAAGACGACGCCTTTGCCGTGATCGCTCTCTTGAAGCCATTTCGACAATGGCTCTTTCGGTTCGGCGTGGACGAGCAGACGCCGATTGTGCTTACGCAGCGCCGCGTCTTCATCGTGCCCTCGCGCGGCGGCCTGCTCTTTGCGATCGTTCTCGCCGCCATGCTGCTCGGTGCGATCAACTACACCCTGAGTCTTGGCCATGCGCTTGTTTTTCTTCTCGCCAGTCTCGGACTGGTCACCATGGTTCACACGTTTCGCAACCTCGCGGGCCTGCACATTACGCCCGGGCATCCGGACCCGGTATTCGCTGGCGAAACCGCGCGCTTTCCGCTCGTCTTGGATTCGCACAGCGCGCACTGGCGCCGTTCGCTTGAGCTTGCCTTCGGAACCCATGACGGCGCTTTTGCCAGCATCCCACCGGGAGAACGGGCCGTCATCGAAGTCCCCTATCCGGCGCCGCGACGTGGCCGCTTACGCCCGGGTCGCCTGACCTTGTCTACCCGCTACCCGCTGGGACTGTTCCGCGCTTGGGCTTATCCGCATCCTCGCCTCGAATGCCTTGTCTATCCGAAACCCATCGAGACGCCGCTGCCGACCCCGCTTGCCGTATCGCATGCGGGCCAGCACCATGGCGGCAGCGGACAGGAAGATTTCACCGGATTACGCGAGCGGCAGCCGAGCGATTCGCCGCGGCATATCGCTTGGAAAGCCGTTGCACGCGATATGGAGCAGCGCCCCTTGCTCACCAAGCAGTTCGCGGGTGGAGCGGCCGAAGAGCTGTGGTTCGATCTGGATCAAACTTCACCCGACATGCCTCTTGAAACCCGACTGTCAGTACTCACCGGCTGGGTGCTGGCGGCAGAACAGGTCCAACTGCGCTACGGGGTACGCCTCCCGGGTCGGAGGGTACTGCCGGAACAAGGCCCCTCGCATCGGGACGTCTGCCTCGAGGCACTCGCGCTGTATGGCGAAGAACCGAACTGAACGCCTGCGGCCGCAGGTATTGATCGAACGCGGCGATGTGCCCTGGCTGATTGCCGTCGCGGCGGCAACCTCCGTTCCGCACGCCGCACACTTACCCGCCTGGCTAACGGCTCTGGCAGCCGCCGCAATGCTCGGGCGCCTCTGGTCCTGGCAACGCAACGCGCGCTTGCCTCCGCGCTGGCTGCTCTCAATCTTTGCCGTGGTCGGTGTTACGGCCATCGGTTGGCAGTTTCGAACATTGCTCGGGCGCGATGCCGGCGTGGCTTTGCTCGTCTTCTTTGTCGCGCTGAAACCGATGGAAATCCATACCCGGCGTGATGCGCTCGTGGTTGTGATGCTCGGGTACTTTCTGTTGCTCACCCATTACTTCTACTCGGAGAGCATCCCGACCGCGCTATGGATGTTGGCTGCCGCCACACTGGTCACCGGGACTCTGCTCAGGCTATATGGCGGCCATCAACCCGCGCGGGAAATCCTTGGGTACGCCGCCCGCCTGCTGGCGCAAGCCGCTCCCCTCATGATCGTCCTGTTCGTCCTCTTCCCGCGCGTGGAAGGACCGCTCTGGGGGTTGCCACGCGACGCCCACGCGGGGCTTACGGGACTGTCCGACACAATGGCCCCCGGATCGATCAATAATCTGATCCAGTCAGGCGAGATCGCTTTCCGCGTCCGCTTCGTCGCCGAAATCCCGAAAAAGTCTTCGCTCTATTGGCGGGGGCCGGTTCTCGATGATTACGATGGCCAAACCTGGCGCGGGGGCTTGCCACGTTCAGCGGCCCTGCCGCCCGATATCGAAATGCGCGGCGAGCGAATCGATTATGTTTCGACCCTCGAACCCCACGGCAAGCGTTGGCTCCTGGCGCTCGACCTCCCTGTTTCGCTACCCCGCGATAGCGCGCTCTCGCCGGCTTTCGTCGCCGTGTCGCGGGAACCGATTGTTCAACGGCGTCGTTACGCGCTCGCCTCGACAACGGCCTATACGGTCAATGCTCAGGAAGCCCGCCAGACACTGCAGCGGGCATTGCGCTTGCCGCCCTCCGTCAATCCGAGGACGCGCGAACTAGCGCGGAGTTGGGCAGCGGAACTCGAAACTCCTGAGCGCATTTCGGACCGTGCTCTGGCACTTTTCCGCCGCGAGGATTTTGTATACACCTTGCAGCCCCCGTTGCTTGGAGCCAATGCGGTCGACGAATTCCTTTTCTCGACCCGCCGGGGTTTCTGCGAGCACTTCGCCTCGGCGTACGTTTTTCTTATGCGCGCGGCGGGCGTTCCGGCCCGCGTAGTCACCGGCTATATGGGTGGGGAAGTGAACCCGGTGGACGGCTACCTCACCGTTCGACAATCGGACGCCCATGCCTGGGCGGAGATTTGGGTGGCGGGCCGCGGCTGGCTACGGGTCGACCCCACGGCCGCGGTCGCACCATCCCGTATCGAAAGCGGCGTCGCCTCCGCGCTGCCAGCGGCCGAGCCCTTGCCCGGCCTGCTACGCTTCGACAACCCGTGGTTGCGCGCTTTGCGGTACCGTTGGGAAGCGGCCGGGAATGCCTGGAACCAGTGGGTGCTCGGGTACAATCCCGACCGGCAGTACGAACTGCTGACGCGGCTCGGGCTGGAAGAACCTGATTGGCGCAAGATGACGGCCTGGCTTGCCGGACTGACGGCGATCGTGCTGCTGGTGCTGAGCTTCGGCATGTTGCGCCCACGACGAGCGGAGTTGCCTGAACAGCTTGCCTGGCGGCAGTTTTGTCAGCGCCTGGCCCGACTCGGAGTCGTGCGTGCCGAATGGGAAGGGCCGCAGGCTTTTGCGCAGAGGGTTTCTCACGAGCGGCCGGAACTCGGTCCGCTGACGCATGAAGCAGCGAAAAACTTTGCCGCGATACGCTATGGCGCCGGCGGACCTGATGAACTGAAACGACTGCGCGCATGCTGCCGTCGCCTACCCTCCCGCTGGAGAAAGACGAATTGAAAGGAAATCGAGTGCCGAGGCGGATCACCGCCTTCTTCTGCGGCCTGATTTTGGCCGCCTTGCCATTGGCCAGTTACGCGGGCAAGCCTGCGGCGCGCGCACCGACCTACGAGACGATGCCGGCGGTTCGCGATTTCATCCGAAGCATGCACGAACAACACGGGTTCGACGTTGACCGCCTGACGGCGCAGTTCGCGCGGGTGCGCCCCAATCAGGCGGTTCTGAAGGCCATCCAGCCGGCGGCCGTGCCCGAACAGCAGCGTTCCTGGCAACGCTACCGGGATCGCTTCGTCAACTCGCGGCGCATCGACAATGGTGTCGCATTCTGGAACGAAAACGGCGTTGAGTTGATGCGGGCCCAGGCGCTCTATGGTGTTCCAGCAGAGATCATCGTCGCCATCATTGGAGTCGAGACTGAGTACGGGCAGAACATGGGCCGCTTCAGCGTCCTGGAGGCGCTCGCTTCGCTCGCGTTCAGCTATCCGCCGCGTGCGGACTTTTTCCGGGCCGAATTGGAGCAGTTCCTGCTCTTGACTCGAGAGAACGATCAGGGACCGCTCGACGTGAAAGGGTCGTATGCAGGAGCGATCGGCATTCCCCAGTTCATGCCGAGCAGCCTGCGTCGCTTCGCGGTCGATTTTGACGGCGACGGACGCATTGATCTGCGCGGCAGCGTGGCAGACGCCATCGGCAGTGTCGGGCATTTCCTGCAAAGGCATGGGTGGCAAGAGGATGCGCCGGTTGCGAGCCCTGCCGCTGTATCCGGCGAGCCGGCAAACCTCGTCGCTGCAGGCGTCAAGCCGAATCTCGCCGCCGAAGACCTGGCGCGGAACGGTGTGACGGTCAACGGCGGTGTCGAAGAATTGCCGTCACGACCGAGCGCCCTGATCGATCTCGTAACGCCCGGGCTTCCGACCGAATACTGGCTCGGTTTCGACAATTTCTACGTGATCACCCGCTACAACCGGTCTTCTTTCTACGCGATGTCGGTGTTCCAGCTTGCGGAGGCGATCAAGAACACCCGGGGAATCGACAGCAACGGAAAGTAGCGACCGGACGAGCTCCACCTTCTGCCAGGACGAAGAGCCGCCCGGGGCAAGCGCTCCACTCATGTGCCCCGTGCAGATTTTGTCCGGCTAGAGTGCCAGGATCTTCTCTTCTTCGAGTTTGAGGAGCTTGTACTCGATCGAGTCGACGAGCGCCAGCCAGCTGGCTTCGATGATGTCGGTGGACACACCGACCGTCGTCCAGATCGATTCTCCGTCGGTCGATTGCAATAGCACGCGGACTTTGGCGCCGGTCGCATCGCGGCCGTTGATCACACGTACCTTGTAGTCGGTGAGGTGAACGTTCGACAGCTCCGGGTAGAACGAATCGAGCACCTTGCGCAGGGCGCGGTCGAGTGCATGAACCGGACCGTCGCCCTCGGCGGCGGTGATCTCGTCTTTGCCGTCTACCTTGACCTTGATGATCGCCGACGATCCGTATTCGCCGTTCGCCGGCTGCTCGCCGATGATCTTGAAGTGTTCCAGCTCAAAGAACGAGCGGTACTTGCCGAGCTGCTTGCGGATCACCAGTTCGAAAGTGCTTTCCGCGCCCTCGAACTGATAACCCTCATGTTCCATCTCCTTGAGCCGTCTGACGATACGGTCGGTCACCGCGTCATCCTTCGTAATGCTCGGATCGACCTCGCGGATCTTGTCCAGGATCATGCTGCGCCCCGAGACCTCGCTGACGAGGAAGCGCCGGCGCCCACCGACAAGTTCGGGGTTGATGTGCTCGAATGAACTCGCGGCCTTGTTTACCCCGTCGATGTGCATACCGCCCTTATGGGCGAACGCGCAATTGCCCACGTAGGGATCCCGCTCGTTGAGCGCCACATTGGAAATCGCCGCGATATGACGCGCTATCGTGGTGATGTTGCGATACTGCTCGGCCGGCAGGCACTCGTAATCGCGTTTCACGCCGAGGTTGGCGATGATCGTCGAAAGGTTTGCGTTGCCACAGCGTTCGCCGAACCCGATGTAGGTACCCTGCACGTGACGAGCGCCGTTCTCCACGGCCGCTACGCTATTCGCCACAGCCATGCCGCAATCGTTATGCGCATGCATGCCGAGCGGAATGTCGAACAGTGAGACAACCTTCTTGACGATGATGCCGATTTCGGTGGGGAAAGTGCCGCCGTTGGTGTCGCAAAGCACCAGGCAGTCGGCGCCGCCCTCGGCCGCTGCGCGCAGCGAGTCGACAGCGTACTTCGGGTTGTGTTTATAGCCGTCGAAAAAATGCTCAGCGTCGTAGATGACTTCCTTGCCTTTGGCCTTGAAGAAAGCCACCGTGTCGCGAATCATGCTCAGGTTTTCTTCAAGCGTGGTGCGGATGATCTCCGTCACATGGAAATCCCAACTCTTGCCGAAAATGACAATGACCGGCGTATCGGCCAGCAACAAGGACTGGACGTTATCGTCGTCTTCGACCTTTACGCCGCGGCGACGGGTGCTGCCGAAGGCCGCGAGCTTCGTATGTCGGAGCGCGATCTTTCTGGCGAGCGCGAAGAACTCGAGATCCTTCGGGTTCGAACCCGGGTTTCCGGCCTCCACGTAATCCACACCGTGGCTGTCGAGAAGTTCGAGAATGCGAAGTTTGTCGGCGACCGAAAAGGAAATGCCTTCGGCTTGCGCCCCGTCTCGGAGCGACGAATCGAATATCGCGACTTTATTGCCCATCTAAACGTCCTCGTGATTTTCGCTGCCCCGCGCCGCTGGCGCGGTCGCCAACGGAAGGGGCGTTACAGGAGACTATCCCGCTGCATGCCACCGCGCTTGATGACGCGGCGTAGCTGGTCGAGCGCCTCAATCTGGATCTGGCGTACACGCTCACGCGTGAGATTGAGGTCCGCGGCGACCTCTTCGAGCGTATTGATATCGCAACCGCCGAGGCCGTAACGCCGCTCCAGTACGCGCCGCTGCTTCTCCGGCAATTGCTCGACCCAGCGACTGATGAGTTCGCCGACCTCGTTCGACTGCAACAGATTCTCAGGGTCGATGGCACCGTCGTCCGGGATGGCGTCGGCCACCGTATGGTTGGGATCGATTTCCAACGGCGCATCCAGCGAAGCGATGTGTTCGTTGAGCGCAAGCGCCTGCCGCACCTCGCTGACCGGGCGGTCGATCAGATGCGCAATCTGTTCGAGACGGGTTTCCTTCCCGTTCGCTGCCTCAAGGTGTCGCACGGCGCGCAGAATGATGTTGATGTCCTTGACCACATGAACCGGTAGCCGGATCGTCCGCGACTGGTTCATGATCGCGCGCTCGATGCTCTGCCTAATCCACCAGGTGGCATAGGTCGAAAAACGGAAACCGCGATCTGGATCGAACTTTTCGATCGCATGGATCAAGCCGAGGTTCCCCTCTTCGATCAGATCGAGCAGCGGAATCCCCCGATTCAGGTAGTGCTTCGCAATATTCACTACGAGTCGAAGGTTGTGCTCGATCATCTTCTGCCGAGCGATGAACTCGCCGTTCCTTGCCCGGCACGCCCATTCGAACTCCTCCTTGGGGGAGAACAAGGGCTTGGCACCAATTTCGTTCAGATAATGCTGCGTGACGTCGTTGAGCAGTTCGACTTCTGGCGTCGTGGCAACGGCCTCTTCCTCCCGCTCTGCCAGGAACCCTTCTTCCGCCGAAGTCGCCTCGTCGGGCAGATCGCCCTCGGCAAACTCGGATTCCGACTCAGCGTCCTCGCCCATGATCAACGTTGCGGAAGATATTTGGTCGGATCCACCGGCTTCCCTTGGCGCCGGACCTCGAAATGCAACTTCACCTGGTCGGCATCGCTGCTGCCCATTTCGGCAATCTTCTGGCCCTTGGTAACACTCTGGCCTTCTTTGACGAGCAGCTTGCTGTTGTGCGCGTACACGGTGACGAATTCGTTATTTACCTTGACGATCACCATGTTGCCATAACCGCGCAGCGCGTTGTTGGCAATGAGCACACGACCCGCGCTTGCCGCGATGACGGGGTCGCCCGTCTTGCCGGCAATATCGATCCCTTTGTTGCCTGCCTCGGAATAGGAGCCAATGACCTTCCCGCTTGCCGGCCAGATCAGGCTCAATTCGTCATTGGCGGGGACAGCGTCCGCTGGTCGAGGTTCAGGAGCAGGCTGGGGCGCAGGGGTTTCGGCCGGTTTACTTTGCCCTTGCGCTTGCGCCAGGGCCTGATCGGAGTACGGCTCTTTCCCCGCCTTCGGTGTACGTTTCAGGAGTTCGTTGTTGGTGCTCGCCGGTGGCGCCGGGACAGCACTCGTGTCGCCGATCGGCCTTGAAACGACGACGTCCGACGTCACAGGCGCTGTCGACGCGACCGCCGAGCCGGCGGCATTCGGATCAACCGGTGGCCTGACTTTGAGGACCTTTCCCGGGGTGATCCGGTTCGGGCTGTCGATACCGTTCAGGGCGATCAGTTCGCGAAAATCCATGTTGTGATCACGCGCGATGCTGTAGAGCGTGTCACCGCTCTTTACCACGTAAGTATCCTTGGAAGCCGGTGCGGTAGCGGCGGCACGGGGCGCACCGCGTTCCTCAACCGGGGCGGGCGCCTTGCTCGCACATCCTGCGACGGCGAGCGTGACAACGGCGATCATGCCGGAGCCGAACTTGGCGAAGCGGCAACTATTTTTCATTCGAGTCCTGAGAGTAACGGCACGAAGCGAACGGCATCCAGACGGGTTTCCACCAAGCCCTCGGGCCTACGCTCGATCAAGAGAAGGTACTGCTCCCCCGTCCCCAAGGGCAACAGCATTCTGCCACCAAGCGCCAGTTGCTGCAAAAGCGACGGTGGCACGCGGTTGGCGGCCGCCGCGACGATGATCGTGTCGAAAGGAGCGGCCTCCGGCAACCCCAATTGTCCATCGGCGTACTTCAAGCGGACCTTGAATTCCTGGATCGTGCGCATGTTCTGCTTCGCGCGCGCGAGCAGCGGTTCGATACGTTCGACGGCGTAAACTTCGTCGGTGAGCTGAGCCAGCACAGCGGCCTGGTAGCCACATCCCGCCCCCACCTCCAGCGTTTTCCCCAATTCCCGACCTTCACGAAGCACTTCGATCATGCGTGCGACGATGAAAGGTTGCGAGATGGTTTGCGAAAAACCGAGCGGTAAAGCCGTGTCCTCATATGCACGCGAAGCCAGTGCTTCCTCGACGAATACGTGGCGAGGGACGGCGGCGATCGCGGCCAACACGCGCTCATCGCGAATGCCTTTCTCGCGCAGACGCTCGATCATCCGCGCACGCGTACGCTGCGACGTCATCCCAATCCCGGCAACTCCCCGGCTCATGACTTCAGCCATTCCTTGATGAGAGGCAGTTGTCCACCATGTGTGAGATCGATCTGTAGCGGCGTGATGGAAACCAGGTTGTTCTGCACGGCGTGGAAATCGGTACCGGCGCCAGCGTCTTGCGCTGCGCCTGCCGCTCCTACCCAGTACACGGTCTCCCCACGCGGAGTCACCGTACGCACGACGGCCTCAGCCTTGTGACGTTTGCCGAGCCGGGTAGCGGCCCTACCGCGCAATTCCTCATAAGGGACGTCCGGCACGTTGATGTTGAGCAGCAACGGCTCACGGATCGGTCGCGCCTGGATCATCCTCACCGTCTCCAAGGCAATTCGCGCCGCGGTGTCGAAGTGGGCACCGACCTTGCTGCACAGCGATACGGCAAGAGAAGGCACGCCTAACAAAAAACCTTCGGTGGCGGCAGCGACCGTTCCCGAATAAATGGTGTCGTCACCCATGTTCGCACCGAGATTGATTCCCGAAACGACCATGTCCGGTACTTCTTCCAACATGCCGGTTACGGCCAGATGCACGCAATCGGTCGGCGTGCCGTTCACGTAGTAATAACCGTTCGCCGCGCGTTTCAAAGACAACGGTCGATCAAGGGTCAGCGAATTGCTCGCCCCACTGCGGTCACGCTCAGGAGCAACCACGGTCACTTCAGCCACCGCTTTCAGCGCGTTGGCCAGACAATCGATCCCCGGGGAAAAATAACCGTCGTCGTTACTCAGAAGTATCCGCAAATCTTCACCTGTGCAATTCGATGTAGTTGAGGTCGGCCGACAAGGCCAACCTGCGGGGAAAGTTGCCCTGCAAATCGGCGGAAACACGCCCACGGCAAGGCCGTCGGCCTTTTGCCGCATTCCCTTCCCTGCCTGGGTTTACGAGACGAATTATAACTGAGGGCCCTTGGCAAAAACGCTTTACCCAAATGGCAAAATCCGCCTATACTTTTTGTCGGGTGGTAAGGCCAATTTTCTTGGCCTTCATCCGCAGGTTACATAGACCACAAGGAGGGTTCGTATGAGAAAAGCACCTGGAATGATGACCTTGTTGGCGGCAGCGGTCACGGCCATCAGTCCGCAAGCCGCAACAGCGGCTCCCGCACAGCCGCCGTACGCCGAATTGCGCGCGGTTGATTTTCAGAAAGATGTCGACGGCAAGAAGGTCGATCTTTACACGATCAAGAACAAGAAGGGAATGGTCGTCAAGATCACCAACTACGGAGCGCGCATCGAACAGATTCTGGTTCCCGATCGCAACGGCAAACTCGGAGACGTTGCCCAGGGCTACGAGACAATCGACCAGGTAATGGGGGGGCAGGGTTCGATGGGGGCTTTCGTCGGCCGCTACGCCAACCGAATCGGCAACGGCACATTCACGCTCGATGGAACAGAGTACAAGCTTGCCATCAACGACCTTTCCACGCCGCCCGCACCGCCCCGGCAGAATACCCTTCACGGAGGCAAGAAAGGCTCGCGTTTCGTCGTCTTCGATGCCAAGCCCCTATCCGACAGTTCGGTGCAGATGACGATCCTGTTCAAGGACGGCGAGGAAGGCTTCCCGGGCGATCTTCCGGTGCGTGTCGTCTATAGCGTGACCGACAACAACGAGCTTGTCGTCGCCTACGACGCTGTCGCGGCGAACAAGAAGACAGTCGCAAATTTCACGGGCCACACATTCTTTAACCTCTCTGGAGACCTCGGTAGTTCGATCGAGGACCACATCCTGACGGTGAACTCGGACCGCGTCCTCGAAGTTTCCCCAGCACTCGTGCCAAACGGCAAACTACGCGATGTGGAAGGAACGCCGATGGATTTCCGCAAGCCGAAAGCTATCGGAAAGGACATCAAAGCGGATTATGACTTGCTGAAAGCCGGCAATGGGTACGACAACCATTACGTATTGAGCATGAAGCAGCCATCCGAGTTGGCGTTCAATGCTAGAATCATGGACCCGAAATCGGGTCGTGTGATGGAGGTCTGGTCGACCGAGCCCGGAATACAGGTTTATTCTGGAAACTTCCTCGAAGGGAAGGTACCTCGCGATCTCGGCAAAGGCTCCACGGTTTATCCTTTCCGCAGCGCGTTCTGCCTCGAGCCGTCGCGCTTCCCGGATTCGCCGAATCATCCGGGGTTCCCGACGACGGAAGTCAATCCGGGCGAATGGTATAGCGGCAAGATCGTCTACAAGTTCTCTACGGCAAAGAAATAATACGTCCAGCAAAAAGCCCCGGTTTGTCCGGGGCTTTCTTATTTGTGAGTTGGCATTGGGTTACCGACTCAGCGCTTGATTCACTCAGGTTGCCACCATCACCGACGCGCTGCGCGGCTGTCGGACCACCAGCCGGTCTTGCTTCTCGTGACTCGCCCCGCCGAGGGCCCTGCTTGGCAACCGTACCTGCAGCCGATCTCATCGCTAACGAAAGATCGGGCCGTATCCCGCTGTCGCGAAGCAACCCGATCGTTGCCTTCATGAGACCTTTTCAGTGATTGAGATCTTCCTTGGTCACTTCAATACTCGACGCGGGATTGATTACCTTCGCGAGTTGAAGATACATGTTCTTCACGCTGTACAAGACCATGATTGCGCCCGTGATCGGCATACAGGCATACAACCATTTCTTTGACATCGCAAAGGCCGTAGTCTGCTCTTCGGTATGCATCATCAATTCCACCGCATACCAGAAAAAGATGGCGATAAAAACCAGCGAGGCTAACTCGACCACAAAGCGATAGACGAACCGAGCGCGCACCCCAGGCAAATATTTCGAGATCCAATCTCCAACGCTAAAGTGGCTATGGCTTACCCATACGGCTGCCGCGCCATAGAAAATGAGCGCCCCGTACAAGAGTTCGAGAATCTCGTCAAACCAGTGCATCGACATCACTGGAACAAAGCGAACGATGATATTAAGGGTAAGAATCGCGGTGATCGCCGCAAAGAGTGCAATGCACACCCATTCGAGAACCAGCAACAATCCCTTGTCGATACGATTCATCACAAGAAGTGCCGAATTCTTCATGACTTGTTCTCCCTGGTTTCCTGATTTCCGTTTGGCATACTCAGCTCCCTGCCCCCATCACGTAGTTTGGTAGCCACAAGGCGATTTCCGGAACAAACGCGCACAAGATCGTCACCACCAGAATGGCGACCAGATAGGGCAGGCATTCGTAAGCCAGATTCCAAAGTCCGACCTTGGCGAAGCTTTCGACCGCGAAGAGGCACATGCCCACAGGAGGCGTCAAATTGCCGATCATGATCAGCAGCGTCATCACGACCCCGAAATTCACCATATCGATGCCGAACAACGGGCAGATCTTCATGAAAATCGGCAGGGTGATGAGAAAGATCGCGTTTCCGTCCAAGAAGCAGCCGAGAACAAGGATGATTCCGATCACGATCCACAGGAAAGCCGTGGCCGAGGCGCCGACCGATGTCAGCTGCATGATGAGGGCGTCCGGGATGCGTTCGAAGATCGTGAACCACCCGAAGAAATTCGCCGTGGCGATAATGAACATCAGGCCGCACGTCTGCTTCAGGGACGCGAAAAGGATCGCCGGTAGATCCTTTATACGCAAATCCTTGTACAGGAAGCCCAGCCCTGCGGCATAAAGCGACGCGATCACAGAGGCCTCAGTCGGAGTAAAAAATCCCGTGGTGATGCCGCCGATAATGATCACCGGGGCCATCAAGGGCAGGAAGGCTGCGTACGTGCTGTCGAGGATTTCGCGCAGGTTGGCGCGCGGATCATTCGGTAGTTCCCGCGGCTTGGCCATGATCCAGATAGCGATCATCATCGCCACCCCCATGACCACACCAGGTACGGCACCGGCCAGAAACAAACGGCTTACCGACACTGATGTAATCGCGCCGTAGAGCACGAACGGGATTGACGGCGGAATGACCGGCCCGATCGTGGACGCCCCGGCGACGATCGCGGCGGAAATCGTGGGCTTATAACCAGCATCGACCATTGCTCGGTGCTGAATCTGACCAAGGCCTGCTGCATCGGCAACAGCAGAGCCTGACATACCCGAAAATATCATTGAAGACACGACGCTGACTTGCCCAAGCCCGCCCGGTACGTGGCCGACCAGCGCGCGCGCGAACCGGAACAATCGTTGTGTCGTGCCGCCGGTATTCATCAAATTGCCGGCAAGGATGAAGAAAGGAATCGCCAGCAACGTAAATCCCGTGGTACCGGAATACATACGTTGCGGCAGCATCGTCAGAAAACCCGTCTGCCCCTGACCGACGAAGAAAATGACGGCCGTGAGCCCGATCGCCACCGCTATGGGCACGTCAAGCATCAACATCACGAGCAGCGTCCCGAATATTGCTAGGGTAAGCATGGGAACCTCGGTACGAGATGGCGGGGACAGCCTGGTCGGCATTTCCCGCGTACGAACATACTGACGGGACCGCGAACGGTCCCGCCAGGCATCATGACAATCGATTCGAACGAGCCTTACTTGCTGCTCTTCTCGACAATGTCCATGAAGCGCTTGAAGTTGTCAGCACCAACGCGGGCCTTCACCTTATCCCAAGCCGGGCCCATCGCCGCCTTCCACGGCCCGAGGTCCGGCCGGGCAACGACGATTCCCTTGTTCGTCTCGAGGTCCTTCAGCTGCACGGCTTCGTTATCACGCAACGTTTTGCGAGCCAGCTTGGCCGCAGCAATCGATTCCTCGGTCACGATCTTCTGTTGGTCCGGCGTGAGCTTGTCCCAACTCTTCTTGTTGACCACGTGAACCATCGAGCTATAGGTATAGTTCAGGATCGACATGTACTTTTGCGTCTCGTACAACTTAAGGTCATAGATCGTCCCAACCGGGTTTTCCTGACCATCGACCACGCCCTGCTTCATCGCCAGCACGAGTTCGGCAAAGGCGATCGTCACCGCATTACCACCCGCCGCCTCGACAAACGCCTGATACGCGAAAGCCGGCGGTGTGCGGATCTTCATGCCCTTCAGGTCGGCCGGTACAACGACCGGTCTCTTCGAGTTGGTGAGTTGGCGGAACCCCCACTCCCAGTCGGACAGGTGCACGAGGTTCTTCTTCAACAACTCGGCACTGGCCCAGGTTTTGAATTCGCCGTCGATGACCTTGTCCGCCATCGCGTAATCCTTGAACGCAAACGGCGTGCTGATGACGTCGTAGAAGGGCAAGTGCTTCGCGAGTTGGTCCTGACCGGAAAGACTCATGTCCACGGCACCGAGCATGACCTGTTCCAGCACTTCGGGGGGCGAACCAAGAATATTGTTACCGAAAAGCGAAATCTTCACTTCGCCGTTGGTACGTTTCTCGACGTTATTCTTGAACTGAACCGCGGCGATTCCGCAAGGATGCGTATCCGAAGCAAAATGACCGAGCTTGAGTTCCACGGCGGCCATGGCCCAGTTCGAGCCGAACGCCAGCATGAGCGCGACTGCGACTTTCTTCATTGATCCCTCTCCTGTCGATATTTTTGAATTCACCGGTAAACCGGCTTCCTCGTCGTCAAGATCACCACGGCGGGCAGTACAAATATACTCTCTTGGCTACCAGACCGCGAAACCTCGCGCAGAGGATACTTACCCGCAGATTTGTGTCAAGTGGCCTGACCAAGTAGAACTACACACTCCGGGGGAGGTGACCCAAAGGAGGATCACGCACTTAAGGACGTCTACCTGCGGCCCCGCCTTCAGGGGAACCGCAGAGAACCAGCTCGGAAGTTTCCGGCGTTGAGGTCAGCGCTTCGACGGGCCTATTGGGCTTCGAACAGGGCGATCGATTCGACGTGCGACGTGTTCGGAAACATATTGACGACACCCGTCCCACGCAAGCGGTAACCACGCTGCGTGACGAGGATAGCGGCGTCGCGCGCTAACGTCGCGGGGTTGCACGAGACATAAACGATACGCCGGGGGCCGTCCGGGCCGATGGCCTTCACGAGTTCTACGGCGCCTTCACGCGGTGGGTCGATAAGCATCTTGTCGAAATGCCCGAGGGCCGAAAGGCTTTCTGGCGTCGCCTCGAAGAGATTCGCGACGCCGTACTCCACTCGGTCGGCAAGCCTGTTGGCAGCGGCATTTTCGCCCGCGCGGCGGACCAATTCGGCACTCCCCTCGATACCAACAACATAAGCCCCGCTACGAGCAATCGGCAACGTGAAGTTGCCCAGACCGCAGAACATGTCCGCGATGCGCTCGCCCGCTTGCGGAGCAAGCAATTCGATCGCACGACGTACAAGCACGCGGTTCACGGCGTGGTTTACCTGCGTGAATTCAGTCGGCGAAAAGAAGTGTTCGATGTCGTAGTCCGGCAAACGATACGAGAGTTGCGGGCCTTCGACAGGATAGAAGCGATAGACCGAAGCGGGTCCCTTCGGCTGCAGGTAGAACACCACGCCGTGCGTATCGGCGAACGCTCGTACGAGCCCCTCATCCGCGCTATTGAGCGGCGCCAGAATCCGCAAAACGAGGGCCGTAACATGGTCCCCGACCGCCACCTCTATTTGCGGCATGGCGTCAGCAATCGACAGAGCACCGATCAGTTCACGCAGAGGGACAAGAAGTGCCGACACGCGGGGGGGCAAGTTCTCGCACCGGCGCATGTCGGCTACGTAGCTGCTCTTGCGTTCGTGGAAGCCGACCAACATGCCGCCTTTCTTCGGCACCAGCCGGGCAGACAGACGCGCGCGATGCCGATAGCCCCATGCCGGCCCGTAAATTGGCGCATAGATCTGTTCCGGCTCTATCCGGCCGAGATGCCAGAGGTTTGATTCGAGCACGCGCTGCTTGGCGGCCACCTGCGCCGCCGGCTCCAGATGCTGCATGCTGCAGCCACCGCAGACACCGAAATGCGGGCATCGTGGTTCAACCCGGCTCGGCGAGGGCTTGAGAACCCTGGTCGTATGAGCCACATCGAAGGTCGGCTTCTTACGGAACGCGACGTATTCCACGCGCTCGCCTGGCAACGCCCCCTCTACGAACACGGTCTTGCCCTCAAGCCGCGTGATTCCCCGCGCTTCGTGATCCAGCGATTCGATGACGCCCGTCGGCATGGTTGAACCTCAAAAAAACCGCTGATTCTAGCGGTGTTGAACCGGATGGTGAATCTCTAACCTTCCCGCATTCGATCTACAGGGGTAAATCGCGCGTACCGGCAAGCATTTGCCGCTTGCCGGCGAAACCGGGCCGCTTCTCCACGGAGAATCCGGCCTCCCTCAAAGCCCGGCGAACATGCCCGGCTACCGTCCATGTTGCCAGCGTTGCGGCGGGCGCACTCAATCGCGCGAGTATCTGGCATAACTCGAGAGACCAGAGCTCAGGGTTGCAGGCCGGCGAAAACCCATCGAGGTAAAGGGCGTCACAGGCGACCTGGAGCTTGGGTAATTCGATAAGCGCGTCGCCAAAAATCAGTCTCAAGGAAACCGCGCCACCGGCTAAGCACAGACGGTGCTCGCCTGGCACAAGGAGGGGCCATTGCGCACGAAGCTCCGCTGCGACATCGGCAAATTCGGGCCATGTTGCTTGCGCAATAGTCAGGTCGGCAATCGAAAACGGGTGCTTTTCGACGGAGATGAATTCCAGATTACTGCAGCGGCGAGGGTCTTCTCTCCATGCCAGCCAAGTGGCCAGAAAATTCACACCGAGCCCGAACCCGGTTTCCAGCACCGTAAAATGATCGCGACCCCGCCAGCGTTCCGGCAAACCATTGCCTGCGAGAAAGACGTGGCGCGCCTGCGCGTGTGCCCCTGCAGACGAATGGTAGACGTCGCCGTAACGTTCAGAAAACGGCGTACCGTCATCGGTGCATTTCAGAACGGCGGGTTCAACGAGCGACGACATGATTGAGACATACGAATGAAAGTAAGCGGCACGCAGAGGCCCGCAGGCGGTGGATTAGGAAGTCACCAAGAAACTGCCGCAAGACAGATACAATCCGAGGCGAAACAACCAACAACGACAGCCCCTCGCTTGGCATTAACGGTTTGCAAGCCCTCTTGGGAATAGAATAGTGTCGCAAAAAAGGGGAGGAACCAACAGTGAGATCTGGCTGGAAGCGTGCAGCGCTAGCTTGTTTGTTCATGGCGGGATTGAGTTCGAGCCTGTTGGCGGCGGACAAAATCACGATCATGGTCAGCGGAATCGACAAGCTGATCTATTTGCCGGCCAAGCTCGCCGACCGTCTCGGTTATCTCAAGGAGACCGGGCTCGACGTTGAACTTCTCAGCGAGGCGGCAGGAAGTAACGCGGAGACCGAAATGCTTTCCGGCGTGGCGCAAGGAGTCATCGGTTTCTACGACCACACGATCAGCCTGCAAGCACGTGGCAAGCCCGTACAGTCGGTCATCCAGCTCACGTTGACGCCAGGCGAGGCCATCCTCGTTTCGCAAAAGGCCGCAACTGAAATACGCTCCGTCGCCGACCTCAACAAGAAAGTGGTCGGCGTCACGGGGCTTGGTTCCTCTACTTATCATTTGACGCGCCACATCGTGGCGAAAGCCGGCCTCAAACCAACTGATTACCGCATCATTCCAGTCGGTGGAGGTTCTTCGTTCTCCGCCGCCATCTCCAAAAGCGAAATCGACGCGGGGATGACGACGGAGCCGACGGTCTCGAGGTTGCTTGCCGCCGGCACGGCGAGTCTTCTCGTCGACTTGCGGACGGCGGCTGCCACCAGTGCGGCACTCGGAGGGCCCTACCCTGGGGCCTGTCTCTACATGCCAACGAGTTGGGTCGGGAAGAACGAGGATAAAGTACGCAAGATCACCGGCGCGCTGGTGAAATCCTTGCGCTATATCCACGAACACACGGCAGAGGAAGTCGCTGCGCAGTTGCCGGAATCCTTCTTCGGAAATGATCGCGCACTCTATGTACGCGTACTGGAGGCAAGCAAGCCCATGTTCTCGCCGGACGGACTCATGCCCGACGGCGGACCCGCTACCGTCCTTGAGGTGCTCAAGACATCAGAGAAGTCGGTGCAGACAAAACCCGTCAACCTCGCCAATACCTATACCAACCGTTTTGTAGCTCCAGCGGCCCGCTAAAGCCGAACACGGCGTAACTCAAAGCAAGCTTGCCGGCACCCGAGGAAAGACGACGTCCACGCGAAGTCCAATTCCGTCGGGTGGCGCAGAGAGTGAAATCGTTGCTCCAAGGGCGTCACAAATCTCCCGCACGATCGCAAGGCCGAGACCGGTTCCCTCCGAATCCGCTTCGTCAATACGGTAAAAGCGCTCGAACACCTTCTCGCGCTGATCCTCAGGGATCCCGACGCCGTTATCGACGACCGACAAGCAGACGGCCTCGTTTCGACAGGAAACGGCAACCGTCACCTCACCGGGTCGCTTCATGTGCACGATGGCGTTGCCGATGAGATTGGTCGCCACTTCACGCAAGAATCGCGGTGAAGCCGCGACGATCGCTTTCTCGTCGAGCGCATCGACTCCCAGTTCGATGCCTTTCTGCTGCGCAAGCGGCGCGAGTTCCTCGATTACGGAGGTCACGACAGAGCCCATAACCGTGAGTTCGCCTCCGGAAGAGGCCGCGCTCGGCTGGTCCAACGTCGCCAGCATGAGCAGCTGGTTGATAATCCGCGTGCACTTGCCGGTGGCCTTTTCCAGTGCGCGAAAAACCTCAAGCTGCTCGGCATCCTCACGAGCCCTGCGTTTTCCAAAATTGACCTGCGCTCCGATGACGGCGAACGAGTTCCGCAAATGGTGCGCCGTATTGGCAACGAATTTCTCGTATGCCGTAAGGGTGCGGTCGAGCCGTTCGACATAATCGTTCAGCGCCTCCGCGAAGGGGCGTAGTTCGCTGGGTGCCTGAGACTCCTGAATGCGGATCAGCGAACCCGGTTGCCGTGATGCGAGGGCACGGCCGAACTCAACGATAGGCTTCAACATCCAACGAAAGGCCGCAACCAAGAAAACAGCCGTAATGACCGTCAGCAACAAGTGCCGCCGCACCGTCGATTGCAAAAGCTCTTCCTGCAGCGCTTCGTGTCCCCGAAGTGTTTGCGCCACTTGGGTAACGACGAAGTCACCGCTTTCCGACGTGGGGACGAGATGCGCGTAAGCGATCAGGCGTACCGGTTCGCCCCGCACTTGGCCCAGGAAAAAGGCTTCACTCTCTGCTGCCAGGCTGCCTTGATAGGGCGAAATGCTGTCGTCACCGGCAATGAGTTCGCCGCTTCGATCGTAAACGGCATAAAACACTCTGTCTTTGAAACGGTTCCTAAGCAGGTCGAAAGCAGCCGGCGGAACGCTCACCTCGTACTCGCCATCGATCAACACCACCTGCTCCGAGATCATTGTCGCCGCGCCATGCAGCAACTGTTGCTGAACCAGCGTAGCGATCTGTTCGCTACCTCGCCAGGCGACCAGGAGGTCGATCGCAATGACAGCCAACGACGGCAACAAGACCCATACGGCGAGCCGGCTTTTTAGACTGCGCAACTGAAAGAGCTTCATTCGTTCGACGACGTCAGCATGTAGCCGAGGCCACGTAACGTAACAATTTGCGCGCCCGTGTTCTCGATCTTCTTGCGCACACGGACGATGTATATCTCCAACGCCTTTTCGGACACCGTGTCATCGAGCGTGAACAGGCTTTCCTGCAGCTCTTTCTTGGACACCGTTTTCCCCGGCCGCCGCACCAAGGCTTCGAGCACGGCGTGCTCACGCGGTGTCACTTGAATCGTCTTGCCTTCACAGGAAAAGAGTTTCGAATTGGTGTCGTAGTGCAGTGCCCCGCAACTGAGGACGGGGCTGGTTCTACCTGTCGAACGTCTGAGCAGGGAGCGCAGACGGGCCTCGAGTTCAAGCATGTTGAACGGCTTCACGAGATAGTCGTCGGCACCGAGGTCTAGGTGGCCAATGATGTCCTGCAATTGGTCCTGAGCACTGATGATCAGCACCGGCACGTTGTTGTTCTTCTCTCGCAGTTGCCTCAGCAGGACCTCGCCCTTTGTGTCCGGAAGCATGAGATCGAGCAGGATTGCATCGAAGGTCTCTGTAAGTAACAGATGCTGTGCTTCCTTGCCGGTAAACGCCTGTTCGACCGCGTACCCCGACTGGGTAAGCAGTCTCGTCGTCCACAGCGACAACTCGCGGTTGTCTTCAACAAACAGCAGCTTCATGGCATGAGTTTATCAAGCCTGCAGGGTAACCTGACTCGCAGCGAAAAAACTTCCGCATTGAAGGCTAACAGAAGGGAAACGTTTTGTAGATTGACTCCGGGATGAGGGGAAACAAGGGGTGACGGCACAGAAACCGCTCGAACAACAAGAACCGGTCCGTCCCCACCACCCAATACTTCTTGATAGCAAGGCGGTTCTCCGGCGCTGACGGCGACGGAGGGCAATTCCGCTGCTCAACGCATTGGTCATTCATATAAAACGGGAGTTGTCATGACAGATCCAACCACGCTGGCCCTGGCCGGCTTCACGATGATCATCGTGTTCATGTACCTCATCATGTCGAAGCGCATGTCGGCCATGAACGCCTTGATTCTGATTCCAATCGTTTTCGCCATTGGGCTGGGCTTCTATGACGCGAAACTGGGCAAGATGATGTTCGACGGCGTCAAGAAGGTGGCGCCGACTGGCATCATGATCTGCTTCGCCATCCTCTTCTTCGGCATCATGATCGACGCAGGATTATTCGACCCGATCATCGGGCGCATCCTGCGCGCCGTACACGGCGATCCGATGAAAGTGTGCGTGGGCACAGCCATTCTCGCGGCCTTCATCTCGCTCGACGGCGACGGTTCGACAACCTACCTCGTGACGTGCTCCGCGCTCCTCGCCGTGCATCGCCGGCTGGGCATCAACCCGATCATCCTCCCGGCGCTGGCGCTCATGGAAAACAGCGTCATGAACATCATTCCGTGGGGAGGTCCGACGGGACGCGTTCTTGCTTCGCTCAATGTGGAAGCTTCGCAGGTGTTCGTGCCGATGGTCCCAGGCATGGTGCTCGGAACCTTGTTCGTGTGCTTTATGGCGTACCGCTGGGGCGTCAAGGAACGCGCGCGTCTCGGCGTTGTAGACATCATGCATGACGGAAGCCACGCGTCGGTATCCGAAGATCCCGATGCCGAAAGCCTCAAGCGGCCGGAGAAATTCTGGATCAACGCAGCGTTGGTCGTGGTTTTGATGTTCTGCCTGATCAAGGAAGTACTGCCCCTTGCCATCCTGTTCATCATCGGCACCGCACTGGCCCTGCTGATCAACTACCGGAACAAGGATCAGCAAGCCCGTATCGCGGCCAACGGCGCCAACGCCATGCCCGTCGTCGCCATGGTCTTTGCCGCCGGCATCTTCATGGGCATCCTCGCCGACACCAAGATGGTCGACGCCATGGCGAAGATGATCATCGCCGGGGTTCCCGAGTCGATGGGCCCGCACTTCGCCTTCATCACGTCGCTGATCAGCCTGCCCGGCACCTTCTTCATGACCAACGATGCCTTCTACTTCGGCGTTCTGCCCGTGTTGGCGAAGGCGGCCGCTACCTATGGCATCGATGCGGCGGAAATGGGCCGTGCAGCGCTGATCGGCCAAGGCGCGCACCTGCTCAGCCCGCTGGTGCCTTCCACCTACCTGTTAGTCGGCCTCAATAAGGTTGAGTTCGGCGACTTGCAGCGCTTTGCGCTACTGCCCGCCATCGGCATTTCCCTTGTCTGGCTGGCAACCGCGATGTCGCTCGGCTACATCCACTTCTAGCCGATACCGCTACAAAAGTTACCTTCCCTCGTTGTGGTGGTTCGCCTCTCGCAGAAATACGAGAGGCGCTTTTTTTGGCCGGACTCCTGAGGCGTTGCAAAGGCCGCCCCGGGAAGTCCGGCCCTTCTTTTCCGCGTCTCAGCCGTCTACCCCAAACCAAGCCATACCGCCGCACGGTACGTGAGGAATGACGCTAGGTAGGCCAGCCCGAACAGATACACCGCCATGATGATCGGCATCTTCCAGCCCCCGGTCTCGCGTTTCACCGCGGCTAAAGTAGCCAGGCATTGGGGTGCAAAGACGTACCAGGCAAGCAGGGAGAATGCCGTCGCCAGACTCCAGGTTTGGGAAATGACGGGCGTCAACTCCTTGGCCGCCTCTTCCTCATCTTCGGCGGAAAGTGAATAGACAGTCCCCAGCGCACTGACGGCCACCTCACGGGCGGCAAGGCCGGGAACCAGCGCGACACTGATTTGCCAGTTGAAACCGATGGGTTCGAATACCGTCGAGAGCGCCTTGCCCATACGTCCTGCATAGCTGTATTCAATAGCCGGTTCGGTAGCGCCATCAGGCGGCGAGGGAAAAGTCGCCAACACCCAAAGCGCAACCGTGAGGAAAAGAATGATGCCGCCGACACGCTTAACGAAGATCGTGATGCGCTGCCAGATACCAATGGCAACGTTACGCACGGTTGGCACGTGGTAGCTCGGCAACTCCATCATCAGCGGGCGGACCTGCCGTCCGGCGCTCGTGAAATGCTTCAGTATCCAAGCCACGGCCATCGCACCGACAATGCCAGCGAAATAAAGCCCGAGCAGCACCACGCCCTGCAGTTCGAGCACGCCCCAGAGCTCGCGTTGGGGAACAAAAGCCCCGATCAAGAGTGCATATACCGGAAGTCGCGCCGAGCAGGTCATCAGCGGCGCGATCATAATCGTCACTAGCCGGTCGCGTGGGTTGGCGATGGTGCGGGCGGCCATGATGCCCGGAATCGCGCATGCGAAACTCGAAAGCAACGGGATAAAGGAACGCCCGCTCAAACCGACGCTACCCATCAAACGATCGAGCAGAAAGGCCGCACGCGGCAGATAACCCGATTCTTCGAGAACGAGGATAAAGAAGTAGAGGATCACAATCTGCGGCAGGAAGACGAGGACGCCTCCGGCACCGGCGATCACTCCGTCAACCAGCAGGCTGCGTAGCATGCCGTCCGGCAGCGCGCTTGACACGAGTTGGCCGAGACCCGTGGTCGCGTCCTCGATCATGGTCATCGGTACTTCCGCCCAGGCAAAGACGGCCTGAAAGATAAGGAAGAGGACAAACGCCAGCAGCACCGGCCCAACGACGGGATGTAGAACGACGGCGTCGATACGGTCGCTCGGCGTATGAGGAACAACGTCGTCCAGACCGAGACGCTGCAGAATGTTCCGTACGGCCACGTGATCGCCCGCGTCATGAACACTGGGCGACGCGGGAGACGCGGTGCGCCACACGGCCTGGTCGTCGAATAACTCGAGCAGCGACTCAACCCCCGCACGTTTGATGGCTACCGTGCTCACGACCGGCATGCCGAGTTCGGCGGCCAGCGCATCCGGATCGATCCGGATGCCGCGGCTCTCCGCAAGGTCTGCCATATTGAGGGCCACCACGCACGGAAGGCCGAGTCGCTTGACGGCAAGCGCGAGGCGAAGATTGCGGCGCAGGTTGGTCGCATCAACGACGCAGACCACGAGATCCGGACGTTTCTCTCCCGTGGCCCGACCGAACAGCACATCGCACGTGACACGTTCGTCGGGCGAACGCGGGTAAAGGCTGTAGGCGCCGGGAAGATCGAGCACGCGCAAGGTTTTTCCGGCGGGCGTCGTGAACCGCCCTTCCTTGCGTTCAACCGTGACACCGGCGTAATTCGCGACCTTTTGCCGGCTGCCAGTCAAGAGATTGAAAAGCGCCGTCTTACCGCAGTTCGGATTGCCGACCAAGGCCAGCAGCGGCCCAGAAGGATGGACGTGAATGACAGCCTGGTTCATGCCGGGCTCCCTTCAAGCTGTAGTTCCAACGCCTGTTCAGGACTTACCGCGATACACGCGGCTTCCGCGCACCGCAACGCAAACGTCGACTGGCCGACGCGAACGACCAACGGGTCGCCTCCCGGTAACGCCCGGGCCATCAGCATCACGCGTTCGCCGACGACGAAGCCGATCTCTTCCAGCCAACGCCCCCATTCCGGGGCCCCGGCGGGAGCTTCGATGCACTGCACCGTCAATACCTGTCCGATCGTGGCGCCATCCAGCGTCCCACCCCTTTTTCCTTTTTCACCCCTCATCGCGTAACTCCTTCACCCTCAACACTAGAAACGCCACGTGACGCCCGCGGTCGCGGTACTCGTCGTCGTGCGCGGATGCTCGTCGTCTCTGGCACGCATCAGGCCGAACGCCAGATCAACGTCTTTGTTCAAAGAATGGATCGCTGCCAGCTCGGCATACTTGGTATTGACCCGGCTCCCCGCCGAACGGGCCGATTCGAGGCCGAAATCGGCGGCCAGGATCCACCCTTCGCTGACATTCCAAACGGGCGCAAGCGATGCACGGTGCGTCGTCGTATTCGGGTTGGACGCTGTGTCACGGAAGCGCTCGCGCCCGGTTCCCAGGTTGACATGCAAGGCACCAAACGGCAGTTCCTGCGACAGAATCAACGTAAGGTTGCCGGACGTTCTCCCGGTGCCTAGCCCTTCACTCTCCCTCGAGGAACTGACCGGGAACAGGACTTCGGGCTTGACGGCCAGGCTGGTGCCGCTGTCCGCGTTGTCGAAAAACCGCCACTTCAAACCCAGCGAAGGATTGCCGAGGCCGCTTGCGTCACCGCCGGGTCCGCTGGCACGGATTCTCGAGTATCCGACACCGGCAAAGACATCAACTGTTTCGCTGACTCCCCTCGTATACGTACCGTCGAGCGAATGCGTACGTTCGGTGTCACCCGCCACCTTGGCACGATCGCGGGTCAGAGAGAATTCAAGCTGATTGCCGCCAGCGCCTTGCGTTCCGGTATCGTCGGTAATCAATGGTTGCAAAGCGAACACAGTCGCGGCCGAACACGCGGCGACGGAAAAAGTGGCCGCGCGGGCGGCATGTTTTCGAAAAGACGGCGATAGGCAAGTAAACGACACGATCGAGATTCCTTCACAGTTTAAATTTTGAGAACGGTTCGCATCTTATATGAGAACCATTCTCACTATCAATATATTTTTCCCGATCGATATCGACGCACAACCGGATGCTGCGCAAAGCGAGCCGGAACCGTCGCCGATTGTGTAGGTCAGATGGATTCACCCGCGCCGTGGTCGGGGCATCAGAGGAGAGACCATCATGCCGAATGCAGAGAAGACGAATTCCCTCATCGCGATCCTCAACCGCATCCTGGAAGCCGAACTCGCCGGGGTCGTGCGCTACACGCATTACGCGCTGATGGTCTATGGCTACAACCGCATCCCGATCGTCGGCTGGCTCAAGGAGAACGCCGACGAGAGCCTGATGCACGCGCGCCGGGCGGGTGAACTCGTAACGTTGCTCGGCGGCCATCCGTCGCTGAAGATCGGGCAGTTGCTCGAATCGCGCAAACATGACATCGGCGACATCCTCCGCGAAAGCCTCGATCACGAGAAAGCCGCGCTCGAGGCCTACTACGAACTGCTCGGCGAGGCGGAAGGCCACTCAGTGCTGATAGAGGAATATGCCCGCGAACTGATCGTCGAAGAGGAAATGCATCTCGACGAGGTCAACAAGATGCTGCGCAAGCCGGGTGATATCGAACCTTTCAAGCCCTGACCCGGTTGGCAGGCGTCTTGACATCGATTCTTTGTGCCAGGACGCCCAGCCGGTACCGTTTGTCATCCGGCGTACCTGACATGCGTTAGGAGAAAGCAGAAGCCGGGGACTTCCGCGCGCTTCGCGGTCCTTGCGCCAAGGCGGTATACTCGCGTCCTTCGGTGGCATCGGGCCGCCTGTATAACACGCGAATAATGACTGTCCGCTCCCCGTCGTCCTCAACCCTACCGCCGCCTGCCGTCAACGCTTCCAGCCTTCCGTTTCCGGAGCACTGGCGGACGGAAGTGGACACGCAACTCGAGGCCGATGAGCGCATCCTTTCGTGGCTGGAGATCGACCTCGACGCCCAGCTTCATTTCACCTCAAGCATCGTTGTCCTGACCGATCGCCGCTTGCTGGCCGCCCCCGGGAATTCAAATACGGGCGAAGCGAGTACCCATGGACAGGGCTGGCAGAGCTTCTCTTTTCGCGATGGTCTGAGGCTCACCCGACGTGACCATGCGGGTGTCGGTACCCTGGAGCTTTTCGACATCTCCTCGCGGCTCGCCCACTGGCGCTATACCCTTGGGAGCGATATCGCCGCCGGGCGACTCATCGAGCATTTCGACCGTCAGCTTACCTACGTGCTGACGAAGCAAATGCCGCCTCCTCCGGCCCAGGCGCTGTGCCCGAACTGCGAAACGCCGCTGCTCGCCGGGCAGGAGGAATGCCCTGTATGCAGCAAGGAAATTCACACACCGCCCTCGACCTGGACACTGTTCCGCCTTTGGCGCTTCGCCCGCCCGTACCGTTGGCGTTTGCTGGCCGGTTTCCTGCTCTCGCTCGCTTCGACAGCCGCGACGCTGGTGCCGCCGTATCTGACCATGCCGTTGATGGACAAGGTGTTGATCCCTTATCAAAACGGTATGCCGATCGACCGCGGGCGCGTCACGCTCTACCTTTCGGGGCTGCTCGGCGCCGCACTTCTCGCCTGGGTGCTCGGTTGGGCACGCACGTACATCCTGGCGCTGGTTTCGGAGCGCATCGGTGCCGACCTGCGCACAACTACCTACGAACACCTGCTGAAACTGTCGCAGGAGTATTTCGGTGGCAAGCGGACGGGGGACCTGATGGCGCGCATCGGTTCGGAAACCGACCGTATCAACATCTTCATCTCACTACACTTCCTCGATTTCGCCACCGACGTGTTGATGATCACCATGACCACGGTGATCCTGGCATCGATCAACCACTGGCTCGCGCTCGTCACGCTCCTGCCCCTGCCCGTTATCGCCTTCCTGATCCATACCGTGCGCGAGAAGCTGCGCACCGGTTTCGAACGCGTCGACCGCATCTGGGCCGAGGTTACCAACGTGCTAGCCGATACGATCCCCGGCATCCGGGTCGTCAAGGCCTTCGCACAGGAACAGCGGGAAGCCGCCCGCTTCCGCGCCGCCAATGCGCACAATCTGGAAGTCAATGACAAAGTCAACAAAGTCTGGTCGCTCTTTGGCCCGACGGTGACGCTGCTCACCGAGATCGGCCTGCTCATCATCTGGGCGTTCGGCATCTGGCAGATCTCGCAAAACGACATTTCGGTCGGCGTGCTGACCGCCTTCCTCGCCTACATCGGACGCTTCTATACACGCCTCGATTCGATGAGCAGGATTGTCTCGGTAACCCAGAAGGCCGCCGCCGGCGCCAAGCGCATTTTCGACGTCCTCGATCATGTTTCCAGCGTGCCGGAACCGGCCAACCCCGTGCATCTGTCGTCGGTTACCGGCCGCATCGAGTTGCGCGGCGTCGGTTTCCGCTACGGGACGCGCAGCGTCACCCGCGATGTCAGCCTGACCATTGAGCCGGGCGAAATGGTTGGCCTCGTCGGCCATAGCGGCTCGGGCAAGAGCACGATGGTCAACCTGATCTGCCGTTTCTACGACGTGACCGAGGGCGCGATCCTGATCGACGGCGTGGATATCCGCTCGCTGCCCGTCGCCGAGTACCGTCGGCACATCGGGCTCGTGCTGCAGGAACCCTTCCTGTTTTTCGGTACCATCGCGGAGAACATTGCCTACGGCAAACCGGATGCGACACGCGAGGAGATTGTCGCCGCCGCGCGTGCCGCGCACGCCCATGAGTTCATTCTGCGCCTGCCGCACGGTTACGATTCGCTGGTTGGCGAACGCGGGCAGGCGTTATCGGGCGGCGAACGCCAACGCATCTCAATCGCGCGCGCGCTACTCATCGACCCGAAGATCCTGATTCTCGACGAAGCCACATCGTCGGTCGATACGACGACCGAGAAAGAAATTCAGAAGGCCCTCGACAATCTTGTGCGCGGACGCACGACAATCGCCATCGCCCACCGGCTGTCCACCTTGCGTGAAGCCAACCGGCTCGTAGTGCTCGATCGTGGCAGCGTCGTCGAGGTTGGCACGCACGACGAATTGATGGCGTGTGAGGGCCACTACTACCGCCTCTATCAGGCGCAGGCGCGCAACGTCGATTCCGAAGGCGAATCCCGCCCGCCGGTAATCGTCGGCAAGGACGAAGGAGATCGCGAATGACCGGTTTGCCCGATTACCGCCTCGAACGCGATGCCTTCGGCCGTCTCGTGCTGACCACCGAGGACGGCGAACGGCACGAGGGCGTGGTTCCGGTACGCGCTTTCCCGATCGGCGCCCCGGACCAGGGTATTGCCCTCGTCGATCCGCACGGCCATGAGTTAGCGTGGATCGACCGGCTCGACGACCTTCCCTCGCCTTTGCGCGATCTCGTTGCCAGCGAACTTGCTGCCCGCGAATTCATGCCGGTCATCGAGTGCATCTTCAGTGTTTCGAGCTTTGCCACACCGAGTACCTGGAAGGTCAAAACGAATCATGGGGATACCGACCTCGTGCTCAAGGGCGAAGAGGATATCCGCCGCCTTACCTCGCCGGGATTGCTCATTGCCGACAGCAACGGTATCCATTACCTGATCCGCGACCGGTATGCGCTGGATACGCAGAGCCGCAAGATCCTGGATCGTTTCCTTTGAACCTCGAATGTTCCCCCGTCATCGGCTGTCCAAAGGTCAAGCGTCAGCCGAATCCGCCGACCCGCGTTATTGGGTCAATAGACAACCCCTGATCAGCCCTTTCCGGCGCCCTTCGCCACCCCATCGACGATGAAAACGAAAGACATCAAGTTTCTCGAAGTCCGCTACCTGCGCGGACCGAATATTTGGACGTACCGGCCAGTCATCGAGGCCGTGGTCGACATCGGCGCGCTGGAAGACTGCCCGTCGAATGTCCTGCCCGGTTTTGTCGACCGGCTGAAAGCCTTTCTGCCCACCCTGATCGAGCACCGTTGCAGCTACGGTGAGCGCGGCGGTTTCCTGCGTCGCTTGGAAGAAGGCACGTGGCCGGCGCATATCATGGAACACGTTTCGCTCGAACTGCAGAACCTCGCCGGCATGCCGGGCGGCTTCGGCAAGGCGCGGCAGACGCATCTGACCGGTGTGTACAAGGTCGTCATCCGCGCCTGGCACGAGGAAGTCACGCGCGCCTGCCTGGAAGCGGGTCGCGAACTCGTCATGGCGGCCATCGAGGACCGCCCCTTCGACGTTCCTGCGACGGTGGAGCGTTTGCGCGATATGGCCGAGCGCAAGCTGCTGGGTCCCAGCACCGGCTGCATTGTCGAGGCGGCGACCAGCAAGGAACGGCGTATCCCCGCCATCCGCCTCCTCGCTGACGGGAACCTCGTCCAGCTCGGCTACGGCGTCCGCAGCCGGCGCATCTGGACCGCAGAAACCGACCGCACGAGCGCGATCGCCGAGACGATCTCCCGCGACAAAGATCTGACGAAAAACCTGCTCCAATCTTGCGGCGTGCCGATTCCCGAGGGCCGCATTGTCGACAGCGCCGAAGATGCGTGGGCGGCTGCCGAGGATATCGGCCTGCCGGTCGTCGTCAAACCGACCGACGGCAATCACGGACGTGGCGTGTTCACCAATCTGATGACGCGCGAGGAAGTCGAAAGCGCCTACGCCGCTGCCCTGGAAGAAGGCAGCGGCGTCATCGTTGAACGTTTCATTCGCGGCTCGGAGCATCGCCTGCTCATCGTCGGCGGCCGCATGATCGCGGCCGCGCGCGGAGAAACCGCGGCCGTAGTCGGCGACGGCAAATCGACCATCAACGAACTCATCGACCTGCAAATCAACTCCGACCCGCGGCGAGGTGCGGCCGAGGAGTTTCCGCTCGACGTGGTCGTCCTCAGCGAGAACCCCGTTGCCCTGCATGAAGTCACGCGCCAGGGTTTCACGCCGGATTCGATCCCCCCGGCCGGACGCGAAGTGCTCATCATCCGCACCGGAAATCACACCTGCGACATCACCGACTCCGTGCACCCGAGCGTGGCCGAAACCGCTTCGCTGGCGGCGCGCATCGTCGGCCTCGATATCGCCGGTGTCGATCTGGTGTGTGAAGACATCTCCCGCCCGCTCGAAGAACAGCGCGGCGCCATCGTCGAAGTCAACGCAGGTCCAGGCTTGCTCATGCACATCAAGCCGGCGACGGGCGAAGCACGCCCGGTGGGGCGCGCCATCATCGATCACCTGTTCCCCAACGGCGACAACGGCCGGGTTCCCGTCATCGGTATTACCGGGAGCTGCGGCAAGACGACGGTCGCTCGCCTCGTCGCTCGCCTGCTTACGCTGTCCGGAAAGCACACGGGGCTTGCTTGCAGCGACGGCTTGTACCTGGATCGCCGCCGCTCGGAGTCCGGAGACCGCGCAACATGGGAAGCCGCTCATCGCATTCTGATGAACCGCGCGATCGAGGCCGCGGTTTTTGAAAACGGCACGGATGAGATTCTCGGCAAGGGCCTCGCATACGATCGCTGCCAGATCGGCATCGTTACGAACGTTGACGTCGCCCGCCATACCGGCCGCTTCTACGTCGAAACCCCGGAAAACGTATTCACGGTCTTGCGGACACAGGTGGATCTCGTGCTGCCTGGCGGTGCCGCAGTGCTCAACGCCCGCGAGCCCATGCTCGTCGAAATGGCATCGTTGTGCGATGGCGAGGTAATCTACTTCGCCGCCGACCCGGACTTGCCGGCCATCGCGGCGCACCGCGAACAGGGCAAGCGGGCCGTGATCGTGCGTTACGGACACGTCATGCTCGCCAGCGGCCAAGGGGAACAATCGTTGGCGCGGCTTGCCGACATTCCGCTGACCGGCGGCGGAAACGACAAGGCCCAGATCGAGAACGTGCTGGCGGCCGTAGCCGCCGCCTGGGCGCTGGACGTTTCGCTCGACGTCATGCGCACCGGAATCGAAACCTTCTTCGCCGACTGAAATCCGCGCCGGCATGAGCCAGAACACGGATGACCGACATCCGGAGTAACCGAAAGACACAAGGAAATCGGATATGGACGTATCACGCATTCGGGCGCTGCGCGGCCCAAACCTGTGGAGCCGCCACACCGCCATCGAAGCCATCGTTTCATGCGCGGAAGACGAACGCGACATCAGCAATATCCCGGGATTCGAAGCACGCCTGCGCGAACGCTTCCCAGAGATCGCCCTACTGCAGCCCGTCGCGAGCGGCGATGTCGTTTCAATGGCGCACGCGCTCGAATTTGCGACACTGGGCCTTGAAGCTCAGGCGGGATGCCCGGTAACGTTCAGTCGCACCGCGCAGACGACCGAGCCTGGCGTCTATCAGGTGGTCGTCGAGTACAGCGAAGAGGCCGTCGGCCGGCTGGCGTTCGAGCTTGCCCGCGAGCTGTGCCAGGCCGCCGTCGACGACGCGCCTTTCGACGTGGCATCGGCCCTGACCCGCTTGCGCGAGCTCGACGAAGATGTCCGCCTCGGCCCGAGCACCGGATCGATCGTCTATGCGGCGGTAGCCCGCGGCATTCCTTACCGCCGCCTCACCGAAGGCAGCATGGTGCAGTTCGGGTGGGGCAGCAAACAGCGGCGCATTCAGGCGGCGGAAACCGATCGCACAAGCGCCGTTGCCGAATCGATTGCGCAAGATAAAGAACTGACGAAGACGCTGCTGCAATCGGCCGGCGTCCCTGTTCCCGTCGGCCGCCCGGTCTCAAGCGCCGAAGACGCCTGGGCGGCCGCCGGCGAAATCGGCGGCGCGATTGTCGTCAAGCCACAGGATGGCAACCAGGGCAAAGGGGTCACCGTAAACCTCACGACGCGCGAGCAAATCGAAAGGGCTTATGCGGCCGCCTTCAAGATCAGCGACGAGGTGCTCGTCGAGCGCTACCTCCAGGGCCACGATCACCGCATCCTCGTTGTCGGCGATAAAGTCATCGCGGCGGCGCGCCGCGAACCGCCGATGGTCATCGGCGACGGCGTCCACACGGTTCGCGAACTCGTCGAACAGGTCAACAAGGACCCGCGACGGGGTACAGGCCACGCCACCTCGCTGACGAAAATCCGTTTCGACGACATCGCCCTCGCCCGCCTCGCCGAGGACGGACTGACGGCGGACTCGATACCCGCCAAGGGACAGCGCGTCATCCTGCGCAACAATGCCAATCTCTCGACCGGCGGTACCGCCACTGACGTGACCGACGACGTTCATCCGGACTTTGCTGCTCGCGCCGTAGCCGCGGCACAGATGGTCGGTCTCGATATCGCCGGGGTCGATATCGTCTGCAACAACGTCTTGCGCCCACTCGAAGAGCAAGGCGGCGGAATCGTCGAACTGAATGCCGCCCCCGGGCTGCGCATGCACCTGCAGCCATCGTTCGGCAAGGGGCGACCGGTCGGCGAAGCGATCATCGCCAACATGTTCGAAGAGGGCGACGACGCCCGCATTCCACTCGTTGCCGTGGCAGGTACCAACGGAAAAACAACGACCGTGCGCCTGATCGCCAGCATTCTCGCCAACACCGGACTGCGCGTCGGGATGACAAGCACCGACGGCGTCTACATCGCTGGTCGGCGCATCGACACCGGCGACTGCAGCGGCCCGAAAAGCGCGCGCAACGTTCTCTTTCACCCGGACGTCGATGCGGCGGTGCTTGAAACGGCGCGCGGCGGCGTACTTCGCGAAGGCTTGGGCTTCGATCGCTGCGACGTCGCCGTGGTGACCAACATCGGCGCCGGCGACCATCTCGGGCTTTCCTACATCAGCACGGTCGAGGACCTCTCGGTCGTTAAGCGCGTCATCGTGCAGAACGTGAAACCAGATGTCGGCGTCGCGGTACTCAACGCCGCCGACCCGATGGTTGCGCGCATGGCCGACTCCTGTCCCGGCAAGGTAACGTTCTTCGCCCGGGACCGTAGCCATCCCGTCATGGCGATGCACCGCGCTCAGGGCAAGCGCATCATCTACCTCGATGGCAACGATATCGTCGCCGCCGAAGGCTCATTCTCCGAACGCCTGCCGCTTTCCCACATTCCGGTGACCGCCAACGGAACCATCGGCTTCCAGATCGAGAATGCCATGGCGGCTATTGGCGCCGGCTGGGCGCTTGGCTTCGAATGGGCGGCAATCCGCGCCGGGCTCGCCGGCTTCGTCAATGACGCGCAATCGGCCCCTGGGCGCTTCAACCTGTTCCAGTACCGCGGAGCCACGCTGATCGCCGACTATGGGCACAACCCGGACGCCATCCGCGCGCTCGTGCAGGCGATTGACGCTATGCCCACGCAAGCTGGCGCCCGGCGTTCAGTTGTCATCAGCGGTGCTGGCGATCGGCGCGATGAGGACATCCGCCAACAGACTGAAATCCTCGGTGACGCATTCGACAGCATCGTGCTCTATCAGGATCAATGCCAGCGCGGGCGCGCCGACGGCGAGGTGCTTGCCTTATTGCGCGAGGGGCTGGCAAACGCAAAACGAGCCAAGGACGTGCAAGAAATCCGTGGCGAGTTTGTGGCGATCGACACAGCGATGGCGGCGCTACAACCCAACGATATTTGCCTGATTCTCATCGACCAGGTGGAGGAAGCCCTCGCGCACATTGCCAAGCGGGTCGCTGAATCCTGAAGGAAGAGCCGCCGGATCCGAGTCCGCGCGACCATCGTCTTTCGGCCGTCGGGTCAATTGCCGCGGGGACGGCGGGCGAGCTTGACGCCCCGGGATCAATCAAGCCGAATAGCCGGCTTTTTCCCTCGCTTCGGCTCGAACTCGCTGCAAACCGAGGTTTGCGTAGGTTGCCGGATATCCAAGTGCGCCAAGCAAACGATCTGGGCCATTCCCCGGACGTCGACACTGTGCTGGCAGACCGCGCAGTGTTCGAGATCGTCAATCAATTCCAGAGAATCATTGCCTGCGGACATCGGTCTGCATCCGGTCCTAACGCGATACGTTACTGTAGGGCGCGACGCGATGACCGGCAAGGAAAAAGTTCACAACTGACCATCGATCACCGTGCGGATTTTCGCCGCTCGCGCGAGAACAGAACGTCGCTCGGATAGCGCGAAAGCGCCAGGCGATCGCGGAGGCCGGCAATCTTGTCCATGACCTCATCCCGCGAGCTTCCGTGAACCATGCAGAAAAGGTTGTAAGGCCAGCCGGGTAAAGCGCGTTGACGTTGCGCACAAAGGGATACGCCGGGTTCGGCGGCCAACCTTTCACCGATGACCTCCGCCTCCTGATCCGGCACGTCATGCACAAGGAGCGCGTCCACGCCGACGGCTGGCTCGGGCTGGCGCACGACCACCCCGAAACGCTTAATCAACCCCTCATCGCTCCAACTGCGTACCCGTTCGATGACCTCGCTCTCGTCACAGCCGACCCGGCTGGCAAGCACCGAGAACGGCCGGATGAAGAGCGGGATACCCTCCTGCAAAGCCACGACCAGCCGGCGATCCAATTCGTCCAGAGGCCGGGGCGGCGAGAAGGTTTCGGCCCGCACGTGCGGGGTCCCCGTATTCGCCGCCGTAGCGGGCGGTTCGGTCACGGATTCGGGTTCAACCTGGTATTCCTGAACCAAAGGCAGCGCAACGAGCGGATAACCGGCGGCACGGGCAATTGCCCCAAGCGCGGCTTGTAGCCTGCCGTCCGACCCGGCGGTCACCACGAACCAGAGGTTGTAGCGATGCTCGCGTTCGTAGTTGTGCGTGACTTCAGGGAAACGATTGACTGCGTCCTTGACGATGCCCGCTTTCTCTTCCGGCACGGCCATCGCCACCAAGGTTGAGGCGCCGATCCGCTTTGGCGCAAAAACGGCGCCTACTCGCGAAATCTTGCCGTCTCGGCGCAATTGCTCAAGCATCGCGAGAACCGCTTTCTCCGCCACACCGAGCTTCGCCGCCAACTCGGCAAAAGGAGCCGGGCAAAGCGGAAAATCGCGTTGAAAATCGTTCAGCAGATGAGAGTCGAGTGCGTTTTCCATGAATAGCTGGATTTCGTTTCCTCGGTGCAACGTCGCAACATCGAAGCGGAAGCCGCCAAACCCAATCCTCATCCGCCAGCCGACGTCAGTTTCGCGTGAAAGCGGCGAGTATCGTAGACGAACAACCCGTTCGCGTCACGTCTGCCGCAAGTTCCATGCCTATCGGATAAGAACAACCGCCGTTAGCCGGGGCGAAGCACCTGTTCGTGCGGCCTCTCGCCCGCCTTCCGCTATATACCTCGGAGTCGTTGACTTAAGGGGTACACGCTTCTAGATTCGGACATGGAGACCATCCGAAACAACGCCCATAACCGAATTTGTATAGAAAATCGGCGATACGCCAGCCCGTAATTACCTGAAATTCCACCGACGCTGACTAACCTGCATGCGCAAACCGATATTCCTTGTCTGCATCGTTGCCGTTTTAGCGCTCGCCGTCATCACTGTTATCGCCTACAAGTACTGGAAGGCCGCCCATCCGACACCTGATCTAGAGCTTCCGGTGGCGGCCTGCGATCTGAACAATAGTACTTGCACGGTGCCTCTGCCGGAAGCGGGCGAAATCGTCGTCGACATCACCCCGCGCCCAATCCCGGCTGTCAAACCCTTGGCTGTATCAGTAAAGCTATCCGACACCCAAGCGGAGAAATTGGAAGTCGATTTTCAGGGTGTCGACATGGACATGGGCTATAACCGAACTCCGCTGACGGCAAACGGCTCGCGATTCACGGGCCAAGCGATGCTCCCGGTATGCGTGACGGGAAGGATGAAATGGGCAGCAACGTTCATCATTACCCGAAACGGGAAGCGCCTCGCCGTGCCTTTCCACTTCGATGTTGCAGCGCACGGCGGTTCCTGACAAGGGCTCATCAATGAAGCAGCGTATCCTGATTGCGAGCGCGCTGATCCTGGGGGTCCTACTCGTCTGGCTTGCCTTTTTCTGGCAACCGCCGGCAACGGATACCGCTAACCGCGCATCGAACGACACGCCGGGGTCTCATGCCCCCTCCCTGCCTCCCGGTGGAGATTTTTCCTTGCAAGGACCCCAAGGACCGTTATCGCTCGCCGATTATCGCGGCCGCATCGTGCTGGTCTATTTTGGCTACACGTTCTGTCCCGATGTCTGCCCAACGGCCTTGTCGGCCATGGGACAAGCGTTTTCGATGCTGACTCCGGAAGAGCAGGCCGGTGTCGCCGGCGTATTCGTCTCTGTCGATCCTGAGCGCGACACGACCGACGTGTTGAAAGCCTATGCGCCCTTCTTTCACCCTCAAATCGTCGGTGTCACGGGGTCGGTGGACGATATCGCGCGGGTAGCCCGGCAATACGGCGTTCGGTACATGAAACAGAAGGCGGACGACGGCAAGCCGTATTCCGTCGACCACACGTCGTTCACCTACGTCATCGATGCCAGCGGGAAGCTGATTGCACAGTTGCCGCACGGCTCGCCACCCCAAGCGATCATTGATATGATCCGTACGTTGCGGAAGTGAGCAAACCGGTCAGGCAGCATGGCCAAGTCCTCCGTGACGTTTCCTAGGAGGAATACGATGCGCCGAGTACTGATTGGTCTGAGCCTGCTGCTGTGCGCGACATTGCCGCCCACGACCTATGCCGATGACGGCATCGCGGTCCAGGATCCCTATGTTCGTCTCGTGCCGCCCGGCGCGCCGACCACCGGCGCGTTCATGGTCATTTCCAACAGTAGCGCCGCTGATCGCAAGCTCATCCGTGCCGCAAGCCCTGCCGCCAAGACCGTCGAGTTGCATACCCATCTCAATGAAAACGGCGTCATGAAAATGCGCCCCGTCCCGGACATCGAGATCAAGGCGGGTGGCCGCACCGAACTCAAGCCAGGCAGCTACCATGTCATGCTGATTGACATGACGAAGCCGCTTCAGGAAGGCGACGAAGTGCCGATCGATCTCACGTTTGATGACGGCTCGACCCAGCACATTGCCGCTCCTGTCCGCCGCATACAGTCAGCACCTGCGATGCCTGCCGCGGCGCACGGAGGAATGAAGCACTGAGTTTCCTGGTGCTTGACGGATCGTTCCCTAACGAATCGAAGACCAGAACAATAAGTTGCACCCATCATGCCGATCGAAACCATTGAAAGCAGACGCCTGTATCGGCAGATCGCCGACCAGATCAGCCGGCTGATCGAGGCTGGCGAGTACAAGCCCGGCGAGCGCCTTCCCCCGGAACGCCTGCTCGCGGCACAGTTCAGCGTCAGCCGACCGAGCGTACGTGAAGCACTGATCGCCTTGGAAGTCGAGGGATGGGTCGACATCCGTGGCGGCACAGGCGTTTTTGTCGCGGAACGTAGCGATCCGCATCCGGAGGACAAAGCGCCTTCGTCGTTTTCGTCGCGACTCGGTAACCTTCCGCCCCCAGGCCCGCTCGAGGTCCTGTATGCGCGCGACCTGATCGAACAGGAGGTCGCATCGTTGGCCGCCAAGCACGCGACACCCGAATCGATATCGGTAATGGCACGTGCGTTAGGCGACATGGTCTGCTGCTCCGCCGGCGATCCGAAACACCTTGAACTCGACCACCAGTTCCATTTCAGTCTCGCCGAAGCCACCGGCAACACGGCGCTTGTCCATACTGTAGAGATTCTCTGGGTGATGCGGGCGGACCCTCTGTACATTCGTCTGCAGGACCACTTTCATAACGAAGCCGTCTGGCAGCGCGCCATCATCGAGCACCGCGAGATTCTCGAAGCGGTCAAACGCGGTGACGCCAAGGCGGCTCGCGCCGCGATGCACCGGCATCTGAACAACGCTCGCCGCCGCTACATATCCAACTGGCAAGAGTCCTGAGGAAGACCGTGCCCATCCAATCGATCGAAACCCGTCGCCTGTACCGCCAGATCGCGGACCAGATTGCCCGCGTCATCGACTCGGGAGAATACCGCCCGGGTGAACGGCTGCCCGCCGAACGCGCGCTCGCCGACCAACTCAGTGTCAGCCGGCCAACGGTACGGGAAGCGCTGATCGCGCTTGAAGTCGAGGGGCGTGTGGAAATCCGCGGCGGTGCCGGGGTGTTCGTCCTTGAACGGGCAAGCGAGCATACCTCCTCCGGAATCAATGGCACGAGCGTCACGCCCATGCCAGGGCCATTCGAGATCCTTGCTGCCCGCGATTTGATCGAACCCGATGTCGCTGCACTCGCCGCGAAGAATGCGACGCCGGCGAAGATCACCGCGATTGCCGACGCCCTGTCTGACATGGTCGTCTGCTCGGCAGGAGACAATCGGCGGCTGCAATATGACCGCCAATTCCACTTCGCCATCGCCGAGGCGTCAGGCAACAGTGCCCTAGCTCTTGTCATGCAGGCGCTCTGGACGACGCGCGAGCAACCGCTCTACCTGTGCCTGGAAGACCACTTCCATAATGAGCATGTATGGCAGCGTGCGATCCTCGAGCACCGGGAGATTCTCGAAGCAATCAAGGCCGGCGACACGAAGGCCGCGCGCGCCGCAATGCATAGACACTTGAAGAATGTGCGCACCCGCTTCGTTTCCAACTGGCAGGAACCTTGAGTCGCCGCTCTAAAAGTGCGCCGAACGACGGCCTCTTGCCGTCTCCCGACGATCCTTGTCCTTGCGGGCGCACGAAGTATGCCGCGTGTTGCGGGCGTTATCACGCCGGAGCCTTGGCACCCGACGCCGAAGCCTTGATGCGGTCGCGCTACAGCGGCTACGTGCTGCAATTGGAACCGTATCTACTCTCCACGTGGCATCCGAACACCCGCCCAACGTCGCTCGGCCTTTCTGCTGACGGTACGCGCTGGCTTGGGCTTGAAATAAAGCGAACGGAGTCCGCGACCCCCGATACCGCCATTGTCGAGTTCGTGGCCCGCTACAAGGTTGGCGGCCGAGCACATCGTATGCATGAGACCAGCCGTTTCGTGCGCGAGGGGGGCTGTTGGTGCTACGTTGAGGGCGACATGCACGCCGCACCGCGAACGGCGGAGCAAGAGTGAAAGACGAACTGATCGTCATCTACCGAGACGAATACCTGATCGCGGTCAACAAGCCCTCCGGCCTGCTAGTCCATCGCAGCTCCATCGACCGCCGGGAAACGCGCTTCGCTGTACAGATGCTGCGCGACCAGATCGGACGCCGGGTGTACCCTGCCCATCGTCTCGACCGGGGAACGTCCGGCGTGCTTCTCTTCGCCTTGACCCCGGAGGTCAATGCCCAACTGGGAGGGCAGCTCACCGCGCAGAAGGTCGAGAAGCGCTACTTAGCCATCGTGCGTGGATACCCGGACGAAGCAGGCCGTATCAACCATGCGCTTACCCGCGTCGTCGACGAGTACGATGCCCCCATCGGCGGGCCTGGCGCCGCGCAACCGGCGGCCACGGGCTTTCGCCGCCTGGCCACCGTCGAGTTGCCGTATCGCGTCGACGCATATTCCACGAGCCGCTATGCGCTGGTCGAACTCCTGCCCGAAACAGGCCGCCGACATCAATTGCGCCGACACATGAAGTTCATTTCCCACCCGATCATTGGCGATGCCACTTACGGCAAGGGGCGGCACAATCGATTGTTCCAGGATCTGTTCGGTTGCCGCCGGCTCCTTCTCGCCTGCACCTCCATTCGCCTATCCCACCCGGTAACGGGCCGGCCGCTCGAACTGCGCGCCGCGCTGACACCCGATTTCTCCTTGGTTGCCGATCAACTGGGCTGGAAAAGTGTGATGCCGCCGGGCGACTGACTCAGCGCTGCGGTTTTGTGGCAACACGCCCCGCGAATCAGGCATCAACAGCAAGCAGGCGCAACCGAGTGATTTCGGCGGGGGCGCCCAGACGTTTCGGCGGTCCCCAGTAGCCGGTTCCCCGGCTGATATAGATCCACATGTTGCGCAGCCGATGCAGGCCGGCAACATAGGGTTGCTGGAAGCGGACGAAGAAGTTCCAGGGCAGGAACTGTCCCCCATGGGTATGGCCGGATAACTGCAGATCGAACCCAGCACGTTCGGCCGCGTCCGCCGAGCGCGGCTGATGCGCCAACAAAATGCGGAGTACGGCATCCTCCGGCGCCCCATGCAATGCGACGGCCGGATCGCTGCGCTTGCGCTCGTCGAATTGATGTGCGCTGAAATCCGTCACGCCGGCAACGACCAGCGGCGCACCGCGATGTTCGAGCACAACATGCTCATTTTCCAACACCCGTAGGCCGAGCCGCCGCAATTCGGTCACCCATGCCGCCGCACCGGAGTAGTACTCGTGATTGCCCGTCACGAAATATGTTCCGTGCTTGGCCTTCAACGCCGACAACGGCTCGACATGCGCCGCCAGATCCCGGACGCTGCCGTCCACGAGGTCACCGGTAATCGCGATCAGGTCGCTCTCGATTCCATTCACCTTTTCGACGATCCGCTCGATGAAGCGGCGCCCGATCGTCGGGCCGACGTGAATATCGGAGAGCTGCGTAATCGTCAGCCCATGCAACGATGCATGCAGACGTGGCACACGAATATCGACATGAACAACGCCCGGCGTACGGCGCGCGTTGTAGAGGCCGATCGAAGTGAGCAGCAACGCTAATACTGGGACGGTGCGGGCGGAGTACAGCACAAAGGCGGATAGCGTCGGCTCATCGACGAACACCAGCGCCGGAACGAGCGCTACATCACGTAAGAGGGTTAGGACGAATAGCGAAGAGAAAAGCCCGATGGCGATCAAACCCGGCCAGACGAGCAACCCCACCAGCTTTCCGTATTGTTTTCCGAGCCGGCTCGGCAACGCCCGTGCCAGCAGCCCGACAGGAATCAGCAGCGCGGAGAGGACAAGGAAAAAGATCCCCGCCGCCGTGGCGGCAAGGCCGACTCGGGCGTCGGGCAAGATGCGCAATCCGATGTAGGCGTGCAAAACGGCGATCAGCGAAGTGGCAAAGAGAATGAAACGTCGAGGAGGCATTGGGGTAAGAACTCTATTGAGAGAATCAGGCAGGATACGGATAAGTCGGCGCGGCCCACGGGCAAGGATTTCGGCGTGCCGTCACTCCACATAGACCGCTGTACAACAGTGACCGTTCATCTGCCGACTGGCGACGATAGATGGACTACATGCCCTAACGGCGAGGACGAGACGCGCAGCACCGCGTTTGGCGGTCGCGTTCCTTTCCCTGGGCGTGAGTGGTGGCTGCGCTCAATCCCTGGCAAGGAATGCCTCGATGGCTTCCGCGACACGCTCCGGCTGATCGTGCTGGACGTTATGGCCGGAATCGGGAATGTTCACGATCTCCAAGCACTTGAACGCGCCAGTACGCCGCGCGAACTCTTCGGGCTCGTTGCCGAATCGGCGATTGACGAAGCCGTGGGTCGCGACGAGGAGTAAGACCGGCGCTTCGATGCGGCTCCAACTCGCCATCGCATCCTCGATCCGGTAGACGTTCGGCGACGGAACTCGATGCCACGGGTCGCACGCCATTTCGACCACGTTGCCCATCCGTACCCGGCTGACATTCCACGAAAGAAACGCCGCACGGCTCTCGGTAAGCCGCGGATTGAGATCCATCAGGCGAGCGGCAAGCGCCTCGCTGCTATTGAAGACGCTCAGCCGCGGTTGTTCCTGGACGTTATGGAGCCACTTGCTGATCAATGCCGGGGAATCGTCATCCACCGGCGGTTTGAGTCCGAGGAAATCGAGCATCACGAGTTGCGCGACCCTCTGCGGGCGCACGCCGGCATAAACTGCAGAGATGTTCGCACCCATGCTGTGGCCGACGATCCGGGCCGGCCGTCCGGGCGAGTAGTGGTCGAGCAAACAATCGAGGTCGGCGTAGTAATCCGCGTGCCAGTAGGGACGCGAGAGCCATTCGGACTCGCCGTACCCGCGCCAGTCGGGAGCGATGACGTGCCACGGTTGGCTCAACGCATCCACCAGAAACTGAAAGGTCGGCGAACAATCCATCCAGCCGTGCAGGAAAAACACCACCGGCGCATCGGCCGGTCCCCAGTGACGGACGTTGTATCGGACGCCACGCACGTCGACCTTCTCGGTTCTCGATCTGCTGTATGCCATACGTTGCCTCGTTCCGGGCGTTCTGCCCTCATCCATCCTTATCGCGCACTTGCGTCACTCGTGCTGTTCGATGCCCCTACCCGTAGCCGACAACTGGCCTGCCCTCTCCCAGACAGGCAAGACACCCGGTTCGCCTGGCCCACAGGCAAACGCGGCGTCGACACCGAGATCGCCGACCCAGGCGAGGCGATCGCCGCACCATAAGTACGGCAAAAGCGGGCGCTCCCAAGGAGGAACGCCGCTTTCCTGAAGAAGGTTGCGCAGGCTCCGGCGCGGCCGTGCAAGCTGCGGCTGCAGATGTTCCCCGCCTTGACGCGGGCGCAACCACACGGCATCTGCCGCGATCGCGCTTTCGCTGATCCCAGCGCCTTCCGTACGTTCCAGGCGGACGCACCCTCCCCCCCAGGGCAATGTGGCTTCTCCCTGCCAACGCACCGCTTCTACGCTCTTCTCGACGCGCGGCACGACGTAGAGTTCCTCGCGATAAACACGCAACGCACCTTCGGGCGTTGCGACGCATGTGGAGGCGCCGAGGCGGGTCCGGGTCAGTTGCCGCAACGCTTCGTCCAGCCAGGCGGTATCGGGAGCCCGCAACCCCGCCGCCACCCAGACGTAACGTAGGAGATTTCGCGCACGCGCAGCGGGCAATTCGTTGAAGGCAGCAAGCCCGAGCCGGCCACTCGGCGCGATAACGGCCGTACGGTCGATTTGTGCCAGGTCGTCGAGCAGCGTCGACGCTTCGGCAAAGTGTCCGGCCGCCCGCGCCAGCGACCGGCCTGCTCCGGGAAAGTGGCGCTCAAGCGCGGGCAGGATTTCACCACGCAGATAGTTGCGCCGGAAACGATGGTCGTCATTGCTCTCGTCATCGATCCACCGCAATCCGTGGTCCGCGGCGTACGCGGCGATCCTGTCACGCGGAACGCCGAGAAGCGGCCGCACCAGTGTCGGCCCGCGTTGCTGCGTGCGCTCGCTCAGCATCCCCGCCGCACCGGCGACGCCCGCTCCGCGCAGCAGATTGAGGAGAACCGTCTCCGCCTGGTCGTCGCGATGGTGCCCGAGCGCCAGCCATTCGGCATCGGCCTTGGCAAACTCTCCATGGCGGAGGCGCCTCGCGGCCCCCTCAAGGCCTTCGCGACTCGCCCGCGGCACTTCGACGTGCACGACGCACAGCGGCACGCCAAGATTGCCGCACAGTTCCGCGCAAAAACGCGCCCACTCGTCTGCGTTTGGGCTGATTCCATGGTGAACGTGCAGCGCGGAAAGCGCCGAGCATCGGTCGTCGCGCGCGACGATGTGCGCCATCGCATGCAACAGGACGACCGAATCCCGGCCGCCGGATAGCGCCACGCATATCCGTTGGCCACGAACAAGCCGCGGAGAGATGAACGCGGCGACGGATTCGATCAGGGACGGCGAGCCTTCCGGCTGCGCGCGCGAAGATTCAAGGCAGTGGTTGTTCTTTGACGCGGCCATAGGCCATCAGACGTTTGAAGCGTGCTTCAAGAAGCTCGCTCGTGGACAACCCCGAAACGTTCTTCAACGCATCCTGCAGAGCTTTCTTGAGATTCTGAGCCATCGCGGCAGGATCGCGATGTGCGCCGCCAATCGGCTCGTTCACGACTTTGTCGATCAAGCCGAGCGATTTCAGCCGGGTCGCCGTGATGCCCATGATCTCGGCCGCCTCACTGGCCTTTTCGGCGCTCTTCCACAGAATGGACGCGCAGCCTTCGGGCGAGATCACCGAGTAGGTCGAGTACTGCAACATCTGCACCACGTCGCCGATGCCGATCGCCAGCGCCCCCCCGGACCCTCCCTCGCCGATCACGGTGACGATGATCGGCGTCTTCAGCTCGGCCATCTCATACAGGTTGCGTCCGATCGCTTCGGACTGCCCACGTTCCTCGGCGTCGATTCCCGGATAGGCACCGGGCGTATCGATGAACGTCATGACCGGGATGCCAAACTTCTCGGCAAGGTGCATCAGACGCAACGCCTTGCGATACCCTTCCGGGCGCGGCATGCCGAAGTTACGGTAAATCTTCTCCTTGGTGTCGCTGCCCTTCTGGTGCCCGATCACCATCACGGACTGGCCGTTGAAGCGCGCCAGCCCGCCGACGACCGCATGATCGTCTGCGAAAGCGCGATCGCCATGCAACTCTTCGAAATCGGTGAAGATGAGCCGTACGTAGTCGAGGGTGTAGGGGCGTTGTGGATGACGCGCGACTTGCGCGATCTGCCACGGCGACAGCTTGGCGTAGACCTCTTTGGTCAGGGTCTGGCCTTTTTTCTCCAGGCGGGCGATTTCTTCCGAAATATCGACCGCCGAATCGTCCTGAGCGAAGCGCAGCGTTTCGATCTTGCTTTCCAGATCGGCAATCGGCTGCTCAAAGTCGAGGAAGCTTGTTTTCATCAGGCGTGGGCCGGTAATGGATCGACGGCCATTTTACTCCAAAGCCGGAAACCGGCCGCCGAGGGCCGATTACGGACGGGATGGCCCGTTCAGCCTTTACTTGAATCAGGTACCGGTTACCCCTTCGTCATTACTCCTTGGTCACCAGCCAGATGCCCGAACAGACGAGGATCAGCGCCAGCACGTTCTTCCATTCGAAGACGCTTTCGCCGAGGAACAGGGCAGACAACAGAGCACCGAAGATCGGCACCAGAAAGTTGAAGATGCTGACCATCGTCACGCGGTTGTATTTGAGCAGAACGCCCCACAGCGCCTGGGCAGCCGACGAATTGAAGATCATGTAGGTCATCAGCAGGGCCGAGTTCACCGTGAGCGCGGCCAAGCCGCCGCCCAGCGCATAGCCGGCCACGAGCAGGACTGCCCCGCCGATGGCGAGCTGATAGCCGGTCATCAGCGCCGCGTCCATGCGCCGCGAAATGTTTTTGCCATAGACCATCCCGACCGCCATCAGGAACGCGGCAAGAATGACGCTGCCCTCGCCGATCCAGGTAAACGAAAAGTCGAGCAGATCCTTGCCGAAATTGACAACGAGCACGCCGGCAAAGCCTACGATGCACCCGGCGCTCTTGCGCCACGACAAACGGTCGTTCCGGTACAGAAAGTGCGCCAGAAGCACACCGAAGAACGTCACCGACCCGTTCAACACGGAACCCTTTACGCCCGTGGTATAGGCGAGTCCGAGATAGAAGAAGGTGTACATCACCGAGGTCTGCAGGACGCCGAGCAAAGCCACCTCACCCAAGGTCCGCCGGTCGATACGAATGCTGACCTTGCCCGACGCAGCCGTGTACGCGACCAACGCCAGGCCGGCCAGCGTGAAGCGCCACCCGGCGAAGACGAATTTGCTGGCGATGTCGCCGGGAACGATGTCGAACAGCGCATAACCTGCCTTGATCGCCGGGAACGAACTGCCCCAAAGGACACAGCACAACGTCGCGAGGACGAACAAGGCCTTGCGGTTGGAGAAAAAAGGATGCGAATCCAGGATAGTTGCTCCGAAAACCGGTGTTCGCGACTTTGGCCAGAAAAGGCGTCGCCGAACACGCTTTTTTTGAAGCGCCATTGTCGCCGCAGTCTATAATCCGCATCAATCCTATCGTCACCACAGAATTAATACGTTTTTCTTATTGAAAGTGCGTCATGAGCTTAAGGCAGTTCCGCTATTTCGTTACCACGGCCGAGGAATTGCATTTCGCCCGCGCGGCCGAGCGGCTCGGCATTGCCCAACCGGCACTGAGCCAGCAAATAAGAGCGCTTGAGGAGCGCTTAGGAGCGCGGCTGTTTCATCGCGCCAACCGCCGCGTCGAACTGACGGAAGCGGGAAACGCCTTCCTACGCGAAGCGCGCGCGACGATCGATCTCGCCGCCAAGGCAGAACGGATCGCGCGCGATACGGCACGCGGCGAAGCCGGCCGTATCGACATCGGCATCGTCGGTTCAGTGGTGTTCGACCCGGACTTCCCGCACCTGCTCAACGAGTACCGCAATGAGCACCCGGGGATTCAGCTGTCCTTGCATGAAATGCGCATCCTGACCCAGATCGAAGCGGTGCACAACCGCCAACTCGACATGGCGATCATCCGTACGCCGCTGCCTTCCGACATGCCGGACAACCTCGACTGCTTCACGCTCTCCACCCAGAAGTCGGTGGCAGTTCTGCCTTCCACTCACCCGCTCGCCCACGAGACGTCGATCCACTTGCGCGACCTGGCCGAGGAGACCTTCGTGGCTTTCGAGGACCCACCGGGCGCCGGGATGGGCGAGATACTGCTGCGCGAGTGCCGCGGCGCCGGCTTTGAGCCGCTGATCGCGCAACGCGTATGCGAAATCGGTACGCTGATCAGCCTCGTCGGTGCCGGCTTTGGCGTAAGTCTTGTCGCCGAGACGATCAGTCATCTGCAATTGCCCGGCGTCTGCTATCTCCCCCTCGAGGATACCGAAGCGCGTTCGCAACTGGCCGTGATCCATCGGCGCTTTGAACGTTCGGCCGCCGTTGCCGCTTTGCTGGAGCGCATACGCGCCTCTTCGAAAGTGCCTAATTAGCGCTTACGGTCGGTGGGCGAACCCGTCCAGTCAATAATCAACCGGGAGTGGATCGAGGCTGCGCCAGAGGTACCACGTGGCCACCGAGCGCCATGGCCGCCAGCGCTCGCCATGCTCCAGCAAGGCTGTCCGCGCCGGCCGTTGCCCATCGAAATAATGCAGGGCGACGGCCTTCTGCAGACCGATGTCGTCCACCGGAAAAACGTCCGGGCGAAGCTGATTGAAAATAAGGAACATTTCGGCCGTCCACACTCCGATACCGCGGACAGCCGTCAGTTCGGCGATGATTTCTGCATCGCTCATCGAGGCCCAGTGATCGACGTGAATCTGCCCCTCGGCGAAATGCCGCGCGAGGTCGCCGATATACTCGACCTTGCGGGCCGACAACCCGCAGGCGCGCAAAACTTCAGTTTGGCAGGCGAGCACGTTAGCCGGCGTCACGGCGGGCAAAGCGGCGACAAAGCGCGCCCAAACGCTATCAGCAGCCTTCACGGAAATCTGCTGTCCGACGATCGAGCGCGCGAGCGTGCCAAACGGGTCGCCGCGCGAAATGAGCCCTCGACCGGGGTAACGCGCAACGATCTCGGCCATCACGCGATCGGATCGCGAGATTTCGGAAGCGGCTTGTTGCCAGTAGCTTGGGAGCATGAAGCCATTGTACCGGCGACCGGCGAAAAAACCGGAATGCCCGGGATAGCGCCAGGGTTATCCTCGGGGCATAGGCCGACGGCAGATCTCACCTGCCGTAGCAAGCACGGAAAAACCGCTCAGAGCGCCGCGCGAATTACCGCAGCGAGGCGCTCAATTCCTTCCTCGATGCGCGGCGGCGGCACGGTGACGAATGCCAGTCGGAAAGTCTCCTTGACAGGCGAACCGGCAAAGAACGGCGCGCCCGGGACGAAAGCGACATTGCGCTCGATCGCCCTCTCCAGGATGGCCGTCGCATCGATGCCCTTCGGCAGCTCGACCCACAGGAACATGCCGCCGCGCGGCGCATTCCAACGCACGCCCTGCGGCATATGACGCTGCAACGCACCAAGCATCGCCGCGCATTGTTCGCGATAGAGCGAACGAATCGTGGGGATGTGCGTATCAAGGAATCCGTCTTTGACTACCTCATGGACCGCCATTTGCGACAGCGTCGCCGTGTGCAAGTCGGTCGCCTGCTTCGCTTGCACCAGTTTTCCGCGCAGCATGGCCGGAGCGACCACATAGCCGAGACGCAAACCGGGTGCCAACACTTTCGAGAAGGAGCCCATATAGACGGTTCGTTCGGGCGCCAATGAGCGGATCGACGGCGGCGTCTCGCCGTCGTACGAAAGCGCGCCGTAGGGATCGTCTTCGAGAATCAGCAGATTGAGTTCGCGCGCCCGCCGCGCCAATTCGTAGCGGCGCGCCTCGGAAAGCAGACGCCCTGTGGGATTCTGGAAATTGGGCAGGCAGTAAAGGAACTTCGCGCCCCGCATCGACTCCGTCAGGCCCTGCGGCAATAGCCCATCGTCATCCGAGGCGACCGACACGTATCTTGGGGAAAAGAGCGAAAACGACTGCAAGGCGCCAAGGTAGGTCGGCGTTTCGACAAGTACGGTGTCGCCTGGGTCGATCAGCACTTTAGCCAGCAGATCGAGTCCCTGCTGCGACCCCGAAACCATTAGCACCTGATCAGGAGACACAGGCGCTGTCGACGTACTCAGGCGGCGGGCGATCCACTCGCGCAGTGGGGCAAAGCCCTCCGTTGTGCTGTACTGCAGCGCCTCGCGACCCCGAGAAGAAAGAACCCGATCGATCGCCGTATTCATCGCCGCAATGGGGAAGGTTTCCGGCGCGGGCAGGCCGCCCGCGAACGAAATCACTTCCGGGCGCTCGGTTACCTTGAGAATTTCGCGGATCGCCGAGCTTTCAATAGCGCGCGCACGCGCCGAAAAGAGATGGAGAAAATCGGGATGATCGAATTGAGCGGTCCCGCCCTCTGCCGCTCCTCCTTTTGATGCTGAATTCATGCGCGCGCCCACTCCGTCGTCAGGATGGCCAGAACCCCCTCCAGCCAAAGTCACAAGTCTACGCCAAATGACGCAGTGGGAAAACGCGGCCGTCTCGAAGCGCTATCGAGTCGCAGACTGCTCCATCGGGTTCCGCGACCATGGCCGTTTCTCAGAAATTGCCGGGTATTCGGACCGCGGCGTCCGTTCGTTTCGCGTACTGCCCTGCGGAGAACTGCGATAGAATCGACGCTTCTCGCGCCTTGCGAGAACAAACACGAAGCAAAAAAACGTCGCCCAAGGCCGATCCATGCCGTCGACATATTTCTTCTTCCGTCCGATTCTGGCGGCTGACCGTAGCTGGGCGGCTGCCGACTGGCAGCCTGGAACTTTCAGCCCAGCCCCGGACGCTGACTTTGCCGCCTGCTATTCCGATTCGGACGCAGCGTCGCTGGCAGGCCTCTTGGCGCTCGTGCGCCCCGCCCAAGCGAGCGGGCGCGAGGAACAACTGCAGACAAACGAGTTCGCCGCCCGGCACGTCGTTTTCATTGCTCCGTCGTCCGTGCTTCAAGACACCAATGCGGTCGAGCGCTACAAGGCGTTGCGCGCGCGCGGATGTCCGGTGGGCATCGAGCTGGACGACGTTTCCATATTGCGGCGGATCCCGATCGATGCCTTCTCGCACGTGCGCTTTGACGCGGCTTTCGTGCGTCAGGAATTCTCCACGGCCGATCTCTCCTACTTCCGCGATGCCGGATTTTTCAAGATCGCCGCGAACGTCGATTCGTACGAAATGTTCGGATGGCTCGCCGGACGCGGCGTGGAATGGAGCGCAAGCCATTTCCTGACAGGTCACAATCCCAATTTGGGCAAGGAACCGGACCTTACCCGCCTGAAGCTCCTCAAGCTTCTGAATCTCGTGCGCAACGACGGCGATACGCGCGAGATCGAAGCGGTATTTCGCGAGGAACCGAAGCTCTCGTACCATCTGCTGCGGCTCGTCAATTCGGTCGCCGTCGGGGCTCGCACGAAAATCAGCAGTTTCTCGCAAGCCATTGCCATCCTCGGCAGACGCCAACTGCAACGGTGGCTACAACTACTGGTCTACGCGAACAACCTGGCCGACGGCCATGCGCCGAACCCGCTGATGCAGCTCGCGGCGGCGCGCGGCCGCCAAATGGAACTCATCTGCGGAGCGATCGACCCCAAACCCGGCGTTCCAGACCTCGCGGACAATGCCTTCATCACCGGACTGTTCTCGCTGCTCGACGTTCTCATCAACCTGCCGATGAGCGAAATCGTCAAGGAGTTGCCGGTCCACGAGGCCGTCATCGAGGCGCTCAGTTCACCGAACACTGGCGGGGCGTTAGGCCGGCTTGTTTCCGCTGTCGCCGCCGGTGAAGCGGGTCAATTCGCCATGGCGGAACGGGCGCTGGCAGAGTTGGGCATCACTCCCGAACTGCATTCTCGAGCGCAAGTAGCTGCACTGCACTGGGCGAGCCGGATCAACATCGAGAACTCGGATTAGGGCCTGCTGCGCGGGTGCAATCAACGCACTCGCTTGAGGTGGCTGCCGCACCGATGGCGGCAATCGCTGGCCCCGAAGCCCGCAACAACGACCTCGCCCTTCGTGCGTTCGTTTACCGTACATTCGGCTTCTACGAAACGCCGTACCTCACAAATGCGCACGCCAGGTGCCGCAAGCAGAAAATCGATGTGCCAGCGGAGGCGCTTTTCCGTTGCAAGATGGCGTTTCACCCGCGCCTCGAGATTCCGCATAGCGCTTCCGGTATAGACGTATTGCCCGGCAGGAAACTCGAAAGTCCCAAAACACCCCACGCGGACCGTCACCGGGACCGCGACCTCGATCAACAGCTGGTAGGTACGCGGCGAGACCGGATCAGTCGCCGCAGAACGGGTTTGTGCGCCGCTCGGTTCCGAAGGTCGAGGTCGGGCCATGGCCAGGAACGAAAGTCACGTCATCACCGAGCGGCCACAGGCGCTCACGGATCGACGAAATCAGCGCATCGAAATCCCCTTGCGGGAAATCCGTACGGCCGACCGAGCCCTTGAAAAGGACATCACCAACGAACGCCAGCTTACCGCCGGCGTCGTGAAAAACGATGTGACCCGGCGTGTGGCCCGGGCAATGCAATACGGACATTTCTCGGTTGCCGACTGTAACGTGGTCGCCGTGCTCCAGCCAGCGATCAGGCACGAAGGCCTGCACTGGGGGGAAACCGAACATCCGGCTCTGTTGAGGCAAGCCATCGATCCAGAACTGATCGGCACGATGCGGCCCCTCGATCGGCACAGAAAGACGCTGCGCCAGTTCGGCGGCGCCACCCGCATGGTCGATGTGCCCGTGCGTAAGCAGAACCTTTTCAATGGTGAGCGAGAGCTTGGCCGCGGCGTTCACGATGCGCGAAACATCACCGCCAGGATCAATCACGGCGGCGCGCTGAGTCTCGGAGCACCAGACAAGCGAACAATTCTGTTCGAATGGAGTAACGGGGACGATTTGATATTTAAGAGACATCTTTGCCGTTTCAGCCATCAAGCGTCTTTATCAGCTCGAACAGGCGTTGATAGAACTCAGGAGCCGTGACCGTCGCTTCGCCGACCTTGACCAGCGTGCTCTTGTCTATGGACCATGGCAGCGACAGGGATCCGAGGCCGGATACGCTGACGCCGGCGCTGCTCCCCGGGGCCTTCAGCTCAAAATGGGTTTCCAGCGCATTGGCGTAGACCACGGCTCCCAGGCTGCTCGGGAGACACACCAACGTGATCGTTAGTTTCGTCGCCAGTTCGGTGGCCGGCTGGAAATACTTCTCGCCGCGCACGTTAAGCGGGGCGGACGCGTCCACTTGATACCCCTGGCTGAGCAGAGCGCGCTTGCCGATTTCGCAGGCTCCTTCCGGCTCGCGACTGCTGTAGTACTGAAACGGAGTCTCAGCGTTGAAGGTCTCGTCCTGGTATACCCGTGGTCGCGTCGTATTGCAGCCGGCCAACACCGTCAACACAGCGGCAAAGGCCACCTTACCCAACGGCAAACGGAAAAACCGGGCCCGGTTGTTCATGGTCTTCGTCATCGAGCCAAAAAATCCTCTCTTGCCACCCATCCCGCTATGATAAACCGGGGTGACTGGATTTGGTCTGTCCCATACTTCCGCCCCCCTGCGCGAGCGACGTCAAGGCTGTCCGGTACGCTCCTTGCAACAGCCGAACCGCATTTCACAATTGGGCGAAATGCCGAGAATCGGCGCATCTTTTCCGCAATTGTTGGGTATTGGCACGATGACCGTCCGAGGCGCGCTGCCTAGGATACGCAGATCGGGCCGCCCACCTAACAACACCTATTCAGCGGAGGAGTCGCTTTGGGTAGAGTCGTTATTGCACCGGATTCCTACAAGGGCAGTGTATCGGCACTCGGTGTTGCCGAGGCCATGGCGCGTGGCGTGCGACAGGTATTTCCGCAAGCCGACATTCGCAAGATACCGATTGCCGATGGCGGCGAGGGGACGGTAGAAGCACTGGTCTGCGCCACGAGCGGTCGGGTGCGCGAAGCGGAAGTCGTCGATCCCCTGGGCCGCAAGATACGCGTTCAGTGGGGGGTGCTCGGCGACGGCCGCACTGCCGTGATCGAGATGGCGGCCGCTTCCGGATTGCCGCTTTTGCATCAGGACGAGCGGGATCCGCGCAAGGCGACCACGTTCGGTACGGGTCAATTGATCCGGCGTTGTCTGGACGCCGGCCTGCGCAATATCATCATCGGCATCGGCGGCAGCGCGACCAACGACGGCGGTGCAGGAATGGCGCGGGCGCTCGGTGTGCGCTTCCTGGCCGACGACGGAAGCGAACTCCCCGAAGGCGGGGCGGAGCTGGCCCGGTTGAAACGGATCGATCTGACGGACATCGATCCCCGCGTTGCCGAAGCGACGATCACCGTTGCTTGCGATGTCGACAACCCACTCTGCGGGCCACGCGGCGCCTCGGCTGTATTCGGCCCGCAAAAAGGCGCGACGCCTGAGATTGTCGCCGAGCTCGACGCTGCCCTCGCGCACTTCGCCGAGCGCGCGCAGATCGCTACCGGGCGCGATGTTGCCACGTTGCCTGGGGCGGGCGCTGCCGGTGGCCTCGGTGCCGGGTTGATGTTCTTTACGCCGGCCAAGCTCAGGCCGGGTGTGGAAATCGTCCTTGACGCCGTCGGCTTCGCCGAAATCGTTCGCGAGGCGGATTTTGTAATTACGGGCGAAGGCCGTACGGATTTCCAGACGGCGTACGGCAAGGCGCCGGTTGGCGTAGCGAAAGTCGCCAAGCAATTCGGCGTACCTGTTTTCTGCTTGTCTGGAGGCCTGGGTCATGGAGCCGAGGATGTGCTTGCCTGCGGCATCGACGCGGTGATGAGCATTTGCGACCGTCCCATGGCGCTCGAGGAATGCATCGCTGGCGCTCCAGCCTTGATCGAATCCGGTTCGACACGCCTGTGCCGGATCATAAAAGCGGCTCGCATGGGCCGGTAAGAAAGCCGAAAGGCTCAATTCAACAGGGATATCACAACACTAGGAGGGAAGACGAATGGTACAAGGGCCGATGTTGCTCGTCATACTGGTCATCGCGATCGTCATGATCGTGGTGCTGATCTCCAAACTCAAGGTGCACGCATTCCTCGCCTTGCTCGCGGCCGCGTTTTTCGTCGGGCTCGCCGCGGGAATGAATCCGGTCGAAGTAAGCAAGGCGGTAATGAAAGGTTTTGGTGGTACCGCCGAGAAGATCGGCATCGTCATCATTGCGGGAACGATCATCGGCGTCTTCCTGGAGAAGACGGGCGCTGCGCTGACGATGGCCGAAACCGTGCTCAAGGTCGTAGGTGCCAAACGGCCGGCATTGGCGATGAGCATCATCGGCTATATCACATCGATCCCGGTTTTCTGCGATTCGGGCTTCGTCATCCTCTCAGCTCTCAACAAATCGCTGTCGCGCAAATCCGGTGTTTCGATGGCCGTCATGGCAACGGCGCTTTCGACCGGCCTGTATGCGACCCACACGCTCGTACCCCCGACGCCAGGACCGATCGCGGCCGCCAACAACCTGCACGCCGACCTCGGCATGGTCATCGCCGTCGGACTGATCGTGGCAATCCCGGTGACGATTGCGGGCTACCTCTGGGCAACGAAATTCGCAAGCCACTACGAGGTGATTGCCGAGTCATCGATCAGCTACGAGGAGCTGCTGGAGAAATACAAGAACCTGCCCAGCGCTTTCTCGGCATTCCTGCCGCTGGTGCTGCCCATCGTGCTCATCGCGTTGAAATCGGTGGCCAATTTCCCCAGCCTGCCCTTCGGAAATGGGATGTTGAAGCTGACGCTGGACTTCATCGGCGAACCGATGGTCTCGTTGCTGCTCGGATTTCTCTGCTGCTTCACCCTGGTTCCAAAGCTTAACGAAGAAGTTCTGTCGGGCTGGGTCAGCGACGGTCTGAAAGACTCTGCGGCCATCATCATGATCACGGCCGCGGGCGGATCGTTGGGCGCCTTGCTCGCCGCAAGCAAGATTGCCGACTACCTGGGCAGCAGTCTCGCGGCATTCAATCTCGGCATCTTCCTGCCGTTCATCATTGCCGCGGCATTGAAGACGGCCCAAGGATCGTCAACTGTCGCACTGATCACTACGTCGGCCATCGTCTACCCGCTGCTCGGCACCCTTGGTCTCGCAACGCCGACGGGTGCCGTCCTCGCGACGATGGCTGTCGGGTGCGGCGCCATGGTGATTTCTCACGCCAACGACTCCTACTTCTGGGTCGTATCGCAGTTCTCCGGCCTTAAGGTCGACCTTGCCTATAAGTGCCACAGCATGGGCACCCTCATTCAAGGGCTCGTTGGAATTGCAGTTGTCTACGTACTGAAGATCGCATTGATCTAGCGCTCGTAGGGGCTTCGGCTTCTCCGCCGGAGCCCCGATACCCATGTAGCGCGTATCAATCGAGTTGCAGTGCGACGTACAGCAACAGTCGGTCATCCGTATTACCCAGATCCAGGCCAGTCGCTTCCTCGATCTGATTCAGCCGGTAATCAAGCGTGTTGCGGTGAATATGCAATGCATTGGCGGCCGCCGCTGCATGACCGTTCTGAGCGAACCATACATCCAAGGTTCGCCGCAGCATGGCGCCCCGTTTGTCCGCAGCATTCAACCCCTGCAGCGGACGGCGCAATTGTTCGCCCTGCCAGCCTGATCCCAGGCTGGCAAGCAGCACGGGAAGGCTGAGGTCGTAGAACGAGAAGAGTCTTTTCTCAGGGCAACGTTGCCGCCCGACCCGATACGTCTTGCATGCGCTCTGGTAGGAAAGCGGCACGCCTTCGATGCCGGGCAAGGCGACGCCCATGGCGAGCGAACACAGTCGTCCACTTTCCCTTTCGAGAGCCGCAGCCAGAGCCGCCAATTCTTCGCGCGCCATAATTTGCCGCGGCTTCCGCAAGGCACGATCGTCGAAAACTTTGAGGATCGCCATCTCGCGCGGTGAAATCACGGCAGTTAGTGCCTCCGGTTGGCGGATGGCAAGTTGCGTCTGACAACGCTGAAGCTCCTTGAGCGCCTGGTCGGTTGGTAGCTCTTCTTCGGTCAAGTTGAGCACTAGCACGGCCCTCGGCACATCAAAATCGATGTCGAGCCGCAGAGCCCAAGCCTCAAGATCGGCACGCGATGTGTTCTCTTGATTAACCAGATGGAAGACGAACTCCTCGCGGTATCTCTTCTCGCGCTGCAACTCCCCGAGCAACTGGGCCTGTTCAAGGATCATTTCAGCGGTAATCCGGACGAGTTCGCCGAACTGTCGTACGACTCTGGGATCCCCGGTAAGACCGACCACGCCGCACAGCGCCCCGCGCACAGTCATCGGTAAATTCACACCCGGCCGGCTACCGGGCATATTGCGCGAATCGGGCAGTTCAATCTCGACCGTCTCCCCCCGCGCGAGGGCGAGTTGTGCGCCGGCGTGCACTTCGCCGATCCTTGCGCCCTCGCCGCTGCCGACGATCATTCCCCGTGCATCCATCACGTTGACGTTGAACGGGATGATTTTCATCGTCCGTTCGACGATTTCCTGCGCCAGCTTGGAGTCGATGGAAACCATTGCCCGCCTAACGAAAGACAGAACGGTGAGTCTACCCCGGAAGCGCGCGCGAAAGCGTCGCTCTATGGAATCGTTCGCCTCACAAGAGAATGCCCAATTGACCATCGGTGGCAGAGGAACCGACCCTCATCGCCGCATGATGACCGAGCCGTACTCCGAACTGGTCTTCACCCGTGCGATAGCCACGTTGATGCGCCGCATCAGGTCCTTGTCGATGCCCTTGCTGCATAGCAAGTAGCGCTTGTTTCCCGCAGGAGCGTCCGCCAGCGCGACTTTCACGAGATCGCGTGCGAACTCCGGATGTCGGCGCAACACGTAGTCCGCCTCTTCGACCACGGCGAACATGTAATCTACGCGGTCGGCGATGATCATCCTGAACAGCCGGGCCGTATCATCCCCGATATTGATTCGGCTCAGAGTCGGCTGGTATTGCGCAAGATTACGGTCAAGCCATTCGCCATACGCATACCCGTCGATGACTCCGGGACGAAGCGGACTCTCAAGGATATCGCGGACCGTAGGTTCCTTGGAAAACAGATGGCGATGCTTTGCGTTGAGGATGACCGTGAACGGCTGATCCTGGTAAATGAAGTCGTCGGAGTAGGCGTACGTCTTTTCTCGCGCTTCGGTTTTCAGAGCACCGAGCGTGCAGGCATTGAAGGGCTCCGCCAGCATCGCGAATATCCGGCGCACAGGAAGCACTTGGTACCGCACAGCGATTTTCGCCTCTGCGAAGACCAACCCGGAAATGTCGACCAACAGCCCGGCAGACCGACCGCTCTCAACGCCGAAGTATGGCATGCGTTCAAAATGCAGGATGGTGAGTTCGGGAGAACCCGTCTGGGCCCAGGCGAAGAATGCGCTTCCGCCAAGCACGATGGCAGCCACCGCGCGACGCAGCCATCCGGGACGGGACGGAGAGCAGCGTCGGCGCCGGATGCGTGCTACCGACGCGATGACAGAATGAAACATTTCGTTTCCCATTTCCACTCGATGAGCGTCCTCACCCCGCGCTATCGGCAGCCCTTATAGCAACAACTTTACGTCATCGCCTGCATTTTTCCCAATTGCGCGGCAGCCTGGATGAGAAGTGCGCGCTGAGCTGTTGTGGTGCCCGTCTCGGGTGGCGTTGAGGGGCTCCTCCCGCTTCTCGAAATCCTCATCGAACGGATGGCGGGTGGTAGCGTCACCACGTTCGCTCGGCGACTCGATCTATCCAAAAGCGGCGTGTGGCATTGGGTCCGTAAAGGCGGGTCGCCATCCCTCCCGGCCTGGCTGGCGATCGCTCGACACAGTGGCCTGCCATTGCGCCGGCTGTTTGCCGGCGACCTCTCGGATTGGACGCCTCCCGTTGAACCGGTGCAGCTCACCCTGCCTCTCTTGACCTCGCCCCGGAAGGGAATCCGTTCCCGCGAACTGGACTGGGACGCGATCCGAGAACAGTTGCGAACCCTGCTGGCGGAGGAAACTCCGATCACCCTGGTCGAAGCCTGCCGCCGCACCGGGGTTGAGCACAAGTTGCTCTACCTGCGTGCCAACGCGGAGACGCGCGCTCTTGTCGATCGCTCCCGCCGATACCAGGAAGCGTTACGACAAGGGAAGGTGGGGCGACTTCAGGAACAGGTGGGGCAGTTGGTTCAGGAACGGCTAGAAGAGGGCTACGAGGGAATCAGTGCCCGGGAGATCTGGGCGCGCTTGGATGATGAGCTGAAATCGGTTCGTCATACCTACCGACATGTCGCCAAGGCGGTCGTTGCGAACGACGCTTAATTACTCACTCCTAATCCAAAAATGCAAAACGGGACCTGCGGGTCCCGTTTTTATGCGTCGGCTGCCGGTGTGGCACCGTTTCGGAAAAAAACTTTTGACTGTACTTCAGACAACCCGATAAACCAAAATGTGTCCCAACGTGAAATAAAGCAATAAGCGTCCGCATGGCCACTTTATGCTTAACGGGACACAAAACGCTGGAAACGACACACAAACAATGGTGGGCAGTACTGGGATCGAACCAGTGACCCCCGCCGTGTGAAGGCGGTGCTCTACCGCTGAGCTAACTGCCCGATAGAGGGACGCGATTTAACCATACGTGCCGAGTCCGGTCAAATCGCTTTGGCGTTCCTTTACAATAGAATCTTTTCGCCAACGCCCTCAAACCATGATCCGCACTCGTTTTGCTCCTTCTCCGACAGGCTTTTTGCATATTGGCGGCGCGCGCACCGCCCTCTTTTCCTGGGCTTTTGCCCGGCATCACGGTGGAAAATTCGTGCTGCGTATCGAAGATACGGACGTCGCCCGCTCAACGCCGGAGGCAGTGCAAGCGATCATCGATGGGATGAATTGGCTCGGCCTTGCGCACGACGAAGGCCCGTTTTACCAAATGCAGCGGATGGACCGGTACAAAGAAGTCCTGCAGCAAATGCTTGAGAACGGCTCTGCCTACTATTGCTACACGACGCCCGAAGAGCTGGAACAGATGCGCGAGGACCAACGCGCCAAGGGTTTGAAACCGCGGTACGACGGAACGTGGCGCCCGGAACCCGGCAAGACTTTGCCGACGCCGCCAGCCGGCGTTCAGCCCGTAGTCCGCTTCCGTAATCTGACGGAAGGAACCGTCGCCTGGAACGACCTCGTGAAAGGCCGCATCGAGATCGCCAACGCCGAACTTGACGACCTTGTCATCGCACGGGCCGACATGACGCCGACCTACAACTTTTGTGTCGTCGTCGACGACTGGGACATGGGGATCACCCACGTCATTCGCGGCGACGATCACGTCAACAACACGCCCCGGCAAATCAATATCCTGAAAGCACTTGGGGCCGACGTCCCGCTCTATGCCCATCTCTCAATGATTCTCGGCGACGATGGGCAGAAGCTCTCCAAACGCCACGGAGCGGTGAGTGTCATGCAGTACGACCATGACGGTTACTTGCCAGAGGCCGTGCTCAACTACCTCGCCCGGCTCGGCTGGTCGCATGGTGACGACGAGGTGTTCTCAATGCAGCAATTCTGCGAATGGTTCGACCTCGATCACATCACACCGTCGGCGGCTCAGTTCAATACCGAGAAGCTGAATTGGCTCAACGCGCACTATCTGAAGCAAGCAGAGGACGAGCGACTCGCGAGGCTGGTGCAACCACGGCTTGAAGCCCGTGGGGTCATGGTGACGGTCGAGCCGTCGCTGGCCGCGATCATCGCCCTGTACAAAGAACGCGTGAGCACGCTGAACGAACTCGCTGACGCCGCCGAAGTGTTCTACATCGATCTGCACCCGGCTCACGAACTCGTTGCACAGCACGTTACGGCTGAGGCAAAACCGGCACTCGCTGATTTCCTCGCCGGTGCCCGCACCGTAACGTGGGAGGCTTCGGCGATCAGCGCATTGATCAAGGCATGCATCGGGAAACACGGCTTGAAAATGCCCAAGCTGGCCATGCCGCTACGCGTATTGCTCACCGGTCAGACGCAGACCCCCTCAGTTGATGCTGTCATCTCGCTCTTCCCGCGCGACCTTGTTCTCAAGCGGCTGGCGGCCGGTGGAATCGAGTAACAGGCGCTCTACGGAGGCCATGAATCAAAAAGCGCTTTACAAGCTTCGGGCTCATCCCTATAATGCGCGCTTCTTTCGAGCGGGGGTATAGCTCAGCTGGGAGAGCGCTTGCATGGCATGCAAGAGGTCAGCGGTTCGATCCCGCTTACCTCCACCAGAGCGCCGAAAGAAAAAGAGTTTTAGTCCGGGTCCCCATCGTCTAGAGGCCTAGGACACAACCCTTTCACGGTTGGTACCGGGGTTCGAATCCCCGTGGGGACGCCAAGATTAGGCAAATGCGGCAAAACGTCGCAATTGTTAGCAGTATTGGAGTGGTAGTTCAGTTGGTTAGAATACCGGCCTGTCACGCCGGGGGTCGCGGGTTCGAGTCCCGTCCACTCCGCCAATAATCAAACGACAAAGCGCCTTCCGAGGCGCTTTGTCGTTTTTGCCTTCTGCTCCCGCTTGCATTTCTAGGCGCGCTCGAATTACCGGGTGAAGCGCAAGTCACGGTTTCGGCCATCGCGACCCTCACTCCTTTGAGCATTTTCCTCAAGTGATCGCTCTTTCCTCACGGGTTGGAGAGGCATGCAGCACCTGATCAGGCGGATTCTTTCTCCCGATGGAAGTACGCGCTGGGCTGCACGCCAAAGTGCTTTCTGAACATGGTCGCAAAAGCGCTCGGGCCGCTGTAACCGAGTTCCAGCGCGACATCCACGACTTTGTCACCTCTCGCAAGACGTTCCAGGGCGGTAATCAGCCGGGCTTGTTGCCGCCACTGTCCGAATGTCAGACCCGTCTCGCGCAAGAAACGTCGTTCGATCGTCTTGGCATGAATCCCGAGACGTTCCGACCAAGACGAGAGCGGTTCTGCGTCTTCCAAGCGGGCGACGAGACCGCGGCATACCGAGAGCAGCACGGGGTCCGTCGGATAAGGCAGGCGCAATGGAAGATTCGGCATTACCGCAATTTCATCGAGCAGTAGCCGCATCAGGCGACCGTCTCGTGAATCGGCGGTGTATGGCTCGCGAACGTCGATTGCCGCCAGGATCAACTGTCGCAATAAAGGCGACACACCGACAGCGCGACACTGGTTGGGCAAGTCCGCAACCGTGGCTGGCTGGAAATAGAGTGTACGCAATTGCACCTCGCCCACCATGCGTACTTGATGGACAGTCCCGGCCGGTAACCAAAGCCCGTGCGTAGGCGGCACGACCCACTGTCCGGCATCGGTATTGGCCACCATAACCCCTTGTACCGCGTACAGCAGTTGAGTTGTCCGATGGCTGTGCGCCTTGATCTCAAACCCGGCCGCGAAATCCTTCGATTTGCCGGCGACGGGGCTTTCACCTCCGTCTTTTCCACCACCGGGAATGAAAGGCGAGCCGATGTCCATTTCGAGCAGATGAATGCCTGTTTTTCGAGAGACGGACAATCATCGTACGCTCTATAGTCACATTTGTCCTGGTATGACTCGGTTACCGCAAATGCAAGCAGCTTCCACCGCCCCCGCCCGTCCCGGGCCCGCGTTCAAAGTCCTGAGCGCTATCAGTTTTTCGCATTTTCTCAATGACACGATCCAGTCATTGATGCTAGCGATCTATCCTCTGTTCAAGACGGCCTTCGGGTTGAGCTTTGCGCAGATCGGATTGATCACGCTAACCTTTCAATTTACCGCCTCGCTGCTGCAGCCGTTCGTCGGTTTCTATACCGATCGTCATCCGAAGCCGTTCTCGCTGGCGCTGGGCATGGGTTGTACGCTTGTCGGACTGCTGACGCTCTCGGTCGCCAGCAGCTTCCCTGTGGTTCTGTTAGCCGCGGCACTCATCGGCACCGGTTCCTCGATCTTCCATCCTGAATCCTCGCGCGTCGCCCGCATGGCTTCCGGTGGACGCCATGGCCTAGCGCAGTCAATCTTTCAAGTCGGTGGGAACGCGGGGGCAGCGACAGGCCCTCTGCTCGCGGCTTGGATCGTGTTGCCCCACGGGCAACGGAGCATTGCGGTTTTCTCGCTCATGGCGTTGATCGCCATGATCGTGCTTACCGGCGTCGGCCGCTGGTACCGCGAACACCAACGGCGGCCAGCAGCTAAGGCCGTCGAGTCGGGGCATGGCTTACCAAGGTCGCATGTGCTGCGCACGCTCGCCGTGCTGTTGGCCCTGATTTTTTCGAAATTCTTCTATATGGCCAGCATCAACAGCTACCTGATTTTCTACCTGATGCATCAGTACAACCTGGATACGCAGACAGCACAGTACCACCTCTTCTACTTCCTGGCGGCCGTGGCAGCGGGCGCTTTGCTGGGCGGCCCCATTGGCGACCGTATCGGCCGTAAGCGTGTCATCTGGGCATCGATTCTCGGCATCGCCCCTTTTACGCTGGCCTTGCCTTACGTCGGACCGACGCCCTCCGTGATCCTCACGATGATCATCGGCTTCATGCTCGCTTCGGCCTTCCCGGCGATTCTGATTTATGCCCAGGAATTGTTCCCTGGAAAGATCGGCACGGTGTCCGGCCTCTTTTTCGGGCTAGCCTTCGGACTCGCGGGCATCGGCGCGGCCGTCCTCGGCCAGCTCGCCGATCACTGGGGCATCGTCACGGTTTACCGGGTTTGTGCTTATCTCCCGCTGATCGGACTGCTGGCCGTCTTTCTGCCCGACCTCAAATACGTTGGACGTCAGGAAGCCCTCGTGCCGGCGAAAGGCTGATCGCCACGGAATAGAGCAGACCGGTTTTTGGGCCCTCAGCCTTCTTCGCTTGACTTGGCCCGCTTTCGTTTCGACAAGGTGACTCCTTCCGGTACGGGAAAGTACCCCTTAGCATCGAGGCTGGTACGAAGCCCCAGCCGTTGCGCCAGACGTGCTGCGTCGTACGGCGCGCGCACCTTGATGTCGTTGTCGAAATAGCAGAAAACATCGCGGCGCGATGCCGGCCCGGCGGCCTCAGATGAGGCTAACCGCGCGTCCTCAACCTGCCCGCCCCGCCGCCAACGATCGATGCGCAGCGCCCAAAAGTCCAGCGCTTTGTCATCGTAGCCACTCGCATACAGCTCGATGTCGCCATGCAATCGCATGTAGACGAAGTCCGCTGTGAGATCCTCGAGCAATGGCCAGCGTTTCGCGGTATCCGCAACCACGAGCGCAAGTCCATGCCGTCTCAATCGAGCGATGAAGTCCGGATCGACAAAGCTCGGGTGACGGATTTCGATCGCGTGCCGTAACGGCCGATTTTCCTTCACATCCAGCCAAACGCGCCCATCCAGACGCTTGTCATGTTCGCGCGCGAGAATAACTGCCTGTCGGGTATCCCGTGGCAGCATTTCAAAGAATGCTTCGAAGCGTTCAGGCTTGTACGGCAGTTGCGGCGGAAACTGCCAGAGAATCGGCCCGAGCTTCTCACGCAATGCAAGGACTCCCGAGGCCAAGAAGTTGGCGAGGGGGATCTGCACCTCCTTCAAGCGCAAACGATGCGTGATGTAGCGCGGTCCCTTGACCGAGAAAACGAAATCGGCGGGCGTCGCCGCGTACCAGGACGCATAGAGCTCGGGACGCTGCAGCGAATAGAACGAGCCGTTGATCTCGATGCTCGGCAAGGAACGCGAGGCAAAGGCAAGTTCTTCGCGTTGCGGCAATTCGACGGGGTAAAACGCACCACGCCACGGCGCATAGCGCCAACCGGAAATGCCGACAAAAGCAGCTCCTGGCGATTCGATCACCATCGCGTCGAAATCCCGCTCTGCGCCGAGAGAGCTTTGTCAGAAAGAACGTGAGAACCGTATCCCAACGATCTCTGCTCCCGGATTGTGCTTTTTCAGCCCGGCGTTGGAGACATGCAGAACGTTCAAGCTCAGGTCGTAATCGCCGAAGTCATAGCCGACTCCCACTCGGGTGCCAAATTGCAGATGGCCACCGAGCTCGTGATGTCGTCCCCAATCGCTTTCGGAAAGGTAGACCACGCCAACGCCAAGTTCCCCAAACATTCCCCGCTGCGCCGCCTGGTAACGCAGAAGTGGCGTTACGTGGAAGCGTAGCGCATCATCGGCCTTGGTATTCGTATACCCCACGCCAACGTCCAGCCGGGTTGAAAGCCTCCCCTCATACCAACTCCAAGGAAGTACCCATCCAGCCCCTGCTTCGGCATCGTTAATGAGGTTTTTCCCGGAGGGGCGTGTTAGCGCCCCCCCTTGAAAATAGGCGCTTTCCTGCGCCATCGCCGGAGTCCCGCAGGCAACGCATACAGCGAGCAAGGACACAACATGGCCAACGCAATGGGCAACTGATGAGCGACGTGATGGCCGCTTTGAAGAGGACAACGTGACGTTCGGGTCTGGGTGCCGTGTGGCGACGCAGCCTTTCCCGCCTTCAATACAATTGATCACGTCGTTCTCGTTCATCAGGATGTCTCCAATTGGTGTTCGTTCCGTAGCCGGTGACTCACGCAGTTGCCCTGCGCCTGCAAGTTCTCCGTCGCAAACCGCGCTCCCCGTTGAGCAAGAGCCGTTCCCAAAGGGCACCGTTGAGTCTTGTCCCACATGAATCACGAAACTCTGCAAACGCCAGCGAGTCGGGAAGCATGGGCTATAATCGTTCGATTACGCCTTGATGAATTTCAGCCGTTCAGCCCGACCTTGCTCAGGGTGTGCGGTAGGAATCACTGGAACACCGGATGACACCAAGACGCACGATCAGCTTTTCCATGCCCCTCGCTCGCCTCATACGATGCGCAGCCGTCGTTGCACTGCTGGGCCTCGCCGGTTGCGCAAGCGTGCCGCAGAACAGTGGGCCGGTCGACCAACCCGATGACTCATCTCTACGCAGCCTTCGCATCGCGGACTCGGCCGCCGCTTCAGAAAAAGGTTCGCCGATTGAAAACACGGTCGCCGGTCTGCGCCGCTCGCAGCGGCAGCTTTCGCAGTCAGCTTCCGGCGCCCGTCTGCCGACGGTAGAACTACCACCGCCGTTGCTGGCAAAGCCCGTCGACCTGACGCGAGAATCGGAGGACCTCTTCCAGCGCATTCGCAACGGCTTCTCTATGCCGGACATCAATACGGACCTTGTTCTTTACCATCAGCAGTGGTACCTGAACCGCCCGGATTATCTGCGCCGAGTCATCGAACGAAGCAGCCGTTACCTGCATTTCATCGTCGAGGAACTGGAAAAGCGAGGTATGCCGACGGAGCTGGCCCTTCTCCCGATGGTCGAAAGCGCCTACAACCCGATGGCCTACTCGCGAGCCAAGGCATCGGGGTTGTGGCAATTCATTCCGGCTACGGGTAAGCGTTACAACCTGGATCAGAATTGGTGGCGAGACGACCGACGCGACATCGTCGCCTCGACCGCCGCTGCGCTTGACTACCTTCAGTCGATTTACGAGATGCACGGCGATTGGCATCTGGCGCTGGCGTCTTACAATTGGGGAGAAGGCGCCGTTGCCCGTGCGGTCAACAAGAACCAAGCGGCGGGTTTGCCGACGGACTACCTAAGCCTGACGTTGCCCAACGAAACAAAAAATTACGTCCCCAAGCTGCAGGCGCTCAAAAATATTATCGGCAACCCCGCCCTCGTCGCCGAACTCGATCTGCTCCGCATCCCGAACCGGCCCTACTTCAGTACGGTAACCCCGACCAGCAACATCGACGTGAAGATCGCAGCCAAACTGGCCGAAATGCCAGTGGATGAATTCCTGGCGCTCAATCCCGCACACAAAGGCCCCGTGATCATGGCTGACACGCCGCTGATCATCCCTACCGACAAGCTCGATACGTTCGTAAGCAATCTCGAAGAGCATGAGGACAGCAACAAGCCGCTTTCCGCATGGAAGTCCTATACTTTGCGTCCAGGCGACAAGCTAGAAAAGGTCGCACCCCGCTTCGGCATGACGGTCGCCAACCTGAAAGCCGTCAACGGAATCAAAGGGCGAATCAACGTCGGGCCGGGCGTCACCTTGCTGGTTGCGAATCGGGACGGCGCCCCCGCGGGCGACCTCACCGCGCTTCCCAACACACCGCGCTTGCCAGACGCGGACCCCGAGCCCGCCACCCGCGCCTACACAGTGCACAAGGGTGAAACACTGGCCGCAATCGCCAAGCGTTTCGACATGAGCGTCGCCGAACTGAAACGGCTCAACCACTTGCGGGCAGACAAGGTCGCGGCAGGCTCCCGTCTTGTCGTTGCAGAGGCGAAGGAAAAGCCGACGGCACAAGCGGCGTCTGCACAACCCCGCAAAGCCCAGGCGGCGAAAACGCCAGTGGAGACGAAACGCGCCAGTGCCAGCACGCAAAAGGCCAAGCCATCGAAGGTAACTCGCTACACGATACGCCGCGGCGATACGCTGACGTCCATCGCGAAGCAGTTCAACGTGGATACGGACGACCTGTTGCGTTGGAACCGGATCTCGCCGAAATCCCTCATTCCTGGGCAGACGCTAACCATTTATCTGGCACAGAACCCCTAACGCCGGCAGGCGCATATACCGTCCTCGGCCTGAATGACCCGTGGTTTTGCCCGTCTAGCCGCCTCGGCGAAGCAGCGCCCGCAACCGTGCCACTTCGTCCTGTAGGTCGATTACAAGCGCGGCCAATTCCGGTAAGGCATTGAAGTCACGTTCAAGCGCGTGAATGAGGCGTACTCGCCGGATCTCAGTGCCGGAAAACATCCAACTTGCCGGTTCTCCGCCGTCCGTCGATAGTATCCCGGCCCTGACGTGGACTGCGAGCCACTCTCGCGACACGCCACAAACGCGCGCAAAATGTTCGCAATCGAATGCCTGCTCATCGGCGAGTACCGCCGAAAGAACGCTTTCAGCACGATCCTGGTTCATCGCGTCTTGCTCATTCATCATCTTTCATCCCATTCCTTGCGCGGGTCGAAAGCCATTTCGCGCGCCATCGTCTCGTAGAGTTCGCGCGCTTTCGGGGTATGCGCCTCCGGCGTCACGACCTGCAGCGTGAGGAACAAATCTCCAGGAGGAGTGCCGGGGATACCACGCCCCTTCACCTTCATCTCACGGCCGCTCTGCGCGCCCTCCGGTATCCGGACCTTGACCGAATTTCCGGCGGGCAACGCGATGGCGACGGTGGTGCCCAGCGCGGCCTCCCACGGAGTCAGCGGCAATACGACATGGAGGTCGCGGCCCTCGACGCGAAAGCGCGAATGGGGCTCGAAGTGCACTTTCAGGTATAGATCACCCGGGGGACCTCCGGAGATTCCCGGCGTGCCTTGGCCGGCAAGCCGGATGAGCTGACCTTCCTTGACGCCGGCCGGAATGCGTACATTTAGCGTGCGCGTCGTTAAGGCGACGCGACCGTCCGGGCCCACCTGTGGAACGCGCAGGCTGATCTGCCGCGTGCTGCCATTCCACGCATCATCAAGCCCGATGACAATCTTGGCATGGTGATCCTCGCCTTGCGCCCGAAAACCGCCATGCCGCCTGGCACCGCCACCGATGTGGCCGAATAATTGCGCGAAGAAATCGCTGAAATCCGCTGCTTCGCCAGCAGAAAACCCTTGGCCCGAAAATTCGAAACCGGCGTCCCAATCGGGCGGCGGACGGAATTCCTGACCGGGTTGATAGCCGCTCTGAAGTTGATCGTAGGCCGCGCGCCGCTCCGGGTCTGAAAGCACCGCGTAGGCCTCGTTGACGTCCTTCATGCGCACCTCGGCGTCCGGCTCCTTCGACACATCAGGGTGATATTTCCGGGCGAGTTGCCGATAGCGTGCCTTGATCTCGTCGCCATCCGCTGTCCGGTCAACCCCAAGGGTCTGGTAGTAGTCCTTGAATTCCATCGACAACCTCTTCCGCGTGCTTTCAAGGGGCCGGGCCGAAGCGCGGCGCTACTAAGAAAATTGTAGCTCACCGACATTTTTCAAGGGCCTTGAAAAGCCCCCAGGGCGACCCTAATTTGGGGATATGGCCACCAAGGGTACGGTGGCCGTGGTTCCCAAGAAAGGAGAGACACTATGTACCGAACCCTGTTTCCAAGCGACTTTCTCGCCGATCTGGAACGGATGCAACGGCAAATGCTGCGTTTCGCCGGACCGGCAAGCAGCATACGCGGCTTCGGTCGAAGCGGTTTCCCGGCGCTCAATGTGGGCACGACTCCGGAATCGATCGAGATCTTTGCCTTTGCTCCGGGCCTCGACCCGGCGACCGTTGACGTGACGATCGATCGCGGCGTGCTGACCGTGTCGGGCGAACGCAAGAGCGAGCTGCCAAGCGACGGCAATAAGTCGGCTGTCCACATTAACGAACGCTTCAATGGAAGCTTCCGGCGTGTTGTCAGTCTGCCGGATGACGTAGACCCGGACAATCCAACAGCCAAGTACGCCGACGGCGTTCTGCATATCCGGATCATGCGCCGGGCCGCTGCGCAAAGCCGCCGCATCGAGATTCAGTAACAGGAAGGAGGTTTGCGATGACCAACACCGATGTGACAAAGAAAGACGACACCAAGCGCTATGACGATGCGGTGATGTCTCCTCCCGTTGACGTCGTGGAGGACGCGCACGGCATCACGCTGTGGGCGGATATGCCCGGTGTACCGAAAGAGAAGCTCAATGTACGCGTAGACGCGGATGCATTGTCGATCGAGGGCGAGGTTGCCCTGCCGCTTACAAGCAACATGGAGGCAAGCTACGTGGAAGTGCAATTGCCGCGTTATCAGCGCACGTTCACGCTCGGCAAGGAGTTGGACAGCGAGAAAGTAGCGGCCGAATTTCGTAACGGTGTACTCAAATTGAGTATTCCGAAAGTCGAAAACGCCAAGCCGCGCAAGATCGAAGTCCTCGCCAGCTGATACGTGCGCATTCTGGCGATCGGCCCTTACGGGCCGGTCGCCCACCGGATTGGATCGTTGGAGGATGACACGATGAAACTTGACGACCTGAAACAAGGGATCAACTCGGCGTGGGATTCGGTGACCGACGGACTACAACGCATCAAGGAGTCAGCCGCCGGGTCACTCACCCGGTTCCGCCCCGGCGAAAAGGACACGCTTCCGGCGAACGCCGAAGTGGACGACGACGCTTACCTGCCGTCGGCGAGCTGGGCAATGCTTGCCGGAGATGTCTTCGAAGACGATACGAAGGTGGTAGTCCGACTCGAAGTCCCGGGAATGGAGAAAGAGCAGTTCGATATCCAAGTGCAGGACAACTCACTCCTGGTGTCCGGGGAAAAGCGCTTTGAACGCGAGCAAACCGAAGGCCGGTATCGCACCTTCGAGTGCGCTTACGGTTCGTTCCAGCGCAGCATCCGACTACCGGCACCTGTGAAATCCGAGGAAGCGAAAGCGAACTATCGCAACGGGATCCTGCGCATCGAACTCCCCAAGGAGAAGCAGGAAAAACCGAAGGCACGGACCATCAAGATTGACTGAGTGACGAACTGGCCAGGCCGGCCCCTCTTTTCTCCACAAGAAAACGCTATGTGAAGGGTCCGGCTTGGCTGACCACCTTTTTTCCCGTAATTGAGTTCCTGGGAATCGCTCTTCCTCGCGGGATATCGGTTCTGTCAATGTTGCTGCAAGGTTCGCAGGACTACGTTTTGCGTTACGACATTCCCTGTTGTTTGAGGAACTGCTCGTCCTATCACAGGGAGACGAAGCGGTGCGGTATTTGGATTTGATCCATATCGATAATTGACGATACCCTCTTTCGTCGCATCTACAGAGGCAAGCAAAAAGGTACGGATCACGATGCAAGAGTGAATATGAGGCGCAATACCACGCAGCATCCACCAATCTTGTAGTCCCGCCGCAGGAAATCCGTACCCGAAAACCGACTGAATTCCCCTATAATGCCGGGGCACGCCGGTTCCCGGCCGTTCGCCATCTGGCCATGCCGCTTGGCCGTTAGCGTCTAATTCCAACGCCATTTCGCTATGGGAGAATTCATGGGATTTCTAGCAGGCAAACGCATCCTGATTACTGGGGTACTGTCAAAACACTCGATTGCCTACGGCATTGCCAAGGCCTGCCACCGCGAGGGAGCCCAGCTAGCTTTCACGTATCAGAACGAACGCTTCCAGGAACGTGTCGCGAAATTCGCCGCCGAATTCGACAGCACCTTGGTTTATCAGTGCGATGTCGCCGAGGACGCACATATCGACCAACTCTTTGCCGACCTTGCCAAAGAATGGGAAGGACTCGACGGCTTGGTGCATTCGATTGCCTATGCGCCTAATGAAGCCATCGAAGGCGACTTCCTGGAAGGGATATCGCGCGAATCCTTCCGTATCGCCCACGAAATTTCGTCCTATAGCTACCCGGCTCTTGCGAAGGCTGCACGTCCGCTGCTCTTGAAGGGAAATAACCCTGCGCTGCTCGCCCTCACCTACCTTGGCGCCGATCGTACGATGCCGAACTACAACACCATGGGGCTCGCCAAAGCCAGCCTCGAAGCCGCAACGCGCTATCTCGCCTTTTGCCTTGGTCCCCAGGGTATCCGTGCCAATGCCGTTTCCGCCGGCCCGATCAAGACGCTCGCTGCGTCCGGCATCGGTGACTTTGGCAAGCTCCTGGCATACAACGCGCACCATGCGCCGCTTCGTCGTAACGTAACTATCGAAGAAGTCGGTAATGCAGCGGCATTCCTGCTGTCAGACCTGGCCAGCGGCATCACCGGCGAGATCACGTATGTTGACGGTGGCTTGAACACAACGGCACTTGGCAACACCGATCCGCTGCCACAACAGTAACCTGCCATACCGCACATAGCATGGCGGTAACCCCGGCAATATCAAGGGGGCAATTCGAAATCGAAAAAGGCCGGCGTCTATCGCGCCGGCTTTTTTTTGGAGTTGGCTCCGACAGGCAGCGGCACAACATGTGCGGGCCACCAAACCCGTTGGCGATGCTCGTTCAACTTCGCTGCGGCCGACTGCCCCCTCTCTCGCGGAGCCGAAATCAGCGCCCGGTTTCTTCAACGCAGCGGCTCACGAAAACAAAAAAGCCGGCGATTATTCGCCGGCTTTTCTTCGAACAAATACTCGCTCAACTCGTCGTCTGCACCTCGCGAGAGCGACGGTCAGCCATTCCCAGCCATTACCGTTCCTTGGTTTCGACCATCGAGTAGTTGATATCGACCTTGTAACGGGCACGCAGGCCGGCAAGATACGCCGCCAGGTCCTGCTGCCCGAGAATTGCCGCGTATTCCGCTTGCAGCCCTTTTCGTTTCTCAGGATCGATTTTGTCCAGCGCATTGATCTTGACGACCTTGTAAATCATGTAGTCGTTCCCGACGGGTGCTCCAACATATGCAGGTAGTTTCTCGACGTCTGCCTTGAAGATCGCTTGCACGGCAGCCGGCGGAAGCTGGCGCGATTGCATGCGCGAAACACTCCGGGCAGCAGACCAGGAGAGCGTATCGCTTGAGCCCTTCTTCAACTCGGCGAGTTTTTCTTCCCCGGCCGTTTTGGCCATCGCTCCGGCTTCGCGCGAACGGAGGAAACGCTCGATATCCGACTTGACTGAATCAAAACTCTTCGTCGTCGCCGGGACATGCTCAACGATTCTCGATGCGAGCAGCGTGTTGGGCGCAATCTCGATGGCTTCCGTGTTGCGCTTGTTCTTCACGGCATCATCCGAAAACAGCGCGTTGAGCACCTTCTCGTTGCCGAGCGGGCCGAGGGCTGCCATAACGGCTTGATCCGGATTCTTGGGCACCCAGTCGGAGCGTTCAATCTTCAGCTTGAACTTGTCCGCGACCGGCTGCAGGCTCTCGGATTGTTCATACACCATATTCGTGAACGCGTCGGCCGCCTCGGCAAACTTGCGGCTTGCCGCCTGTCGCTTCAATTCGCCCTCCACCTCGGGACGGACATCGTTAAGCGGCCGGATTTTCTCGGGCTTGATTCCGGTAACTTTGATGATGTGGTAGCCAAATTCGGATTCCACGAGGTCCGAGATGTCACCTTCCTTTTGTTTGAAAACAACATCTTCAAACGTCTTGACCATCATGCCCCGGCCAAAGAAGCCCAAGTCGCCGCCTTTCGCTGCCGAACCGGGATCCTGAGAATACTGCTTCGCCAATTCGGCGAATTTTCCCGGCGCCTTGCGCACTTCGGCCAAAACCTCCTCGGCCTTGGCTTTTGCCTTTGCTTTATCCGTATCGGCGTTGATCGCGATCAGGATATGGCTCGCTCGGCGCTCTTCCGGCTGCGCGTAGCGATCCTTATGACTCTCGTACCACGCCTTGACCTCGTTTTCGTCAACGGTGGTCTGGGCCTGCAGGACATCGAGCGACAACACGACGTATTCGGCTTTGGCCCGCTCCGGAACGAGAAAACGCGAGGTATTCTCGTCGTAGAACTTCTGCACCGCGTCCGCTTCGATTTTCACCTTATCGGTAAATTGTTCCGGCGAAATGCGGTATTCGGCGAATTGCCTTTCCTCCGACTGGATGCGCAGCATTTCTTCGGCCTGGGCATTGGAAACGAAGGCAGAATCCCCTACGGCCCCTATCAACTGTTGCATGATCAGGTCTTGGCGAAGCATGGCCTCAAACTGCGGTTGCGATTTGCCTTGCGAACGCAGGATCGACTCATATCGCTCCATCGAGAACTTGCCATTCTCTTGCATCGCGGGAATCCGCCGAATGACCTCGCGCAGCGCCTCGTCCGACGTGTAGAGCCGATTCTTCGACGCCTCGACGAGCAGAAGGCGCTGGTCGATCAACGAATTCAGGACCGCCAGCCGCGCCTCGCGCGTATTCATCATCTCGGCCTTGAAATTCGGCCCGAGTGCCTGGCGCATTTGTTCCTGTCGTTCACGCAACGCCTGTTCGAACTGCGGCGCCGTGATCTTGGTGTCGCCGACGCTAGCCACATCGCTCCCCGCCCCGGCGTTCTTGATATACGAATCAATGCCGAAAAAAGCGAAGGGCAAGGTAATCAACGCAAGAAAAATTTGAACGATCTTCTTGTTGTTGCGTACGGAGTCGAACATGGTGATTGCCCGCGAATCCAGTTGAACGTCAAACAAAAAAGGCGAACTTACGTTCGCCTTGCAGTAATTGGCGGAGTGGACGGGACTCGAACCCGCGACCCCCGGCGTGACAGGCCGGTATTCTAACCAACTGAACTACCACTCCGGAATCGCAAAAAACCAAACGACGACCAAGGCCGCCGCGGCTGCTTTTCTGGTGGGTGCTGACGGGCTCGAACCGCCGACATCCAGCTTGTAAGGCTAGCGCTCTACCAACTGAGCTAAGCACCCATTCCGCCCGCTAAGCGCAAAGGCGGCTAGTTTATAGCATCCTTGAGGGCTTTACCAGCGCGGAACTTGGGGACTTTCGTTGCTCCGATGGTGATCGTTTCACCGGTTCGGGGATTACGCCCGGAACGCGCTTCGCGCTTGCCAACGTAGAAGGTGCCGAAGCCGACCAGCGCGACTTCGCCGCCCTCTTTCAAAACGCCGCCCACGGCCGACATCACGGCTTCGAGCGCTCTGCCCGCGGCTGACTTGGAAAGATCTGCCGACACGGCGATGCGGCCAACCAACTCGGATTTGTTCATGTCTCCCCCCGCATTCGATTGAGCAGGACATCCTGCAGGAGGGCTTATAGCAACCAGAAAAACCCGGTGTCAACAGGACACTGAGACACTCTGGTAGTCGCCGACCAGGTAGCGATAGCGGTCTAGCAATAAAAAAGGCGTATCGGAAAAACTCCGATACGCCCCATTCTCAGCGATGTCAGCGTCAGTGCGTGACGACAGGTTGCGCCGCGGGTTCGCTGCCAGCCGCGACCGGCGCGGCTTCCACGTCTGTCAATGGCTCCGGCATCCGCTCCAAGGCCAACTGCAACACCTTGTCGATCCACTTGACCGGAATGATTTCCAACTTGTTCTTGATGTTGTCCGGAATCTCGGCCAAGTCACGAACGTTTTCTTCCGGAATCAGCACCCGGCTGATGCCGCCGCGCACGGCGGCCAGCAGTTTCTCCTTCAGCCCACCGATCGGGAGAACCTCGCCGCGCAAGGTGATTTCACCGGTCATCGCCACGTCGCAACGCACTGGGATACCGGTCAGAACCGAAACCAGTGCAGTACATATGCCGACACCGGCGGATGGGCCATCCTTCGGAATAGCACCTTCCGGAAGGTGGATGTGAATATCGCTTTTCTGATAGAAGTCATCGGCAATGCCGAGCGAGCGCGAGCGCTTGCGCACAACCGAGAGCGCGGCCTGGATGGACTCTTGCATCACTTCGCCGAGTTTACCGGTGGTGATCGTCTTGCCTTTCCCCGGGAGGGCGACCGACTCGATCGTCAGCAATTCACCGCCGACTTCGGTCCACGCCAAACCGGTCACTTGTCCGATCTGGTTCTCGCGCTCGGCCATGCCGAAGGTGTAACGGCGCACGCCGAGGAACTTGTCGAGGTTACGCGACGTGACCGCAAGCTTCTTCTGGCTCTTCTTGAGCAACAGGGTCTTGACCACCTTGCGGCAAATCTTCGAGATGTCGCGCTCCAATGCGCGCACGCCGGCTTCGCGCGTGTAGTAACGCACGATGTCGCGCAAGGCGCTGTCGGCCACGCTCAGTTCGTTCTTCTTCAGCCCGTTGGTCTTCATCTGCTTCGGCAGCAGGTAACGCTTGGCGATGTTGATCTTCTCGTCTTCCGTGTATCCGGAAAGGCGGATGACTTCCATCCGGTCGAGAAGCGGCGCCGGGATGTTCAGCGTGTTGGCTGTCGCCACGAACATCACTTCGGAGAGGTCGTATTCGACCTCGACGTAATGGTCGACGAACGTCGAGTTCTGCTCGGGATCAAGCACTTCCAGGAGAGCCGAGCTCGGATCGCCACGGAAGTCCTGTCCCATCTTGTCCACTTCGTCGAGCAGAAAGAGCGGGTTTTTGACCGCGACCTTGGTCATGTTCTGCAGGATCTTGCCTGGCATCGAGCCAATGTAGGTCCGTCGGTGACCGCGTATTTCAGCCTCATCACGGACGCCGCCCAAGCTCATGCGCACGAACTTGCGGCCGGTCGCCGTGGCGATCGACTGCCCGAGCGAGGTCTTGCCGACGCCCGGAGGTCCGACGAGGCAAAGGATCGGCGCCTTGAGCCGGTCGACCCGCTGTTGCACGGCGAGGTACTCGATGATGCGTTCCTTGACCTTCTCCAGGCCCCAGTGATCCTTGTCCAGCACCTTGCCGGCCGCCGCCAGATCCTTGCTGATGCGCGTACGCTTGCGCCACGGCAGATTGATCAACGTCTCGATGAAATTGCGCACGACGGTCGCTTCGGCCGACATCGGGGACATCAACTTGAGCTTCTTGAGTTCGGATTGGACCTTTGCCAGGCCCTCCTTGCTCATACCGGCTTCTTTCGCCTTCTTCTCCAGCTCGTCGTAATCAGCGCCTTCTTCGCCTTCGCCGAGCTCCTTCTGAATCGCCTTGACCTGCTCGTTCAGGTAGTACTCGCGCTGGCTCTTTTCCATCTGGCGTTTGACGCGGCCGCGAATTCGCTTTTCGACCTGGAGGATGTCGATTTCGGTTTCAAGTTGCGACAAGAGGCGTTCGATCCGCGGCCGGATCTCGAACATTTCCAGCACTTCCTGCTTCTGTTCAAGCTTGAGCGGCAAATGCGCGGCGATCGTATCGGCGAGTCGTCCAGCCTCTTCGATCCCGGCAATCGAGGTCAGGATTTCGGGAGGTATCTTCTTGTTCAGCTTGACGTACTGATCAAACTGAGAAATCACCGCGCGGCGCAACGCCTCAACTTCGTGGTCAACGCCTTCCTCCGGCGCGACAAGGCGTGTGGCCGCGACAAACATGTCCTCGCGTGCCGTAATCGAATCAATGTGCGCGCGCTGGGTCCCTTCAACAAGGACCTTGACCGTCCCATCCGGCAACTTGAGCATTTGCAGAATGTTCGCGACACAGCCGATCGTGTACAGATCCTCCGCCTCCGGCTCGTCCTTGACGGCGGATTTCTGGGCGACAAGAAGAATGCCGCTCCCGTTTTCCATTGCCAGTTCGAGCGCCTTGATCGACTTCGGCCGCCCGACAAAAAGCGGTATCACCATGTGCGGGAAAACGACGACGTCGCGTAGCGGCAGCAACGGAAGTTCGACGGGCTCAGCGGATAGAAGGAGGTTCGTAGACATCAATTTGCTCTAGAGGTATAGGTCCAGCACCCCACATGGGGGCGCAGGATCGCATTTCAAGCGGAATCGGCCCGGTTGGGCGTCAGTTTGAACCAGAAACCTTGGGCTGATCGGCGTAAATCAGGATCGGCTTCGCGTCACTCGTGATCATGGCCTCGTCGATCACGACTTTTGAGACATTGTCCATACCTGGAAGTTCGTACATGGTGTCCAGCAGCACGGCCTCTAGGATCGAGCGGAGGCCGCGCGCGCCGGTCTTCCGTTCGAGCGCACGTTTGGCGACGGCGGTCATTGCGGCCGGCCGAATCTCCAGTTCGACGCCTTCCATCGAGAACAACTTCTGATATTGCTTCACGAGCGCATTCTTCGGCTCGATGAGGATCTGCACCAGCGCGTCCGTCGAAAGCTCTTCGAGCGTTGCGATAACTGGCAGGCGGCCGATCAACTCAGGAATAAGGCCGAACTTGATCAAGTCCTCTGGTTCGACGGTGCGTAGAATTTCTCCGATTGCCTTCTTGTCGTCCTTGCTCTTCACCTCGGCGCCAAACCCCATGCCACCGCGCTCGGACCTGTTGCGGATGACCTTTTCCAGTCCGTCGAAGGCACCGCCGCAGATGAACAGAATGTTCGTCGTGTCGACCTGGACGAAGTCCTGATTCGGGTGCTTGCGGCCACCCTGCGGCGGCACCGAAGCCACCGTACCTTCGATCAGTTTCAGCAGAGCCTGTTGCACGCCCTCGCCCGACACGTCACGGGTAATTGACGGGTTATCCGATTTACGCGAAATCTTGTCTATTTCGTCTATATAAACAATGCCTTGCTGCGCTTTCTCTGTGTCGTAATCGCACTTCTGCAACAGCTTCTGGATGATGTTCTCGACGTCTTCACCGACATAGCCCGCTTCGGTCAATGTCGTCGCATCGGCCATCACAAACGGCACGTTCAGCATTCGCGCCAAGGTCTGTGCGAGCAGGGTCTTGCCCGAACCGGTCGGCCCGATGAGCAAAATATTGCTCTTTGCCAGCTCGACCTCGTCGTTCGTCTTGCCGTGATGACGCAAACGCTTGTAATGGTTATAAACCGCGACGGCCAAGATGCGCTTAGCCGTTTCCTGTCCGATGACATACTGATCCAGCAGCGCCGAAATCTCGCGCGGCGTCGGCAAGTCGGTCTTGGCACCCTTGCCGTTCGCGTCGGCAGAAATCTCGTCCCGCACGATGTCATTGCACAATTCGATGCATTCATCGCAGATGAACACCGAAGGGCCGGCAATCAGCTTCTTCACTTCATGCTGGCTTTTGCCGCAAAAGGAGCAGTAAAGCAGCTTTTCGCTGCCACCTTTCTTCTCAGCCATCCCGGCCTACCTCACTCAATGCGCGCCCGGATCGGGCGCCGTATTACGCCGCACTACGGTTGGTCAGAACCTTGTCGATCAAGCCATATTCTGCAGCGTCCTGGGCGGAAAGGAAATTATCACGGTCAGTATCGCGCTCGATGCGCTCGATGGGCTGTCCCGTATGCAGCGCCATCAATTCGTTAAGCTTAGCGCGCAAGGCAAGAATCTCCTTGGCGTGAATGGCAATATCGGACGCCTGCCCCTGGAAGCCACCCATCGGCTGGTGAATCATGACTCGCGAATTGGGAAGGGCAAAGCGCTTGCCCTTCGCGCCCGCAGCGAGCAGGAAAGCGCCCATCGACGCCGCTTGGCCCATGCATAACGTCGATACGTCCGGCTTCACGAACTGCATCGTATCGTAAATCGACATCCCCGCCGATACCGATCCGCCAGGCGAATTGATGTAGAAGTGGATGTCCTTGTCGGGGTTCTCGGCTTCGAGAAAGAGGAGCTGGGCGACCACGAGGTTCGCGCTCATATCGTTCACCGGCCCGACCAGAAAGATGACGCGCTCCTTGAGCAAGCGCGAGTAGATGTCGTACGCGCGCTCGCCTCGCCCGCTTTGCTCGATCACCATCGGCACCATGCCGAGTCCTTGCGGGTTCCACTGGCTTTCCGAATCAAACCGATCGTGACTCATACCAACTCCTCAATAAAGCCCAGCCGAAGGCCGGTTGTCAGGACTTCTGTCCCATCAATTCGTCAAAGGCGACGGGTTTATCGACAACCTTGGCCTGCGATAGTGCCCAAGCGACCACATTGTCCTCAATCGCCACGCCCTCGATTTCGGCCAGACGTTGCGGCTGCGCGTAATACCAGCGCACGACTTCCTCCGGATGCTCGTAGCTCTGAGCGGCGTCTTGAACGATCGCCTTGATCTGGTCCGGCTTCGCCTGCAGCTCATTGACTTTGACGATTTCCGACAGGACCAGACCCAGGGTCACGCGACGCTTGGCTTGATCGGCAAACCAGGCGCGCTGCATCGGGAAGTCCTTCATCTTGCCGCCGGCACGCTGCTCCATGTCCTGACGGGCGGCCTGCATGAGACGCTCGACTTCCATCTCGACCAAAGCATTTGGCACGGTAATCGGGTTGGCCTTGAGCAGAGCATCCATGACCTGATCCTTCACCTTGCTCTGCAGGCGCTTCTTCACTTCGCGTTTGAGGTTGCTCTCGATTTCGGCACGCATTTTCGCCACATCACCGTCCTCGACGCCAAGGGCCTTGGCAAAATCGGCGTCGACCTCCGGGAGGATGCCTTCCGCAACTTCCTTGACCGTGATCTCGAACGTTACGGCCTGACCCGCGAGGTCCTTCGAGAAATAGTCGCTCGGAAACGTCATGTCGAAAGTCTTCGACTCACCCGACTTGAGACCAACCACCGCTTTCTCGAAATCGGGCAACATGCCCCCTTGACCGAGCACGAACGGGTAGTCTTTGGCTTGGCCGCCCTGGAATGGTTCGCCACCTTTCTTGCCGAGGAAATCGACCTTGACGCGGTCGCCTTCCGCCGCCGCACGGTCGACCGGCTCGTAGCGGATGCGCTGCTTGCGCAAGACCTCAATGGTGCTGTCGAGTTCGGCCGCGCCGACCTCGAGGACCGAGCGCTCGATCTCGGTATCCTTCAAATCACCCAACTTGATTTCCGGGTAAACCTCGAAGACGGCAGTAAACTCAACGTGGGTTTCGCTCTCGGTCTTCTTCGGTTCGATCCGTGGCTGTCCGGCGACACGCAATTCTTGCGCCTTGATTGTCTCGTTGAACGCACGTTCCAAGGCTTCACCGAGGGCTTCATGATGAGCTTCAGCGCCGTATTGCTGTTTGATGATATTCGCAGGCACCTTGCCGGGCCGGAAGCCGGGCATTTTGGCCTTTTTGCCAATACTGCGCAGACGCTTGTCGATCTCCGCATCCAGGTCGGCAACCGCCACGGATAGGTCGAGACGGCGCTCCAGGGGACTCGTCGGCTGAGCAGCTTCGGCAGAGGTGTTCGTGGCGTTCGTTTCCATTGAAAGTCCTTGAAGTCTTATAAGTTCGGGCTGGTTAATCGGCCGAGTCGGCGGCCTGTGTGGTCGATTGAATGATGGTGCGAGAGAAGGGACTCGAACCCCCACGCCTTGCGGCGCTGGAACCTAAATCCAGTGCGTCTACCAATTCCGCCACTCTCGCGCTAATCGGCCATTTTAACCGAGATATCCCTATACTGTCAGCCGCCGGTCGGGCGCGTTCAGGCGTCCTCCGATGACCGAGCCTACCGCTTTCATTGATAATTCCAATGCCCGTTGACCATTACGAAAATTTCCCGGTCGCCTCGGTTCTGTTGCCACCGCGACTCCGGCGGCCGATCGAGGCCATTTACCGCTTTGCACGCGGCGCAGACGATATCGCCGACGAAGGGGTAGCGACGGACCAGGAACGCCTTGAGGGACTCGCGCGCTATCGTGCAGAAATCGAGCGCATCGAACGTGGCGAGCGGTCAGCTTCGGCAGCCTTCGCTGAACTCGGGGCGGTGATCCAGGAATGGAACCTGCCGACGCCGTTGTTTCGCGACCTGCTTGACGCGTTTGCCCAAGACGTCATCAAGAAGCGTTACGCCGATTTCGCCGAACTGCTGGACTATTGCCGGCGTTCGGCCAATCCGGTCGGACGCCTCCTGCTACACCTCGTCGGTTGTACCAAGCCGGACGACATGCGCCGTTCCGACGCGATCTGCAGCGCTTTGCAGCTGATCAATTTCTGGCAGGACGTGGCCGTCGATTGGAAAAAAGATCGCGTTTACCTTCCTCAAGACGATCTTGCTCGCTTCGGCGTATCGGAAGAACAAATTGCCGCCGAGAACAGCGACAAAAAGTGGGCGGCTCTACTGCGCTTCCAAGTCGAGCGCGCGCGGGCGATGATGCTCGACGGCGCTCCGCTCGTGCATCGCCTGCCGGGGCGCATGGGGTGGGAGATCCGCCTGACCGTCCAGGGAGGCCTGCGTATCCTTGAGCGCATCGATGCAGCGTACGGCAACGTTTTCGGCCAGCGCCCCGTGCTGCGAGCGGCGGATTGGTTGCTCATGGCAAGCCGCGCCGTGTTTATGTAAGAATCCGCCCAGCCAAGGCTTTCCGGAACAATAATGACTCCCGACGAATACTGCCAACAGAAGGCCGCCGCCAGCGGTTCCAGCTTCTACTACAGCTTTCTCTTGCTGCCACCGAATCGGCGCCGCGCAATTACCGCCCTCTATGCGTTTTGCCGGGAAGTAGACGACGTCGTCGATGAATGCCAGGACCCACAGGTAGCGGCGACCAAGCTGGCCTGGTGGCGCCTGGAACTTGACCGGCTCTATGCGGGAGCGCCCGAACACCCGGTGACGAAGGCACTTCAGGCCGTCCTGGGCGAGTTTGCGTTGCCCAAGGAACAGCTAGCGGAAATTATCGACGGCATGGAGATGGATCTCCGGCAAACCCGTTACCTCGATTTCAAGGCGCTATCGCTTTACTGTTACAGAGTCGCCAGCGTCGTCGGACTATTGGCGGCGGAAATATTTGGATACCAAGATCGACGTACGCAGAAGTACGCCCATGACCTGGGTACAGCGTTTCAACTCACCAACATCATCCGCGACGTTGGCGAGGACGCCCGGCGTGGTCGCGTCTATCTGCCAATCGACGAATTGCAACGCTTCAATGTTCCGGTCGCGGACATTCTCGAATCCCGCTATTCCGAGAATTTCCGCAAGTTGATGGAGTTCCAGGTCGAACGTGCCGAGCATTATTACGATCTGGCCCTCAGCCAACTGCCGGACATCGATCGCAAGAGCCAACGTGCTGGCCTTGCCATGGCGGCGATCTATCGCGCGCTGCTTGACGAGATCAAGCGTGACGGCTGTCAGGTCCTGAACCAACGTACCTCGCTGACGCCGATCCGCAAACTGTGGATCGCGTGGCGCACATGGATCAAGGGGTGACGCCGCCAGGGCGGGTTGCCATTGTCGGCGGAGGATGGGCCGGGCTCGCCGCAGCTGTCGAGCTCGCCAGTGCCGGCGTAATCGTTACGGTCTTCGAAGCCGCCAAACAACTGGGCGGCCGAGCCCGCCGCGTCGAGGTGAATGGATACGACCTGGATAACGGCCAGCACATCCTGATCGGAGCTTACCGCGAAACGTTACGGCTGATGCGCGTGGTCGGTCAGGACCCGGACAGGGTGCTCAAACGTCTCCGGCTTGACCTCTCGTTTCCGCGTGCCGGGTTTCGGTTAAGTCTGCCCCATTTGCCGCCGCCGCTCAACCTCGCGGCCGGGCTTTTCGGCGCACGCGGCTGTTCGTTCAGCGACAAGGTGGGCGCCGTTCGCTTCGTCCGCTCGCTCCAGGCTGTCGATTATCGAATCGCCGAGGACAAGAGCGTCGCCGAACTGCTCGACGCATACGGCCAAAACGGAGCATTGCGTCGCTTTCTCTGGGAACCTCTCTGTCTCGCCGCGCTAAATACCAGCCCCGACGCGGCATCGGCACGGATTTTCGCCAATGTCTTGCGTGACACGCTGGGCGGGAATCGGGAAAACAGCGACTTGCTGCTCCCGACAGCGGATCTCGGCCGTATCTTTCCCGATGCCGCCGCTCGTTTTATTGAGGTGCACGGCGGAGCCGTCCGACTTTCCGCACGGATAGAAACCCTGCGGCCGGAACGACAGATCGAAGGAGAGGATTTCGATGCCGCTGTCGTTGCCGTTGCGCCCCAGCATGCATGTCGGATGCTCGCTGAAGTCCCTGGTATGGAAAACGTAGCCGCCCGACTTGGCCGCTATCGCTATGAGCCGATTGGAACGGTGTACGTGGGGTATCCGTTGGGGATTTCACTTCCGGCGCCGATGCTAGGACTCGAGGGCCTGAGAACCGGGTTCGGCCAATGGGTGTTCGACCGCGGTTCACTGACGGGCACGGCTGGGGTACTCGGCTTCGTGCTCAGTGCGCATGGCACGTGGAGCGAACTCGACAATGGCGCTCTCGTGCAAGCCTTGCACACCGAACTTGAGGAGGCCTTGGATAGGAAGCTGCCGCCGCCACTATGGCATCGGGTGATACGCGAACGGCGCGCGACGTTCTCCTGCACGCCGGGCCTAGCACGTCCGGCGGCACAGTCAAACGTCGCCGGAATCTGGCTGGCTGGTGATTACGTATATGCCGACTATCCGGCAACGCTGGAAGGCGCCGTGCGTAGCGGGGTGGAGGCTGCGCGAGGGATTTTGGATCAACTCGGTGTTTCGAGCACTCCCCAAAACTATCCGAGGATTAGCGCGTAGCCGGCGCCGGAGCGTAATCCGGAGGAACGGAAGGCGGAGGTGAACCCGGTGGTGGCGGCGGAATATCGGTCCCCACGGCCGGTGCGGCGGGCGCAGGTTGTTGCGTCAAGCTGCGCGCAAAAGACGCGGATACTGGCACCTTATGGCCGCGCGCGTACATGCATTGAATGTAGGAATCGTCGTAATAACGTTGTGAGCCGTAGTTCGCACTGCGCGTCTCTTCTGCCCCAGAGGCGCTCCCCACAATCAAACCCGCACCGGCACCGACCCCGGCGCCCTGGTGCCCACCGATAGCCGCTCCGGCCGCCGCGCCAATCACCGTGCCGACAACGGCATTGCGCACACCCGGGTCATTCTTCACTCCGCCCACCTGCTGTAACGCGTACTGGCGGCAATCGGCGTCGTCCACGCGGAAATCGTTGAAGGTTTTTCCGGTTCCCGGCAAGGCGGCCATGCTCGGCCCACTGGGCATCCCGGCACAGCCTGCGAGCAGGATGACGATCGACCCTGCCGCAACAATCCTGATTCTCTTCATCACAAAAAATCCTTGTCCGTCATGCTCAGCCAGCGGGTTGTGGAGCCACCTTCTGCCAGCCGCCCGGACATTCCTTCACGTACGGGTAATAACCCTTGGCTGACGGGCAGTAATACCAGTAGTTGGTTTGCGGCGGAGGCGCGGCCGGTGCCTGTTCGATATAAACAGGCGGTGCTCGCTCAATGATCACCGGCGGATAAGGCGGATAGTAAGGATAAGGATAGGGACGCGGAACGTACCAAGGATCCCAGTAAGGGCCGACCATGACGCCGAAATGCACGCTACTGTGGGAATGGCCCCGGTCTGCCCAGGCGCTGCCCGTTCCGGCGGCCAACACGACCGCCACCGCCACCCATTTCAAGAATTTGATTACGTTCATTTTGAAACTCCAATCCGGGTCATCCCGGCTGCTGCAAGGACTGTCGGAACAATCCCGCCACGCTGATCGAACGCGGCAGTTCTCATGCCTTAAGTCTAGCCCGACGCCAACACGCTCGGTATTGCTATCGTCTTTGCAAATGTAAGGAAATGTATATGGAGATAACGCACAAGCCGCCTATCGGTTGGCACTCGGCCAAAGAACGAAAGGCGGTTGAAAGAATTGCGGGCAAAAGCGACTACGCCGCCGTGGAGGTGTTGCCCATCAGGTCGGTGAAGATCCCCCGCTCACCGTCCATGCTGAGCGTTCCACTCTCGTAGGGCTTGCGCACGCGAATGACCTTCTTGCCGAAAGTCACGTCGACCGCACCGGTGACGCCGACACCGATCTCGACCTTGGCACCGGCTATCAGCGCCAGTTGTCGCTCCAGTTCCTCGCGCTGCGGCAGCAGCTTGGCCCAGGCCTTGATCGCCTGCTGCCACGATGCTTTTGCCCGTTCGAGCAGACCGCCTTTGTCGCCATTCTTCGTCAGGTGCTTGACCAGTTTCTCGAGGTTATCCTCATCCTCGCGCTGCTTTTGGATCTTCTTCAGGAGCTCCTGGTATTCCGCTTCGAGCACCGGATTGACTCCGAGCAGCAAGTGAGTCACGCCGCTTGTCGGCGAACCCAGGATCGGCGTGCGGATGAGAAGCATGGCTCGCGCCGAGCCCCCGGCGAGCCGGCCGCGTTGCGGCGAGTTGACGCCGACGAGAATCTGGTTGTTCGCCTGCAGGTCGCTTTGCAGCGCGGTGTCGTCGACAGCGATCGTCGTTCCCGCGTGCACGGTGGCGTTCTCGACAAAGCGAACGGCGACCGATCCGCCGGCGCGCACGATGGCCTTGGCTATAACGCCGCCACCAATCCGGATATCGCCCCCGGCGTCGAGTTCCGCGCCGTCCACCACGTCGCCGACGATGATGTCACCCGCGGCACGGACTTTCATCCCCGGCAACACTTCGCCCTCGATATGTACCGTGCCGTCGAAAGAGATGTTGCCTGTGGCCATGTTCACATTGCGTATACGCAGAACCTCTTCGACATTCACGCCGTTTCCGCAGCGTACCGGCTGCCCGCTGTTCGTGGCACGCAGAAGGTTGGGGTCTGCCTTATCGACATAGGCGCCGGTCAGGTTGTCGGCGAAGGACTCGTCATGCCCCGGCGTCGGCTGAATCACGTCGCCCCGAACGTTGCGGCCGGTGGTCCCCGGGGTAGCCGGCGTGCGCCGCATCAGGGGATGGTCCGCGGCGACCGTGGGGATCGCACCGAGATCGCGAAAATCGATTAGCCCGTGCTCATTGACTTGCGGCGCGCGATCCCGGGCATCGGCCACGAGAAGCTCGAACTTGGCATCTTCCCCATTGACGGCCGGAGTTCCGCTTGCGATCAGCACGCGCTGGTCCGTTCCCCCGGAAGAAGCGGCGCACGCCGAGCGTATGGCTTCCTCGTCGATTCCGGTCGTCACACCCGCTTCGCCAAGAGCAATGAACACCGCGCCGGCGTCGGTTGCCGATCCACCGAACGCCGGGGTTATCTTGAGCCATACCTGCATGGCGTCTGGAGCGATTTCGAGCGAGAAAACCGAGTCGCGTCGCTCGCCGATAGGAAGATCGAGGGTTTCGGTCGCCGAGTTGTAGCACTCAACCAACTTGCCTAACGCCTCTTCGGCAAGCTGCCAGCGGCTATAACCGGCATCGCAAAGCAGACTGCGAAGCTTTTCAACATCGATTTGCGGAGGATCGGCGATCGCCGAAACAGACGCGCGCAGACGGTTCCCGTCTTCCGAGAATGCCAACCCCGGGTAATCCCCCATTGCAAGCTCCCTAATTCTTGTTTCATGTATATAACTCGGCGGCCGGCGTAATGCAACGGTGGCGGAATCAAGCTCGCTTCTTCAACGAGGAGGACACCTACCCAAGCGTGGGGGATCCATCATGCAAACGAGCCTACGCAACCTCTTCGATCCTCCCCGCGTGCATGCGCAAACGCCGGTTGCAGCGCGCCGCGATCTCCTCGTCGTGCGTCACCAAGATGAGCGTCGTTCCGCTCTCAGCGTTGATGGCGAACATCAACTCGATGATCTGGTGGCCGGTAGCGGCATCCAGATTGCCGGTCGGTTCGTCGGCGAGAACGAGCTGCGGCTTGGGCGCGAAAGCGCGGGCCAGGGCCACTCGCTGCTGCTCGCCGCCTGAAAGATGCTTCGGATAGTGGCGCAAGCGATGCGACAGTCCGACCCGGCTGAGCCAATGCTCGGCCTCCTGACGCGCATTGGCTACGCCTGCGAGCTCGAGCGGCAGCATCACATTTTCGATTGCATTCAACGACGGCAGAAGCTGAAACGACTGAAAAACGAAACCGAGTACCCGACCGCGCAGAACGGCGCGCGCGTCTTCGTCCAGCGGCACCAGAGACTCTCCGGCAAGCGTGATCGACCCGCTCGTTGGCAAGTCCAGCCCCGCCAAAAGTCCGAGCAACGTGGATTTCCCGGAACCCGACGCCCCGACGATAGCCACCGTCTCCCCGGCAGCGACGCAAAAGGAATTCTCATGCAGAATGGTCAGCGGTTCGCCGCCGTTATCGACCTGCTTCGTCAGCCCGCTAACCTCAACCACTTTCGGAGTTTCCAAGTTCATGCTTCGGTTTCCATTGTTGCGTTTCTTGGTGGCGCTGTTTATCGGCTGCTTTGCCCTGCCGGCGCTCGCGGCCAAGACGATCCTGGTTTTTGGCGATTCGCTGTCAGCCGGTTACGGCATCCGGCAGGAGGCGGCATGGCCTGCTTTGCTAGCCAAGCGCCTAAAGGAAAAGAAATTTGATTATAACGTCGTCAATGCCAGCATCTCCGGCGAGACGACCAGTGGCGGCCGCACGCGCATCGATACAGCGCTCGCCCGCAATTCCCCGGAAATCCTCATTCTCGCCCTTGGGGCCAACGACGGACTGCGCGGGCTGCCGTTGGCGACCCTCCGTGACAACCTCGCCGCCATCGCCGCCAGCGCGCAGGCAAAAAAGGCGCAAGTGCTGATCATCGGACAACGCTTGCCGCCGAATTACGGCAAGTATGCTGAAGACTTCCACAAGGTATTCGGCGATGTGGCCAAATCACGCAAGGCCGCGTTCGTCGACTTTCTGCTCGACGGCATCGCCGATGACCGTCAGCTCTTCCAAGCGGACAATCTGCATCCGACCGCCGAAGCGCAACCGCAGATCCTCGACACCGTCTGGCGAGGCTTGGCTCCCCTGTTAAAATGACGGTATGAGACATGGCATCGCGAGCGTCGAACGCATCGAAGACTTCCGGCAGTTCGACGAAATCGTCGACGTCCGCACCCCCGCCGAGTTCGCCGAAGACCACATTCCCGGTTCCATCAACTGCCCGGTGCTGGACAATGAACAGCGCATCGAAGTCGGAACGCTCTACAAGCAACAATCGCCCTTCGTGGCGAAACGAATTGGCGCGGCCTACGTCGCCGAGAACATCGCGCGCCATCTGCGCGAAACCTTCTTCGACCGCCCGCCGAACTGGAAACCCCTGATCGTCTGCTGGCGTGGAGGCCAGCGCAGCGGGTCAATGGCGCTCATCTTTCGCCGTGTCGGCTGGGACGCACAGCAATTGCAGGGCGGCTATAAGGTTTATCGCAAGCTCGTTGTGGAACGACTGGCTGAGCTGCCGCGGCAGTTCGATTTCAGAGTCGTCTGCGGTGCAACGGGGAGCGGCAAAAGCCGGCTGTTGAAGGCTCTCGCCGAGAATGGCGAACAAGTGCTCGACCTTGAAGAGTTCGCATGCCACAAGGGATCGGTGCTTGGCGTTCTGCCCGACGCTCCGCAGCCGACGCAAAAGACGTTCGAGACGCGGTTACTCTCAGCGCTGCTTGACTTCGATCCAGCACGCCCGGTCTATGTGGAAGCCGAAAGCCGAAAGATCGGCACGATCCACTTGCCCGATGCGCTACTCGAAATGCTGCGTGCGGCCGCCTGCATCAACATCGAAGCGAGCTTCGACGCCCGCGTCGACTTCCTGCTGCGCGACTACGACTATTTTTTGGGCGCCCCCGAATGGCTCAGTTCTCGGCTGGAGACGTTGAACCAACTGCAGAGCCGGGAAACAATCGAGCGGTGGCAAGCCTATGTCCGAGACGGTAGCTGGCGGGAACTCGTCGGCGAACTCCTGGAAAAGCACTACGACCCGCTTTACCGGCGCTCCCAGAACAAGCATTTCGCTGGCTTCCGCGAGCCGAAAACATTCATGGCCAATGACCTGAGCCCGGCAGACATCACGCGTCTGGCCCGGGACATCGCGGCCGACGACCAACCAGAGAGAATTGAAGCGCATGCACAGTGAAGAAAAATCGCCGCCGGTCGTGGTGGCAGAAAATGGACGCGGCCGTTACCAGCAGTCGATCGCCGTCGGAATGCACATGCTAATCGCCGACGAACCGGCCGCTAAGGGCGGCGAAGCTGTGGGGCCCGCCCCCTACGACTACCTGCTCGCGGCCCTCGGCTCCTGCACGTCCATGACGTTGCGCATGTACGCCGAACGCAAAGCGCTGCCGTTGCACCGGGTTAGCGTCGAACTTACGCACGAGAAGGTCGAGGTCGACGGTGCAAAGGTCGACCGCATCGAGCGGACGATCACGCTCGAAGGTGACCTCACCGCCGAGCAGCGCGCCCGCATGCTCGAAATCGCCAACAAATGCCCGGTCTATCGGACCCTCTGTTCCGACATCGACATCCGCAGTCGCGTCACGGAATAGCCCCCTGAGTTACGGTGGGGGTACGGCCTGCCGTATTGACAGCGCCAAGCCAGTAGACACCGGCATGGCATATCGTGCATGCTGTGCCAGCGTGTTCCGCGGTCGCGAACAACGTTGCCGAAAACCGACTGCGAGGGGCCGCCACATCGCTTGCGGGGAGGCTACGGATGCTCGAACGACACTATCTGACGAGTCTATTCGAACCGAAGTCGGTGGCCGTCATCGGCGCCTCTGATCGCGAGAACTCGGTCGGCAACATTCTTTTTCGCAATATCATCGAATCGGGTTACAAGGGCACCCTGTATCCGATCAATCCCAAGCACGAAACAGTGCAAGGACGCGTAGCGTACAAGTCGATCGAGGATATCGGCGCCCGCGTCGAACTCGCCGTCATCACGACCCCCCCGGTGACTGTACCCACAATCATCGAGCAATGCGGGCGCAGCGGGATCAAATCCGCGATCATCATCGCCGCCGGTTTCTCGGAAGCGGGCCACTCCGGCGCGGCGCTCGAACGCAAAACGTTGGAGATCGCGCGCAGCTACGGCGTGCGCGTGCTCGGGCCGAACTGCCTCGGCATCATTCGTCCAGAACTGGGACTCAACGCGACATTTGCCCGTGTTGATGCCGAACCCGGCAATCTCGCGCTGATTTCCCAATCGGGCGCAATGTGCTCAGCGGTCCTCGACTGGGCGAAGAGCAATCGCGTCGGTTTCTCCAGCGTCGTATCGATCGGCAGTACCGCCGACGTCGATTTCGGCGAAATCCTCGACTATTTGGTCTACGACAACCGGACGCACTACATCCTGCTCTACATCGAGGGTATCCGTAACGCGCGCCGTTTTGTGAGCGCCCTGCGCTCGGCGGCCCGCATCAAGCCAATCATCCTGCTCAAGGCCGGTCGCCACGCAGCCGGGTCGGCTGCCGTGCATGCGCATTCCGGGATGGTGGCTGGATCGGACACGGTTTTCGATGCCGTCATCCGGCGCGCGGGCGTCGTCCGCGTCACAAACGTTGGCCAACTGTTTTACGCTTCCAAAGCGCTGGCCTCGAAATTCCGCCCACAGGGGCGCCGGCTGGCGATCATCACCAATGGTGGCGGCCCAGGCGCGATGGCCGCCGACCGAGCCGGTGACATGGACATCGCGCTGGCGCCGCTTTCCGACCAGACGATGGCGGCGCTCAACGCTGCCATGCCGGATACCTGGTCGCACGGCAATCCAATCGATATCGTCGGCGACGCCACCCCAGCGCGTTACCGGGACGCGATCATGGCGGTGGCGCAGGACGAGGGCGTCGACGGCATCCTCGTCATGCTCTCGCCGCAGGCGATGACGCAACCCATGGACGTCGCGCAAGCGGTCATCGACGTCAGTTCGCAGACATCAAAGCCGATGCTCGCCTGCTGGATGGGCGAAGAGCAGGTCATCGCCGGGCGTACGGCGCTTGACGATGCAGGCATCCCGGCGTTCCGCATGCCCGAGACGGCGATTGAGGTTTACCACCACATCTCGACCTACTACCGTAACCAGAAGCTGTTGTTGCAGACGCCGGAAGCGACTTCGCAGATCACGCCGCAGGAGACAGAAGGCGCGCGGATGTTGATCGAGGCCGTGCTTCAGGAACGACGCAAGGTGCTTTCCGAAATGGAGTCGAAGGCCGTCCTGCGCGCTTTCCGCATTCCAGTCGCCCAAACGATGGTCGCCCGTACGCCGACCGAGGCGCTGCTGCTCGCCGAGCAGATCGGCTTCCCCGTGGCGATGAAAGTGGATTCGCCCGATGTCGTGCGCAAGACGGAAGCGGGCGGCGTGCGGCTCAAGATCATCAATGCGCCGGCCGTGCGCACCGCGTACCATGACATCATGGAGCGCGTGCAGAAGCGGCACCCCGAGGCGCGCATCAATGGAATATCGATCGAACCGTACATTTCGCGCCCGAACGGACGTGAATTGATGATCGGCGTCGTGCGCGACCCGATTTTCGGTCCGCTGATCACCTTTGGTTCAGGCGGCGCCGAAGTCGAGATATTCCGCGACCACGCGATTGCGCTCCCGCCGCTCAACCGCTTCCTGGTGCAAGACCTCATCCGTTCCACGCGTGCCTCGCAGTTGCTCGGGCAGTACCACACGATGCCGCCGATCGACATGGACGCGCTCGAAGAAGTGCTGCTCAACATCTCGGAGATGGTGTGCGAACTCCCCTGGTTGCAGGAACTCGACATCAACCCGCTGATCGTCGACGAAGCGGGAGCGATCGCCGTCGATGCGCGTATCGTGGTGGACTATGCCGGAACCACGGGCGACCGGTACTCCCACATGGCGATCCATCCCTACCCGGCGCATCTGATTCAGACATGGGAACTCGCTGACGGACGGACCGTCACGATTCGCCCGATCCGTCCCGAAGACGCCGAGATGGAGCAGGAGTTCGTCAAAGGGCTCTCCGACGAAAGCAAATACTACCGTTTCATGGACACCATGCAGGAACTCACGCGCTCGATGCTCGTGCGCTTCACGCAGATCGACTACGACCGGGAAATGGCGCTCGTCGCGGTGCTTCCCGACGCCAACGGCAACGAAACCCAGATCGGCGTCGCCCGTTACGCGAGCAACCCGGACGGCGAAACGGTTGAATTCGCGCTCGCGGTTACCGACAGCTGGCAGAAGCATGGCATCGGTCGCAAGCTCATGACGGCGTTGATCGATACGGCGCGCGTCAAAGGATTCCGCGCGGTCGTGGGCGACGTGCTGTCGACGAACACCAAGATGTTCCGTCTGCTTTCATCGCTCGGCTTCGCCATCCATCCACATCATGAAGACCCGGGAGTGAAGCGCGTCGTCTGCCCGTTGCGGACGCCTTGAAGCTCGCCCGAGTAAACCGTTGCACGCCGTAAACCAATAAAAAAAGCCGGACGATGTCCGGCTTTTGTTTGGCGGTACCCGTGCTTACTTGTGCTCGAAGTTCACGTCGTAGGGATACGCGCGACCGGCTTCACTGGTTTCACTCAGCGTCTTTTGCTCGCCGAGGTCCACTTTCTTGTCCCACAGGATCGACCGACCGACGAGGCGGTCTTCGGACCACTCGGGATGCTTCTTCATCATTTCCCGCCAGAACACCGTGTATTCCGATTCGTACAGCGCCATTTGAACCACTCCGAAAGAATAAGAACTCGCCGGCCCGCTGGGGCCGGATCGCGGCCATTATACCTGTCGATTCAATGGTAAGTGATCGGCTTCGCCGCACCTGCGCAGTAGTCGTCGAGCAAGGCGTCGATCGATTCCTCGTCGCGGTCCTCATCCGGAATCGCATCGATGGCTTCACGCAGACCACTGGCCACCGAACCTTGCACGAACAGCGTCCGGCTGCCCTGCTTGTCGACCAGTTCGAACGCCCCGCGCGTCGGGTAGGCCAGGATGGCGTAGTTGCTGCTGTTATAGACAATGTTCATGACGGCTCCTTTCCATTTCGCTTCGCAGCATTGCCGAAGCGTGTCCTGTGAGGAAGATGCGTCCGACCCGGTCTATTTCAAGACGGCTTTTTCACACCGTCAGGTGTCGGACGGTTGCCGACGGGCAAAGTTCAACTGCACGCCCAGGGCAACAGCCGCGGGCGACGAACGGAAATTGAGGTGCGATAGGCGGGCCAAGCCGGCGAAATCAAGCAGGACGAATGTTGTCGGGCCTTGCATCGGCGGACGAAGCCGTAGGCACGCCGGCAACCAAAGACTCAGGCTGAAACGCCAATCGGCTCAGTTCGGCAAGCGCGGCAGCGTTTTCGCGCTTAGGTCGTTGCTTCGACCAGGGTGCGCGTATAGGCGTGTTTCGGCGAATCGAGAACCTCGCGAACCGGTCCGGATTCGACGATCTCGCCGGCACGCATGACGAGGACCTCGTGCGCCATGGCACGGATCACGCTCATGTCGTGCGTGATCAGGAGGTAGCTCAGTCCCCGCTCGCGCTGCAACCGCTGCAGCAGACCGAGCACCTGTTTCTGCACGGTGACATCGAGCGCGCTGGTCGGCTCGTCGAGCACGAGCAGGCGCGGCTGCACGATCAGAGCCCGCGCCACGGCGAGGCGCTGCCGCTGGCCTCCGGAAAATTCATGCGGATAACGGCTGAGCAGTCCGTGAAACTGACCTTCGGTAAGGCCCACATCGGCGAGCGCCTGCACGACGCGCTCGCGCCGCGCCGCAACATCGAGGCCAGGTTCATGGACCGCCAGCCCTTCGCCGACGATTTCCTCGACCGTCATGCGCGGCGAGAGCGACGAGAACGGGTCCTGGAAGACGACCTGCACCGTGCGGCGGATGGCGTTGTCAGTCGCCGCCTTTCCGCTCCAGCGCCGGCCCAGCACTTCCAGGTCGCCACGATGCGGATGCAAGGCCAACGCGGCGAACGCGAGCGTCGACTTGCCCGAACCGGATTCGCCGACAACGCCGAGCGTGCGACCAGGCGGAATAGCGAAAGAAGCGTTCTTCACCGCAACGAACTCCCCACGGCGGAACCAACCCTTGAACCCGGGCAGTCGCGTCGCGTAGGCCACTCGCATGTCTTTGGCCTGCATCACCGGCTCGCCGGCGGGCGCTTCCTCCTCGACCACGTCGCGTTCCGGCAGGCTGTCGATCAGCTTGCGCGTGTACGGGTGCTGCGGCGCCGAAAACACATCTGCCACCGTTCCGTGCTCAACGAGCACGCCGTTTTCCATCACCGCCACGCGGTCGGCAAAACGGCGCACGAGGTTGAGGTCATGGGTGATCAGCAGCAGCGCCATGCCATGCTGCTTGCGCGCCTCACCAAGCAACTCGAGGATTTGCCCACGCAGCGTGACATCGAGCGCCGTCGTCGGCTCGTCGGCGAGAAGCAGGCGGGGCCGACCGGCGAGTGCCATGGCGATCATGGCGCGTTGCCGCTGCCCTCCCGACAGTTGGTGCGGGTACGACCGAGCACGCTGTTCGGGATCGGGAATCCCGGTGTCACGCAAGGCCTCGACAGCCCCCTGCCAAGCTGCACGGCGATCGAGGCCTTGTTTGAGCTGCAGCACCTCGGCAATCTGGTCGCCCACCGGATAGAGCGGGTTAAGCGCCGTCATCGGTTCCTGGAAGATCATGGCGATCTCCCGTCCGCGCACTGCCAGAAGTTCGCGTTCCGAAAGACGCAGCAAGTCGCGCGCAGGCGCCCTGCCCTCGCCGCTCAAAACGGCCGCGCCCTGCACCTCCGCATCCTGGAGCAAACGCAACAGCGACAGCGCGCTAACGGTTTTTCCCGATCCCGACTCGCCGACAAGTGCTAGCGTTTCACCCGGCATGACCGAGAAATCGATGCCGTGCACCACTTCCTTACCGCCGAAGGCGACCCGTAGACCTTGCACCTCAAGTAAAGGAGTCGACTGGCTGACTTCCAGCGGCAGCGTGACGGTAGGGGCACTCACCGGTCCACCTTCCTCGGATCGAGCGCGTCGCGCAGGGCGTCGCCCATGAACGTAAGTAGCAACAACGTGATGACGAGGACTGCAAAGGTCTCGATCGAAATCCACCAGGCGTCGATGTTCTGTTTCCCCTGGCTGAGCAGCTCGCCGAGCGACGGCGTGCCGGGAGGTACGCCCAGACCGAGGAAGTCGAGCGAGGTCAGCGCAAGGATGGCGGCGCTCATGCGGAACGGCAGGAACGTGACCACCGGCGTCATGCTGTTGGGCAGAATGTGCCGCCACATGATCTGCCGGCTACCGACGCCAAGCGCGCGCGCGGCCTTCACGTAATCCATCTGCCGGTTACGCAGAAACTCGGCGCGAACGTAATCCGAAAGTCCCATCCAGCCGAACAGGCTGAGCAGCACGACGAGTAGCCAGACACTGGGCGAGAAAATGGCGCTGAAGATGATCAGCAGGTACAACTCCGGCATCGAGGACCAGATCTCGATGAAGCGCTGGAACGTGAGATCCGTACGCCCGCCGAAATAACCCTGGACGGCGCCGGTGATCACACCGATCACCACGCCGATGGCCGTCAGCACGAGGCCGAACACCACGCTCAAGCGGAAACCGTAAATGAGCTGCGCGAGCATGTCGCGCCCGCGCTCGTCGGTACCGAGCAGATTCTCCCGCGACGGCGGACTCGGGAACGGATACTTCGAGTCGTAGCTGATCGTCGCCGGGCCATGGGGATTCAATGGGTAGATGGCCCAGTTCGAGCCGCTCGTTATCTTTTCGCGCACATACGGGTCGAGGTAGTCGGCGGGCGTCGGGAATTCACCTCCAAAGGCCGTCTCCGGGTAATCGCGCGCGAGCGGGACATAGAACTGGCCCTCGTAGTACACCAGCAACGGCCGATCGTTGGAAACGATCTCGGCGAACAGGCTGATGCCGACCAGCGCACAGAAGACGACCAGGCTGACGAAGCCCAGGCGATTGCGCCGGAAGCGTCGCCAGGCGCGCGCGGCCGGACTCTGCGAGACGGACGCCGCACGAGGGGCCGCCGCCGGGGCGCGATCAATCGAACTTGACGCGGGGGTCGGCCCAGACATAGCTCAGATCGCTGACAAGTTTGGTGAACAGCCCGATCAACGTAAACACGTAGAGCGAGCCGAGGACGACGGGATAATCGCGGCGGATGATGCTCTCGTAGCTGAGCAGCCCCAACCCGTCGAGCGAGAACAGCGTTTCGATCAGCAAGGAACCGGTAAAGAAAGCGCCGATGATCGCCGCGGGGAAGCCGGTCAGGATCGGGATCAGCGCGTTGCGGAAGACATGCTTCCACAACACGCGCCGCTCGCTCAGGCCCTTCGCACGCGCTGTGAGCACGTACTGCTTGCGGATCTCCTCGAGGAAGGAGTTTTTGGTCAGCATGGTCGTCACGGCGAAGCTGCCGAGCACCATGGCGATGACCGGCAGCGTGATGTGCCAGAGGTAATCGACGATGCGTGCCGGCCAGCTGAGTTCGTCCCAATTCACGGAGGTGAGACCGCGTAGCGGGAACCACTGCAACTGACCGCCGAAGACGACGAGCAGCGCGACTCCGAGCACAAAGCCCGGTATCGCGTAACCGACGAGCACGATCAAGGTACTCACGAAATCGAAGCGCGAACCGGCGCGTACCGCCTTCGCCACGCCGAGCGGAACGGCGATCAGGTAGCTGATAAAGAACGTCCACAATCCCAGGCTGACGGAGACCGGCAGCTTCTCGGCGATCAGTTTGGCGACGGGTTTGTTCTGAAAGAAACTCTGCCCAAGGTCGAAACGCGCGTACTGCTTGATCATCAGCCAGAAGCGCTCGGTGGCCGGCTTGTCGAAGCCGTACAGCTTCTTGATCTGTTCGATGCGTTTTGGATCGACCCCCTGCCCGCCACGATACGCCGACACGTCGCCCCGGCCCTGTACGCGGCGCGCCTCGGCAAGGTACTGCTCGACGGGCCCACCGGGCACGAACTGGGTGACGACGAAGGTCACCAGCAATACGCCGAACAACGTCGGCAGCATCAACAAGAGGCGCTTGACGATGTAGGCCAGCATGGTCGCGTTACCTCGCCGTCTTCGGGGGCGTGCGTGCCCACCATGTCGTCATGAACCAGGTCATGTACGGCACGCCTTCGGGCGGATAGGGCGGTACGACGGCTGGCCGCTCGAGCGCCCAATCGCTGTACGCGATACGCCGGTCGCGCGCCGTCCAGGCAGGAACTAGGTAGTGGCCATGCGCGATCACGCGGTCGAGCGCCCGGCAACTCGCGAGGAACTCGTCGCGCGTGTCCGCCTGCGTGAGGCGGGCCAAGAGCGCGTCGATCGCCTGGCTTTTGACACCCGCGTAGTTACCGGAACCAGGAATGTCGGCGGCTTTGCTGCCGAACAAGTCAACGTAATCAGCGCCGGGAAAATGCGTGCCGGGAAACGAGATGCCCACCATATCGAAGGTATTCGACTCCAGGCGTTCCTGCCATAGGGCGAAATCCGTCTCGCGCAGCTGGAAATCGATGCCGAGCTTGGCCAGCGCCCGGCGCCACGCGGCCGTCGTCGTGGCCCCCCGTGCCTCGGTGCTGTCCAGAAACTCGATCACAAACGGTTCACCTTGGGCGTTACGTAGCGCCCCGTCGCGGTAGGCCCAACCGGCCTCGTTGAGCAGCGCCTGCGCCCGGCGCAGGTTATCGCGCAGCGAATTGGAGCCGTCAGTACGCGGCGGCACGGCCATTGGCCCAAACACGTCGGGGGGCAGGTCCGCGCGCAGCGGCTCGAGCAGCGCGAGTTCCGCGGGAGACGGCACCCCGTTCGCCTCGCAGTCGGTATTCCCAAACACGCCCTTCACGCGCACGTAAGCACCGCGGAACAAGTGCGCGTTCATCCATTCGTAGTCCATCGCCAGCTCGATGGCCATGCGCACGCGCCGGTCCTGGTACTTCGACAGGCGCAGATTGGGCACGTAGCTGTAGAACCCATCGGGCAACTTGTGCGTGAAGTTCATCTTCACCAGTTCGCCGCTGTCGATGCGCCGACCGTCCAGACGGCGGCTCCAGTCGCCGGCGGAAAAGAACTGCATCAGGTCGAACTCGCCGGCCTTGAGCGCTTCGAGTTGGGCCGTACTATCGCGGTAGATCTTCACCGTGATGCGGTCGAAATTGTTCATCCCCTGACGCGCCGGCAGATCGCGTCCCCAGTAATTCGGGTCGCGCACGTAGGTTATGTCCTTGCCGAAGCGTACCGGGCCGATGCGGTACGGGCCCGTGCCGATCGGCGTGTCCGCGACGATCTCGTCGAAGCGCTTGGTCTTGCCGTTTTCCATGCCCCATTTGGGCGAGAAGACGGGCAGGCTGCCGACAACCAACGGCAACTGCCGGTCCTTCTTTTTGAAGCGGAAGCGCACCGTGCGCTCATCGAGCACGTCGCAACCGGCCACGTCGGCCAGCAACGTGGCGTACGCGGGCGCGGCGTATGGCGAGAGCAGCGTTTCGTAGCTGTATTTGACGTCGCTCGCGCGCACCGGATCGCCATTGTGGAAACGCGCTTCGCGGCGCAGTCGGAAGATCGCGGCCATGTGATCCGGCGCCACCTCGATGTCTTCAGCGAGCAGGCCGTAGGCCACGCCGACCTCGTCCATCGGCGAGGCCATGAGCCCTTCGAACAACATGTCGCCCAGGAACGACGGCGCGTTGCCCTTGAGCGTGAATGGGTTGTACTTGTCGAACGTCGAAATGCGCGACCCCGCCACCAAACGCAATTCACCGCCTTTCGGCGCGTTGGGATTGACGTAGTCGAAGTGTTGGAAGTCCGGCGGGTACTTGAAATCGCCCCAAATCGAATAGCCCGGTGCCGCCCAAGCGGCCGGGCCAAGGACGAGTATCAGGAGAAGGGATAGAAGATCCAGCCGCACGGCCCAAAGTATCCTTTTCTTCATTGCGCCGGTCAATGAACGGTTGCCAGACATCGTGGCCGCCGGGAGCCGCCATGACCCACTGGAGGACGGTTCTCCAAAGTCAGCTTTGCGGGCGCATTCTTCCATGAGCCAAGGTCCCCCTTCGAGAGCCCGGAGCTGAACGTCAAGTGAAGTTCAGCATAGCTAGTCTTGGACAACATCATCCGGGTTGACCAAGTGACCCCGGATATGGTCGACCTCACCGGAGGCATCGTCCACGACGAGAAGATGTAGATCCGGTCGTCAGGACAGACCGCTCCTGCCGTCTCAGAATGCGGTTCGGAACTTCCCCCAAATGGCGCCATAGTCAGCCTCCACCTTCGCCCCGATACGCGTAAGGCGATATGCGCCCCCTCCTGAGTGGTGAACAGCGATAACCGCTGCCGGAGGCTGTTGGCTGCCTCGCGGCTGGTCTGATGTCGCGAAAACCAGCGCAAGGCACGGCGCGCTTTTCTTCATCCCATTGAGTCTCACCGCTCGGTCCCGTTTTCGACCGATGGCCTTCGCCAGGTATCCGTTCGCAAAGTGCCACGCAGTATTCCAGGACTTAACGGTATGCAAGGCGCACGAAAATGCTAGGATTGCGGCGAGATCGGGCCAAGGGGAGCCTGTTTCCGGGTCGTCGCCTTCGCGCTAAGCGCTTGGAATTTGGGTTTGAGAACGCCAACGGCATGGTGAAGGAATCTGCAACGGAACACTACTGACAACGAGAAAGGAAAAACCGTGACAGCCAATGAGTACGGACTCACCGATTTTCGCTACATCGCGGCGGGCGCCGCGATTCTGGCCAGTGGCGGGGGCGGCAGCTATCGCGATGCTGTCAGCGTGCTCAATGAGTTGGACAAAAGCGGCTGGAAGGGCACGGTGCGCGTGCAGGACTATGACGACGCCACAAACTGTTGCGTGCTGGCCTTGATGGGCTCACCGGACGCCGCCGACGGAATGACGCTGGCCGACGTGGAATACTCGATCGTCAATACGGTGAGGACATTCGAGCAGGCGACGGGCGCCACGCTCGGATGCCTCATTCCCGTGGAAATCGGAGCGATCAATTCGATCGTTCCACTTCTCGCCGCAGCCCGTTCGGACAACGCCATCGGCTGGGTCGTCGACGGCGATGGCGCCGGCCGCGCCGTGCCGGAACTTCCCCAGACCACCTACGGCGGCAGTGCCTCTCTGGCAGCCAGCCCGTGTTCGCTGGCCAATGACGCACGATCGCCAACCGAGGTACAGTCCGCGACCCTTGGCGCGCGCACGGCGGCCCAAATTGAATCGCTGGCCGGCGGCATCGTCTCGGCTTTCGGGAGCTTCTCGGGAATTGCTCTGTGGCCGTCTAACGCGAGCAACGGCTTCGCCCTGTCGGGCAGCTACCTGGCCGGAACACTGAGCCAGACCCGGGCGTTGGGTCAGTTTCTTCTTGACTCGCCAGCGCCGCCGGATACGTCGCGTGTGGCGCAATGCATCGCCAACCTGACAGGACGGCGCAGCACCCCGGTCGTCAGGAACTTCTACATCACTTCCGTCACTCAGTCGACGACCAGAGGCTCGCTCGATACCGGCATCATCCGCCTGGACGACGCGCCTGATCCAGCTAGAAGTACCGAGACGCACTACCTTTATAACTTGAACGAAAGCCTGATCATGTATTCGAGCCTCAGCAACGTGCCCGACGTCATCGCACCGGACTCGATCTGCTACTACTCGGAAAGCACGGGTCTCGGATTCTCGAACGCTACCGACGATCTGGCCGTCTATTTCGATCCGCGCACGGGCAAGAGCACCGGCAAGACGGTCAGTATCATCAAAGTGGAAGCGGCGCCGCCGTTCTACAAAGCGGCCGGGGTGGTGGCATCGTTCGCCGGTCTCCTACGCAGCATCGGTTACGCCGGCGCACTTCCTGGCGCCGCTTAAGACTGCTCGGAGAGACGAAGGAATGTCCGAGCGCGACCTCAACAAGGATCGTCTGGAGTTGGCTCTGGAGGCCGCAGGACTCGACCTTTGGGAAAACGACCTCGTCACCGGGGAGGTCACCCGCTACGCGCGCAAGACGTTCGCCGAACTCGGTTACGGCGATCAAGCGTCCACGTTCCACGTCAAGGATATGTTCGCTCTGGTCCATCCGGAAGACCTCGCAGGGATCAAAACCGCAATCGATGACCATGTGGCGGGAACCACGCCGCAGTACCGAAGCGAATTCCGCCTGCGGGCGAAGAACGGCGAGTGGCTCTGGTACGCCAACTACGGGCGGATCGTGAGCAGCGAGGGCATGGATCATGGCCAACGCTTCATCGGCGTCACCTTCAACATCAACGATAGAAAATGCCAGGAGGATGAACTCCAGCGCATCAACCGGAAACTCGCCGAGCAGAATGCGCTGCTCGCGGAGATGAACCAACAGCTGCAATCGCTTTCGACCAGCGACCCCCTTACCCGTCTGCCGAATCGTCGCCTCCTGCTCGAAAGGCTACAGAAGGCGCTGGCTGCGCGAATGCGCACCGGGCAGGCCGGCGCGCTGCTGTTCATCGACATCGACAATTTCAAAACACTCAACGACACCTTGGGCCATGACGTGGGCGACTTATTGCTGCAGCAGGTCGCCCGACGCCTTGAGTCGTGCGTACGCGAGACCGACACCATTGCGCGGATCGGCGGCGACGAGTTCGTCGTCATGCTGGAAGACTTGAGTAAAGTTCCGCTCGAAGCCGCCGCTCAGACCGAGGCGGTGGGCGAGAAAATCCGGGAAACGCTCTCCCTACCGTACCATTTGGCGTCCTACGAATACTTAAGCTCCCCGAGCATCGGAGCCACGCTGTTCAACGACGACTCGCAGACCGTCGAAGACCTGCTCAAGCAAACCGATATCGCCATGTATCAAGCCAAGAGGGCGGGACGTAACACCTTGCGCTTTTTCGACCCGCGGATGCAGCACGCCATCGAAGTGCGCATGGCACTCGAAGCGGAACTGCGACGGGCGATCGACGGCCAGCAATTCCGGCTGTTTTATCAGGTCAAGGTCGGCGCATCGGGGCAGCCGATCGGCGCAGAGGGGTTGATCCGCTGGATTCATCCAGAACACGGTTTGCTCCTTCCATCCGAGTTCATCCCCCTCGCCGAAGAAACCGGGCTGATCCGGCCGATCGGGCAGTGGGTGATAGAAACGGCTTGCGCTCAACTCGAGGCCTGGCAGGAGAACGCGGCCGCCTGCCGGCTCGTTCTCTCCGTCAACGTCAGCGCCAAGCAGTTCCAGCAAGCGGATTTCGCAAGCCAGCTGATATCGACGCTGCAACGCCACGGCGTTGATCCGGCGCTACTCAAGCTGGAACTCACCGAAGGCATCTTGATGGATAACGTCGAGGACGTTATCGCCTCGATGAAGGCTCTGGGGGCCATCGGCGTGCGCTTTTCGCTGGACGACTTCGGCACCGGTTATTCATCGTTACAGTACCTCAAACAATTGCCGCTCGATCAGCTCAAGATCGATCGCTCGTTCGTGCGCGATCTGGCCGAGGATGTCAGCGACAAGGCCATCGTGCACACGATCATCGCCATGGCCCGTAGTCTCGAACTCGACGTCATCGCCGAGGGCGTGGAGACCGAGGCGCAGCGAGCCGCGCTGCAAGAGCGAGGCTGCGTGAATTTTCAGGGGTTCCTGTTCGGTGAAGCGTTGCCAATCGACCAGTTCGAGTCGTTGCTCAAACAACTCTGAAGGCCGCTTCAAAGCACATCGGCGGCCGCGCTGCAATTACGCCTACCCCGCGTGATCGCAAATGGCAACCGGCTGATGAACTGCTGACACACCATGGTGGATAGAATTGACGACCCAACAGGGGGCATCATTCGTTTTGGCGTTAATCAGCGACCGGATCTTCTGAACTGTAGCGGAGTCATTCCCAGTTCCGCGCGGAAACGACGAACCAGATGGCTGGCATGGGCGAAGCCGCACGCCGCCGCAACCTGTTCGAGAGGCCAATCGGTCTTTGTCAGACAGTCGCAAGCCCGGCCAAGACGGCGCATGGCCACCCAAGCGTGGGGCGTGACCCCCATGGAGACGCGGAACATGCGCGCAAAGTGGAATTCCGACAAAGCCGTCTGCGCCGCCAGTTGAGCCAAGGTCAAATCTTCATGCAGGTGCGCCTCGATCCATTCGATGACGCGGCGCCTCGCCAGCGCCGAGAGTCCACCGCGTAGACGCTGAGCGACGCCACGGTGCAACGGGCGCGCCGCCGACAGCACCAGATGGTCGAGTACGGCATGGCTGGCGGAATTTACCGCCAGACGATCATCGGGGCTATCCCAAGGGCTTCCGGCTGCCGTTGTCGCCCAACGGACCAATGTCGGGTCTTCGACATAAACTTTCTCGTCCAACGTCACGGCCCGTGGCTCGGCATCCAGAAGCCGAACTACACGGTCCGCCCAGGCTCGCTCGGAGACGTAGAGGTGAAGAAAGCGCAGGCTCCCCTCGACGATCCAGTGGAAATCGTTTTCCGCGGGCATCAGGCATACGCGGCCTGGCGAACCGCGCTGGCTTGGCCTTCCTTCCAGATAGGTACCAAAACCACCTTCAAGATAGACCGAGATCGTGTGGTGGCCGGGAGCATGGTAGCTCGGCTCCGAATCCCGGTTCGACCATTGCGCCAGCAACAAATCGTCGCCCAGCGCAACGGATCGTTCCAGGCTGGCGCGGCAATGACTGAGCACGTCGAAGACGCGCTGGCCGGTGGTTTCAGGAAGGTGTTGTTCCATGCAGCCAATCGTACCCCCGCACCGGAATCAACGGAATCGCCGCCGCATGAAATGCGCAGGAATATGCAATCGCGGCATCCGTAGGTCATGCACAGTATCGGCAATCATTCTTTGCCGATAGCCATGAATCTCTTCCTGTATGCGCTCGTCGTCCTGATTTGGGGAACCACCTGGATTGCCCTGAAGTGGCAACTCGGCGTCGTGCCGATTCCGTTGTCGATCACTTATCGTTTTGCACTGGCAGCCATCGTTTTGTTCGTGCTGCTGTCATGGAAGAAGCAGCTGCGTCGACCACCAGCCGAATCGCTTGGCCTGATCGCCGCGCAGGGCGTATGCCTGTTCTGCGTGAACTTTGTGTGCTTCTTGAACGCGAGTCTCACCATACCGAGTGGCCTGGTGGCCGTAGTGTTTTCCACCTCCACGCTTTGGAACGCTCTGCTGGCGCGCGTCATCCTGCATCGCGAAATCGCGCCGCAGGTGATCGGAGGCGGCGCGCTGGGACTAGCCGGCCTACTGCTGCTCTTCTGGCCGGAGATCACCGGTCATGCACAGGACGCCGCGACGCTCCAAGGGTTGGCGTGGGCGCTCGGAGGCACGCTCTGCTTCTCGTCGGGGAATCTGCTCTCGTCGGCCCTGCAGGCGCGGGGTTTGATGCCCGCGCAGACCAATGCCTGGGGGATGGCGCTCGGCGCCGTGCTACTTCTGAGCTACGCCCTCGCCAGCGGCGCCCCCTTCGTATTCGACCCGAGCCCGCGTTACGTCGGTGCCCTGCTCTACCTTGCGATTCCAGGCTCCGTGATCGGCTTCACGGCTTACCTCACCCTCGTCGGACGCCTCGGCCCAGAACGGGCGGCCTATTGCACGGTACTCTTCCCAATCGTGGCGCTCAACGTGTCGGCCGTATTCGAGGATTATCACTGGAGCGTGAGCGCCTTTGCGGGCCTAACGTTAGTGATGCTCGGGAATGTGCTGGTTTTTCAGCGCAGAATGCCAGCACAAGTTCGATGCACCACCTGAGCCACCGCTCGCACGGCGCTCAATCATTGCCATAGAGTGCTCTCGTCTGATCGACGACGCGAGTCGCATTGTCATTGGTCGATTCGAATTGCGGCCAAAATCGATCTGATTTGCTTTGACACACTACAAGGAGCACAACGCCCATGCAAAGAGCCCCAATTCGGGGGAGCCAGGGGCTTCGTTCGCCGTAAGAATCGTTGGACAGAGACCACAGTCCAGCCGGTGGCCGATCCACTTGCAATTCGCGTTTGTCGAACCGAATAACGCCGGTAGCTCTCGAGGGTGCAGCATACATGGCGACAATGCCGATCTACCGGCACCAAACAAGATTTCCTTCTTTTCTCCAGTTGATCCAGGAAACCGCGATACCAGAGTCATCATCGCAACCCCGATGCGCTGCTCTCGTCAGGCCAAGCCCAGTCAGGTGTCTCTCAACGCGCCGATGAAAGTTGGCTTATAGTTCTTGTGTAGCCACAACTGGAGAACGCCATGAAACTGCGGATCCGCATCCTGATCATCGTCGCCGCAGCGCTCCTCGGAATGCTGGTGATGGCCGCCGAGGGACTGTACCAGTTGCGACAGAGCATGTACGAGGAGCGTCGTTCTCAAATCGTGCAACTGCTCGACGTAGCGAACGCCCAGTTCGCCTACTTTCACGAGCAGGAGAAGGCCGGCAAGCTAACGCGGGAGGAAGCACAAGCGCGCGCGAAGGAATCCATCTCGGCTCAGCGTACCAAGGACAACTATTTCATCGTGCGCAATGCCGCCGACAACATGCTGCTGGTGCACGGAAATGCCTCGCGCGTTGGCAAGATCGACCCGGGCGGAAAGACCATCGACGGTCGTCAAGTAATGGAGGTGTACAAGGAGGAAATTGCGCGCAACAAGGATGGCAAGGGATTCGTCATGCTCGAGGCAGTCCGGCCGGGAACAGAGGACAAGACGATGTACAAGAAGCTCAACGGCGCCACCATGTTCGAGCCCTGGGGCTGGCTGGTAGCCATTGGTTTCTTTGTGGATGATATCGACCGTGTGTTCTGGCACGACGCCATCAAGCTGCTGATCACCGGCGGAGTGCTGATTGCTGTCGTGTCCGTCCTGGCCGCTGGCACCATGCGGAGCATCCTTGGACAACTTGGAGGAGAACCCGCTTTCGCGGCAGGAATTGCCAAGAACATCGCAAGTGGCGATCTCACGCAGACAATCGACGCACGTGCTCGGGAGGAGAGTCTGATTGGATCGATGCGCGCCATGCAATCGGGATTGCACGACATGGTTGCCCGGTTCAACGATGCCTCCACGACGCTCACCGGCGCCTCGAAGCATCTGAAGGAAGAGACGCAGCATATCAGCCGGGGCAGCCAGATGATCTCCGAGGCGACTTCGTCCACCGCGGCCGCCATTGAGGAAATGACCGTAAGCATCAATCACATCTCCGAAAGCGCGAGGGAGACAGAAACCAACTCTCAGCAAGCCGCCGAACTGGCGACGCAAGGTGAAAGCCTGGTCAAGGAGGCTGCAGCGGAAATCCGGCGTATTTCAAACGACATCAGCACCGCAGCCGACCTGATCCGCGGGCTGGTCGAACGCTCACGCGAAATCGACAGCATGAGCGCCGTCATCCGCGAAATCGCAGACCAGACCAACCTCCTTGCCCTCAATGCAGCCATCGAGGCGGCACGAGCGGGCGAGCAAGGCCGAGGCTTTGCCGTCGTTGCCGACGAAGTGCGCAAGCTCGCCGAACGTACCGGCGGCGCGACGCAAGACATCACGCGAACGATCCGTGCTGTGCAGGCAGATACGGACATGGCGGCAAACCGCATGGACAGCATACGCGAGCAGGTGGCACTCGGCGTCGAACTCTCTGAAAAGGCTGCACAGGCCTTGCGCGAAATCGACACCGGAGCTCACGCCACACTGGAGAAGACGCGCGATGTCGCCAATGCCGCGCAGGAACAAAGCCAAGCCAGCAACAGCATCGCTACCAACGTCGAACGCATTGCACAGATGGTAGAAGAGGCAGAAGCCTCGGTGCGCTCAGCCCACGCCCAAGTGGAGCAGCTCGACGGATTGGCCCGCGAACTGAATCAGGCGGCTGGCCGATTTAGGCTCTGAAGAACAGCAGGACTTTCGACCTCACGGCCCAAATGTCCTTCATCTCCATTGGCGGAATCCGGCGGAGGAGAACCTGAGAATAGCTGTATTCCGCCCAAGTTTTTTGCGAGAACCAGAACCGGATGAGATCGTCGACGATCTCGCGACCGTTGAGTCAAGCGCGAAGGTGCCCATTGAATCGCCCATGACCGCACGTGTGATCGATTGGTGGTCGTCACCCGGCATCTGCCGGATCATCTGTAAGCCGAGATTCGACGTCATCACGACCACTGTATTCTTGAAGTCCACGGCGGGTCCTTGACCGTCAGTCATGCGTCCATCGTCGAGCCCTTGCAACAACGCGTTGAAGACGCCCGGGTGAGCCGCTTCACCTTTCACACGAATCCACTATTGTGAGTCCTAGCCAACCAGAATCGGCGCGTTCTGCGGCACGTTGGTTGCGTGCGCAATTCAGACTTTGAAATGGCTCACGGCCCGGAGCGTTTCATCTGAGAGCGCCTCCAGTCGATGAGCGGAGTCGGCCGCCATACGCGTCGCAGAACTGTTTTCCTCCGCCATCTGCGCGATCCTTTCCACATTCGCAGCAATCTCGTTGCTCGCGATGCTCTGTTCCTTGAGAGCGTGGGAAATCTCATTCACCGCGCTAACCACTCGCTGCGCGCCGTCGTTGATCCCTAGCATCGACGTGTTCGCGTTCTGCGCCATACCCACGCCATTGCCGACACGGGATACCGCCTGCTGCATAGTGTTCACGGCGACCTGGGCGCTACTCTGCACACCGTGGATCATGCCGCTGATTTCGGTCGTCGCTTTGGCTGTCCGCTCCGCTAGCTTGCGCACTTCGTCGGCAACGACAGCAAATCCTCTTCCCTGCTCGCCCGCCCGCGCCGCCTCGATGGCCGCATTCAGGGCCAGCAGGTTGGTCTGGTCAGCCACGTCCTTGATGACCTGGACGATGCTCGATATTTCCTGCGAACGCTCACCCATCGCCTGAATGGTCTTGGCCGCATCGCTCACGATGTCAGAGATGCCCTTGATCTCGCTCACCATGGCCTCGATCGTGTGATTGCCGGATTGCGACATGTCTCCCGTCTCCGTCGTCACCGCATGCGCTTCGCGCGCACTCTCAGCAACATGGTTGATCGAGACGTTCATTTCCTCCACGGCAGCGGCCATCGAACCGGCGGCGGAACTCTGCTCCTCAGTGGCCGTTGCCACCTGGGTGGCACTCAGGGCCAGATTGTGAGCCTCGCCGGCCACCTTTCCGGCGTTCACGTTCAGGTCATTCAACATCCGGCGAAGATTGGCTTGCATCCTGCTCGTCGCCGCCATCAGGCTCACATCGTCCCCAGGCTTGACCCGGATCTCGGTGCGCAGGTCGCCGTGTGCTATGCGCTCCATGACGGACTTCGCCTCGTCGGGCTCGCCCCCCAAAGGCCCAGTCACGGAACGGATGATCCAAATGCTCACCGCTCCGGCACAGAGCAGCGACAACAACACGGCCGCAATGCTCAGCTTGCGCCCGCTGTCGTACGTTTCGCTAGCCGATTGGCTGGCCTGGGTTACCAGTTCCGTCTGGAAATTCCGGAAAGCGATAAGCGCGTCCTGATAGGACTTCAAGATGGGCCGCAGTGTTTGGTTGAGGTAGTTGCGCGAAGGCTCCGGCGCACCGTTTTCAACGAGTGCAACCAGTTCCTGCTGCCCGGAAATGTAGCGTTGTTGTTCCTTGAGAACGGTTTTCAGGAGTTCCTTGCCGCGCGGCAGAACCACAATCGACTGCAAAACGTCGACCCCGTGCGTAATCGCCTGGCGACTGTCCTGAATACGGGCTTTCTGTTGCGCTACATCGTCGCGGCTGTCCGTCAACATCATATTGCGCAACGAGATGGCGATCTGACTGCTTTGATACAGGAGCTCATCAGTGATCTGCGCCTTGACCCAGCGATCCTTGGCGATCAGGCGTGTGGCCTCATCGAGCTGTGCCAACCGGGAGATTCCGATTCCAGCCAGGGCGATCAGCAGGGCAATGACACAGGTAAAACCCAGGCCCAGCCGCGCCGCAACGGTCACTTTTCGCATCGAAGCGCTCCCATCAAATTGCCGGCGATTCCCTTTCCATCCGGCTTTTGAATGAGAATGTTTCCCGCAATCAAAAGTTCAACCGTGCAACATGGGGCGCCTTTCCCTCCGCTATGCGCGGCAGCTTGCAAGCAACGGATTGAGGATAGCGCATTGACTCGACAACACCTCACGGCGCTCGGTCCACCGCCCCGCGCATACCTTGGAGCGCGGCCTTTTACGGCACCGATAGGCACCGGCGCGTCATCACCTATCGCGCGGCTGACAATTACCGCTGGCGTACGAGAACGCTCCCCGCATTACGGGCGCAGGCACTCCAGCGTTGCCGAGCCCCACAGACAAGCCATAGGTTCTTATCAGCTAATCGCGGTGTTATCCGCGTTATGTCGATACAGAGACATCCCTTATCAGTTCCGGATCGCTGGGCCACTTCCGAGGGTTACAAGACGGTCGGGCGGCTCAAAGCCAAGCGCCCCTTCGATAGTCCCTTTTTCCCAGTCAGCACGCGTCCCCCAGGTCAACTGGGTATTGCGGCCATTTAGGCCTGCGTTCACTTTGTAAAGCCTTAACTCGGGGACGAAGACGCCGCCCTCTCCCGCTAGAGATTTGAAGCGTGTCACGATCCGCAAGAACTGAGCGTTCGGCAAACCCAGCAGATCTACTGTTTGCTTGCCATCCGATAGAAGAATCTCTTTCGATCCTTTCACAGACACGCCGTTATCCGAAACTTCCACCTTCGCGATCAGCGATGTGCCTGGCGGAATCCGCGCATCGGCGGCTAGAGAGCTGAATGTCCAGAGTTGCCGATCAGCCTTGAACTTCGGCTCGTAATAGGCCGGGCTCCGCCACGGAGTCCGGTGCGTACCCTCGGTTTGTATGTCCTCGAAGTTCAGCCACACCGCCATGGACTCGGCCTTTGGTCCCGGTTGAGCCGGGCTGTCGTTGATCACCTTGATTTCGTCAGCAGTGAGAGCCGATGTGTAAAAGCGGACTTGGCTGATCTGCCCGACGAAATGGGCGAAGTTCTTCGGACGTTTGTATTCCTTAACGATGTTGCCGAGACGGGCATAACCGATAAAGATCGGGTGTTCCTCCCAGTTTCGAAACTCCGCGAAGTTGCCATTGACAGGTGGTGTCTCTGCCGCCTTCCTGTCATCGATGTAATTGGCTCCGCCTCCGCTCTTGCTGAAACTCATCGAGTACTGAGCCCATTGGGAAAGCGGCGCTTTGCCCTCGCCCTCCCAGAAATATTCCGACGTGTCGTAGCAGACTCCTGCCGTGAATGCTCCACCGGATTTCTTGACCAGCATGCGCAAGAGGTAGTTGGCGCCCCAGCCAAGCGACGGCCCCTTGGACATAATCGGATTCCTGTCCATTTCGCCATCAATCGGCAGACGGTTGAGGTTGGCCCACACAATACCGCTCACTCCTTCGGTCACTCGCAGACTCGGGTGATCGGGAATTTCGATGTAGTCACCTAGACTGCCGGCCAGATCGACCGAAACCGCGCCGCCCGCAAGCCGGGTGATCTTTGGACTGCCGCGGAGGATGGCGTGATTGCCGTGGCCCGACAAATCCTTCACCAGTGGCGTACCTTTCAGGACGCTCTCGATGAAAACGTCCTTGGCGGCAAGGTCGCCCACCTTCACTTTGTATTCACCACCCTCTTCGAATCGGTGGCCGAAGCTCATGTCCACCTTTTCATAAGGCAGCAACGCCACCGGGCGACTCGATACGGTCTTCTCGTTGATGAGAAGATCCACCGTCCCCGACATTTTCGCGTTGTGCGGATTGCTAACCTCAACCGTGACGAACACCGTATCGCTATCCGCCCCCTGGCCAACACGAGTAGTGAGCCCGCTGAATGAAAATTTCGCGCGAGGCTCGGGAACCGTCAGCGTTCGGGAAGCGCCTGCGATCCGGATCGTATGCTTTCCGGGGCTTTCGATCGCGATCGTTTTCCGGACGGTTTTCATCTCTCCGGGGTTGAGAGCCACGACCCTTTCCTTGCCAGGCGACCCAAACAGGTTTATGGGCAATTCGCGCCCGTTATCCTGCATGGAAAGTACCACGCCGGCGAAACCATCGCCCACGTTCTTCACCACGCCTTCGAACAGAACGATTCCGGGCGAACTTTTGACTGGAGCCAATCTAACGTCTGACACGCTGATTCGGGGTTCGCTTTGCGAAAGCACCATCTCATCGAGCACCTTCACGCGCTTTTCGCCTTTTGCCAAACCGTAGGCCTTGAAATTCAAGCGATCGCCGACGATATCGATGGTATGAAAAATCGCGCGGCCAAAACTGACGATTTCTGGAAACTCAGGGAAAATCCGTTCGTCATCCTTGCCTTGTGTTATTTGTCCAAGCTCGGACTCGGCCGTTCCCTGTGTGACAAACACCGTTCGCGCGGCTCTGGTCGGATCGATCGATATGCCTTTCTGATAACCGTGGAGATGACCGGCCAACATCAGATTGACGCCACCGTTCTCGACAATGCTGACCACGCGCTTGAAGCTAAAGGTTTCCGTGTACGGATGATGCATTCCGACAATCCGCCATTTGGCCTTCTTGGCGCTCTCTGAAGCCAGATCCTGCTGCAGCCACATCAGGGTATCGTCGATCTCGACAAGCGTCTTCTTCTCCACAGGCAAATCGGACAAATCGGCATTCATTTCCGACAAGCCCCAGGGATTGCTGTTGACCATCGAAAAGTGAACGGGCCCGTAGTCGAAGGAGTAATTAAAGCCGTTTGGAGAAGCGTTGTACGTATGGCGCTGGGCGACCATGAAGTATTCGGCGAAATGAGGTCCAACGTCGTGGTTGCCGTTGATGTAGACCACCGGGATGTGTTTGAGAAACTCGGCGCCGGGGGCAAACCACGATTGCTGATATTTGTCCTTTTGATATCCGAGTCCCGCCGGAAGATCTCCGGTGTGCAGCACGAAATCCGGTCGTTCGCGCAGCAATGCCTCACTGAGCGCCTTACTTCCCTTGAAGGCGTGGCTATCGCTGATGGCAAAGATGCTGAAGTCATCTGGACTACTCTTCAATGTGCGGAAGGTACCAGAACGCGCTTCGCCCGAAGCGAGCACAACCGTGTAGTCGTAGATCGTCGCCGGCGTAAGGCCCATGAGTGCCGCACGGTACATGCAGTCGCCCTCTGGATTGTTCTTCCCGGGCGCGCTGCGCTGGCATGCGACGTCGACCTCGGCCTGTGTCTGGCCATTGATGCCGTACTTCACCTTGGCCGGCACAGGCTCTCGCGTTTCAAAACTAACTGTCATGGCCGTTGCCGTAGGCGCCAGCAGATAAGGGCCATTCATGAACTCGGCCGAGGAGGAAGACGCCGAAACGCCGGAAATAGTCAGTGACAGCAACACTGCGTTCGTCCATTGACTCCATGCGACTATTTGTTTCATCACACTCCCCCAAGGAAAAATCCAGCGGTTGTGAACAGAGGTCAATGACCACGGACGCAGCTAGCGAACGGCCGTTCGTCGCTTGTGGCATGGCGGAGTAACGACGGACATGCTGTTCGTATATCGTTGTCGGCCTCAAGGCAACGAGCAACGGTGCGATGCGGTTCCGCCCCGCCAACGCACCTACGCCCCTTAGCCGCGAAGGGAAAGGACATTCCGCTCATGGCGCCGCGTCCGGAGAATCGGCCTTGCCGGAAAAATCAGCGAAGTCCGCCCCGTGATTCCTGTAGTCGTCGCCGGATTGATATCCCGCCGCCAGATTGAATGTGCCCTTCTTCCAGTCGGCTAACGTATTCCAGCGCTTCTCCTGCGTACCCGACTTGAGCACGTATTCATGAACCACAGGAACATTGCTCTCGGTCTTGTTGAGATCTGACACAAGCTCGGTGACGATGCGTGCATATCGGCCTTTTCCGAGGCCTTTCAGATCGAGGGTTTTTTCCCCGGACAGCAAGGAGAATTTCTTCTGCCGCTTGACCGTCTGCTGATTATCCGAGACCTGCACGACCGCGGTAACCTTGGCATTCCCGCCGAACATAGCCTTGTAGTCCAGTGTCCGAGGCGCGGCCGAAATCGCGATCCATTCCGTCGTGTGAGAACCCGTAGTTACCAAACTCGACGGTTCGAAGTCGAGCCATATCTTCAAGTGTTTGGCCGAATCATTGGCCATGGAAGGGTTGCTCCGAATGGCATCGTTCTCTGCCGCCGAGATTTTTGTTGTATAGAACCGGACTTGTGATATCGCCCCCGGGAGCATGGTGTAGTACATCCCGCGGTTGCGGTTGGTCAGCAGAGTGTTCTTGAACCCGTGTCCGATCCGCATCGGCGAGCCTTCCCAGTTCTTGACGGGAGCATTGCCAAATACCGGTTTGGCAACACCCGCGCTGCGGACACCGTTCTGGTACGAATCTCCTCCGGATTCAAAGTCGAAGGCGCTTGTGTACTGAACCCAGGTGTCCTTCTTGATACCGAACTGCGGGTCGCTGCCGTCGTTCCATGAGAACTCCCCGTTGTCGTCGTCTAGACACACGCCGTAGGTCACTTTTCCTGTTTCTCTGACCGCCATGCGAAACAAGTACGGAGTTCCCCAGCCAAGCCCTATACCCTTTAGCATCAGCGGATTGTGATCGTGAACGGCCCCTTTGCCGTCCGTGTACGGCTCAACCAACTCTGTAAGCCCACCTTTTGTCGTGCCTTTGCTCGGCAGATTGGCCCATACCATTCCAGTGGCGGCATCGGTGACCTTGTACCGGCCCGTATCCGGGATTTCGAGATAGTCACGCTTGCCATCGAGGATCAGCGTCGTCTTGCCGTTTCCGTCGACACCGAGTTCAGGCGCACCGTGAATATAGGCGTCGTTGGCGTTCCCGGATTTATCCCTGACTATCGGCATTCCCTGGATCGAACCGTCGATGAAGACGGTTTGACTCTCCGAATTGCCGATTCTCACGTCATAATTCCCCGCACGATCAAAGACATGAGAGAACTCAATGGTCTTGCTTTGGCCGGCTTGTAGCGAGTATCTCTTCGACCCGACCGCTTTTCCGGCAACAATGAGTTCGGCAGTGGCGGTACCCGCCTCGTTGCCGATGTTCCTGACGTCAGCTTTTACAAACAGGGCGTTTCCCAGAACATCGCTCACGGGACCGTCGCCGAGGCGAGTACGCAAGCGCGAATACTCGAATGTCGCCTTTCTGAATGCGACATTTATCTCGGCGGACGTGCCCGCCAAGCTGAGCTTATGAACACCCAATGCGGCAAGCGGCAGGCTTCCCTTGAGAGTCGCCGACTTGCCGGGTTCAAGAAACGTAACGGCGCCGTCAAATTTGTAGATGTACCTCTGCTGGCCGTTATCCTCGACCGGGAGCACCGCCGCTGCAATTCCTTTGCCCTCATTCTTGACCACAGCCGATACGGTCACTTCACCGTTGCTAAGAATGTCTCGCGGGGTTATCGAAATGTTCGACCAGGAAAGCTGTTGCTTGTCCTTTGCAATGATCGTCGTATTGGCCAACTCCGTTTTGGCCTCTGTACTCTCGCTGCCTAAATTCTTGACGGTCATCAGGCCGTTCGCGGCATCGAGGTCGATCACGAAATAATCGCCTTTCTTGCTATGGACTCGTGCATCCTGATGCGTAAGGTAAACGGTCCCAGCCCCTACTTCCGGGTTCTCCGAGACTTGCCTTGAGTAAGCATGCCAATGCCCTCCCAATAGCAGATCAACCTTGCCCGGTTCGGCGATTGGAGGAATGTAGCGTTTGGTGTAGGCCTCGGACACCGGATGATGCATCGTGAGGATGCGAAACGCCGCACTCTTGGCCTTTTCGCTCGCCAGATCGCTCTTCAACCAAGCAAGAGAATCTTGGATGGCGCGAATCGTTTCCGCATCCGCCGTTTTTCCGGTGGCCTCCGAGTTCATCTGGAACAGCCCCCAAGGGTTGCTGTTCATCAGGCTGATATGGGCTCCGGCGTAATCGAACGAACTGTTTCCTTTAACCGTCCCACCGTACTCCGCATCCTGAATGCCATAAACATACGCGTTGAAGTAATCACCGCCCTGATCGTGGTTGCCGGCGGAATACACGACGGGAAAGTTGTGGATGAAGTCGTTGGCCAGCTTGCCTTTGAACCAGAACGTGAACTGATCCGTCTGCGCGCCGGTACCTTCCACCAGATCTCCGGTATGGATGATCAGTGCCGGATTGATCGCTTTTACGTCGGCATCGAACTTGGCACGAGTCGAGAAGACATGCGAATCCGAGAGCGACACGATTTTCGTGGCACCGGGATTTGTCCCAAGGGTTGAGAAACTCGCGCTGATCGACTGGCCACCTTCCAGCTCAACCCGGTAGAAGTAGCGCGTGCCCTTTTCCGCAGCAGTCAGCCTATCCAGTTTTGCGTAATACAAATTCATCCGCGAGCCCTGAAACAGCGGAGCATTCGGGTCAGGGGAAACGGTAAGCTTCGCGTCCAACCTGTCCTTGTCCGGACCGTACCAAACCGTTGCAGGAACGCTCTGCGAACCTTCCCAGGCGATGATCATGCTGTCCGTTTTGGGTGCCAGGAGGTATGGGCCATTAACAAAAACGGAACCTTCCGCTGCGACGATCAACGGGCAAGCCATGGTAACCAGCAACACAGCCCGAAGTGCCAAGTACCCGTACTGCCGCAAACGCCCAAACACGTCCATTGGAATTCGCTCCCTTTAGTTGATCTGCGTGTTGCCTCGCCCTATTCCATGCCAGCAAGACCATGGAAGGGCTGGAATTGCACTCGTGTGCACACAATTATAAGCAAGACCATAAGGAATAACAGGCTTAAATAGAAATATTTTTCCCGTAATTTTACTTAATAGAAACCAGTTGCTCTTTTGATTTGTACAGAAAATGTTTTATTTATATTTTATAATTAAATAGTTAATAAAATTTTCACCCGGGAAAAACGGATAGATTCAACGATGTCACGAACCAGGAATGGGATCAGCCCAACCTAACGGCAAGACGCGACGAGGAGTGCACACGAGTGCTTTAGAAGTCGATCGAAATGTGACGGACAGTGTTCGGCAGCCAGAGGAGTCCATCAACGGACGGGTGCTTCATCTCTCTTCTTCAAGCACAAAAGACGAAGGTTGTACCGTTCTCGATGGCTTCTGCCGAAGATGAACTGGTACAACCTTCGCGCCGACCAGGGGCATGAAAAAGCCCGGCTCGGGGACCTCTTATCCGGTGCTATGCGTCAAAAACGCATAGCACCCTTGTCACCCTTTGTCGAAGCGCATCACGCCGCCCTGACTGGCGACGCGGATCGTGTCGCCAGCAGCGAACTTACCCTCGAGAATGGCCTTGGCCAGCGGATTCTCGATCTGCGACTGGATAGCCCGCTTGAGCGGCCGCGCACCGAACACGGGGTCGAAACCGGCATTCGCCACTTCGGACAACGCGCTGTCGTCGACATCGAGCACCATTTCGAGTTGCCCCAGCCGGCGTTCGAGATATCCGAGCTGAATCTTGGCAATCGACTTGATGTTCTTCTCGTCGAGCGCATGGAAGACAACCACCTCGTCGATCCGGTTGATGAACTCCGGCCGGAAGTAGCTCTTCACTTCGCCCATGACCGCGAGCTTGATCAATTGGTAGTCGTCGCCCGCCATCTGCTGGATCATCTGCGAGCCGAGGTTCGAGGTCATCACGACCACCGTGTTCTTGAAGTCCACGGTACGGCCTTGCCCATCGGTCATGCGCCCATCGTCGAGCACTTGCAATAGCACGTTGAATACGTCGGGGTGCGCCTTCTCGACCTCGTCGAGCAGAATCACGCTGTAAGGCTTGCGGCGCACGGCCTCGGTGAGATAGCCGCCCTCCTCGTAGCCAACGTATCCGGGCGGTGCGCCGATCAGGCGCGCGACCGAGTGCTTCTCCATGAACTCGCTCATGTCGATGCGGATCAGGTGTTCCTCGGAGTCGAACAGGAAGTTCGCCAGTGCCTTGCACAACTCGGTTTTGCCGACGCCCGTCGGGCCGAGGAAAAGGAAGGAGCCGTACGGCCGGTTCGGGTCGGCCAGGCCGGCACGCGAACGCCGGATGGCATCCGAGACGAGACGTACCGCCTCGTCCTGACCAACGACGCGTTGGTGAATCCGCTCTTCCATCGCCAACAGCTTCTCGCGCTCTCCCTGCATCATCTTCGACACCGGGATACCCGTCGCGCGTGACACCACCTCGGCGATTTCCTCGACGCCCACCTGCGTACGCAAGAGCTTGTTCTTCACTTCGCCGTCGCCGGATTTCTCGGCCGCCTTGAGTTGCGCCTCGAGTTGCGGCAGCTTGCCGTACTGCAGCTCGGCGAGCTTGTCGTACTGGCCCTTGCGCTGCAGCTCGGCCATCTGCGCCTTGAGCTTGTCGATCTCCTCCTTGATCGAGGCGCTGCCGTGGACCTGCGCCTTCTCGGCCTTCCATACCTCTTCAAGGTCGTTGTACTCGCGCTCGAGCTTGGCGAGTTCGTCCTCGATCAACTGCAGGCGCTTCTTCGATGCCTCGTCGCGCTCCTTCTTGACCGCTTCTCGCTCGATCTTGAGCTGGATCATGCGGCGGTCAAGCCGGTCCATGACTTCGGGCTTGGAGTCGATTTCCATCTTGATGCGCGCCGCCGCCTCGTCGATGAGGTCGATCGCCTTGTCGGGCAGGAAGCGGTCGGTGATGTAGCGGTGCGACAGCTCCGCCGCGGCGACGATCGCCGGGTCGGTGATCGCGACACCGTGGTGGAGTTCGTACTTCTCGCGCAGGCCGCGCAGGATAGCGATGGTGCTCTCGACGGTCGGTTCATCGACGAGCACTTTCTGGAAGCGCCGCTCCAGCGCGGCGTCCTTCTCGACGTACTTGCGGTATTCGTCGAGCGTCGTCGCGCCGACGCAGTGCAGTTCGCCGCGCGCCAAAGCGGGCTTGAGCATGTTGCCGGCGTCGATGGCGCCTTCGGCCTTGCCAGCGCCCACCATGGTATGCAGTTCGTCGATGAAGACGATAATGCGGCCCTCGTCCTGCGCGATTTCCTTGAGCACCGCCTTCAGGCGCTCCTCGAACTCGCCGCGGTACTTCGCGCCGGCAAGCATCGCCGCCATGTCGAGGCTCAGCACCTTCTTGCCCTTGAGCGTCTCCGGCACCTCGTCGTTGACGATGCGCTGCGCCAGACCTTCGACGATGGCCGTCTTGCCAACGCCCGGCTCGCCGATCAGGACCGGGTTGTTCTTGGTACGCCGCTGCAGGATCTGGATCGCGCGGCGAATCTCATCGTCGCGGCCGATCACCGGATCAAGTTTGCCAGACCGCGCGCGCTCGGTGAGGTCGATGCAATACTTCTTGAGCGCCTCGCGCTGGCCTTCGGCTTCCTGCGAGTCGACGCCCTGCCCGCCCCGCACGGTGTTAACGGCCGCCTCGAGCGCCTTGCGGTTCAGTCCGTGTTGCTTCGCGAGTCGGCCCGTCTCGCCCTTGTCGTCGCAAACGGCGAGCAGGAACATTTCGCTGGCGATGAACTGGTCGCCACGCTTTTGCGCCTCGCGCTCGGTGAGGTTGAGCAGGTTGGTGAGATCGCGGCCGATCTGCACTTCGCCGCCGTGCCCTTCGACCTTCGGCAGGCGATCCACGGCCTGATCGAGTGCCGTCTTCAGCGCCTGCACATTCGTTCCCGACTGGGCAAGCAGCGACGATGTGCCGCCGTCTTCCTGTTGCAACAAGGCCAACAGCAGGTGTTGCGGCTCGATCATCTGATTGTCGTGGCCGATGGCCAGGCTCTGCGCATCGCCCAGCGCCTGTTGAAACTTGGTGGTCAACTTATCGAGTCGCATGGCGATCTCCATAGAATTACTATCGAATGACGCCCAAATGGGGGGTTAGCCGCAGTTTTCAAGGCCAAAGCGGGGCAATTCCGCTGGCAAGCTCACCGTTTCACCCCTGCCCCGGGCCTCCCCAAGGCTTTCTTATCCCCCCAATCAGGATTTGTGATTTGCCAACGGAAGCCGCCCACGGGATAGTGGAACCATGTAGGCTTATCAGCAGGTTTTCCGCCGAGGCGAAGACTTTGGCGAGCAAAGAAGAAAGCCGGCAGCGACCGGATTGAGGGACAACCATGACCAACGGGGGTAAGACATGAAAAAATCAGTTCGTACTTTGCACATCGTGGCGGCCAGCATTGCCGCGGGAATCGGCTTTGGCGCGCAGGCCGCCGACCAGGTCAATATCATCTGCTCGGTCCAGGCCGAGTGGTGCAACATGATCGGCAGCGTTTACGGGCGCACGACGGGCACGAAGGTGAACATCTCGATGAAGGGTTCCGGTGAGGCGTTGGCGCAGATCATCGCCGAAAAGGAAAACCCGAAGACCGACGTCTGGTTCGGCGGCACGGGCGATCCGCACCTGCAGGCGGCTGAACAGGGGCTGACGATCGAATACAAGTCGCCCAGCCTGGCGCAACTGCATCCGTGGGCCCAGCAACAAGCGCAGCAGGCCGGCTACAAGACGGTCGGCATCTACTCCGGCCCGCTCGGCTTCGGCTACAACACCGAGTTGCTGGCGAAGAAAAAGCTGCCGGTACCCAAATCCTGGGCCGATCTGCTCAAGCCCGAATACAAAGGCGACATCCAGGTGGCCAACCCGGCATCGAGCGGTACGGCGTACACGATGGTCGCCACGCTTGTCCAACTGATGGGCGAAGAAAAGGCGTTCGATTACCTCAAGGCGCTGCACCGTAACGTCGGCCAATACACCCGTTCCGGCACCGGTCCGATCAAGGCTGTGGCGCGTGGTGAAACGGCCGTGTCGATCAGCTTCGTCCACGACGCACCGGGCGAAAAACTGGCTGGGTTCCCGGTTGCCACATCGACGCCAAGCGAAGGCACCGGCGCCGAAATCGGCTCGATGAGTATCATCAAGGGCGCACGTAACCTCGCCGCGGCGAAGAAGTTCTACGAGTGGGCATTAACGCCGGCTGCGCAGGAAATGGCCGCAGCGGCTAAGCAGTTCCAGTTGCCGTCGAACAAGAACGCCAAGGTCGATCCGAACGTGCCGGACTTCAAGTCGATCAAGTTCATCAATTACGACTATGCGAAGTATGGTGCCAGCGCCGAGCGCAAGCGGCTGATCGCGAAGTGGGAGAAAGAGGTCAACTCGCTTCCGCGTTAAGAGGTCCGCGCTTTGACGAAGCATCCGAACAAGGCCGTTGTCGTCTGGCTGGCCATCGGGTTGGCGGGTTTCGTCGCCTTCCCGTGGTATGCCATTCAGGACACAGCCTGGTATTACGTCCTCCCGGAGATCTTCCAGGGCTCGGAAACGGCGAACGGCCTCGTGCAGGCATTCGTCAACGATCGGCCCTGGCTGCTCTCCGGTCTAGTCGGTCTCGTAATCGCCGCCTGCGGCCTCCTGCGTACCGCGGGCAAGGCTCAGAGCACTTGGCTGCTCGCCGGCGGCTTCGTGGGGCTGGCCGGACTCGGCATCACGGGTTTCACGATCGGCGCCGTCGGCTGGTCGGTGCGCGGCCTCAATGAGCTTTTCGGCGAACTCACCGTCAACCAGTTCGGCATGGGCATGGGCGCGTTCGTCGTCCTGCTCAGTCTGATCGTGCTATTTTCTTTTGGACTTGCCCGGCGCGGCTATTTCAAGGGCGACCTCTTTGTCGCTTCGGCCGTCATGTGCTGCTCGGCGCTGCTCGCGCTATTCATCGCCTTCCCGGTAACCAAGGCGCTCTCGGGCGCGTTCTTCGACGACAACGGCGCCTGGTCGCTCGCCGCGCTCGTGGGGCGCATCGCCGACGAACGTATCTGGACGCTCGGCTGTCTGCGCGGCGGCTACCAGTGCGGCGTCGCCTGGAACACGCTGTTTCTGGCGCTGGCCACAGCCTTCGGGACGACAGTGCTCGGCACCATGATGGCGCTGCTCGCCGAGCGTTGCGCCGGGCCCAAGTTGCAGGCACCGTTGCGCGTCGTTGCGCTGTTGCCGATCATCACGCCGCCCTTCGTCGTCGGCATGGGCTTGATCCTGCTCTTTGGCCGCGCCGGCATCGTCAATCAGTTTCTCGAGTACGCGTTCGGTCTTGAGCCGACACGCTGGTTCTACGGCCTGCTCGGCACCTGGCTCGCGCAGCTTTTCGCGTTTACGCCGATAGCCTTCATGATCATGCGCGGTGTCGTGCAAGGTTTGGCCCCAAGCCTGGAGGAAGCCGCGCAAATCCTGCACGCGGACCGCCGGCAGACCTTCTTTACCGTCACTTTGCCTCTGCTGAAACCCGGACTGGCCAACGCTTTCCTCGTCGGCTTCATCGAGAGCATTGCCGACTTCGGCAATCCCATCGTCGTCGGCGGCCAGTATTCGGTGTTGTCGACGGACATCTTCTTCGCCATCGTCGGCGCGCAGTTCGACCAGGGACGGGCGGCCGCACTCGCCTGGATCCTGACGCTGTTTGCGCTCGGCATTTTCGCGCTGCAGCGCGGCTTGCTCGGCCGCCAGAATTACACCACGGTGAGCGGCAAGGGCGACTCGGGAATACCCATGCCCTTGCCTGCCGGGTTGCGGCGGACGTTGTACTCGGTTGTCTACCCGTGGCTGGGGTTCACCCTGATCGTCTACGTCTTCGCCTTCATCGGTGGTTTCGTCCAGACCTGGGGGCGCGACTACACGATCACGTTTGCTCACTTCAAGACGGCGTTTGGCTTGGAATGGGGCGATTTCGGGCTCGTGTGGGCCGGCGCCGCGTGGAACTCGATGTTCACCACGCTAAAGCTCGCCGGCATCTCGGCGCCGCTGACCGCCGGCATCGGCCTGATGATCGCCTACCTGCTCGCGCGGACCGACTTCCGGGGCCGCAATTCATTCGAGTTCGTCGCCTTGCTCGCCTTCGCGATTCCGGGAACGGTGCTCGGCGTGAGCTACATCCTGGCCTTCAACGTGCCGCCGGTCGAACTCACCGGCACCGGATTGATCATCGTCATCTGCTTCATGTTCCGCAACCTGCCGGTCGGCGTGCAGGCGGGTACCGCGGCGTTCAAGCAACTCGACAAGGCGCTCGACGAAGCCTCGCTGATGTTGCGCGCGACGACGGCGCAGACGCTGTTCACGGTGATCCTGCCGCTACTCAAGCCCGCGCTGGTAGCCGCGCTGGTATACAGCTTCGCGCGCGCGATGACGACGGTGAGCGCGGTCATCTTCCTCGTCACGGCAGAAAACGAACTGGCCACGACGTACATCATCGGCCGCGTCGGCAACGGCGATTACGGCGTGGCGCTTGCCTACTGCACGGTGCTCATCGTGTTGATGTCGCTGATCATCGCGCTGATCCAGTTCACCGTCGGCGAACGCAAGCTCGGTCGGCGCAAAGGCGCGACAACGGCGGCCGTGGTCGCTCCGGCGTAATGCGTGCGGAACTGCGCAAGCGAAAAGACGCAACGGACATAAGGTACGAGGAAACCAGGCATGAGCTTCGGCGTTGAATTCAAGGACATCACCAAGCGCTACGGGACGGACCCGTCAGCGCCCTTTGCCGTCAAAGGGGTCAGCTTCGGCATCGAGAAAGGCACGTTGACGACGATCCTCGGCCCCTCGGGCTGCGGCAAGACCACTGTCCTACGTATGATTGCCGGCCTCGAATCGCCCACGGCCGGGCAGATCTTCATCGAAGGTCGCGAGGTAACGACGTTGGGGCCGGCCGAGCGCAACGTGAGCATGATGTTCCAGAGCTACGCGCTCTTCCCGCACATGAACGTTGTCGAGAACGTCGCCTACGGCCTGCGCATGTCCGGCGTACCAAAGGAGACGGCGCGCACCCGCGCTGTCGAGACGTTGAAGAACGTCGGTCTAGTCGGCTACGACGAACGCATGCCGAGTGAGCTTTCCGGCGGCCAGCAGCAGCGCGTCGCGCTCGCCCGCGCGCTAATTCTCGAACCGGAAATCCTGCTCTTCGACGAACCGCTTTCCAACCTCGATGCGCGCCTGCGCCGCGACATGCGCGAGGAAATACGTGCCATCCAGCAGCGTCTCAAGCTCACCGTCGCCTACGTTACGCACGATCAGAGCGAAGCGCTGGCCGTGAGCGACACGATCATCGTCATGAACGACGGCCTCATCGCGCAGAGCGGAACACCGCAGGAGATGTACGAACGCCCGGGCAGCGAATTCGTCGCCGGCTTCATGGGCGAGGCGATGCTCTTCCCGGGCGATGCGAAGGCCGACGGCTTGGTCAGCCTCGGCCCGTTGCAGATCGTTCCCAGGCAGGCCGTGACGCCGGGCAAGGTGAAGGTCGCCGTACGCCCGGAAGCGTGGCAGATCGACCGCTCGGGCGCGGGCGGCGTGCGCGGCAAACTGCTCAAGCGCTCGTATCTCGGCAGCCTGTTCGAGTACACTTTCGAGACGGCCCTCGGCAACATCTTCGTCGTCTCTCCCGATCTTGCCCACGTCCTCGATATCGGCGCCGAAGTCGGGCTATCCTTGGCCGACCACGGCGTGTCGGTCGTCCGCGTCGATTAATCCTCCGGTGCCTGGCGTGCCACCGAACCCGATCGCCGCGCCGCGGTCGGCAGAGTCGCTTTGTCCGAAAACTTTAAATAGCTGAAAGAAATCCTCATGGCTGTCTTGATGGACCTGCATAACCACACTACCCGCTGTTGTCACGCCTCCGGCGCGATGGAAGCCTACGTCGAGAAGGCTCGCGAGCGGGGAATAACCGACTACGGATTCTCGGACCACAGCCACTGGATGCTCCACGCTCGCGGTCAGCGTTACGCGATGCTGGCCGAAGAACTCGACGATTACGTGAATGACGTGCGCCGCTTGCAGGAGCGCCACAACAGCGACGGAGACCAACCGTTCCGCATCCGTCTTGGCATGGAGATGGACTACATCCCGAGCCGTCTCGACGTCGCGGAAGATGTCCGTAAGCGCTACGACTGGGACTACCTGATCGGCTCCGTGCACAACATTGGTTTCGAGAAACTCCAGGAACCGGAGATGTACAACTTCTGGCACATCGAGGATGTGTGTGAGATCTACTTCCATTGCGTCGGCATGATGGTCCGCGAGCGCTTCTGCGACATCGTCGGCCACCTTGACCTGCCGAAGAAGATGGGCGCCATGCCGGCCGGCGGCATGCTGCGCTACGTCGAACCGCTGATTCCGGACCTGCTGGCCAACGACATCGCGGTGGAGATCAACACCTCGGGCATGGACAACCCCGCCCGCGCCTTCATGCCCGGCTGGGACATCGTCGAAGCGCTGGCCGTGAGCGGCGTGCCGCTCACGCTCGGCTCGGACGCCCACGCCCCGCATAACGTCGGCCGGCATTTCGACGCGGCACTCGAAGGACTGCGCAAGGCCGGCGTCAAAGAACTCGTCCGGTTCGAACGGCGGCAAATGATCGCCGAGCCGATTGCGTAATGCTCGCCTAGCGGTCGGCCTGCAGCGATCCCGCACAATTCATTGCCGCGGCGGATCAAAGCGATAGAACAGATTCGGTTCGGACACGACGAATATCTCTCCGCCCGGCCCCACCGTCAGCCCTTCGGGCTGCGGCACGTCGTTTTTCAACCCGTGCCATCCCTTGCGCAATACGAGGAGTCCGGACGGCCGCCGCGCCGAATCAAGCTCGATGACGAGACGCGACTCGTCGCTCAACAACAGCATGTTGCCGGATTCCTCGTGATACGAGAGTGAAGAAAGATCGCGCAGCAGGAAGGCGGCCGACCCGCGTGGGAGCCATTCGCCGATCTGCAGATCGAGCGGACCGCCATCGAGTAACGTCGAAACGCCGGAAAGTTCGAACAAGCGTAGCGGTCTTTTCTCCCTGACCACGAAAAGCCGGTGGCGCACGTGATCCCACGACAATCCTTCCAAGCCCAGATTTCCGGGGCGGTCGAATGTGAGGCCGATGCGAGGACGTCCGCGCACGTCAATGGGCGAACGTCCTTCGCCGACAACGACATGAATCAGCTGTTGCGAGCGCTCGTCGGCCAGGAAAAACTCGTTACCTCGAACATGAGTAATTCCTTCGAGATCAAACGCGCCTTCGACCGGGATGGTGCGCAAAGGTACCCCGTCAAGTGACAGTTCCACGATTTGGGGCGGCCGGTTGACGACAGAAAACAACGTGTGGCGCGTTGGGTGATAGGTCAGCCCCGAAAGGTCGGAACCAACTCCAGCCAACGCCAGCGCATCGATGCCGACGCGGTAATCCTCGAGGGCGAGGCGCCGCCCCGTGCTCCGTTCTTCGTTTGGCGCTCCAGCTTGCCAAGGCGGCGTCCGGCTCTCGCCGGCCAGCAACCATTGATAGACGCCCACCTGCAACCATCCGGAATACCAACCGTAGGCGAAAAGAGCAGCAGACAACAGCATGAACGTCAGCAAGAAACGGCCGCTGGGGCCGGAAGGCCGTGCTCGAGGCGAAAGGGTCATCGGGAAGGACAGGTTGATGGCAAAACGCTAGGCTTCTACGATTCCTGGTGTTCGGCCGACACATCGAAGCAGCGCACAGACTGTGCTTGTACAGTGATCGAGCCCAAGCCAAAAGAATCCACTTCGGCGCGCTGAAGACCAGTTGGAAGGTGAATCGTACCGAGAGTTCACTTCAGGAACTTCCATCCCGGCAACTTTTACTAGACGACCGGTCTATTTTGCGTTACAGTGCCCACCATCATGAGCGCACGCCACGACGATACCCGCCAGCACATTCTCGATACCGGTTACCGGATCATCGCCGGGAAGGGGTTCGCCAGCGTCGGGCTCAATGAAATCCTGACTACGGCGGGTGTCCCCAAAGGCTCGTTCTATCACTACTTCGAGTCCAAGGAACAGTTCGGTCAGGCGCTCCTGGAAGACTATTTCCGTGAATTCCTGGCGCGGATGGACAACAACATGGCGGACGACGGAACCACGGCTCGGGAACGATTAATGCGTTTCTGGGAGAAATGGAAGCAATGCCACGACGACGGCTGCGATACGCGTCGCTGCCTCGTGGTCAAGCTGAGCGGCGAGGTCTCCGATCTCTCCGACGCCATGCGCGTGACCTTGCGCGAAGGCACCGACAGAGTCATCGCGCGCATCGCCGACTGCATCGAAACCGGCAAAGAGGACGGCTCGCTGGCCGTCCCGGAAGCCCGGGCGACCGCGCAAATGCTGTACCAACTGTGGCTGGGCGCCGGACTGCTGGCCAAGATTCATCGCAACGGCAAACCGTTCGAAGAAGCCATGGCCGTAACGCAGCAGTTGCTCGCCACCCCCGCCACACCCCGCTAACCCTGTTTCTTCGGCAACTCAAATGTTTCGGGTTCCGAATTTGCCGAAAAACTAGACGACCGGTCTAATCATTTGAAAACGAACAACCTGAGAAGGAGACGTGCATGACCACTCTTTTCGATCCCATCACCATCGGCAACATCGCCCTCGCCAATCGCGTTGCCATGGCACCGCTAACCCGGAACCGCGCCATCGACGGGCAGAAGCCTGGCCCCCTTACCGTCGAGTATTACAGGCAGCGCGCGAGTGCCGGGCTGATCATCAGCGAAGCGAGTCCGATCAACCCGATGGCGCACGGCTACATCGACACGCCGGGCATCTATACCGCTGAGCAGATCGCCGCCTGGCGGGAGGTGACCGACGCTGTCCACGAAGCAGGCGGGCGCATCGTGATCCAGCTCTGGCATGTCGGCCGCATCTCGCACACATCGCTATTGCCGGGCGGTGCCCAACCGGTCTCGTCGACTAACCGGGCCGCCGAGGCCAAGACGTTCAATCGTGACGGCCTCGTCCCCGTCTCCGCGCCGCGCGCTCTACGCGACGACGAACTGCCGGGTCTCGTCGAAGACTACCGACGCGCCGCTCGCAACGCGATGGCAGCGGGCTTCGACGGCGTCGAAATCCACGCGGCGAACAATTACTTGCTCGAGCAGTTTCTGCGCGACAGCGTAAACGACCGTGAAGGCCCGTACGGTGGCAGTATCGCCAACCGTGCGCGCCTGCTGCTGGAGGTCGCCACAGCGATCGCCGACGAAATCGGCGGTGGCCGCACCGGGATCCGCCTCAGCCCGATGACTACGGTCAATGGCGCGCCGCGCGACAGCGACCCGCAGGCGCTCTATGGCTACGTGGTCGAGCATCTGGCTCAGCTCAGCTTGGCCTATGTTCACATCATCGAGGGCGAGACGGGGGGCGTACGTTACCCGGCCGATGCCAAGCCGTTCGACTACGCCGCATTGCGGCGCGCCTTCTCCGGTGCCTGGATGGTCAACAACGGTTACACGCGCTCCGAAGGTCAGGAGGTTGTCGGCAGCGGCAAGGCCGACCTCGTCGCTTTCGGCCGGCCGTTCATCGCCAACCCGGACCTCGTCAGACGCCTGCATGACAACGCGCCATTGAACGAAGTCCGTGCCGACCGGCTCTACGGAGGAGGTGCGGACGGATATACCGACTATCCAACACTTGCCGCGGCCTGATCGCCTTCCCTCCCCCCTTCGGCGCGGCGCCGCAAAGCGCCGCGCGGGGGAAGGTTTTCGGATGTGTCCGAATCCGCAGCAAACAGAGCGCTTCCGCACCACTGATCGAGGAAAGTACTGCCCATGACTGCCGAAACCAAACAACGCTGGCTCCCGTTGCTGGCCCTGCTTGTTCTCTCTTCCATCTGGGGATACACCTGGGTGCTGGCTAAGCAAGGGCTGAGCTATGCGCCGCCCTTCGCCTTTGCCGCCGAACGCAGCATCGGTGCCGCCATAGCGCTCCTGATCGCACTCAAGCTGAGCGGTAGGTCGCTGAAAATGCCCTCACCGCGGGAGACGACCGTCATCGGATTCACTCAGGTCGCGGGATTCATGGTCTTCCAGACCTGGGCTCTCGTTGAAGGCGGCCCCGGAAAAACCGCAGTGCTCATCTTCACCATGCCGATCTGGACGCTGCTGATGTCATGGTTGATCCTTGGCGAGCGCGTGCGCGGCAAGCAGTGGCTCGCGGCGGCCAGTACACTCGCCGGCCTGATCCTGATCATCGAGCCGTGGAACATGCACACCAGCCTGCTCAGCAAAGTGCTCGGCCTCACCGCCGCGATCTTCTGGGCGGTCGGCTCAATCCTCGTCAAGCGGCTACGGTCGACACGGGCGGTCGATCTGTTGTCTTTGACCACATGGCAGATGGTTGCCGGTGCCGTCCCGTTGACGCTGCTCGCGATCCTCGTTCCGGAGAGGCCAACCGATTGGACGCCACACTACGTCGGGATCCTCACCTTCATGTCCGTCGCCAGCATGGCGCTGTGCTGGCTGCTTTGGATCTACATCCTGGACCGCGTACCCGCGTGGGAAGCCAGCCTTTCGGTACTTGGCACGCCGGTCATCGCGATCTTCTCGTCTCGCCTGAGCCTCGGCGAGGAATTCTCGGTCCCGGAAATCGCCGGCATCCTCCTTATCGGCAGCGGCCTCGCCCTGCTTTCATTGTTCGGCTGGGCAGCGGCCCGGAAGAAAACGGCGGCCCCCGCTGTTCGGCCGCCACAGTTAGCGGTCGAGGGCTGCCCCTCGAAGTAAGTGACGAGAGAACGGACACACACGGAGTAATACGGAAGACCCAAACGCCATGGCGAGGAGGATGACAGCGGCGTCCTCCCTGGCGTGGTGTCCCCCTTCGCATTGCTTTTGCTCACCCGTCGTTTTCCCCCTTCGCGTACCCGCCAGCCGGTAGAAACGCACGACGGAAACGATCCTAGTTGCTCATAGTTCCGTAACGAGCATGAAAGCCACGGCGAGCGCCATCACTGCCGTGGCAGACCAGCCGAAGAACCGGTGGCGCGGGGTCATTGTGAGATGGCCCATGATTTCTGCAGACTGACCGATCCGCATCATCACGAACATGATCGGCACGGCAATGACTCCGTTCACAATCGCGCTCCAAACAAGCGCCTGGATCGGGTCCACCTCCAGCAGCCCCATGACCGTCCCCATGGCCGTTGCCGCAATGATGATGCCGTAAAAACCCCGCGCCTCATGAAAACCGCGTGACAGCCCCGCCCGCCACCCGAACACGTCGCTCACCGCGAATGCCGCCGAGCCGGCCAACACAGGCACGGCAAGCAATCCGGTACCGACAATCCCGATCGAGAACACCGCGAAGGCGAATTCGCCGGCAATGGGTTTGAGAGCTTCGGCCGCCTGGGCTGCTGTAAGGATCTGGGTGACTCCGTGTTCGTTAAGCGTGACGGCTGTGGCGAGGACGACGCACAAGGCAATCGCATTCGAGAAAATCATGCCGATGTACGTGTCCTGCTTGATTCGGTACAAATGCTCCGCCATATAGGCGGGGTTTTGTCGCAAGTTCCTTGCATCAGGCCGGCGCAGGCCGTCTTCGACCTCCTGTGCTGCCTGCCAGAAAAAGAGGTAAGGGCTGATCGTCGTACCGAGCACGGCGACCACGATCGAGGCGTAGTCGTTGACCGATGTCGTCGCGGGTAGAAAATTCCACGGCGAGATTGATTCGACGACCACCTGCTTCCATGGGATAGAAACCGAAAGAATGACGGCCACATACGAAAAGAGCGCTAATGTGAGCCATTTGAGCCCACGGACCGTGCCTTCGTACGAAAAGAACACCTGGCCCGCCATCGACAAGACACCGAAGCCGACGATATACAGCGCGGCATGCCCGCCCACGAGCAGGCGAACCGCCTCGCCCATGGCGCCGAGATCGGCCGCGATGTTGATGGTGTTGGCAAGGACGAGCAATGCGACCAGACTCACGGTGAGCCAGCGCGGACAGGCCTTGGCGATATTCGCGCCCAGGCCCTCGCCAGTGGCCCATCCGATGCGCGCCGAAAGCATCTGGATTCCGATCATGAGGGGCGTCGTGAGCAGCAATGTCCAAACCAAACCGAAGCGGAATTGCGAGCCCGCTTGCGAATACGTGGCAATTCCGCTCGGGTCGTCGTCGGCGGCGCCGGTGATCAACCCCGGCCCGAGATGGCGGACGATTCCATTGATTTTCTTCGAGTTCATTTGCGCTCCCGCGAGTCTCGCCGACGGTTACGGCATCGACTATCAAAGGCACGAGAAGTGCCGTGAAGTAACGAAACAGGAGCAGGAACGGGCGAATCCGGGGCTGCTCGCTGGACGACAAACAGTTGAGCCTTGACGTCCAGCGATTGCGAAGGCGCTATGCCTACGCGTACATTTGAATCGTCAAGGCGTGCGACTTGGGCCTGAGTTCATTGAAATTCCGGATAATTTGAACGCTGCGGATTATCCACCAAGCGTACTGCTCATGGAAGCACCTTGGCGGCTTGCCGGGAGGCGGTTTGGAATCAACGTGGAAACAGCGTTCGCTGCGTTATGGCATTAAACGACCGCTGGATGGAGTTCGACCTTAAAGCGCGCCCGGCATTGTTATTGAAGATGATTTCAGGTTTCCGGCACGATAGCGGATTGGTGGAAGCTGAATTCGTCCGCACGGCGACCTTCTAGCAAACAGAACAGTTTCAGGGAATGAGAGCGTTACGCATGAAAAAGAAAGATTACGTGGAGATCTCTTTGGTCGTCGACAACGAAGCCAACCCCGGGCTGATGGCCGAGCACGGCTTCGCGGCGTGGGCGGCAATTGGCGACGATCGTCTTCTGTTTGATACCAGCCAAACCGCTGCTCTGGCTCACAACGCATCCCAACTTGGCATCGACCTTTCCTGCGCCGATTTACTCGTTCTCAGCCATGGTCATTATGACCATACGGGAGGCCTCCCCACGTTTCTGGAATCCAATGAGCATGCGACAGTATGCTTTGGGCGAGGAGCAACGCAACGGCGTTTTAGTTGCCACCCCGATCAGCCACCTCGGTCGATCGGTATGGACGATACTGTTTCGAGCCTTATCCAGAACCTCGCCTCTTCTCGTCGTAAAGAAATCACCGATTGGTGTTATCTGTATCCACACGTCGGCGCAACGGGCCCTGTTCCCAGAACGACTCCGTTCGAAGACACGGGCGGTCCGTTCTTTCTGGATGCGGGCAAGCGTCAAGTCGACCTGATCGACGACGACCTTTCTCTATGGTTCGAGACCGACGCCGGATTGGTGATTCTTTGTGGCTGCAGCCATGCTGGGGTCATCAACACCGTGCAGTACGTTCGCGACGTGTCCGGGGTCGAGCGGGTACACGGCATCATTGGCGGATTCCATCTTCTTCAGGCTTCCGAAGAACGTTTAAGGGAAACCATCGGTTTCCTCGATCGTTGCCGACCGGACTTCCTGATTCCCTGCCATTGCACGGGGGAACAAGTTGTTGAGCGCCTCAAGAGTGAGTTGGGCAAAGATGTGGTCAGAAAAGGATTCGCGGGGATGAAGATCCAAGCCGGAACTCTTGGATAGTCCTCCTGGTTGCGCCATCCGATCATTGCGCCTTACACATAGAAGCTATCGCCGCATCCGCAATGCTTCGTCGCGTTCGGGTTGTTAAAGGCAAAACCACTCGCCGTTCCTATCTCGAGGTAATCTATTTCAGTGCCGTCAAGCCAGACCATGGATCTCGGGTCGACATAAACCTTCGCGCCATTGCTTTCAAAGACCTGATCGCCGGCTTCCTGGTGGTCGACGAAGACCAGCCGGTAAGCCATACCGGAGCACTCCGAAGACTGCACAATGACTCGGATACCTAAGCCACCGCCCCGGTCAACAAGGTCGCTCTGGATTTGTTTTGCAGCGCGAACTGTGAGTGTGAGAGCCATGCGCATTCTCCGTTTTATTTTTGGCATATGCTAACATAAACGCATTTCCCCGAACACTTCGGATGTGCATGAATCGCTGAAGTCCGCTAAGCAACCGCCCGGCAGTCAGTGCCTGGCAAGTGCCAGGCAGGACACTCCGACAAGAATCAGTAACGCCCCCAGGACAGCCGTCGCACGAATCCGCTCCCTGAGTATCAGCACGCCGAACGCCATCGCGAACAGAATCGACACTTGCCGCAGCGGTGTCGCAATGCTGACGTAGACTTCCTTGAGGGCGGTTCTGAACAGCATGAAGGAAAGATAAAGTGCGACGCCGCCCACGAGAACAATCGGCCATGAGGATAGGTTGATAGAGGGCCGATCTTTGGTAAAACCCAGGGCGATCAGCATGTTGAGCGTCATGAACAGAATGATGAAGCCCAGATAGGCCGAACCGGTAAAAGCCCCGACGCAGGCCTTGTCGAAGATCGCCCCGATCGAATAGACAAAGGATGCCGCCAACGCCCAACGAGCGCCGGCGTATTCGCCAGCCCGCGAGAACACTCTCCTCACCTCCTTCCATGAGAGCGCGTTGAGCTTGATGCAGCCCGCTCCCAGGAAAGTGAGCAGAATCCCGGCAATGGCCTGTAGACCGAGCCGCTCGGAAAGGAACAGGGCAGCCCACACGGGGATCAGCACGGGACCCAGGACTGTCAAAGGGTAAAGCGACGAAATGTCGCCCATCCGGTAGGCCTTGTTACAGAACATCTGGTACATCACATAAAACAGCGCGGCCAGAAAAACAATGGGAAGTGCCTGCCAGGGCACGGTCCCCAGCCCTCCGTCCCACCAGACCTTACCCCACGCGACAAGGGTGGCCACTACGAAAAAGCCAGACAAGAGGTAGTAGTCCCGGGCTCGTGTCTTCATGAGTGCGTTATAGGAGGCATGCATGAAGGCAGAGCCGACGATCATCAACAAATACTCGAGCTGCATTACGCGAATTCCCCGCGGCAAAACCGACCGTTTCGGCGGCAGGCATGCCGTTTTTGATTCTGAATTCCGGCTTCGTAGGCGTTCGCCAGCCGGTTTGAGATTCTGCTTTTCGAACTCTACCGGAGCGGCGCCGTCGGCGTAAGCAGAGTGGCGTCTCGGTTGCGGGGATATGGAGTGCTCAGATTTTTCTCGGGTGTGACTTTCTGATCGCTGCAGCCTGACGAAACGTCCGGTCCAGACTACTTCAGCAAACGGCCAACGACCGGATCGAGCGCCGCCATGAACGCCTCCACCTCGCGGGTGTAGTCGCCTGGCAAACCCAATTCCTTGTTGATCGCACCATGGTTCTTCGCCTCGGGCAACACGGCGGCCTTGATGCCCAGGCCGTTGCTCTTCTCTGCATAGGTACGGGCCTGGCCACAAGGGTCGTCTTTGCGCGTGGTCGAGCAGACGCCGAGCCAGGGCGCGGCCGAGCGGTCGAGCTTATGGAACGGCGAGGCCGCGATCCACTCCGCGTCCGCGTTGCCGAACGCCTCGCGGTAGCGCACCCTGAGGGACGGATAAACGTTTGGCATCTGCCGGACGACATCGATCGCGCCAGCATCGAGCGACACCGCGCCGAGGATCGGCGCCATGCCGTTGGTCTGCCGAATCGACGCGTCAGCATTGACCAGCGATACGAGGTGCGCGCCCGCCGAGTGGCCCATCAGAATCAGCCGCGCCGGGTCGCCGCCCCATTCCCGCGCTTTCGATTGCACGAAGGCCGCTGCCCGAGCGATGTGATTCGCCTGCGCCAACGCATTGCTGCCATCGGCGACCATCGGATAGTTGGCGGACACGAACACGAAGCCCTTGGATACCCACCGCGAGACCTTGTTTTCGGTTAACTGCGCGCCGCCCTTGTCGCCCACGCACCACCCGCCGCCATGGACCATCAGGATGATCGGCGCCTGACCGTTGCCACCGCCGTTCTTCGGCAAAAACACGTCGAGCTTCTGCAATGCCTCGCTCCCGTAAGACACGTCTTTCACGTCCGGAGTCGGCCCGGGGTTCCTGCCCTTGGCGCGTTTCTGTAAGCGGTTCACTTTCTGTGACCATTCCGCGCAACTCAGGGCATTGCCACCCATGTCGGCCATTTCGCCGTTTCCGTTGCCCATCTGTGAGTCCGTACCTTCGTTGCCCGCCTCACGGTGCACTTGACGTTCCTGCACACGCTCTCGAATGCGGTCCCGCAGCGGCCCGGCCTGTACACCGGGCAACGGAACGGCGATCAGTGTCGCCAGCAAGGCCATGAAAAGACGTTTTTTGATCATCATTGATGCTTCCCTCGAATTGCGTGGAGATTCCGCCCAGCTCCCCACACCGACGAACGCTAGATCCGGTCCGTAGCCTTGTGTCGGGCTATTGCCGAAGTAGCGCACCACCCGCCGTATTCCAGCACCTCCTGCTTCACCGACAAGGCACACTGTTACCGGACGCATCGGTACACGATGCACTGTGCGTCAGTCCCGTGTTCTTGTCGTAGCTGGTGCTACCTTGATAAGTTCCGCCATTAGCGCCGGTCGCTGTTGTGGTGCGGCTTTGCGTAATGCCGTCTTCGGTCTTCGTAAAACCTCCGCTACTCTCGACGCTCCCCTTGGCGCCGTTGGCTGCCAGACGACCTTGATGAGTCACCGTGCCATCGTCACTCCGGGACGTCGTTCCAGTCCGCGCGCCTGTCGCGCCGTCCGGCCCGCGGAAAGCCCTACCACTCGCCACCGTGCCGTTCCCCATCCCGTCGGTCTGAATAGCGCGGCCTCTGGCATAAGCACCACCGTTCGGCCCACGGGCAGCGGCAGCACGTCCGCCACTAAAACCGCCCTCTGGGTTGGCAACCACTCCCCCTCCATGAATCCTGCCCGCTGCCTCGGCAGCAGGAGTGGTCAGCAGCACCATGGCAGCCGCCACGGAAAACAATGCACCCATCGTCTTCATATTCGTCCCTCGATAATGGCGGATCGCCAGCCGATCCGATGGCCGCACTGTATCGCCGGAGGTTTTTCGGAAACGTAACAAGCAATGATGAGATTCACGCCAATAGTTACAGGCCCCGGTGTTTGTAACCGTTGGTAAACATTTCGCCGATACTGACCCCGCGTCCTGATAGCATGCGTCGCAGCCCTTACTAACCGACGACGGAGCGTCATGGAAGGAAAAATCATCATCCTGGATGACGAAGCCGAATTGCGGGCCTTGCTTCAGCGCTATCTCGGCTCCAATGGTCTGACGGTGCGTAGTGCCGAGGACGCAGAGCAACTGGACCGTCTGCTGGCCCGCGAGCCGTTCGACGCTCTGATCCTCGACTTGATGATGCCAGGCGAAGACGGACTTTCCATCTGCCGGCGCCTGCGCGCGCGAGGAGAAACGATTCCGATCTTGATGCTCACGGCCAAGGGTGATCCGGTGGATCGCATCATCGGGCTGGAAATGGGGGCCGACGACTACCTGCCCAAACCCTTTGACCCGCGTGAGCTCCTCGCCCGCCTGCACGCCATGCTGCGGCGCCAGGAGATGGCAGGAGCGGTTCCGGCGGCTCAGCGCAACGGGCGTGTCAATTTCGGCCCGTTCGTTCTGGACCTTGCTGCGCGGCAGCTCGCGCGCAACGGGGACCCGGTCCCCCTGACTTCGGCCGAGTACGCCGTCCTTGCCGCCTTGGCTATGCACCCTGGCCGTCCACTAGGGCGCGAACGCCTGCGCACGTTGGCCCACGGACGCGATCACGAAGCCACTGAGCGTAGCGTCGATGTGCAGGTACTGCGTCTGCGCCGGCTGATCGAAGAAGACCCAAGTTCGCCGCGGTACATCCAGACCGTTTGGGGTATCGGCTACCTCTTTGCGCCCGACGGCTCGGCGCGTAACGACGCTGGCGGCCAACCCGCTAACTAACGATTCCCGATGCCCTGGCCCCGCTCCCTCTTCGGCAGAAACGTTCTCCTGCTCGTCAGCCTGCTGATCGCCAGCCAGATCGCCTGGCTCACACTGTTCCGCGTGATGGTGCAAGTCCCGCGTCTGGAGCGGTTGGCAAGCTACGTGCTGGAACAGGATAGGTTGCTTCAGATCACCCTGAAACGCACTCCACCCGCCGAACGGCAAGAGGTGCTGGCTGACATATCGGCTCAAGGCGAGACCCGCCTACTACCGGCGAGTGAAGCAGACGCTCGTTTTGCAGAACGGTCCGACAACCGAATCGCACGGCTTTTCTCCCCGATGAGCCGGGCACTCGGCCCGCAGCATCCCGTGTATTGGCAGCGTGACGGCGAACACCGTCTCTGGGTCAAAACCCAACTGGACGGGCACGACTACTGGATGGGGTTTCCCAGCGCAGGCCTTATTCCGACAGCCGGCAGATTGCTCGTGGCAGGCTCGCTCGCGACGCTCGCACTCTCCCTGCTGGGTGCCTACCTGATCCATCGGCGGCTACACAAACCATTGACCGAGCTCGCCGCAGCAGCCTCCGCCGTGGCGTGCGGAGAAACCCCGCCGCCGCTTGCGACCGCGGGGCCAAGCGAGATCGCCGCCGTCGCCGTCAGCTTCGACCAGATGACGAAGAGCCTCGCTCGTGCCGAACAGGAGCGCACCCTCATGCTCGCTGGGGTCTCGCATGATTTACGCACCCCGCTGTCCAAGCTGCGCCTGTGTATCGAAATGCTGCGCAATGGCGCCGACCCGACACTCATCGAGAGCATGGTTCGCAGCATCGATACGGCCGACGCGGTAATCGGTCAGTTCGTGGATTTCGCGCGGATCGGCAGCGACGAGGAACCACAATGGTGCGATCCAGCGGAGCTTGTCACATCGGTCGCCCGGGAATACAAGGGCAAGCCCGGGTGCCATGTGACCGCAGACATCCATCCGGTTCACCCGGTGTTCGTCCGACCCGTCGCCTTGCGTCGTGCCATCGCGAATCTCGTAGAGAACGCCTGTCGCTATGCGGGGGGAGAAATTGCGCTGCGGCTCGAAAGCCGGGACGGGCACGCGCTCTTTTCGGTGCTGGATCATGGCCCGGGCGTCCCCCAATCCGAACTGAGCCGTATCCGGCAACCTTTCACGCGCGTGACGGCCGCGCGCGAAGGTTCGCCGGGTACCGGGCTGGGTCTGGCCATCGTCGAGCGGATCGCTGCACTGCACCGCGGCTCGTTGAAAACAGAGAACCGGAACGGTGGTGGCTTTGTAGCGACCGTTGAACTACCCATTGATGCGACGCCGCACTAGCAACTAATGCCCAGCGAGTCCTGTTTTCGGCCGACCGTGTCATCCAGCACAATTGGCTAAAACATCCCATCGCGCCTCACGGAATTAAGAAAACTTGAAGCGCTTAGCAGCGACCTTCCTTGATCGCCTCTGAATAAAAAAACCCGCAAAGCTTCTTGGCTCGCGGGTTTCTTAATGTGTCCTGGCGGAGAGGGCGGGATTCGAACCCGCAAAAGGACGTTCGGCGCAATCGTTGTCACGGCAGACTGCCGAAATGCTGCCTAAGCGGAAACAACACACGAGCAGGAGTCGGCCAATCAACTTCTATGCTCTCAGACGGAGGGTACGCAAATTACCCAATATGACCAGAACCCTCGTAGACCAGAACGGTCGTGCAAAGGCGCAATGTGACTTCAGCGCCAGTTGGGTGCGGTAATGTCCTGCGCACTGTTAATGCCGTTTTGTTCTTGCTCTAAACGCAAGGGTTACCATTGTGGCTTGAACGACGCCTAGGATTCGGAAGACAGCGTCAAGCCAGCCTTGCACCAAACCGCGATTATCACCGGCAGCACCGGCTTGAAACAGAAGAGTCTTAAAAGAAGCTAGCCCTGTCTGGGATATATCAGATAACGAGGGAAGCGATCCGTTGGGTGTTTGAAGCAGAAGCGTAAGACTTAAGTACATCAGTATTAGTAACACCAAAAAGCGGAATGCCACCCCAACACTAGATCCGTAGCGGCTAACGCTGCTGTAGAGTGCAAGAACACTGAATATATGCCGGCGCAAGAAGCCAAGTTGTAACCTCGCGGCATCCATCTCGCCAATATAAAAGTCAGTTGCTTTATCGAAGCTACGATTCTCTTCCAGAGCAACCCGAACGTTTCTGCAGGTCTCTTCAAGAGCTGGTAGCGTTTGGTATCTGAACGGCCCATCATTTGAAAACCTAACAAACTCTTCGTCGCGAATGCCGTTTCTTCGAAACGCAGGTTGCCACCACGTAGTATCGATAAACATCGCTCCTCGGAGATTGGTTCCAAGAAAAAGAACGTTTGATAAATTGACTTGAGAGAAAACGGTTCGCTCCGGTCGCAAGAACAGAGAGTTTTGGAATTGCGCCTCCCCGTCGAACACTCTGAAAACCGTTGTATCTGGGTCACGCGTCGCGAACTTACGTTTAATTCCTCTGAGCTTTTTCCCAAGTGTCTTCATGTTAGATTGAAGCTTATGCGAAGAAGCCGCCCATTCTCGCGAAAGCCACGATCGGGCACGCAACAACTCGGACCGAGCGATATCAAGTAGTTTTCGAGGCTGTGCGCCGTTCACGTGAATCGTCGCGCTGCCGCAAATACTGAAAGCAACCACGGAGTCAATCCGAAGCGCTGTATTTCTCCAGCCGGCAAAAGTGGCGCTATCGTGGAAAATTGTGCTGTTGAAATTGGCAAGCCCAGAAAAGCTCGCGCGAAAAGTGGCTTGTCCGTGGAATTCTGCGCCAGGAAACGAGGCTACAGACCTAAAAAAGACTTGTTGGAAGAGAACTGAGCCATCAAAACGACACTGAGCGAAATTTGCTGCCTTGCAAAATGTTACGTTCTTTAACGTTACCCCGCTGCCAAATACAGTATTGGAAAGATCTACTGGCTCCCGGAACATCACCTTGTCTAAGGTTAGGCAACCGTTAAAGCGGCACCGCTGAGCGTTTATAGGAAAATCAACCTCCGGCGGCAGCGTGACCCCTTCAGGAAACGCGAATCCGTACCAATTACCATCCTTAGCGGCGATCAGCGCGGAAAACTCGTCCGCAAAAGAAGGGGCATCCAGGGCAGCGGCTCCCTCGGGCAACTCATATCCGACGTGGAAGGTGCAATGGTCGAAGCCCTCCCGCGCTGGCCTGCAGCATTTATTGCCTTCAGGGGTGGAAAATGAACAGAGTTTGATTGGCGAGGATTCGATTGCCATTGCGTATGTCATTTTTCTGATGTATCGGCGACAGAATTCTACGCGGAAGTACGAAGATAGTAGCGATCAACGTACGCGGGCAAACGTCCCTGACGGCAGGAAAAGGGTTGATAGTTACCCCTTCATGAGTTATCGTTACGTAACCAAATTTGCATTGAACGCCATGCCCCTTACCCAAGCTGAGGTTCAAAAGAACCTGCACCGCCTTGCTCCGTCCAGTCGCGAGCGAGCGGAACAACTCTATGACATAGAACGGCAAGCTACTGCTCGGTTTTCAGGCCAAATTGACGAGTTAGAAGCGGCGATTGGAATGCTTCATTTAGGCGACCATATCGGGTGGAAGCCGTTAGTCTTAATTCACAACAAACGAACCATTCGCAAATACGAAGAAATTCTTGGCATCCAAATCCGCGATTTCTTTCCGGAAGAAGGGCCAAGCGCTGAACGATCTTTGGGGTACAAAATTGCCACGAAGATAGGCAATTTCTGGAAGGCCGTGAGTGGCGACATCAAGAGTGACGAATTAAAGGCGCAACGCCGAGAAATCGCGTAAGGGTAAATAGATACCCTTGACAAAGGAGAATACATACCCCTATATTGAGGGGTATGGAAAATCCTTCTCCAGCCGCGTCGGACTCACCAGAAAAAACAACCGGCCTCGGGCTGACCGCACGGATTGCCGCGCGAGCGGCAACCGTACGGTCAAACGAGGCCGGAACTGTAGCGCTTGAGTCCGCAGAAGCCGTAGAAGATGGCTCGTCCCCCCGTCTGGTAACACGGGAACACGGGGGGAAAGTTTATTCACCCCCTATCCCGTACATGGTGCCGAAAGTTACCAGTTAGTCACTAATGGTCATCGCGCCTGGATAGAAAGCACCCCTCAACCGCTAGCAGACGTTCTTCCATTCGCCGCTCTGACCGACTGGCTCAACGTGACGTTCCCGTTCGAGGGATCGCCCTCCGCGATAGGCGAGCTTGTTCGACACGTTGAAACTCATCTCACCCATAAGCTGGGAGGTTTGAAGGATCGAGGTCGAGGCATGCACGGATATGCCCACTCTTTCGACTTCGACCACGGCGGCGCGAAGTTCGCATACGGGGGCCAACGAGGTACCGCCCTTCTCTCACTTCCCGGTTCCGCATGCGCCTTGGTGTCCGATTGGGGCCGGGCTTACATTTTTCTCAAAGACGTGTTGCACGCCCGCATTTCTCGTTGGGATGGTGCCGTGGACGACTACTTAGGCACGCACTCAGTTGATATGGCGATGGCATGTTACCTGAATGGCCGATTTGGGACAGGCGGAAATCGCCCATCAATGAGGCAGGCCGGAAATTGGGCAGAACCGGATGGGAACGGGCGAACACTCTATGTAGGCAAGAGCGAGAACGGCAAGATGCTCCGCGTCTACGAAAAGGGCAAGCAACTCGGAGACAAGAACAGCCCTTGGGTTCGGTGGGAGGTTCAGTTTGGAAACCGAGACCGAGTAATACCGCTGGAAGTCCTGATCCAGCCGGGACCATACGTTGCTGCGGCGTACGACTGCATGAGCTGGGTTTGTGAAGAAGCAGTTCGTATTCGTACGGTGGCTCGTACGGGTCAAATCGGCTACGCATGCCTACAGCATTATGCGAGCGTCGCTTATGGCGACCTTATCAACGTGATGATGTTTGTTGAAGGTGACGCCGCGGCTGTAATTGAAAAACTGCGTCGCCCCGGAGTTCCAAAACGGTTGAACCTACCCGATATGGGCGTCTCCTTAGCCGACCTAATCAGACAGCCGAATGACGGGCCGGCTTAGCCATGATCCGCTACAAGACCATACACCAATTCTCTACGGAATCCGGTTATACGGAATACGCCATTCGGGGAAAAATTCGCGACGGTGTTTGGCTAGAAGGCCGTGTATGGAAGCGCGCACCGGATGGGCACGTGCTAATCGATATCGAGGGGTATCACCAATGGGTGGAAAACGGCAACGGCTTGGCGTGCGCGCCATCTCAGATTCGTCGATCCAGATCGACTTTACCTACCGTGGTCAAAGGTGCCGCGAACGCATCAAACTCCCCCCCACCCCTACAAATCTAAAGCGAGCCGAACTCCACCGTGCAGCGATTATCGACGCTATCGAGCGTGGGACGTTCGACTACGAAACCACATTCCCTGACTCGCCTCGTCGATTTGCGTTTGCGGACTATCAGGGCGCCGGGTACCGACTCGAAGACTACTTAGAAACATGGCTTAACAGGCAGCGGCAACACCTGAAAGCAAGTACGTGGGATGACTACAAGAAGATCGTCTTCAACACCTTGGTACCGGCTCTCGGAAGGCATCGCTTGACCGACCTGAAACGCTCGCATATTAGAGAATGGTGTGAGAGCCAGAACGTCACAAACAAGCGATTAGCAAACGTGCAAAGCGTTCTGCGAGCCGCATTGCAGGATGCTGTTAATGATGACCTGATTCAACTCAACCCGCTCTTCGGTTGGAAATTTGCGAGGAAGGAGGCTCCGAAACCTCTGGATGACGTTGATCCATTCACCGCTGACGAGCAGGCAGCAATTCTCGATTCATGCGCTGAGCCGCAACACCGAAACTTGTTCCAATTCGCGTTTTGGACTGGCATGAGAACCTCGGAACTGGCTGCGCTTGAGTGGGGAGACATCGATACGCGGCGCGGCATCGCTCGGGTCAGTCGTGCAAAAACTCAGGCTGCCGACGAGCCAGAGGGGACAAAGACACGCCGGGGAACAAGAGACGTTAAGCTGCTTACCCCTGCCCTCAATGCACTTGAAGCGCAGAAGCAATTTAGCTTGCTGATAGGAAGGGAGGTCTTTCTAAATCCGCGTACCGGCGAGCCGTGGGAAGGTGATCAGCCAATTCGACATTCCGCATGGGTACCAGCACTGAAACGCGCAGGAGTACGCTATAGGCGCCAATACCAGACACGGCACACGTTCGCCTCGATGATGCTAACGGCCGGTGAGTCGCCGGTGTGGTTGGCTCAGCAAATGGGGCATAGCGACCTAACCATGATTGCAAGAACATACGGGCGATGGATTACCGATGCAGCACCAGAGGCCGGAAATCGAGCCGTAGCGATGTTTGGGCGACAGACGTTGTAGATGACAAAACGCCTAACGCTGCGATGACAGCCAATGGAATCGAATCTTTCGTGTCGATGAGAACCAGTTGGAGGAAAGCATGACAGGAGCAAATGGATCGAAGAACATTTACGAAATGTACGTCCAAAACGGCAATCGCTGTGGATTCTGGGTCAGACGCAATTCCTGGTCGTACAACATTGCACAAATCACCTCGATTGGAGGGAACCAAGACGGCCCCTTAGACGGGGTAGCCCCCTATTTCAAGAATCAGAAGGTTCGAGGTGATGTCTACCACGCACTCTCGGGGAAAATGGCTTGGGCTTCAGGAGGGAGCGGGAAGGACCAGGAAATCACTTCCCCTGGTACCTATGGATACGAGTCAATAGCAGCACCAGTATGGTCACAAGAGGGAAGGTAGAGGCTGCCAAGAAGCTGCCATATCGGCGCAAAACCATGCCAATTTCACGGCAGCATCACGGCAACATAAAAACAAAAAGCCGCTAAACTTCAGCGGCTTACGATATATCTACTGGCGGAGAGGGCGGGATTCGAACCCGCGTTAGGGTATTACCCTAAACACGCTTTCCAGGCGTGCGACTTAAACCACTCATCCACCTCTCCGAAAGAGGGCGCATTCTAGCAGAAGCTGGAATGATCAACAAACGCAGCCGGAAGGCAAGGGGCGAGGTCCGCTCGGCTTCCGAAATGCCTATCAATGGCAGATGAGGCCGTTCAGCTGGCAAAGCACCTGACGCACGTACGCGAGAAGTATCCAGAGCCAGAAGAGGAGGAAAAACGCGACGAAGGGGACGTGTTTGTCGACAATCGCCTTCGGCGTAATGAACCGTGTCATCCTTATCGCCGGCCGGGTGATGACGCAAAAAAGCTGGTAGATCGGGTTTTTCTCGCGCGTGCTTCCTGCAAGCACGAACAGCACACCCTGAGCGAGCAGAAAGAGCCCTGCCACTTCGGCGAGCGCGCGCAGAACGGTAAGAATCTGGATTTCGACGTTGGCCATGGGCACTTTCCGATCAGAGGCTATTCTAATGGGCTAAATCAGGATAACCGCAAACGCCGTGGTGCGACGACCTGACGAATGCTATGCACGTGGTGATGCTGGACGGCTCTCCGAGGGCACCACTCCGTGCAACACCGTGCCTACAAATTGAGGAAAGACGAGCGTGAACTTCGAACAGTGGCGGCATTCGACTCGTGGCTGGTTGGCGCATTTTGCGGGCAAGAATCGTCGCGCCTACGAGCACTATGCTGCGGCCTACCGTTACGGGGCCAGCGCCAAGATTGCACGCCATCTCGGCTTCATAGCGACTCAGCAAAACAAGCTCAGCGAGGGCGCCTATTGGTTCGGTGAAGCCGCGCGTCTTGAGCCCGCGAGCGCTGAAACCTGGTTCAACCTCGGCTTCGCTTGTGAGCGCGGTGGTGACTGGTCGCAGGCTATCGCCGCCTTCGAGAAAGCCGTTGATCTCAATCCGAAACTCGATCGCGCCTGGTTCGGCATGGGCTTGGCCTACGCAGCGCAGGAAAAGCACAATGATGCGGCAAATTCCTTTGAAACCGCGTCCAAGCTGCAACCGATGCATGGGGAAGCGTGGTATCGCCTGGGCATGGAGAGTCACCTCGCGCAACGTCCTCAACGCGTTGCGCAGGTAGTCGAAAAGCTCAAGGAGTTCGATCCCCGGCGCGCCAACCAACTCATCCGCGATACCGGGCGCGATGATCTCGCGCATCTTTTCACCGAGATTCCTTTCTAGATATCGGGCTTACCTCGCGACTGTCTCCTCCTCGCGGGCAATAACCAAAAAAGGACCCGCCGCAGCGGGTCCCTTGAGAAGTTAACGTTACTCAGATTGGATGGGGCGTCCCGGACTCGAGGTTCGGGTATCGCACGTTGTCGACAAGATCCTGGACTTCGCGCGACGGCGACGGCGACACCAGCGAGCCGACAATGATGCCGATAAACCCGAGCGGGATGCCGAAGATGCCGGCCGAGATCGGGTTGATGTCCCACCACAGCGGTGCATTGACGCCGAAGAACGGATACGTCATGTACATGTAGTAGACACAGATGCCGAGGCCAAGAACCATGCCGAGGACGGCGCCGAACTGATTAGCCCGCTTCCAGAAAATGCCGCAGACGAGCGCCGGGAAGAAGGCCGAAGCGGCAAGCGAGAACGCTGCGCCAACGAGGAAGAGAATATTCCCCGGCTTGAGCGACGTCACATACGCGGCGACGACGGCGACCACGAGTAGCAACACCTTCGAGACGACGATGCGCCGCGTGGTGGTAGCGTTCTGGTCGATCATCTTGTAGTAGACGTCGTGCGATAGCGCATTGGCGATCGTCAGCAGCAGGCCATCCGCTGTGGACAGCGCCGCCGCCAAGCCTCCAGCCGCCACCAGGCCCGAGATGACATACGGCAGGCCCGCGATCTCCGGCGTCGCCAGAACGATGAGGTCACCGCCGATGACGATCTCCGCTAGCTGCACGATACCGTCCATGTTCACGTCGGAGATGTTCATCAAGGTGTTGTCGACGGCCGCCCAGTTCGCCGCCCAAGCCGGCAGCTGCGCAAACGCCGAGCCGACGAGGTTGTGATAGACGTCGTACTTAGTGAGAACGGCGAGCGCCGGGGCCGTGAAGTACAACAGGAAGATGAAGAACAGCGACCAGAATACCGAGCGCCGCGCTTCCTTCACCGAGGGCGTTGTGTAGAAACGCATCAGGATGTGCGGGAGCGCCGCGGTGCCGACCATCAGACAGAAAACGAGCGCCAGGAAGTTCTTCTTGGCGATGCCTTGGGCTTTCTCGTCCTTGCCGGCGAACGCTTCAGCATGCGGCTTCACCGGTGCGGCCCGGGCGGCGGCGCCAGCCTTCGCGGCGGTCCACGCTTTCTTGGCTTCCGCTACATCCTTCGGGAAATCGGCCACCGCCTTTTCTGCCGCCGCAATCGCTGCGGTGTCGGAGGCGTTCGATGCCCGCAGCTCGGTGACCTTGGCCTCGGCCTTTGCCCGTTCGTCGGCGAGGAACGCTTCGCCGCCCGTTTCCAGCCCTTTCAAGCGCGCGTCGGCCGCCGCGGCTCGTTCGCGGAAGATAGCGCGTACCGATTCTTCCTTCGCACCAAGGTCGGATGTCTTGTCGTTAAGCACGTTTTCGCGCTCGCCGATCTTCTGCAACTGCTGGCCGTAGGCGATTTGCGGGATCGGATTACCCGTCTGCTGAACCGAGAGCCAGACGACCGGAATCATGTAAGCGACGATCAGGATGATGTACTGCGCTACCTGCGTCCATGTGACCGCCTTCATCCCACCGAGGAATGAGCAGACGAGAATCCCCGCGAGGCCGGCAAACACGCCCACGCTGAACTCGAGCCCCGTGAAGCGCGAGGTGATGATGCCGACACCGTAGATCTGCGCAATCACGTACGTGAAGGAGCACAGAATCGCCGCCAGCACGCCGATCATGCGCGGGATATGGCCGCCGAAGCGTGCCCCGAGAAAATCCGGAATCGTGAACTGCCCGAACTTCCTCAGGTAAGGAGCGAGGAACAGCGCCACCAGGCAATAGCCCCCCGTCCACCCCATGACGAAGGCCAACCCGTCGTACCCCGAAAGGTACAGCGTGCCGGCCATGCCGATGAACGACGCCGCCGACATCCAGTCGGCGCCGGTGGCCATGCCGTTGAATAACGCGGGTACGCGCCGCCCGGCCACGTAGTATTCACTGACGTCGGCTGTCTTCGACATGACACCGATGCCGGCGTACAGCAGCACCGTCGCTGCCAGAAAAAGGTAACCGAGTATCTTGTTCGGAACGCCGATCTGCTCGAGGATACCCACGAAGATGATGAAGGCGATAAAACCGCCCGTGTAGAACGCGTAGTAACGCGAAAGCTGCCTGAAGAACAGGGCGTTGGAGGACTGAGTGGCCATTAGTCGTCTCCTTCGTGAACGCCGTATTCCTGGTCGAGCGTGTTCATGTAACGCGCGTAATACCAGATGATGACGACGTAAACAATCAAGGAGCCCTGCGCCCCCATGTAGAAACCAAGCGGGAAGCCGAGGATCGTAATCCCGCTCAATTCGCGGGCATAGAAGCTGACGACGAAGGTAACGACGAACCACACGGCGAGCAGAATGCCGGTGATGCGTATGTTTCGCCGCCAGTACTCCCGGTGTCTCTGAGTAAGCTGCATCTGACCTTCCTCCTGTGTCGTTCTTGAAAGAAGCCGGCTTAACCCGGCGCCTCGCGGACGTTCCGCAAACACTCCTCCCTTTCAAGTGATGCAGGCTCTTTTGACCCGGCCTTCTCGGCGGCGTTGCGCGCCGCCGTTCGAGGCCGATAAAGAATAGAAACCCGATGCTTACACCACCCTTACAGATAAAAACCAGACTTATTGAAGGGTTTTTGTCGGACTACCCGCTACTCGTTCCTGCGTAGAAAAGGAACGCGTACACTGGCAACGAACTCCTGGGTTTCCGGATCCGGCGGCGGCGTAAGAAGGCTGACCAAGACGATGGTCACGAAACCGGCGGCCACACCCCACACACCGGCAGACGTCGACTGGATTCCGAACCACGGCTCCATGCCGATGCCATGCAAGCCCAGCCAGGGGATCGTATCGAACTGCACGCGCAGCAAGTAGTACAAAGTAACCGCGAGCCCGGTGATCATGCCGCTCACGGCACCGATCTTGTTGGCTCGCGTCCAGAAAATACCGAGCACCAACGCGGGAAAAAACGCCGCGCCGGCCAGCGAAAACGCCCAGGCGACCATAAAGAGAATGGTCGCCGGTTTTTGCGATGCGACCATTGCCGCCAGAACAGCGACGACGAGCAGCAGCGCCTTGGACACGACAAGACGCCATTGCGTCGTCGCTCCCGGGCGAAACACCTTGTAGTACACATCGTGCGATAGCGCGCTGGCAATTGTCAGCAAGAGTCCGTCTGCGGTCGACAATGCCGCCGCCAGCGCACCGGCAGCCACGAGGCCGGAAACGACATACGGTAAGCCGGCTATTTCGGGCGTCGCCAACACGATGACATCGGGATTGAGCGACAACTCGGCGAGTTGCAGAATGCCATCGCCGTTGATGTCCTCGATCGAGATCAACCCCACACGGCCCCACGCACCGATCCAGCTCGGCAACTGCGCGATCGTCGAGCCAATCAGGTTCCCGTAGATTTCGAATTTGGCAAACACCGCATACGCCGGCGCCGTCAGGTAAAGCGCCAAAATGAACAGCAGCGACCAGAACACCGAACGCCGCGCCTCGGGCACGCTTGGCGTCGTGTAATAACGCATGAGGACATGCGGCAACGAAGCGGTGCCGACCATCAGGCAGAAAACGAGCGTCATGAAATTCAGGCGCGCCGTGTTGCTCGCCGCTTGCGTACCGGGGAACGGCTCGTCATGACGGACGAGTTCGCTGCCGTGTTCGACCGCTCGCTGCTGTTGCGCTGCCCAATATTCGCGTGCGGCGGGAGCCGTCTTTGGCAGTTCGCGCCGCTGGCGCTCAACCTGCAGGATTTCTCGCATCGGCGCGTTACTGTTTTTCAGCTCGTCGATCCGCTCGGACAGTTGGCGGCGTTCTTCAACGAGGGACTCCGGCAAGCCGGCGATTCGGGTCGCGAAGGATTGCGCACGCTCGCTGTAGAGGCGGCGTACATCGATTTCGGCCGGGTTGCTGGCAATCGATGTCTCCAGCGCACGTACTTCCTGCAGCACACGGCCATACATGATTTGCGGCAACGGTACCGAGGTCGCTTTGTAAGCAAGCATCGTCACCGGAACGAGGTAGGCGACGATCAGAATCAGGTATTGCGCCACCTGCGTCCAGGTGACCGCGCGCATGCCGCCCAGGAAAGAACAGACGAGGATTCCGGCGAGGCCGACGAAGACGCCGATCTCGAACTGCAAACCGACGAAACGGCTGGTGATGACGCCCACCCCGTAAATCTGAGCGACGACATAAACGAACGACGCCAGCACCGTCGCGAATACGCCCACAAGCCGCGCCGCATTGCCGCCATAACGCGCCGCCAGAAAATCGGGAATGGTGTACTGCCCGAAACGCCTCAGGTACGGGGCAAGCAACAGCGCCACCAGGACGAAACCGCCCGTCCACCCCATGACATACGCCAGCCCTTGATAGCCCGTGTGATACAAGGTACCGGCCAGACCCATGAACGAGGCCGCGCTCATCCAATCGGCCGCTGTCGCCATACCGTTGAACACCGCGGGGACGCGGCGGCCCGCGACGTAGTACTCGGCAACGTTCGATGTACGCGCGGCGACCCCGATCGCGGCGTAGAGAATCAGCGTGAGAAACAGGAAGGCGTAGCCGATCCAGCGTGCCGGCATGCCGTAACGTTCGAGAACCCCGAGCGCGAGAATGAAAGAAAAGAACGCCGCCATGTAGGCGATGTAGTAGCGCCCGACGCGTGACAAGGAAGGCTTCATCGCAGTCCCGTGGTCTCCCTCAGCGGTTCTCGAACATCCATCGGCGCGCGCTTTCGATCTCGATGAAACTCGCCGGGGTATCGGCGTTCCTTTGCGCGCCCCGCGCCATCGCGATCTGCAAGAGCTTGGCGGTCGCGTACGCGTCCGAAACGGCATTGTGCCGAGCGATCACCTCGATATCAAAGCGGTTCAACCAATCGTCGAGCGGCACGCGACCATCCATGCGGGCCGGAAAAAACTCCGGAAGCACCCAGGTCAGGTCGATCCACGTCCTGTTCAGTGCCGCCCCCAAATACGTGCGCATCGTTTTATCGATCATCGCCCGATCGAAGAAGGCGTGATAGGCGACCAGGGGCGCTTTGCCAATATAGTCGAGGAAGGAAAGCAACGCCTCCACCGGTTCGGCCCCTTCCATCTGCGCCGACGCGCCAATCCCGTGCAGCAGAATGTTTTCCGTAGTGCTCGCGCGGTCCTGGCGCAAGACCACCTGGAAAGCACTCGCGAGGTCGATCATCCCGCGCTCGACGGACACGGCGCCGATCGAAATCAGCCGGTCCTTGCGAGTGTCCAGCCCACTCGACTCGACGTCCACCACGACGTAGCGGCACTGGCGGTGCGAATAGCGAAGGTCGGGCTCCGGCACACGTTGCCATGCTTCCAATGCTTCACGTTGCTCAGGAGAGAGCCGCTCCGCCGCCCGCGTGGCCGTCGCACCGGTGAGCCAGGACAGCCAGCCCATGCTCACAGGCGGTAATCAATGCGCAGGCGCTGCTGCAGCTTGCGCGCCTGATTGAACGCTTCTTTCAGCATCCGCCGCTCGACCTCATTCAAGTCCTCGGGGCGCAGGAGGTTGCGCGCCTCGCGTTCGGCTGTCTGCTCGGAATGCTGCCGCCGCAGCCGCATCAGTTGAATGAAGTTGAACGCGTCCACGGCCGCGCCTACTTCATCCTGCGGCAAATTCATTTGCGCGGCGGCCAGCTTCAACCTCTGTACAGTGTTCGTCGCGGTCACGCCGTGAGCCATCGCGAAAACACGTGCCGCGTCGATGAAAAGCCGCGCGCCAAATTTCTTTAAGTCGATCGTTCCCGGGTGCGCGGGGTCAACGTCCGTGACGAAATCGCGGATCAGCCCGAGCGGCGGGGCCGCACCCAACGCATTCTCGGCGAGCATGCGCAGAAACAGCGGATTGTCTCCGGTTTGCTGCAGCAGCGTGCGGCGCAAACGGCTGGCGAGGTTGGAGCGGCCAAACAGGGGGCGGAAATCGAAAAAGATCGTCGCGTTGAGGAGCGCCTCCGGTTCCGGCGTCCGTATCCAGCGCTCGAACTGCTCTTCCCATTCCTCAAGCGTCAGGCAATGCTTCGGATTGCGCGCCATGATGTCGCCGACGCAGAGGGGGAAGCCGCAGCGGTCGAGATCGTCGTTCACGTCGCGCGCGAATTCGAGAAGCCGGAGTTGCGTGTGTTCACGGTCCATGAGATCGGTGCACAGGAAGACAATCCCGTTGTCCTGGTCCGAACTGAACGTCTGTTCATCGCGCCCCTCCGACCCGAAAGACAGCCAGGCCCATTCGATGCCGAAGAGGTCGTGCCGGTCGAGGTTGAGTTGAATGATGCGACGCGTCAGCGCATCGTTGAGCGCTGAAATGAACTGGGTAATCTGCTCGGCGCCGAGGCCTTGCGCGAGCATGTTGAGAGAGAGGTCGCGCACGTCGTGGCTGGCCTGCATCAACGTATCGATCGAGGTTGCCGCATCGATCGTCTGCCGTATCTGACGCAGCCCCACCCGCTGCAGCGCAAACAAATCGCGCTCGGAAACGACCCCTTTGAGCCTGCCGCCTTCGTCGACGGCCAGCACGTGACGTACGCCATACTCCGCCATGGCCAGCGCCGCGTCGTAAGCGTGCGCGGCGGCGGGCAGGGTATGCGGGTCGGGCGACATGACTCTGCGGATGGGCGTTTCGAGGGCCACGCCGGGGAGGACGATACGGCGCAGCACGTCGGACTGCGTGAAGATGCCGATCGGCTGCTGGTCGGCGTCGACGACGATCATCGACCCGATATTCCGCTCGACCATGGCCTCGATCACCTGGCGTACCGGCGTTTCGGCGGTAACGGAGATTGGACCTTTCTTGATGATCGTCGACAGCGGCGAGTTCATCGTCTGCTGTTCGGCAACGCGCTGGGCGAACTGCAGTTGCAATTGCTGACGCGACTGACTGAGCAGGCTGGCGATGTGCTGTGTGCAGAAGAGGTTGAAGACCGGGCTCATCTGCAGCAGGGCAAAGAAATCTTCCGCCGCGAGCTCGTAGCAGAAAACGTCTTCCAGAGCCGTGTAGAGATTGGTGGAAGATCGCTGCGCCGTGACCGATCCGATCGGGAATCCCTCGCCGGGACCCAGCGTCATCGTTACCTGCTCCATGACGCTGACGTCGCCCGATTGCCGTGCCATCACCTTGCCGCGCTGGATGATGCGGAATACTTCAACCGCTCCTGATTCCGGCGTAACGAGCAGCGCTTCCTTGGGGTAGTAGGCAAGTTTGACATGCCCGGCAAGAAAGCCGAGGGCTTCCTGCTCCATGCGATCGAACGGCGGATACGCGCGCAGGAACTCGACCGTTGCCGAAACCAGCATTTCCGTTGTTCTCTGGCTCATGGTTGTTCTCGATGCCGAGGAACTTCGACCCAACCCGTCACAGCATCCCTCGTTGGCAAGGATGCCCCCACATTTTACGGATTCCGCTGGCTCGCGTCGGTATTTCAGCGCCGCTTCTCCGAGGCTTGTGTCTCGCCGATTCAACCGTCGCAAACAGCAGCGAGCATACCGCTGTTGTGCTCCTGCCTATTACGCAAAGGCATAAAGGGGCTGGGCTCTCCGCCCTGCCCCTTTATGCCTCGGTGGTAGCCTAAACCCCGTCAGGCACGCAGTTGCTCGAGGATCGCTGGATTCTCGAGCGTGGACACGTCCTGTGCCACCGTCTCACCCTTGGCCAGGGCACGCAACAGGCGCCGCATGATCTTGCCCGAACGTGTTTTCGGGAGGTTCTCGCCAAAGCGGATGTCCTTCGGTTTGGCGATGCCGCCGATCGCCTTCGCGACGTGATCCTGCAGTTCCTTGACGGTCTTCGCCGCCGCCTCTCCGACCGGGCGCGCGCCCTTGAGCACGACGAACGCGCAGATCGCTTCCCCCGTTAGGTCATCGGGGCGGCCAACCACAGCAGCCTCGGCCACCATCGGATGCGAAACGAGCGCCGACTCGACCTCCATCGTTCCCAGACGGTGTCCCGACACGTTGAGCACGTCGTCGATACGCCCGGTGATCGTGAAGTAACCTGTCGTCGCATCGCGCACGGCGCCGTCGCCGGCCAGGTAATAGCGGCCCTGGAAGTCGTCGGGGTAATACGAGCGTTTGAAACGCTCCGGGTCGTTCCAGATCGTCCGGATCATGGACGGCCACGGCTTGGTGACCACGAAGAGCCCACCTTTACCAGGAGGCACCTCGGTGCCGGTTTCGTCGACGATTGTCGCCGCAATGCCGGGGAACGGCAGCGTGCATGACCCCGGCACCATCGGTGTCACGCCCGGAAGCGGCGTGATCATGTGCCCACCAGTCTCGGTTTGCCAGAAGGTATCGACGATCGGGCAGTGTCCTCCGCCGACGTTGTTGTAGTACCAGAGCCAGGCGGCCGGGTTGATCGGCTCGCCCACCGTGCCGAGCAGGCGCAACGACGAAAGGTCGTAGTTGGTAGGCGCCACCGCCGGAGTCGTGTCGGCCGCCTTGATCAGCGAGCGGATCGCTGTCGGTGCGGTGTAGAAGATGCTGACCTTGTGCGTCTCGATCATCTTCCAGAAACGTCCCGCATCGGGATAGGTCGGCACGCCTTCGAAAACCATTTGTGTGGCGCCGCACGCCAGCGGACCATACGTCACGTAAGTGTGTCCGGTAATCCAGCCGATATCGGCCGTACACCAGAAGATGTCGTGTGGCTTGAGATCGAAGGTCCACTTGGTGGTCACGATCGCGTGCAGCAGATAGCCGGCCGTCGAGTGCTGAACCCCTTTCGGCTTGCCCGTCGAACCCGACGTGTAGAGCAGGAACAGCGGGTGTTCGGCTTCGACCCATTCGGGGTCGCACTGCTCGGGTTGGCCGGCAACGACGTCGTCCCACCACACGTCGCGACTCGGCACCATCGCACACTCACCGCCGGTGCGCTTGAAGACGACGATCGTTTTCACCGTTTCGCAACCGCCGAGCGCGATAGCCTCGTCGACCGCCGGTTTCAGCGGAAGCTTCTTGCCGCCACGGCATTGCTCATCGGTCGTCAGCACGGCGACGGCGCCGGCATCGTTGATGCGGTCGCGAACCGATTGCGCAGAAAAGCCTCCGAAGACAACGGAATGGATGGCGCCGATGCGGGCGCAAGCCAGCATCGCGACGACGCCCTCGATACCCATCGCCATGTAGATGATGACGCGGTCGCCCTTCTTGATGCCGCGCGCCCGCAGGCCGTTGGCAAGCTGGCAAACGCGCGCGAGAAGCTGCTTGTAGGTGACGCTGCGCAAGGCGCCGTCATCCGTCTCGGAAAGAATGGCGACCTTGTCACCCAGACCGGCCTCGATGTTCCGGTCGAGGCAGTTATACGAAGCGTTCAGCTTGCCGTCGGCAAACCATTTGAAGAAGGGAGCGTTCGTTTCGTCGAGGACCTGTGTAAACGGCTCTTTCCACGTCACATGCTCGCGCGCCAGACGCGCCCAATAACCGGTGTAGTCGGAACGTGCTTCGGCGCAAAGCGCCTCGTAAGCCCCCATGCCGGAAATCGTCGCCTGCTTGACGAAATCGACTGGCGGTTGAAACAGCTGCGTTGACCCGTTCTCGGACATAGTCTCTTCTCCTTGTGCGATGCCTGACGGCGTATTGGCGGCGCAGCGCGAGCCACGTCGCGACGGCTACTTGACTCTCGACGCCGCCCGGAAGTTCTCCACCGGCCGTAAAAGCCATATGCGGCCCGAGGATTTGACGGCGCCAGTCTTACGTCTCGCTTACGTGGAACAGTTCGCCTGCCAGCCGTCGCCCAAACAAAAACCCTTTTTCAAGAATGGGTTAGGGTGGCTCCTTCACAAAATCCAACGTTCCGCGACCAGCCTTAAATACGCGCGATAATCGCCCAAGTACGCGCGAATATCGCGCAAAAGCAAGAACGGCTGTCTGGACGTCCCCATGGCGCGGCCTATCATCCAGTGCAAACAAGAACGGCGCACCGGGATTACCGGGAACGACGAAAAGAGGGAACCGGGGATACAAAATCAATAGCCCCGTCCATTTCAGCGTTCGAGAAGGCCGCACTGAGACAGAAGGAGCCGGGTCGTTTCCGATTTCGCTTCATCGACCCGTCCCCAAAGCCGTCCGACACGACGCCGCCAGCGCGATCACGCGGCACGCCATGCCGGTTGTAGGACTAGAACACAAAGAATCGGCCATGACGGCCGCGAGACTTACGACTGAAGGAGCATTTGATGAAAGACCTGGTATCCAATCAGCTGGTGCGTTATCTCGAAGCACGCGGCGTCGAGCACATCTTCGGTCTGTGCGGGCACACCAACATTGCCGTGCTCGCGGCGCTCGAAAAGAGCAAGAAGATCCGCTTCGTCAATACGCGTCATGAACAAATCGCCGCCCACATGGCCGACGGTTATGCCCGCGCCACCAAGAAGGCGGCCGTCGTGCTATCCCACCTGTCTCCGGGTCTGACCAATGCCTGTACCGGCGTGGCCAATGCTTCGCTCGATTCGATCCCCTTGGTCGTCATCGCCGGGGACGTTCCGACACACTATTACGGCAAGCATCCGCACCAGGAAGTCAACCTGCACGCCGATGCCTCGCAGTGCGAGATCTACCGTCCGTTCTGCAAGCGCGTGTGGCGTGTCGATTCCGTGCATCTGATCCCGGAAATCCTGGAAAAAGCGTTCATTCTCGCCGAGAGCGGCCGCCCCGGCCCAGTGCTCATCGACGTTCCGATGGATATCTTCTCGAAGGAGATCGACGTCGAATTGTTCGATCGCGTGCTGAAGAACACGCGCAAGCTGGCCAAGCCGTCGATGGACGATGAAACGGCCGAGAAGATCGTCAAGCAGCTTCTCGCCGCGAAAACGCCGGTCATGTACGTAGGCGGCGGCATCATGCTGGCCGATGCGACGACCGAAATGCGCGAGTTTGCCGAGCATCTGCAACTGCCAGTCGCCCATACCCTGATGGGCAAAGGCGCCCTGCCCGACGACCACCCTCTGATCCTCGGCATGACCGGTTTCTGGGGCACCAAGTTCATCAACGAGAAGTGCAAGGGCGCGGACTGGATTCTCGGACTCGGCACGCGCTTCTCCGAAGCCGACTGCAGCTCCTGGGAGCCCGAATTCACGTTCAACTTCCCACCCACGCAGCTCATTCACATCGACATCGACCCGGCCGAGATCGGCCGCAACTATCCGGCCGCAATCGGCGCCGTCGCCGACTTGAAACAAGCCCTGACGGTCTTGTTGCGCGTGGCCAAGAAACTCTGCCCGCAAGGCGTCAAGCGCCCGCAATTGGTCGCCGAGATGGCGGCGAACCGCAAGGCCTTCGTCGAAAGCAACACGGAATGGGTCGAAAGCAACGCGTTCCCGATGACGCCGCAGCGCATCCTCGCCGATCTGCGTAAGGCGCTGCCGCATGACTCGTATATCTGTACCGATGTCGGCTGGAACAAGAACGGCCTCGCCCAGCAGTATCCGGTGTACGAGCCGGGCTCGATCTTCACCCCGGGCGGCTTTGCCACCATGGGCTTCGGATCGCCGGCGGCCATGGGCGCCAAGATCGCGCTGAAGGACAAGGTTGTCGTTGCCCTAGTCGGTGACGGTGGCTGGGGCCAGAACCCCGCCGTGCTGGCGACCGCCAAGGAAAGCAACATCCCGGTGATCTGGGTGATCATGAACAACCACGCCTTCGGCACCATCGCCGGTCTCGAAAAGGCCCACTACAACACAACGTTCGGCACCGTCTTCGAAGTCGACGGCGAAACCTATTCGCCAGACTATGCCGCGATCGCCCGTGCCTACGGTATTGAGGGCATCACGATCGAGAAGGCGGAAGAACTCCTTCCGGCAATCCAAAAAGCGATTGCCTTGAAAAAGCCGGTGGTCATCGACGTGTACATGAAGAACATCCCGACGCCAACCGCCGGGCACTGGAACATCATGGACATCTACTCGCCGGGCAAGAAGGTGCATCACGTTTCGACCGACGACTGAGTTCGTCGGTACGGGGCGTTTTGTTGGTGGAACGGTCCCGGTCCGAGTACGGCTTGTCGTGGGGCCGCACAAGACACCGGGACCGCAACAAAGCGCAAGAAAGAGGGACTGCGCGGACGTCTCATAGCGCACTGCAGCAACAAGGATAATAGGAGAGAATGCATGGCCTTGGAATTCTCACTCGCTCACCTGACGGTGCTCGGGTGTCCACCGCCGGAGATGGTCTATGTGGCAGCGCGTGCCGGATACGACTACATCAGTCCGCGCTTGATCTATATGGGGCTTCCCGGCGAACCCAACTACGCGCTCGCCGACAATCCCGAGATGTTGCGCCAGACCAAGCGCGCGCTCGCAGATACCGGCGTCAAAGTGCATGACATCGAATTGGCGCGCGTCTACGACGACATGTATCCGACCAAGTATCTCCCGGCCATGGAAGTGGCCGCAGAGCTCGGCGCCAAGGCGGTCTTGTCCAGCATCTGGACGACCAACCGCGAGTACGCGATCGAGAAATTCGGTGACATTTGCGATCTGGCGAAGCCCTTCGGTCTGACCGTCGATCTTGAATTTGTGCCTATCGCCGGCGTCCGGACCTTGGCTGGTTCCGTGGATGTATTGCGTACGGCCAACCGGTCAAATGCCGGACTCATGATCGACGTCCATCACTTCCATCGCGCACGCGACAAGGCGACGGATCTCGACGGCCTGCCGCGTGAGTGGTTCCACTTCGCCCATCTGTGCGACGCGTCGGCCGAGATTCCCGAAGACATTGAAGAGATCAAGCGTGTGCTTCGCGAAGCGCGTCTGTATGTCGGCGAAGGAGGAATCGATGTGGCCGACATTCTGAATCGCCTGCCGAAAATGGTCTATTCGATTGAATTGCCGAACATCGCGCGAGCCAAGGAATTCGGCTACGCCGAGCACGCATTCCGTTGCATCGAATCGGCCAAGAAGTATGCGGCAGCACATATAAAACACGTCTAGAAAAAAACAACGAGACGGAGGGTGGTTCGATGGAATGGGACTTTTCCTGTAGATCAAAGCCAGGAAAACGTGCCAGCACTTCGAACCGGGGGCCGGCCAAGCGCCGCGCCTGACGGCAGGACGAGGGAGCAAAACGATGCACTGCGCGCTATCAAAAATGGCTGAAGCATGCAATTCGAGTGGCACATCGTATAACGGTGGACACCAGGCAGGCCGCCCGTCGGCCGCCAACCACCCGCGGCATCCGTCAATCCACCCGTATTTCGGTTCTGGGAGTAGCATTCCCGGTGGGATGCCGGATTGCATCATTGGCGGGACACCTGGCCGCAAGACCAGGGCGAACCCCGACATGAACGCGGGCCAAAAGGAGATCGGCCCAGCGAAATCAGGAAGCAACCAGCACCCAGCGCCCACCAACCGGCATGGCAGGAGCAACTGGCTCAGCGCGGAAACGCGTCGCGCCAGCGTTCAGTCATGCCCGGCTGGCCGGACGTCGGCAACGCCCATTTTGTAAGCAGTTCTCAAACTCAAGGAAGACAACATGACTGGCCTGGTTGATTGGTATTTCCGCTTGCTCAAGTTTGCCGTCGTCGTCTGCATATCGACGATGGTGGTGCTTGTTTTCGGCAACGTTGTCCTGCGATACGGGTTCAATTCGGGGATCACGGCCTCCGAGGAACTGTCCCGATGGTGCTTCGTGTGGCTTACCTTCATCGGCGCCCTGACCGCATTGCGCGAGCACTCTCACCTCGGTATGGACACCATCGTGTCCCGCCTGCCGGTCATCGGCAAGAAGATCTGCTATGTATTGAGCAACCTGATCATGCTCGGCTGCTGCGTGTTGTTCATGCGCGGAGCCTGGTTGCAAACGATCATCAACATTGACGTTGAAGCGCCCGCCACGGGCCTCTCCTCCGGATTCTTCTACGGCACCGGCATCCTTTTCTCGGGTACCGCCTTCCTGATCCTGCTCTACGACCTGTACGCGATGCTGGCCGGCAAGGTGAAGGACAGCGAACTCATCCAGGTCAAGGAATCGCAAGAAGACCTCGAAGAAGACGAAATCAGGGAACTCCAGAACGAGATGGAACTGGAGATGAAAAACACGAAGCTGTCCAGCGACGGCAAGAATTAGGCTAGAGGGGAAGTCATGACCGTAACAGTATTCATCACGGCACTCTTGGGTGCCATGGCGCTCGGCATGCCGATCGCGTTTTCCCTGATCGCCTGCGGCGTCGCGCTGATGTGGCACCTGGACATGTTCGACTCGCAGATCATTGCCCAGAACCTCATCAATGGCGCCGACAGCTTCCCGCTGATGGCCATTCCGTTCTTCATGCTCGCCGGAACGACGATGAACGCCGGCGGCCTGTCCAAGCGCATCATCCGCGTCGCCGTCACGCTCGTCGGCCACATCCCGGGCGGTTTGGGCTATGTGGTCATCGTTGCTTCGTGCATTCTTGCCTCGTTGTCCGGCTCCGCCGCGGCCGATGCGGCCGCGATGTCGGCTCTGCTCTTCCCGATGATGGTCAAGTCGGGCTACAACCCCGAGAAGTCAGCGGGCTTGATTGCGGCAGGCAGCATCATCGGTCCGATGGTTCCTCCATCCCCGAACATCATCCTGTTCGGCGTCACCGCCGGCCTTTCGATCACCAAGCTGTTCGTCGCCGCCATCGTCCCGGGCATCATGATCGCGCTCGGATTGACCGTTGCCTGGTGGTGGGTGGCCCGTGGTCATACCAACCTGCAAGTAAGCAAGCGCGCTTCGGCCAAGGAAGTCGCCCAAGCGGTCCGCGAAGGTCTGTGGGCGCTGGTGATGCCTGGCATCCTCGTCTTCGGGTTGAAGTTCGGCATCTTTACTCCAACCGAAGCCGGTGTCGTCTGCGCCGTCTATGCCCTCTTCGTCTCCATTTATGTCTATAAGGAGTTGAAGTGGTCACAGGTGTACAGCGTGCTCGCACAAGCCGGACAAACGGCGGCCATCGTCATGTTCCTTGTCGCCGCCGCTCTCGTCTCCGCCTGGCTGATCGCCATCGCCGAGATCCCGCAGGAAGTCATTGCGATGCTCAAGCCGTTCATGGGCAACAAGATCCTGCTCATGGTTGCCGTGATGGTGATCGTGGTGATCGTCGGCACAGCGCTTGATATGACGCCGACCATCCTGATCCTGACCCCGGTGCTCGTCCCGGTAATGGTCGCCGCCGGTATCGATCCGGTGTACTTCGGCGTGCTGTTCATCATCAACAACGCAATCGGTTTGGTCACGCCTCCAGTAGGTACCACGCTCAACGTCGTATGCGGCGTCTCCAAGGTCAAGATGGACGACGTCATCGTCGGTGTCTGGCCCTTCATGTGCGCCCAATTGGTCGTGCTGGCACTGCTGGTCATCTTCCCGGACCTCGTGCTGCTACCGATGAAGTGGTTCCTGTCTTAAGTCACAAATAGCGAAAGCCGAAGAGGTTGCCAATCGGCACGCGATAACGAAGGCAGCAACGTTAAGTGGTCGTGTTGTAAGTCGGTCTCCTCGGGGACCTTTATATAAGGAGAGAAACGTGAAAATGAGGAAATTGGTTGGACAGGTATCAGCCGCGCTTTTCGGTCTGTTCCTCGTAACGTCGGGTCAAGCACAGGTAAACGAGCACACGTTCAGACTTGCAACTGCCGGCGCGCCCGGGCACCCCGCTGTCGTCGGGGCCGAGAAGTGGGCGGAAATCCTGAAGCAGAAGAGCGGCGGCAAGCTGACGCTCAAGGTCTTCCCGGCCGGCGTTCTCGGTGGTGACGTGCAGGTTCTGTCCGCCGTTCAGGGTGGAACGATCGACCTCACGGTGATGAACTCGGGAATCATGCAGTCGCAGCTCAAGGAATTCGCGATTTTCGACTTCCCGTTCATGTTTGAAAGCGGCAAGGAAGCCGATGCGATTCTCGACGGCGCCTTCGGCAAGAAGCTGGCTGATCTCATGCCGCCGAAAAACATGATCAACCTCGCCTACTGGGAACTCGGTTTCCGCGAACTGACCAACAGCAAGCGTCCGATCAACAAGGCGGAAGACATCGCCGGCCTCAAGATCCGCGTAATCCAGTCGCCGATCTACATCGAGACGTTCAACGCGTTGGGTGCGAACGCCGTCCCGATGCCCTTCACCGAAGTCTATACGGCGCTCGAGCAGAAGATCATCGACGGTCAGGAAAACCCCTTCTCGGTGATCGAAACCAGCAAGTTCAACGAAGTGCAGAAGAACCTCACCGTCACCAACCACATGTACAACCCGCAATCGGTGGTGATGAGCAAGAAGAAGTGGGACGCGCTGACGAAGGACGAGCAGGAAATGCTGATGTCGACGGTGGCCGAGGCGACCAAGTTCCAGCGTGAATCGGCACGTGCCATGGCCGACCAGTCGCTCGCCAACCTGAAGAAGTCGATGCAGGTAACGGTGCTGCCGGCGGAAGAACTCGCGAAGATCCGGGCGAAGATCAAGCCGGTCATCGACAAGTTCAGCGCCAACGTCGGTCCGGATCTCGTCAAGCAGTTGCAGACCGAACTTGACAAGGGCCGCAAGTAAGTCCGTGAGCTAGGACGATAAAGGTGATCGCGGCGTCTGCAGAACCGGACGCCGCGACCTCCCGGAGCAGGGATTCATCGATACAGATCAAATTACTGGTAGGCAAAACAATGATAAGCGGCAAGACAAAACTCATTCCTCATATCGGCTACCCGACCGAGAGCTTCCGTGCCCCGATGGTTTACAACCCATGGTTCGAAAAGCACGGAATCGACGCCGCGGTGGTACCTATGGGGGTAAAGGCTGAAGACTACGCGGAAGCGCTGAAAGTAATTTTCAGGTTTACCAATGTCCACGGCGCTCTTGTCACCATGCCGCACAAAGTGACGACGATCAGCCTGGTGGACGAAGTCTCCACAACGGCAAAGATCGCCGGCTCGGCCAATGCGATCCTCAAACGTGCCGACGGAACCCTGCTCGCCGACATGTTCGATGGCACCGGTTTCACGCGAGGCCTGGGCCGTAAGGGATTCAAGTTCAAGGGCGCAAGATGCCTCGTGCTCGGCTCCGGCGGCGTAGGCTGCGCGATCGCCGCTTCACTGGCCGCCGAGGGCGTAGCTGCCCTCTCGTTATCCGACACCAACTTGGCCGCCTCCGATGGCCTGGCCTCTCGAATCAAGCAGTACTACCCGAATATCGACGTCGCGCTCGTATCGAACGACCCGACGGGGTACGACCTCATCGTCAACGGAACTCCCCTCGGCATGACGCCCGGCGATCCGTTGCCTTTTGACATGTCGCGAGTGGCGCCGACGACCTTCGTGGGCGAAGTCGTGATGAAAGTGGAAGTAACGCCGTTGATCAAAGCGGCGCGCGAGATCGGCTGTGCGACGCAGGTCGGCACCGACATGTTGTTTGAAATGATTCCGGCCTATCTCGAGTTCTTTGGTTTCGGCACATCAACGCCGGACGAGCTCCGATCGGTGGCAAAGATCGCGTACTGATTTCTGATTTTTGAGGGGCGGCACCGCAATGCCGCGACCACCAGCCAGGGCGGCGCCACATAGGTTTCGCCACCGGCAGAGTCGCTTGCCGCCCGCGTTTAGGGAATTTGGCCAGATGAGCAGGACATTGGTCATGAAGCAACAAGGGCTGGAACAACAAAAGCAAGGGGGACCCGTCGCGAAAGCCGGCTCTGGCCGGCCCGTCACCGGTATCGTTTCGGTGAGGCGCTGAACCCGGCGGAGGATCAAATCGGTTTTTTTCTTTGGTTGGCATTTTTTTGAGAGGAAATGTAATGAGCAGACAGAACGACATGCCAGCACGCTACGCTGAGCTGAAGCTTAACCAGGACCAGATCGACGAAGTCGAACAGGCATTCGTACGCGCCGACAAGGCGCAGCGCGAGTTCGAAAAATGGGACCAGGAAGCGATCGACCGCGCGATCCGTTCCGTGGCTCAGATGGTCGCCAACTCCAAGACCTTCCATGAACTCGTCGAAATGGGCATCCAGGAAAGCGACTTCGGTGACCCGATCAGCCGCGAAGCCAAGCGCTTCAAGATCCGCGGCATTCTGCGCGATTGCTTGCGCGAGAAATCGGTCGGCATCATCGAAGAAATCCCCGAGAAGAAGATCGTCAAGTACGCCAAGCCCGTCGGCGTCATCGGCTGCGTGATCCCGGCGACGAACCCTGACCTCACCCCGGCCGGCAATGCCATCTACGCCATCAAGGCGCGCAACGCGATCATCTTCTCCCCGCATCCGCGCACGCTGAAGACCAGCCGCCGCACTTGCGAACTGATGCGCGAAGGCCTGCGTCGGGTCGGCGCGCCGGAAGACCTGGTGCAGATCCTCGGCTACAAGGCCAAGATCAACAAGGGTATCTCCGAAGCACTGATGACCAAGTGCGACCTCATCATCGCCACGGGCGGACAAGGCGTTGTGCGCCGTGCCTATATGTCGGGTACGCCGGCCTACGCTGTCGGCGCCGGCAACGCGACGATGATCTGGGACGAAACGGCTGCCAAGGATCTGAACAAGGCCGCCTTCAACACCATGCGTTCGAAGACTTCCGACTACGGTTCTGGCTGCTCGGCCGACGGCAACATCGTCATCCACGAAAGCATCTGGGATGCCGCGCTCAAGGAATTGGTCGCGGTCGGCGGTTACATGCTGAACCCGAGCGAACAGGAAGCCGTGAAGAAGGTCATGTGGGACGAAGAACTTCACCGCCTGCCCGACACCGTCGCCCTGTCCCCGCAAGCCATGGCGAAGGCGGCCGGCTTCGAGATTGGAGAAGACCGCAAGTTCCTCATCGCTTCGCACGGCACGTGCATCTACAACGAGTCGCCTGAGGGCATCTGGTGCCGCGAGAAGCTGACCACGCTGCTGGCGGTCCATAAGTACAAAGGCGAGTTCCAGAACGCGATCGACACCATCATGGCCATCCATGAAGTCGGTGGCATCGGGCACTCGGTCGGCATCTTCTCGTTCGACGACGAGCACATCCATCGCCTGGCGATGGTCGCGCGCGTCGGCCGCATCATGGTGCGCCAGCCGCAATCGAAGGCCAATGCCGGCAGCATGAACAACGGCATGCCGATGACCTCCTCGATCGGTTGCGGCACTTGGGCCGGCAACGCCACCAGCGAGAACATTCACCTGCATCACTACATGAACGTGACCTGGGTTTCGCGCGAGTACGACAAGCCTGACTGGATGACGGACGAAGAGCTCTTCGGCGAGTTCTTCGATCCGGAACTGGAAAAGATTCAATACTCTCCGTTCTAAGAATAACTAGGTGCTGTTGTAACTTGGCTGGCATGGCGTGTGAGCAATCACCCGCTTTGCCAGCGCTTTTATCGCGTAACACCCGGATTCCGGGGCTGACGGAAGGGAAACGGCTCGCGTTTGCGCGCAGCGATTCCCGACCTTCGCCCCAAGCCGGCAAAAGAGCTTCTTGCTCTCACACCGGTGCTTGATTCACTCACTTGAAGGACGATTCAAGATGCCCAATACGATCCCGGCATGGCCGGCCAAAGTGACCCTCTGCGAGGTTGGTCTGCGCGACGGCCTGCAAAACGAAAAGACGATTCCCACCGTTGAACAGAAGCTGCAGCTTCTCGACGCCGTGGTCGAGTCGGGAGTAAAGATCATTGAAGTCGGTGCCTTCGTTCATCCGAAGGCCGTGCCGCAGATGGCCGATACCGACGCGCTCTGCCGCGCCATGAAAAAGGTCGACGGCGTCGAATACCGCGCTTTGGTCCCGAATGCGAAAGGCGTGCAACGCGCGTTCGACGCGGGTTTGACCAAGGCCAAGCTCACGGTTTCCGCAAGCGAGGCGCACTGCCTCGCCAACTTCAATAGTTCGCCGGTCAAGATGGTCGAAGGCTTTGCCGATTGCGCCGAGTTTGCGGCCAAGAACGGCATGACGCTTTCCGGCGCCATCTCGACATCGTTCGGGTGCCCCTTCCAAGGTCGGGTGCCGGTCGAACAAGTAGAAAACGTCGTGAGGAGTTTCGTCAAACTCGGTATCACCGAGCTGTCGCTCTCCGATACCACCGGCATGGCAAACCCGCGTCAGGTGTTCGATCTGGCGGCGTACATGATCGACAAGTTTCCGCAAGTGCAATGGGTCATGCACTTCCATAACACGCGCGACATGGCGCTGGCCAACATCGTGGCCGGCATCCAGGCCGGCGTGCGGCTGTTCGACGGTGCTTTCGCCGGCCTCGGCGGCTGCCCGTTCGCGCCGGGGGCCTCCGGTAACGTGGCCTCGGAAGACGTGATCCACATGTTGCACGAGATGGGCATCGATACCGGCATCGACCTCTTGAAGGCGATGGCAACGGCACGCCTGGCCGCCGAGTTTGTCGGCCACCCGGCAGCGAGCGCCGTTCTCAAGGCCGGACGCTGCGAAGACCTCGTCAAGGAAAAGGCGAAAGCCCAAAATAACGCCTGACCGACCGCGGTTCATCGATCCGCTTCACGCCGCCTTCGCGCCTCACCGGCCGAGGCGGCGTTTTTTGTTCTGAGGCCCCATTCATGCTGCTACGCATCGTCGGCATCGTATTCCCGATCTTCATCATCGTTCTTCTCGCGTTTATTTACGGCCGGAGGCACCGACCGGAGATGCTGGCGGCGAACCGTCTGAACATCGAGATATTCCTCCCCGCGCTGATGTTCTCGGCGCTCTCTAGCAAGTCGTTCAACATCGGCGATCATCTCGCTCTCGGCGTTGGGGCCGTTGTCGTCACCCTTGTTTCCGGACTCCTCTGCTGGCCCTTCGCGAAGGCGCTGCGCTACAACGCGCGCACCCTGGTTCCTACCGCAATGTTCAAGAACGTCGGCAACATGGGCATGCCCCTGATGTTGCTCGCCTACGGTGAACCGGCGTTAGGCGCCTCGGTCGTCTTCATGCTGATCGTCACATTGCTGCAGTTCGGTCTCAGTCCGTGGCTGATCAATGGGCGTTCGCGCATCGGCGATATCGTGCGCGAGCCCTTCGTCGTCGCCTCCGTCCTTGGCGTCGCCGTGAGCATGAGCGGCATCGCGCTCTGGCCGCCGATCACCGCGGCGGTAAAGATTCTGGGCGACATTTCGCTCGGGCTGATGATCTTCTCGCTCGGCGTGCGCCTTTCGATGGCGAAACTGAACGCCTGGGGAATCGGCATCGCCGGAGCAGCGATCACCCCGGTGAGCGGCATGCTTGCCGCCTGGGGTTTCGGCGAACTCGCTGGAATCTCGTCCACGGACATGGACTACCTGCTGCTCTTCAGCGCCCTACCCTCCGCCGTCTCCAATTTCATCCTCGCCGAGCGCTACGGCCAGGAACCGGACAAGGTGGCATCGATCGTGATGATCGGCAACGCATCGGCGATCATCTTCGTTCCGATCGCTCTCGCCTTGCGGTTGTAGGGCGGAGAAAGGCGGCTGCCGGAGGCATCCGCCTTTCGTCTCATCTTCGGTTCAGCTTCGGTTGATCGAGGCGCCGCCATCGACGATCAAGGCACTTCCGGTAATAAAGCTGGCCGCGTCCGACGCGAGATGAAGCACCGAACGTGCGATCTCCTCCGGGCTCGCCAGTCGTTTCAAGGCATGGAGCCCGGTAACAAAGGACTTCACTTCCGGCGTGGCGCCAGGCGCATTGACTGGGTTGGCCGGCGTATCGGTCCCTCCCGGCAAGATCGCGTTAACGCGAACTCCCTTTCCGCCCAACTCGACAGCAAGCGCCTGCATGAAGCCCACCAAGCCGGCCTTGCTCGCGGCGTAGGCGGCCATTCCCGGCAGTGCCGCCGTATGGCCGATGAAACTCGAGGTAAAGATCATCGAGCCGCCGCCGCGAGCCAACATCGCGGGCACTTGGTACTTCGCCCCGAAAAACGCGCCGGTGAGGTTCGTCGCCAAGGTGGCGTTCCAATCCGCAAAAGTAAGCTCGCTCACCGGTTTCATTTCCCCCACGATTCCAGCGTTATTGAAGGCGACGTCCAGACCGCCGAAACGACCAACGGCAACCTCTACCAGCTCCTTTGCCAGCGACTCGTCCTTCACGTCGCCGCAAACGGCGGCCGCTTTACCCCCAAAGCGCTCGATCTCCGCCACGAGGCGGTCCAATGCTTCGGCTCGCCGCCCGCTGACGACGACCCTCGCTCCTTCTTCGGCGAACATACGTGCCGTTGCCCAACCGATTCCCGAGCTCGCCCCGGTCACAATCGCCGTTTTTCCCGATAGCACATTCATTTGCATCTCCTGTTGGTTGCCAGAGAGATACAGGTTAGTGATCGGCGGCGGGCCGAACACTCCGTTTGTTGCCTTTGAATTCCCATGCGCGCCGACCCGCACCCGGCCTCTACGCGACAACCCGTGGCAACCGATTTCGGCGCGGCTCCGCTGACTATCGGTAGTTTGGCCTCGGAAGCAAAGCGCTTCTTGGGAGGACTCCCTGCGCTACGGCCTTGCCAGTACGCAGGCTGGCCGACATACTTGCGCCTTACCCTCTCCAGCCCTGAATCGGGCGAGCATTCACCGTATTGATCGCGCCATGCCATCATCACGAATCTTCCGTGCGTCGCCGACCGGATACGGGCCGCGACCGCATCGCTCAAACCTCTTTACCGCGCTTGCCGGCACGCTGTGCCTGTTCGTATTCTCCGTTCAGGCGGCGAGCCAGCCCGTTACCTGCCACTACACCTACGGCGGGGAAACGAAACGAATCGAGGCATCGCCTGTTCCCTCGCCATATACGGTCAAGAGCATTCAGGTGGGGTCGTATTTTCAGTTTCGCGTGGTGGTCCAGGACCGGCCTGCTGACATTGCCTCGGTCAAGGTCTACACCTACGCCGACCGCGATGACGGCCCGGTGCTGATCCACCAGGGAACCTATCCCTATCCGCCAAGGCAATCGCCCAATGCACCGCACGGCTTTACCGGACTGCATGCCGTGTACGAACCGACGCGCGATGGCGAACTTCAGTATTGGTGCGAGGCGAGCCGTCACTCAACTACGTCGAAACACCGCCTGAACGGAGGGACTCGATGACGCGCCGCCTGTCACGATTCTTCCTGGCCTGCGTGTGCGCGAGCATGCTCGCCGGACCGGCCGACGCCGAGTCCATCCGGTTGATCTTTGCTGGCGACGTGATGCTTGACGATGGCCCGGGGAAAACGATCGCCGCAGGCGGCGACCCGCTGGCTCCGTTCGCCGCCTATCTGCGAGATGCCGACTACACGATCGGCAATCTCGAATGCCCGATCGCGAGCACCGGCAAGGCGCACGAGAGCAAGCTCTTCGCCTTCCGGGCCGACCCACGTTCGGTTTCCGTCCTCAAAGGACGCTTCGACGCCATGGCGGTATCGAACAACCATTCGAGCGACTACGGCAAGCAGGCGTTCGTCGAAACGCTCGGCCACCTCGAATCCGCGGGCATCCACCACTTCGGCGGCGGCAAGAACCTGAGCGAAGCCCACGCTCCGCTGTGGATCGAGCGCCGCGGCCTGCGCATCGCTGTGTTGGGTTACAACGAATTCAAACCCCGCTCGTTCGAAGCCGGTGCCGATTACCCCGGCGTAGCCTGGAGCGAAGACAGCCACGTCGTCAGCGACATCCGCGCCGCTCGAGCCGCGGGGGCCGATCTCGTCATCCCTTTCATGCATTGGGGCTGGGAACGCGAAACGACGCCCAGTGAACGGCAACGCCAGTTGGCGCGCCGGATGATCGATGCGGGCGCCGACCTCGTCGTCGGAGGACATCCGCACGTCACGCAGACCGCCGAGTACTACCGGGGCAAGCTGATCGTGTATAGCCTCGGCAACTTCGTTTTCGACGGTTTCGACTACCTGGAGGCCAAGCGTGGCTGGCTGCTGCGTCTTACGCTCGACCCGCGAGGTCTGGTGGAGTGGGACACCGTCGCCGCCGAGATGGACGAAGCCGGTACGCCGCACCCCAAGCCGGGGACTGCGACACCCTGCGGCAAAGCAGGCGACGAACGCGTCAGGGAATGTGCGAGCCCTTGACGAAGCGGCCTTGATGGTAGAATCCCCCGTTGATCGCGGCGCCATTTATGGCGCCGCCCGGCCTGCTTTGACGGCCCGCCCCACCGAATAACGACATTGATTTTTAATCTGTTCTTCTCAACCTTCGAAAGAAATCCGAAATGACTGCCATCAAACAGGAAGACCTGATCCAGAGCATCGCCGATGCCTTTCAGTTCATCAGCTACTACCATCCGCTCGACTTCATCAAGGCGCTCGGCGAAGCGTACGAGCGCGAAGAATCGCCCGCGGCCAAGGACGCCATCGCCCAGATCCTGACCAACTCGCGCATGTCTGCAGAAGGACATCGCCCGATCTGCCAGGACACGGGAATCGGCATGGTCTTCCTCAAGGTCGGCATGAACGTGCGCTGGGACGACGCCACGATGAGCCTGCAGGAGATGGTGAACGAAGGCGTCAAGCGCGCCTACAATGACCCGGCCAACCCGCTGCGCGCCTCGGTTCTCGCCGATCCGGCCGGCGCCCGCAAGAACACCAAGGACAACACCCCGGCTGTCGTGCATTACGAAATCGTTCCGGGCGACCACGTCGAAGTCATCTGCGCCGCCAAGGGTGGCGGTTCGGAAGCCAAGTCCAAGTTCGCCATGCTCAACCCGTCCGACGACCTCGTCGACTGGATTCTCAAGACGGTGCCGACGATGGGCGCCGGCTGGTGTCCGCCCGGCATCATCGGGGTCGGCATTGGCGGCACGCCGGAAAAGGCGATGCTGCTGGCCAAGGAATCGATCATGGCGCCGTGCAACATCCATGAGTTGAAAGCCAAGGCGGCCGAATTTGCCAAGACAGGCGCCAAGCTCACGCGCGCCGAAGAACTGCGCCTGGAAATCTACGAAAAGGTAAATGCGCTCGGTATCGGCGCGCAAGGGCTCGGTGGCCTAACCACCGTGCTCGACGTCAAGGTGCTCGACTACCCGTGCCATGCGGCGAACCTGCCGGTTGCCCTGGTGCCGAACTGCGCCGCGACGCGCCACGTGCATTTCCACCTCGACGGTAGCGGCCCGGCCAAGCTCGAACCGCCGAAGCTCTCCGACTGGCCTGCCGTCACCTGGACGCCCGACCTCAAGTCGGCTACGCGCGTCGACCTCAACACGCTGACCAAGGAACAGGTCGCCGCGTGGAAGCCGGGCCAGAAGCTGCTGCTCAACGGCAAAATGCTCACCGGCCGCGATGCCGCACACAAGCGCATCCAGGACATGCTGGCCAAGGGCGAGAAGCTGCCGGTCGACTTCACCAACCGCGTGATTTACTACGTCGGCCCGGTCGATCCAGTCGGCGACGAAGTGGTCGGCCCGGCCGGCCCGACGACCGCCACTCGCATGGACAAGTTCACCCGCATGATGCTCGAGAAGACGGGTCTCATCTCCATGGTCGGCAAGTCCGAGCGGGGTTCGACGGCGATTGCCGCAATCAAGGACAACAAGTCGGCTTATCTGATGGCCGTCGGCGGCGCGGCCTATCTGGTAGCGAAAGCGATCAAGGCGGCCAAGGTCGTGGCATTCGCAGACCTCGGCATGGAAGCGATCTACGAGTTCGACCTGCAGGACATGCCGGTGACGGTCGCGGTCGACTCCAACGGAACCTCAGTGCATACCACCGGCCCCCAGGAATGGTGCCAGAAAATCGGCAAGATCCCGGTCGAGACGCTCTTCGCCAACAAGCACTAATCCTCCGTCGCACCGGTAACCACCGGTGCTTCAAAACACCAAAAGCCGGCCATGCGCCGGCTTTTTCTCACCCTTGGAGAACACCATGAGCATCGAACGCCACGGCACCACCACCCGCTACTCGGATGTCGTCGCCCACGGCGACACCGTCTATCTCGTCGAAGTCCCGCAAACGCTGGAAGCGGACATCACCGTACAAACGCGTGAAGTCCTGGCCAGCATCGACAACCTGCTTGCTCAGGCCGGCAGCGACAAATCTCGCCTCCTGCTGACCACGATCTACCTCCGCGACATGGCAGACTACGCCGGCATGAATGCCGTCTGGGACGCCTGGGTTCCTCCAGGCACGGCCCCGGCGCGTGCATGCATCGAAGCGAAGCTCGCCGCACCGAACATGCGGGTCGAGATCGTCGTCATCGCGGCTCGATGATCGTTACGGAAGAAGCAGGTAAAGGGTGCCTCGTAGTGACGAGGCACCCGCCGCCACAAGCACTCATAACTCGCTCGCGTCGCGATATCCCTCCAGTGCGGGGCCCACGCTGTTGCCCTCTGTCGCAAAAAAACCACTCTAGTACCAGTAAGAGCCGCAAGCACAAGGCGCGGCGGCGGCGACTCGCCGACACTCTCCGCAACAAACGCGACCTTCGGATCAGACTGCTTGCGCACCGTTACATGCTCCCTTGACACCCGAAGAACACTGGTACGATACTGGTATTACTTTTAACCCCAGATATATCGCGGCGGCGTGTCACATGGAACCTGCGCCGGCCCACACCAAGTTTCTTATCCCAAGGAGATGCTGATGAACAAGAAAAATGGGCTGATCGCGCTCGCATTGAGCGCCCTCCTCGCGTTCGCACCGAACCTCTCGTTTGCTCGTTCCGAGTCCGACGTCGCGGCACCGAGCCACAGCGTACAGGTACAGGCGGATACCGCGGATTACGGTCGCCTGATCAGCAGGCGCCAGATAGTGGATCAATTGTTGGCCGACGCCTTGCAATCCCTGAAAGCACCGGCCCGCATTTCCACCGCCGGCTTCACCGCCAAGATGCCAAGCAACATGGAGTTGGTTACCGATCGTCTTTTGGAGGCCTACCAGCTCGAACCTTACCGGACGGATCTCCTGATCTCCGCCGCCAACGCCCAGATCTATAACGGCAACGTGGAGAGAGCGATCTCCCTGTTCGAAAAAGCGCTGTCGGTCGCGCCGGACGATGTGGACGTCAACTCTTACCTCGCCGTGTGGCAACGTTTCAAGCAGAACGAGGCGGCGACGGCTTACTTGAAGCGGGTGAGCGAGCTGAATGCCGGCCGCGCGGCGGATCTGCAGCGCATCTTCGACACGGTGGACCGCATCGTCCGCACCCCACTCACGACGCAAGCCGGTCCAACCGAGAAAGGCCGGCGGGCCATCGTCGCTTTGGGTTACGCGCTCAACCCGGATGGCAGCATGCACGAAATTCTGGTCGGCCGCCTCGAGACCACCCTTGCCCTGGCCAAGGCGGATCCCGATGCATTGATCATCGTGACCGGCGGCGTACCTCAGAATCGCAAGACGGAAGGCAAGCTGATGGCCGACTGGCTCGTACAACACGGTATCGGCCGGGATCGGGTCATCGAGGAAAACTACGCCACAAGCACCGTAGACAATGCGCTCTTCAGCGCCTACGCCCTCGCGCGCCACAGGATCGACAGCGCCACGCTGGTGAGCTCGGCCAGCCACGTACGCCGCGGACAAGCCCTGCTGGAAATCGCCTGCTGGCAAAGCGGCCCCGCAAACATCCGTATTCAAAGCGTGAGCTATCCTGACAAGCCACTACCCGAACTGGCTAAAGCAAGCGCCGGCGAACTCCTCGGCATCTACCGCGACGCCCTGCGCACCTATGGCCTATGGAGCTATCGTTCAGCCCCGCTCCTGGAGCGCTAAGGCGCAAACGATGGCAGCAGGAAATCATCTCGGGTGCGCAAACTCCCGAGGTGTTTTCCAATCCTCCCGCAAAGCCAGCCTTGGCCTTCGGTCTTCATCGTCGCGAACTCCGTCCTCGTCGTTATGCCGGTCAAGAAACGATCGGTGAGGCCAGATTGCGCAGCAAGGCGACGACACTCCAACCCGCGATCACGCTTGTCCGCGAATGGATATCGACAACGGCTCGTACCTCATCGCCAACTACTTCAATGCGGTGATCGTCCCCTTCGAATCCTGGGACGCTGTGCATCGTCACCGCCGTCTTATCCACACCCGCCGTACATAGGACGGTTGCCACCGCGACAGTGCCCTTGGTCGGGAAAGGCGCGATAGCATCCTTGGCGGTACCGAAGAAGACCTCGGTCTTCGCTTCACAGTCCGGCTTCTTCGCGAGCAGATCCTCAACGTCTGCGCACAGTCCACACCTCGCCTTGGTCGCCAGAGCTTCTGGCTGGAGCCGCCGTACGGCTCACGCAGCCGAAGAATTCCAACTCGTCGAGCAGACCGCCGCGCCAAGCGTCGACAATGATGCTGGAGAGCAAGTCACAACCCACACAATCTTCAGTTTTTTCATCCAGACCTTCTGGTTTATCGAGTTTGAGTTTTTCTGCGGCCCGCGATGACAAGACGGAAAAGGTCACCTCTTCATCAAGAGGGACAACTTCACGATCGTCACGCGCTGTCATCAACGCGACTTGCCATCTTTACAGCATTGCGATGACACTTACGTCTGATCAGGGATACCGAGATTTTCTCGCGGTGACGTTGCCGCTGTTCTGAACGAGGACCATGATGCCAATTGCCATCGACGCCATTTACCGTTACCCGATCAAAGGACTAAGTGCCGAGTCGCTAAGCCAGACCGAACTGAAGGCCGGAGAAGCCCTGCCTCACGATCGACGCTTTGCGATCGCCCACACGGCGACGCATATCGATCCGAACAACCCGGTGTGGCTGCCCAAAACGCGCTTCTTCATGTTGATGCAGGACGAAAAGCTGGCGCAGCTCAACACACGCTTTGACGACACCACCGGCCATTTGAGGATCGAGCAGGCGGGCCGCGCCGTACTCGATGCAAGCCTCGTCCAGCCCGAGGGACGGAAGAAAGCTGAAGCGTTCTTTGCCGAATTCTTGGCCAACCACCCGGGCGGGCGGCCACATATTGTCGAAGCTCCAGGCCACACCTTTTCGGACGCAAAGCAAAAACCAAATTCGACGACATACAAGTACATCTCACTCGTAAACCTCGCCAGCGTGCGAGCCCTCGAAGAACCGGCGCAAATGAGCGTGGACCCGCTCCGGTTTCGCGCCAATTTTTACTTCGACGGCGCTCCCGCCTGGAACGAGTTGAGCTGGGTCGATGCAGAGATCGTCGTCGGTGAAGCGCGTTTGAAAGTCGTCTCCCCGATTACGCGTTGCCCGGCCACCTCCGTCAACCCGGCCACCGCCGAGCGCGACCTCGACATCCCTCGACTGCTCGTGCGCGAGTTCGGCCACAACTACATGGGAATTTATGCGCAGGTAATTGGCGGAGGGACAGTGAGGAACAACGACCGGCTGACACCGCCGGCATGAGCGGTCATACGGAACAAAAGAACACTGGCGGGTACATGCCTCCTACGGCAGAAGACAATCACGCCATGGAACTCGGCAACATCATTTCGAGAACAATCCCCGCCGCACCATGGGGATGCGGCGAGAAGATTCCCTGGAACGATGCGGCCTTCAGCGGGCGGATGCTGCGGTATCACTTATCGCAAGAGCACGACTGGGCGAGTCGCCGCCAAGCGCTGGTCAGTCGCCATATCGCCTGTATCGACCGGTTTCTTGAGAGAGCTTCCCGAGTGCTCGACCTCGGCTGCGGTCCGGGGCTCTACACAAAGGCGCTCGCCCAACTCGGCCATGACTGCGTAGGGGTCGACTTCTCGCCCGCCTCCATCGCTCACGCTCAGGAGACGGCGCGAAGAGACAAGCTCTCCGTTCAGTACATGCTGGCCGACATTCGCGACTACGTTCCTGAAGGTCGTTTTGATCTCGTCATGATGCTGTTCGGCGAATTCAACGTCTTCCGAAAAAGCGACGCACAAGATTTGCTAGCCAAAGCAGCCGGAGCATTAATGCCGGGCGGTACCCTGCTGCTCGAATTCAGTCCCTTCGAAACCATCGCCGAGCAAGGACGACAACCGGCAACCTGGGAAGCGCTCTCCTCGGGTTTGTTCTGCCCGGCGCCGCATCTTTGCCTGCAGGAACATTTTTGGGACGAAGCGTCGACCACAGCGACGACCCGCTACCTGATCGTTGAAACAACGGGCAGAGTCACCGAATACGGGTCGTCATCGAAGGCCTATCGCGAAAACGAGTTCCGCGACATGCTCCAGGCGTACGGCTTCGGGTCCATCAGCAAGATCGACGAGGCAGACTGGCCGCCGGGCGAAGTCTTCGCCGGCAAACTCAACACCTACCGAGCGATATGCACCGGACAAACGCCATGAGCCTTGTTGACGCAGGCCCGTTCCTATCCGTCAGCAAGTATGTCGACTTCGACGACCCGGCCGTTGCGGCGAAGGCCGCCGCGCTCGCCCACAGCGCTTCGTCGCGCACGGAAATCGCGCGGCGTTGTTTCGAATTCGTCCGCGACGAAATCAAGCACAGCGTCGATTTCATGCTCGGCCCGATCACATGCAAGGCTTCGGACGTCCTACGCCACGGGACCGGCTTCTGCTACGCGAAGAGCCATCTGCTAGCCGCGCTGTTGCGCGCGAACGGTCTACCGGCCGGCCTTTGTTATCAGCGGCTCTCCATCGGAGAGCAAGGTGCTCCGTATTGCTTGCACGGGCTGAACGCGGTCTATCTTGACGGATACGGCTGGTACCGGATCGACGCGCGCGGCAACAAGCCGGGCATCAACGCCGCTTTTACGCCGCCCGCCGAAGCGTTGGCCTTCGCCGTTCGCCCACCGACGGAGCACGACTTTCCCCAGATTCTGCCGAATCCGCTGCCCTGCGTAGTCGAAACTCTCGAAGCCCACACCACCATCGAGGAGATGTTGCGGCACCTTCCGGACGTCGCCGCCTGACAACCGCCGAAGCAGCGGCCAGATAGATAGAGGACACAGACCAACGAATCGCAACAAGGAAACAAAGCATGGCCCAAGTGAAAGTATTCGGTCTCCGCGCATCGCTCGATACGCACAGATATAAACTTTCAGAGGCAATCCACCAAGCCATCGTGGAAGCGCTCGACTATCCTACGGAAAAGCGCTTCCAACGCTTCATCGCCTTGGAAGAAGCGGACTTCATCTACCCCAGCGATCGCTCACCGAGCTATACGATTATCGAGATTTCGATGTTCGCCGGGCGATCGACCGCGGCCAAGAAGGCTCTGATCGGGGCACTTTACCGTAACGTCAACGAAGCCTGCGGTATCGGACCACAGGATCTAGAAATCACTCTGTTCGAAACGCCGAGAGAAAACTGGGGTATCCGTGGCCAGCCGGGCGATGAACTGACATTGAGTTATACGGTGCACGTGTAGTCATTTAATGTAGGCATTGCCCCGGCAAGCTGGAGCGCCGATGGAGAAAAGTGATGGTGCAATGGTGATTACGGAGGCGATGCTGAGAATCTATGCGCGTTTCGCGGGCGAAGCGGATGCGTTCGCCCGCTTGGGCACGCCGGCAGAGCATCGCGTCATCTCGGACCGGGACTGGTACGCCGTAGGCGAACTCATACAACGTATCGCGATCGTGAAGTCCGGAGCCGCCTCGGCGGAGTTCATAGCCGAAACCGAGCGGGAAGTCGGGCAATGCGCGGCATCTTCAGAAGCCGCCCAGGAACTGTGGGGGCTCGCATGAATCCATGCGCACGGACGTCAACAATCCCTCGTACTTGATGGCCGAAGCGACATATGACCAACTATTCTGTCATCGTTCGCCTGCCATTGTTCGCTGCATTTCACGACGCATGAAGTTGGAGCGTTGAAGATGTCTACCGAAAAAGAAAAGATGCTCGCCGGCGAGTTATACGACCCTGGCGATCCCGAGCTGAAATCCGACCGGGTCCGAGCGCGCGCAATCTGCCAACGACTTAACAGCCTGTCTCCCGGAGCCACCCAAGCAAAAGCGCGGCTGCTGGAAGCTCTGCTTGGTGCTGTGGTCTCAGTCAAGATCAACACCCCATTCGTTTGCGATTACGGCTATAACCTGCGCCTGGGTTCGAACGTCTATTTCAACGTCAATTGCGTGCTCCTCGACGTCATGCCGATCAGCATCGGGAACGATGTGTTGATCGGCCCCGGTGTACATCTGTATACCGCCTGCCATCCGCTTTCGGCCAAGCAAAGAAAAACCGGGTTGGAATTCGGCCGACCCATAACGATCGGGGATGACGTATGGATTGGCGGCGGGGCGATCGTCTGTCCCGGCGTGCGGATCGGTGCTGGCGCGGTGATCGGCGCAGGGAGTGTTGTCACGCGAGATGTCCCATCTGGCGTTCTGGCCGCCGGGAATCCGTGCCGCGTTATTCGACGCGTGACGGAAAATGAGTAAGCCGTTGGGATGCAACTCATCCGGGGAAAACGCTCGGAACCGATGAGCACCTAAAGCGCGTCGGAGGCGACGAACACCGATAGACCGAGAGACGGGCGCCCCGAGGAGCCGCTGTCCCAACTTTGCCTGCAAGACGAGCTTCAAGCGCTACCTGGAGGCGCAACCCCGGTTGATAGTTTTTCGGCTTCGGCTGGCACCTCGGCTCGGGCTCATACCAGCGCGAGGGTTGTCGACAAGGTCGGAAGAAATCGGACACCGTTGGCGCTCGGCGCCCCGCCACTTTGCGCTCCCCCGTCATCAAGAAAGGCGGGGGGCTTGGAGAAATATCCTACTTGTTGCCGCCGCCGCCACCGCCACCGCCGCCACCGCCACCGCCACCGCCACCACCGCCACCACCGCCACCACCGCCACCACCGCCACCACCACCACCGCCACCACCACCGCCACCACCACCACCACCACCGCCACCACCACCGTTACCACCACCGTTACCACCTCCATGCCCTCCGCCACCACTATTCCCACCGCCTTGACCTGCGCCGCTGCTGGATTTACCGTCGGCGCTCGCCAGCCCGCCTTTGTTGCCGCTCGCGTTGGACTGACCCGATTTCCCATGTGCCGAGGCGTTGCTTGAAGCCGATTTGGCGGAAGCAACGGTGGAATCTTTCTTGCTGCCCGCCTTGTCCGTCTTCGAAGCACTGACGACCGACCCAAGTTTGACTCCCATGTCGTTGGCAATCTTCCCCCAACCCATGCCGGCCTGGCGTTGAGCCAGCACGCCTTCCATATTGAAGGTTCCCACGGTGGTCGAAATCACACCGCCATTGAGCGCCGCGGCTAACTGCGACGGCGTCGGGTTCGCAATGCCTTGCTTCGCAAGGTCCGCTTTGGCAAGCGATAGCGCGATATTGATGTTGCCGTACCCGAGTTTGCTCGTTGCCGGCGTGAAGGTAGCCGGGGGCGCCGAGGGATTCGGGCTTGTCGGGCTGGCCGTCAAGGTGATGCTCTTGCCATCCCGCAGGCCGGACACCAGCGACTGAGCATTCTGCCGCGATCCGGCGAAGCTGCTGTACTCGGAAACAAGCTGCGATTCGGGGGTTTGGCTGGCCGTACGAGTAGAGGTCGTAGACGTCTGGGACCAAGCGTGCAACGGGACCGCGAAAGCAACCGTCAAGGCCAGAGCAATTGCGGTCACGCGGGGTGACATGACAAGGGATGACATGATAGTTTTCCTCCTTCATGCTGATTGAATTGTCGTCGCGCCTTGGTACATGGAAAAACGGCAGGACGGCGACAGTGTAGTTCCACCGGCCGGTTCGGGTGGAATTAAAAATCTCAGTACCTCCTTTCAGCACCAGGCCCAAGAACAGAGAACTTTTCTTCAGAACAGACCCAATTGAACATAACAACCGCCCTTCTCATCGTCGACGTACAGCAAGGCCTTTGCCATGGAGATGGAGCGGCCTTCGAAGCCCCGCGTGATCGACCGCAGCAACTTCGTGTCGCGCCGCGCGCGCCAAGCGGGCGTGCCGATCGTGGTCGTTCAGCACGAGTCACCCGGCGGCCTTCTCGCCTACGGCTCCGATGCTTGGCAACTCGCCGACGGACTGATCACCGCGCCAACGGATCTGCGCTTACGAAAAACCACGCCCGATTCGTTTCTTCGCACCGAGCTAGATACCCTGCTCCGTACCCACGACGTCACGCACTTGACAATCTGCGGACTGCAAAGCGACTTCTGCATCGACACCACAACTCGTCGCGCCTTGGCGCTTGGATATCCTGTAACCCTTGTCGCGGACGGCCACTCCACCGTAGACAATGCCATCCTGACCGCCGCTCAAATCACGGCACACCATAACGTAACGCTGGCCGGTATTTCGAGTTTTGGCCCACGCGCTATTCCCCTACCCGCCGCCGAGATTCGCTTTCCGGCCACCTGACTTCTTACGTCATCAACGTCGGCAATCCCTTCGGCGTTGACAAGCGCGTCGGCCCAAGGCGAAATCGGAACTCTCGACCGGACACCTGGCATGAAAAACTACATCGTCGCACCCACCGAAGAAGGGCATCTCGTTGGCATTCATCGCGCCGTGGACATCGTCGCGCGCGAAGAAAAATACCTGGCGTTCACCAAGGCGCCGCCGGTGGAGCAATCGCTCGCCTTCTACCGAGACTTGCTGCGCTATGGCTGGCCACAGTTCGTTGCGCTCAATGACAACGAAGTCGTCGGCTGGATCGACATATCGCCACAACTTGGCCAAGCGCGCGCGCATATCGGGGCGTTAGGCATCGGCCTGGTGCCGTCTGCCCGCCATCAGGGACTCGGTGCCCGCCTGATGCAAGCCGCCATCGACAAAGCGTGGGCCAATGGCCTCACACGTATCGAGCTTTCCGTGTGGGCTGGCAACGACAATGCACGAGCGCTCTATGAACGTTTCGGCTTCGAATTGGAAGGTACGCTGCGCAAGGCATGCCGGATCAACGGCGTGTACCGCGACGTGTACGCGATGGCCCTGTTGCGGTAAGTCCGAAGTGGAAGGCTTAAGGCGCAACCGACCCGAGGACATTGCCCAGCGATTCCGCATTCCTATTTGAAAGAGACCCAATGAGCATCGTTCTGGATGGAAAGGCCCTCGCGCAATCGATCGAAACCGAGCTTGCGCGACGTGTAGCACGAATCAGAGAACGCAACGGTGACAAGGTCCCGGTGCTGGCCACCATTCTGGTCGGCGACGACCCGGCCTCCGCCACCTACGTCAAAATGAAGGGCAACGCGTGCCGTCGTGTTGGCATGGAATCGTTGAAAGTCGTACTGCCGGAGTCGACGACGACGGACGAGCTTGTCGCAGAAATTGATCGGCTCAACGCCGACCCGCAGGTCCACGGCATTCTGCTCCAACACCCCGTGCCGAATCAGATCGATGAGCGCCGGTGTTTCGACCGCATCGCCATAGACAAGGACGTGGACGGCGTCACCAGCAGCGGTTTCGGCCGCATGGCGCTGGGCGAACACGCGTACGGTTCAGCGACGCCCGCCGGCATCATGCAACTTCTCAGTCACTACCGGATACCGCTCTCTGGCAAGAATGCGGTGGTCGTCGGTCGTAGTCCGATTCTAGGCAAGCCGATGGCCATGATGCTGCTGAATGCCGACGCCACTGTCACCATCTGCCACTCGCGGACACAGGGCCTGCCTGACATCCTCCGGCGTGCTGACCTCGTTGTCGGCGCAGTCGGCAAGCCGGAATTCATTCGCGGGGACTGGATCAAGGATGGCGCCGTCGTCGTCGATGCCGGCTACCACCCGGGCGGCGTCGGCGACATCGAACTGTCGTCGGTGCTTACTCGATGCGGGGCTTACACACCGGTGCCCGGCGGTGTCGGGCCGATGACGATCGCCACCTTGATCGAGCAAACCGTCGCCGCCGCCGAAAAACCGCTTTGACCGGCAGGATCGCCAACGACGCCGGCCGACCCGCCATGGGCTAAAATAGTGCCTATGATTCTTCCAGAAAGCCTCCCGCCAAGCTCGAATTGGCGGCAGGCGCAGGGCGCATGATCGGGGTTTTCGACAGCGGTATCGGCGGACTTTCCGTACTCTCGGCCATCACGCAGGCGCTCCCGGACGCCAACCTCACTTACCTTGCCGACACCGCGCACGTGCCTTACGGCGACAAAGACGATGCGTACATCCAGCGGCGTGTCCTGGGCATCGGCCAACATCTTGTCGACCGCGGCTGCCGCCTGATCGTCGTCGCCTGCAATACGGCGACCGCCGCCGCGGTTGCCACCCTGCGCGAAACCCTGCCCTCGATTCCGATTGTCGGCGTCGAACCCGGAGTCAAACCGGCGGTAGCCGCTTCCAAGTCGGGCCGCATCGCGGTACTCGCCACGGTTTCCACCGCGCACAGCGAACGCCTGGCACGACTCATCCGTTGTCACGCGGGAACGGTGCGGGTGGATGTTGTTCCGTGCCCCGGTTGGGCGACCAAGGTCGAGACGCTGCAACTCGACGACCCGGCGTTCGCCGAATCCGCCAGCCGGCATCTGGCGCCGACGCTCGACGCCGGTGCGGATCACGTCGTGCTCGGATGCACGCACTATGCCTTCCTCGCGCCGGTACTCGCACCAATCGTGGCTGATCGAGCACGGCTGGTCGATGTCGCCGATGCGGTGGCGCGACAGTGCGTCCGCCTTGCCGGACGCGTTTCCGGTCAAGGCCGGCTAACGCTACTGGCGACTGCGCGCCCCGAACGCCTGGACGCAGCGCTCGTTCCGCTCGGACTGCAAAGCCTCGCCTCGCGACTTGGCGCTCCGGCGGCCTTGGCGGACGTCTGAACGTGGCCTCTGAAAATCCGCGTGTTGCCATCGTCGGGGGCGGTCCGGCCGGGCTGATGGCCGCCGAAGCATTGGGCGCGGCCGGCATCGAAGTTCACGTCTTCGATCGGATGCCCTCGGTCGGACGCAGGTTCCTGATGGCCGGCAAAGGCGGGCTGAACATCACGCACAGCGAGCCCTATGCCGCGTTTCTCGATCGCTACGGCGAGCGCCGGGAACGGATTGCGCCGTTGCTGGGAACGTTCGGCCCGCAAGCCATACGGCAGTGGATGCACGGCCTTGGGGTCGACAGTTTCGTCGGGTCGTCGGGCCGCGTCTTCCCGGCCGGAATGCGGGCGGCGCCCCTGCTTCGCGCCTGGCAGCATCGTTTGCGGCAAACCGGCGTTCGCTTTCACGTGCGTCATCGTTGGGCCGGTCTGGAGAAGGCACCGGGCGGGCCGTACCGGCTCGTGTTCGAAACCCCGGACGGCACAACCAGAGTGGATGCCGACGCCGTGGTTTTCGCGCTCGGCGGCGGCAGTTGGAGCAAACTCGGCTCCGACGGCCGTTGGGTGGGGGATTTGGCCGCCCTCGGCGTACCGATCATGCCTTTGCGCCCCGCCAACTGCGGCTTTGACGTTGCATGGAGCCCCTATTTCCGCGAACGCTTCGCCGGCCAACCGGTAAAGAACGTCGCCCTCGCCTTCGCCGGCCAAACAGGGTCGCAGTACCGGCGAGGCGAAATCATTATCACGGCAGACGGCATAGAAGGCGGGGCGGTTTACGCGCTGTCGGCGCCTTTGCGTAACGCCATCGAACGTGATGGCTACGCTGAACTTTTCCTCGACCTGCTGCCGGAATACACGCTGGAACGGGTCGCCGGCGAAACCTCGCATCCGCGCGGCTCGCGCTCGTTGTCCAGCCACCTGCAAAGCCGGCTTGGGTTGAAGGGAGTGAAGGTAGCCCTGCTGCATGAGCGCCTGTCGCGCGCCGACCTGCTCGACTCTGACAAACTCGCTCAAGGCATCAAGGCTTTGCCGTTACGGCTAATCGCCCCGCGTCCGCTCGACGAGGCGATCAGCAGTGCGGGCGGTGTAAGCTTCGAAGCGCTCGATGAGGGCTTGATGCTGCGCGCCATGCCCGGCGTGTTCTGCGCCGGCGAGATGCTCGACTGGGAAGCGCCTACCGGAGGCTACCTCCTCAGTGCCTGTCTCGCCAGCGGCCTGACGGCAGGCAAGGCCGCGACCTCATGGCTAAGACGGGCAACCATGGAATCGTGAGGCAGATAGCCAGGCATGCGGATTTCCACACGAAAACGCCGCGGAAGCGAGATACGACGATCCGGCGGGCATACTGTTCGCCAGTAGGGTTTTCAAGTTAAATGACGGCTTCAGAAGAGTTCCCGAGAATGAGAAGAACAAGTCCTCCCACCGTTCACGAATACGCTGCCTGGGTTCTCGCGGCGCTCGGCATGCTGTTCGTGCTCCTGTTCCATCTGCTGCCGGCCTTGATCGCCGGTTTGCTCATCTATGAACTCGTGCACGCGATCTTTCCGCTGTTTGCTCGGCGCCTGTCGAATCGCTGCGCCAAAGGAGTCGCCGTCGGCCTCGTCGTGTTCGTCGTGGTGGCCGCCATCGGCGCCGGCGTTTTCGGCGTAGTCGCTTTCGTCAAGAGCGAGGGCGGCAGTCTGTCCGCCCTGCTCGGCAAGATGGCTGACGTCGTGGAGACATCCCGCGCGCACCTGCCGACCTGGATCGCTGACTATCTGCCAAGGACGACGGATAGCTTGCGCGAGGCGATGAGCCAGTGGCTGCGCGAGCATGCCGCCGAACTGCAGCGCATCGGCAAGGAGACCGGGCAGATGCTCGCTCGCCTCGTGATCGGCATGGTCATTGGCGCCATGGTGTCGATGCGCGAATGGGCGTTCGACGACGATACGGGCGGCCCGCTGGCGCACGCGCTTGTCGAGCGTTTCCGCCGGCTCGCCGAGGCGTTCCGCCGCATCGTATTCGCCCAAGTGCGCATCTCGGCGATCAACACCACATTTACCGCCATCTACCTCGCGGTTGTCCTACCGTCATTCGGCGTTTCGCTGCCGCTCGTAAAGACGATGATCGCGGTGACCTTCGTCGTCGGCCTGCTCCCTGTGGTCGGCAACCTGATTTCCAACACCGTCGTCGTGACGGTCAGCCTCGCGCAGTCGCCGGCAGCCGCGCTTTCGTCGCTCGCCTTTCTCGTCATCATTCACAAGCTCGAGTACTTTCTCAACGCGCGTATCGTCGGCGGACAAATCCGTGCCAAGGCGTGGGAACTGCTCACCGCCATGCTGGTCATGGAAAGCGCGCTCGGCATCCCGGGCCTGGTGGCGGCACCGTTCTGCTATGCCTGGCTGAAGGATGAGCTCATGCAGCGCCGGCTGATCTGATGACCATCTGGGTTGACGCCGACGCCTGTCCCAAGGTCATCCGGGAAATCCTCTTCCGTGCGGCCGTACGCGCCCGCGAAGCCGTCGTTCTGGTCGCCAACCAGCCGCTACGCGTGCCGCCTTCGCCTTTCATCCGTACGATTCACGTGGCCGCCGGTTTCGACGTCGCGGACAACGAGATCGCCAAACGCGTCGCCGCGGGCGACCTTGTGATCACCTGCGACCTGCCGCTGGCTGCCGAAGTCATCGAAAAGGGAGCGCGCGTTCTCAGCCACCGCGGCGAATGGTATTCCGCGGAGAACATCCGCCCGCTGCTCAACATGCGTGACTTCATGGACAACCTGCGCGCCAGCGGCGTGCAGACCGGCGGACCGCCGGCGATGACACAGGCAGAACGCCAGGTGTTCGCGGGGCATCTGGACCGCTTTCTCGCCGATCTTGCCGACCGCGCCTAGGCTGTGCTCTTATTCGGTGGCGGCTCGAACAAGGCGCGCTACCGAACGCCGCATCAATGAGAGGCCCGCGAGACGATTCCGCCCATGAACGAAAACCGTCGCCGAGAAGTCATGAATGGCAATTCGTCCTGGACACGGCCCGCGCTACCTCCGTCTGACCATCTGCTCGGTCGCCTGAGGCGGCTGAAACTGGGCGCTTTCCTGGCGTTGGCGGTCATTGTCACCGGGGTCGCCATCAGCGTCCTCGATCCGGTCCCGGCACAGATGGTGCGCAACGCGACCTTCGACCAGTTTCAGCGCTGGCAGCCACGCGCCTATCAGGACACGTCGGTGCGCATCGTCGATATCGACGACGAAAGCCTGCGCCGCCTCGGACAATGGCCGTGGCCGCGTACGCGCGTCGCCGAACTCGTTGCACGCCTTCAGGAGGCGGGAGCGGCCGCCATCGCCTTCGATGTTCTCTTTGCCGAACCCGATCGTACGTCGCCGCGCGCCATGCTCAGGCTGTGGAACGCGCCGCCGGCGATCGAGGGGGAAATCGCCGCCCTGCCCGATCACGACGAAGTCCTGAGTCGTGCCATCCGCCGCGGCAAGGTCGTTCTCGGCTTTGCCACCGGCCGTTCGCGCCCCAGCTCGGGAATGCCGCATACGCCGGCACGCTACGTCACGGTCGGCGAAGCGCCGCAGCGGTATGTACACGCCTTGCCGGATGCCTTGCGCTCGTTGCCCGCGCTGGAAAAGGCCGCGGCTGGCAACGGCTCGATCGCGTTCTTCCCCGATGCCGACGGTGTCGTGAGGAGAGCGCCACTCGTCGTCCGACTCGGCGATGAACTGCTTCCCTCGCTCTCTGCCGAAGCGCTGCGAGTGGCGGAAGGCGAACTCAATTACACGACGCGCACGGTACCCGATGCAGGCGTCGGTCTCGAATCGATTCGCATTGGCAGTCGCCTGGCACACACCACACCGGCCGGGGAAGTATGGATCCATTACACGAAACCCGAGGCCAGCCGCTACATACCCGCCTGGAAGCTCTTTACGGGAGCGGTGCCCGCTCAGAATCTGGCCGGACGCATCCTGCTCATCGGTACGTCGGCGCAAGGTCTGATGGACCTGCGCTTCAGCCCGATGGGCGGCGTCGTGCCCGGCGTGGAAATGCACGCTCAGATCCTGGAGCAGATTCTCACCGGAACCGGCATCAGCCGACCATCCTGGGCAGCGACCCTGGAGTTACTGATCATTGTCATCGGCGGCCTTTGCGTCACTGTCGTCACGCTAGGGTACGGCGCCGTCGTCTCGCTCGCGGCGATTGCCGCTACGCTCGCCTTGCTCTGGGCAAGTGCGTGGCAGGCCTTTTCCGGCAGCGGCTTGCTCCTCGATGCCGGCAACCCAACGATCGCCTTGATCGGCACGTACGCCATCGCCGGCTTCGCGCGGCACCGCTTCAGCGAAAAGCGGCAACGCTGGGTACGCGAGGCGTTCTCCCGCTACGTGTCGCCTAACCTCGTCGACCACCTCATCGCACACCCCGAAATGCTCGAACTCGGCGGGCGCCGGCAGGTATGCAGCTTCGTATTCACCGATCTCGCCGACTTCACGCCGTTGCTTGAGATGATGGACCCGGGCGAGGCCGTCGACATGCTCAACGGCTATCTCGACCGCATGATCTCGATCGCCTTCGCGCACCAGGGAACGCTGAGCCGCATCGCAGGCGACGCCGTCGTCATCATGTTCTCGGCGCCGGTGCCTCAGCCCGACCATCAGCCGCGGGCGCTCGCCTGCGCACTCGAAATGCAGCGTTTCGCACGGCAATACGCCGAGGATTGTCAGAACGGCGGGATCGCCTTCGGACAAACGCGAATCGGCGTGCACACGGGTGAAGTGATCGTCGGCAACTTCGGTGGCAACACGATCTTCGACTACCGGCCGCTCGGCGATCCGGTGAACACAGCGTCCCGGCTGGAAGGCGTCAACAAATATCTGGGCACGCGCATCTGCGTCTCGGCGGCAACGCTCGCCGGCTGCCCGGAATGGCCGGCCCGGCCCGTCGGACGCGTAGTACTCAAAGGCAAGCAGCAGCCGCTCACCGTGTTCGAACCGCTCGACCCGGTCACGGGCAACGGCCCGGATACCGATTACCGCTGCGCATTCGATCTGATGCGCGCAGAGTCCCCCGACGCACTCTCCGCTTTCGAATGGCTGGCCGCTTCGCGCAACGACGATCCCCTCGTGGCTCTTCACCTGGAGCGGCTGCGTTCCGGCAAGACCGGGGATCTGATCGTGATGACGGAGAAGTAAGAAGGGCGGAGAAAGGCGCTTAGCGCACCATGATCTCGACGCGCCGGTTGCGCGGCTCGTCGGTGTTGTCCGGCGTGGGAACGAGGAGGTTTTTCTCGCCGTGCGATTCGATCGAGATGCGATCCGTCCCGATGCGGTTGCTCTCGAACAGCCGGGCGACGAAACGCGCCCGACCCCAGCCGAGGGCGACATTGTCTTCATTCTTGCCGACCGTGTCGGTGTGACCAACGATCGATATGTCGGGCGCCGGTCGTTTGCGGATGGCATCGAGAACCGACGGCACGCTGGCTTCGGATTCCCGGGTCAGCGTCACGCGGCCGGTCTCGAAGTAGAACAGGAAGGTAATCGGCTTCATCGGCGTGGCGGCGAGCGCCGGCCCGAACTCCTTGGTGAGGCTCTCCTTGGCCACCACGAACTTCTCGCCCGCCGGCGCACCGATCACCGTGCCTTCGTTCGGCTTATCGAGCCAGGTCGTTCCCTTGGCGCCAGAGACGGATACGCGACCGGTCGTTCCGTCTTCGTCCGGGACCAGCACAACGTACGACCGTCCGGAAGCGCAGCCCGTGACCCCGATGACGACAGCGATCAGCGCCAGCCAGCGCCGGCAGCGGTTCTCTCCTACGAGGCCCTCCACGGGCTTCATTCTTCCACTTTGGCCAGGAAATGCGTGCCGCGAACGCCGATGATGCCCTTGGGCGTTTTCAGCGAAACGGCCTCCGGCTTGAGTTTGGCGATCAAACCGGAAATGTAGTTGAGCGTCCCGCGGAGCATGTTCGCACCCAGCTTGAGTTCGCCGCTTCCCGGCAAGAATAGGTACTCGTCAACGGTGATTTCGGTATCGGGACCGAGCGACATGATGGTGTTGTCCTTGAAGGTGACGCCCAGGCTACCGTCCTTGTCCGTCCGCAGGACGGCACCCACGTACAGCGGCGTCCCAGGCTGAGCGGGTTGTGCGCGGCCTCCGACAGACACGCTCGCGCCGCCTTGGACGGTCTTCACGTAACCAATGGCGTCGGCCTGCGCCCACACAGCGCCCGCCCAGATGCATAACGCCGCGAACGCGGCTCCCAGCTTCAACATGTCAATCTCCCTCATGGGGCGGCGGAAGGTGCCGAACCCCAAAAACCGATGCGCACTCGCTATGGCGGGCGCGTCGAAAACGGCGCCGCTCCGGCCCGGACGCTCGTCCCCTGAACCGATCAGTCCGGAGCGCCGTCGAGCGCGTGGCGTACCTTGCTTGCCAACTCCTCGATCCGGTACGGCTTGCTGATCAGCCGCACTTCGGCGGTCACGGCGTCCAGTTGCTGAATGGCATTACCCGTATACCCGGAAGTATAGAGCACCTTGATGGCTCGGCCATGCGCCTGCGCCTTGCGCGCCACGTCGGGACCATTCACGCCGTCGGGCAGGACAACGTCCGTGAACAGCAAGTCGATCGCCGGTTCCCGATCGAGAATCTCAAGCGCTTGCTGGCCATCAACCGCCGTCAGCACGCGATAACCGAGCCCGGCCAGCAGGCGGCAAACCAAAGCGCGCACGTCTCCTTCGTCCTCGACGACGAGTATCGTCTCGCTGCCTCGCGGTTGCGGCGGTTCGGGAGCCGGAGGAGCGCCCTGATCGTGCTTGTCGCTGCTCGTGGGCAGGTATAGCTTGACCGTCGTCCCGTGACCCGGTTCGCTGTAGATCTTGATGTGTCCGCCCGATTGTTTGACGAATCCATAGACCATCGCCAGGCCGAGCCCACTGCCCTTTCCCGTATCCTTGGTGGTAAAGAACGGCTCGAAGGCGCGCAACCTCACATCCGGCGTCATGCCCACTCCGGTATCGGATACCGCGAGCATCGCGTACGGACCCGGGGCGACGTCGATCTCTCGCGCGGCATAGTGCTCGTCGAGGTACGCGGGCGCCGTCTCGATCGTCAGCTTGCCGCCTTGCGGCATCGCGTCGCGGGCGTTAACGGCGAGGTTGAGCAGCACCGTCTCCAGTTGGCCCGCGTCGGCTACGGCTCGCAACGAACCCGGTCCGGGCGCGACGACGATCTGTATTTGCTCGCCGAGCGTCCGCCGCAACATACCCGCCATGCCGGAGATCAGCTCGTTGAAGTCGACCAGCGTCGGCGCCAGCCGTTGCTTGCGCGAAAACGCAAGCAGGGTTCGGTTGAGCTCGGCGCCACGGCGCGCTGCCTTGGTCGCCGCCTCGATCAGCTCACGGGCGAGCGGCGAGTCGCGCACTTCGCTGGCGAGGATCTGCAAATTGCCCATGATCACCGTGAGCAGGTTGTTGAAGTCGTGGGCGACGCCGCCGGTGAGCTGCCCCACAGCCTCCATCTTCTGCGCCTGTTGCAGGGCCTGCTCCGCCTGCCGATGCTCGGTGATGTCGGTGAGCATCGCCATGCAGCCGTCGACGCCGCCGTGTTCCCCGAAATGCGGTGAGTAGCGTACGGTCCAGCGCCGCACCTCGCCGTTGGCGTGTTTTTGCTCACGTTCGAAGCGCACCGGTTTGCCACACAGAACCTGTTGCAGCTTGCCTTTGATCTCGGCGTAGACCGTTTCGCCGACGACCTCTCGAACCTTGTGCCCGTCAATCCGGTGGCCTGGCAGCCCAAGCCAGTCGGCAAAAGTTTGATTGTGGTAGAGGTAGGTTTCGCTGGCGTCGATGTAGGCCATGCCGGCCGGCATGTTGTCGGTGATCAGCCGCAGTTTGGCCTCGCTTGACTGCAGTGCCGCGTTTGCCTGTTCCAGCTCGGCGGTGCGCTCCTGCACGCGCCGTTCGAGCAGATCGCGCGCTTCGCGCAACGCTTGCTGGGCGGCATGCCGTTCGGATATGTCGCGGATCGCGGCCGAAACGAGCAGGCCCGATGCCGTGCGCAGCGGGCTGAGGCTGATTTCCACCGGGACTTCGCTTCCGTCTTTGCGTCGCGCTGTCAGATCGAGACCGCTTCCCATCGGGCGTACGCCGGGCGCATGAACGTACCCACCGCGGTGTTCGAGATGACGCGACTGATGCCGGGCGGGCAGGAGGATCTCGACCGGCCGCCCGACGAGTTCGGACCGGTCATAGCCGAAGAGCGTCTCGCTTTGCCGATTCACGAGCACGATGTTCCCCGCCTGATCGACCACGACCATGGCGTCCGGCGCTGCCTCCACCAAGCCCTGATACCGCTGCTCGGATTCACGGGCGACGGCGAGTTCGGCGTGCAGCGCCGCCAGAACCGCATCTTGCTCGGCCGCCGCCGTCTTCGTCATCGCTGGCCCAGATCCCGCTCGAACGCCTCGACGACGTCGCGAAACATCGCCCGGTTGTTTTCGTTCAGCTCGCTCAATAAGCGATGCGCTTCCAGGATCGTTCTCGCCAACTCGGTCTCCGAAGGGTTGCCGGGGGTAAGTGTCCGGCCCTCCACGGCGATCGGTGTCTGTTCGAGCAAGACGAACACTTCGTCAAGGCAGATGCTTTTGAGCACCGTGTTGACGTCCTGATGTACCGAGAACATCAGGGGCTTGCTGCCGTCCCGCTGTCGCTGATACTTGGCGATGCGCGCCAGCAAGCCAAGTCCCGTGCTGTCGATCGAGTCGACATGCGTCAAGTCGACAATGATCCCCCGGCATTCGCCGCGCGCGAACAGCTCGTCGAGAAAACGGTCGAGCGCCGGACCGAGCGTGTAGTTGATGACGCCCTCGCAACGGATCACGCAGTTGCCGTCCTGTTCCGCGTAGGACACTTTTCCTTGATTCATCAGGCCGCCAGTCTTCTCACGTTGAGAATGCTGATGTCGTCTGGCGGCGGCGTCTTGTCGTCGAGATTGAGCGAACGGGCAAAGGCCGCGGCATCGTGTCCGTCGCCGCGGGCCAGGCAGTGCAGCGCATTCTGCTTATCAGCGAGGCCCGCCTGCGGCAACGTCTCCAATATGCCGTCCGAGAACAGCGTCAGTGAAAACGCCGATGGGATATCGAGCGTTTGCGTACGGTACGTGGCATCGTCGAACAAGCCGACGGGCGGGCTCTTGCCGCCGAGCAGCCGCGTTTCCTGGCCATCGAAGAGGATGGGGAACGGAAACTGCCCGCCATTGGCGAACTCGAGCCGTCCCTGCGCCGGATTGAGAACACCGTAGAACATGGTAAGAAACTTCCCGTGGCCGTCGAACAGAATGTCGCGGTTCAAGCCGGTGAGCACGGCGGCCGGATCGAGGATCGTCGGATCGCCCTGTTGCCGGTTGCGCTGCACATATCGGGCCATGTAGCTCTTGAGCAACACGGTGATGAATGCCGAGGAAACGCCGTGGCCGGAAACGTCGGCCATGTAGAAGCCGAACCGCTCGCCGTCGATATCGAAGTAGTCGACAAAATCGCCACTCAGAATCGCCGAGGTCAGCAGATGGTGGCTGCATTCAAATGCCGAATCGCTCTTTCCGTCGCGGAAAACGGCCCGCGCTTCAGGAAGCAAGCGGAACTGAATGTTGCGGCCGGCCGTTTCATCCTCACGCAGACGGCGCAGGCTGCGCTCAAGCTCGGCGTTGGCCTTCTCGAGGTGTTCCCGGTACGCGCGGTTCTCCGCACGCAGGCCCGCGCGCTCGAGCGCCTTGCCGATCGCATGATCGAGCACGGCGAAGTCCTCGATCGGCTTGGTGACGTAATCCCAGGCACCGAGTTTCAAGGCTTGGATGGCATCAGCCAGCCCGCCCATGCCGGAGACAAGGATCACCGGCATTTCCGGGAATTCCGCCGCCAGCGAAGCCAGCACTTCGAGGCCGTCCATTCCCGGCATGCGCAGGTCGCAAAGGACAATATCCGGCTGCACGCGACGGCAGGTTTCCAGGCCGGCGTCACCGTCGGGCGCTGTATGCACCACGTAACCGGCCCGCTTGAGGTAGAAGCTGACGACTTCGCGCAGCGCCGCTTCGTCGTCGATGATCAGGATTTCCGTCGCCACGTCTCCCCCGTATTCGGCGTCGCGCAAGGCTTTCGGCTTGCTCAGGCCACGCCGGCCGCTTCAGGTCGTCAAGTTCGACAGGGAGCGAATATAAAAGTTGCGGACCAGCCCATCCTTGCGATTTTCAAGGCAGGTAGCGATTTGCAGGCGGAAGTCTCGTCACCTCAGGCATTCCCTCCGCACCCGCGGCCCTCCGACGCGGTACTTCGTCACTGAACGAAGTACCCGCGCGCTTGTCGATTGCATGCGCCTCTGCGTTCAGAGCGTCACCATCGTTACGCCGCGGCGCCCCGCCTGAACACCCGTTCAACGAAGGAGATATCCATGAGCGACGTTCCCCCGATCCCGCGCGACATGCACACCGTGACTCCGCATCTCGTCTGCCACAGTGCGATCGATGCCATTCTCTTCTACGTAAAGGCGTTCGGAGCCACCGAAATGGCCAGGCTGCCCGGCCCCGACGGGCGGCTGATGCACGCGTCGATCAAGATCGGCGATTCGCACGTGATGCTCGTTGACGAATACCCCGAGCACGGGACCCTCGGTCCGCTCGCGTTGAAGGGAAGCCCTGTCGTCATCCATCTCTATGTTGAGAACGTCGACGAGACGATCAAACGAGCCGTCGATGCCGGCGCCCGCATCACGATGCCGGTCGCCGACATGTTTTGGGGCGACCGTTACGGCCAGATCGAAGACCCGTTCGGGCACCGTTGGTCGATTGCCACGCACGTTCGCGACGTCAGCCTTGAAGAAATCATCGCGGCATCCGGCAAGATCGGCGGCGAGGGCGCCTAATCGCTCTTTATCCGCCGCCCCGAACCGCCGCGGCTTGCTGGCATAGCAAGAGGCCGCTGCCACCGCATCTTTTCCGCTGACACTTTCACCGCCTGGAGATCCTCCCGTGGTTAACCAAGTCTTCGTCAACCTTCCCGTCGCCCATCTACAGCGCTCGATCGCTTTCTTCACGGCGCTGGGTTTCACCTTCAATCCCGAGTGGACGAACGACTCGGGTGCCTGCATGAACGTCACCGGGAACGTCTTCACGATGCTGCTCACGCGTGAGCACTTCCAGACCTTCACGCCGAAAGCCGTCGCCGACGCAACGAGCACGACAGAGGTCCTGCTCTGCCTCTCTCTCGACAGCCGGGCCGCCGTAGACGCGATCGTGGAGAAGGCGGTGAGGGCTGGAGGCAAAGCGCACAAGGAAGCGCAGGATCACGGTTTCATGTACGGCCACGGGTTCGAGGACCTCGACGGCCACATTTGGGAAGTGGTTTATCTCGAACCGCAGGCCGGTTCCGAGCCGAAACAAGGCGCCGCCTAAGCCGCAGGAAACGCAAGCCCGCGCAATCAAGTCGGCGTTGATTGCTGCGGATCAGCCAGCTAGGCGCGCCGGTGCGCCGGCACGTGGGCGTCGCCCACCACGGCAAGGCTGCGGCGACCGCGCATCAGCATGTTGACGTTGGAAATCAGCGTGTCACGCAGGTTGTAGATTTCGTCGACCCTTGCCAAGGCTTCCTTGTCGTGCCCGGCGCGCCGCAAATCGCACAGTTCGAGTGCGAGAACGTGCGCGTGGCGATGCATGCGCTGCACCACCTGGAACGCCGGGGCATCGCCGTAGCGCAAGCGCCCGTCGCCGTCCGCCCAGATGCCGAACCGGCATTGATGATGGTCGAGTGGCGGCGGCGCCCCGTCCCCACGCAGATGGTTGACGAGCGCGACCACCCAGGCGCGGTGCTCGACACTCGCAAACAGCAGCGGAAGATCGTCCTCGTGGATCGGTTCAAGGTTGCGCCACGCCATGTCCGGGCGCCACGTGGCCGACCACGCCGGGAAATCGGCGGCGGCCATCGGCCGCGCGATGCCGTAGCCCTGCGCCAGGTCGCATCCAAGCTGCAGCAGGAGTTCGCCATGCTCGACCGTTTCCACCCCCTCCGCGATGACCTGCCGGCGGAACGCGTCGGCCAGGCTGATCACGCCTTCGAGGATGGTCAGGTCGTCGGGGTCATCCAGCATGTCTCGCACGAAACTCTGATCGATCTTGAGTTGCGTTACCGGCAGGCGTTTGAGATACGTGAGCGACGAATAGCCGGTGCCGAAGTCGTCGAGCGCAAACATGACGCCGATTTCGCGGCAGGCTTCGATCACCCGCGAGGCTCGGTCGACGTCCTCTAGAGCACTCGTCTCCAGGACTTCCAGCGACAGGTCGCTGGCGCGCACGCCGGGGTGCGCAGCGAGCAATCCCTGCAGGCGGTCGACGAAATCGGGCTCCTGGAGGTGGCGCGCGCTGATGTTCACGCCGACCGGGATGTTCAGCCCTTGCGCTCGCCACACTTCCATCTGCGTCAAGGCAGTATCGATCACCCACTCGCCGATATCGACGGCCAACGCGTGGTTCTCAATCGCGGGCAGGAAGACGCCAGGAGCAAGCAGGCCCTTCTGTGGATGCTGCCAGCGGATCAGCGCTTCGGCGCCGACGACGGTTCCCCGGCGCAAATTGACTTTCGGCTGGTAATACAGGACGAACTCGCGGGCGGCCAGCGCGTGCCGGATGCGTTCGACGCTCTCGTGATGCCCGCGTAGATGCCGATCCTGGTCGGCATCGAAGACGTGGTAACGATTTTTGCCGGCGAGCTTGGCCTGGTACATCGCATGGTCGGCCTGACGCAGCAACTGGTCGGCATCGACGTCGTCGGTCTGCGGATAGAAGGTCACGCCGAGGCTCGCCGACACCTGTAGCAACGAGTTGCCGAGGAGCACCGGCTGAGCCGCCGCGTCCAGCAGGCGGGTCAGCGTCGGCGCGCTGACCAGGGCGTCGTCAAGGTCGAGCAGCACGGCCACGAACTCGTCGCCGCCGAGCCGGGCCAACGTGTCGCCTTCGCGCAGCGTGCGCTTCATGCGTGCCGCCAGGGCGATCAGCAGTTGATCGCCGGTTTCGTGTCCGTGACGGTCGTTGATCGCCTTGAAGCCATCGAGATCGAGATAGACGACGGCCAGTCGGGACCCGCGCCGCTGCTCCTGCGTCATCGCCTGGTGCAAGCGATCGGCGAGCAGCACACGGTTGGGCAGCGTGGTCAACACGTCGTAGTGCGCGATGTGTTCAAGCTGTTTCTGGTGTTCCTTGCGCTCGGTGATGTCAGTCACCAAGCCATGCCAGAGGATGTCGCCGTTATCCTGCGTCTCGGGGAACGAGGTGATGTGGAGCCACTTCAATTCGCCGTCAACCACCACACGGCCATTCCAGTCCAGTGCCCGGCGCGAACGCGCGGCATCGCGTTCAGCCTCGATGAAGCTGCCAAAATCGTCGGGATGGATCAAACGCAGGATCGCCTTGCTGTCGCCAAGCAGGGTCTCTTCCGAAAGCCCGAGGATCTCCGCCATGCGCGGGCTGGCATAGACGATCTGGAACGGTGCCTCGGCCGTGCTGCGCAGGATGTAGATGCCCACCGGAATCTTTGCCGCGAGGTTGTCGTACTGCTGTTTGCTCTTGAGCAGTGCCTGCGTCGCTTCGCGGCGTACCGTGATGTCGGCGATGACCCCGACAAGGCCGAGTTCATGACCGGACGGGTCGTGAAAACGTTTGGCTGTGAGCCGCCCCCAGAAATCCGTCTTGTCGCCACGCCAGTAGTGCCGGTCGAGGTCCACGGACGTGACGTCGCTGTTCAGCAAGGCCGCCATCTTGCGACGACCCATTTCGCGTTCCGAGGGGTGAACCAGGGAGGCGTATTCGGAGCCGACCAGCCGATCGAGCGGCAGGCCGAACATCTCGGCCATGCGCTGGTTGGCCTGCGCAATACGACCGTTCATGTCGATGACGAAGATGGCCACGCTCGACGTGTCGAATACTTGTTTGAGCAGCGCTTCGCGTTGGTCGAGCGTATCGAGGAGCTGATTGAAGCCGCCGATGACCTGACCGATCTCGTCGTTGCGTACGATGGACAGGTGTTGCGGCCGCTTGTCGGTCTTCGCCATCGTCACCAGCGTCTTGGCGGCCACCAACAAGGGCGCCAGCTGCCGGCGCGTCAACCACCACGTGAGCGCCGTGGACGCGAGCGTGGCGAGAATCGTCGCGATCAGCATGCGCCGTCCGACATCGCGGATCGGCGCGAACGCTTCCTCGGTCGGCAAGGCGGCGAGCGCGTACCAACCTGAGGCGGCGATACGTTTGGCCGAGACGAGCACTTCGATCCCGCGCGGACTCACGCCGACCCCCGATCCCTCGTTACCGTCGAGGAACCGGTCGAGCAACGGCAGTTTGCCCCGCTCGGGCAAATGTTCCGCGACCTTGTATTTGTCGGTCGCCGCGACGACCGAACGATCTTCGGGCGCAAGAATCAGATAGCCGCCTGTCTTTCCGTAGCGGCTGTTCGTCACGCGTTCGAGGAAGTTCGGCAGGCCAAGATCCGTTTCGCCGACCAGGGCGCCGACGATGCGACCGGCTACGTCGCGTACAGGCACGGCCATAACGAAAATGGAACCGCGGTCTCTGTCTTCGCCGGCGGGTCGTCCGATGGTCGCCTTCCCTTGTTGCAATAGCCGGGCCATCAGATCATCGTCAAGCGGTTGGGTACCCAACCTTCCATCTTCGAGATCGGTGTCGGCAATTACGTTGCCGCTGGCGCCAATCGCATAGACGCCGTTGTTGAACATGGAGCGGAAGGCAACGCGTTGCGTCATGAACCACTGCACGGACTCGTGGCCCTTTTCCATCAAGCGGGCGACCGGCTCCGTCGCCTTTTCCAGGGCTTCAAGACGCTGTTCGAGATCGCTGTTGATCTGTGCGGCGACCATCGATACGGTCGCCAGTTGCTGCTCGCCGAGCAATCGCTGCATGTCGTCGAGCAGAACGCGGCTGGCGTAAAACCACAACGACCACAGGCTGAGCAGAAAAATACCGAGCGTCGCGAGCGAAATTTTCGTTTTTAACGAATCCCACCGAAAAACGTTCCGGTCCATTCAGGTTCTTTCCGCCGCTGAACGTGAACAATCCATTCGACACGAAAAGGTGTGCCGCTTCTGTCCCGCATCCAGGAAACCGAACACAGGAGAGGACATTAACGGCCGCATCGTTGGCGCCTTGAGCGCGCACCACTGCAACCCCCCGCTACATTTCCGGCTATTGCCCGCGTCGGCTTCTCGATGACCGATTCGGGACTCAAACCACCTGCCGCACCGAAAAAACGCTGCGGCGCCAAGCAGGTACCGGAACAAGGCGCCATCGTGCGTTGATTCGGGCGACCGGTCAAGCGTTAATGCCTTGTGGGCTCTACGTTTCAGGGGAATCCGGTGTTTTTGCGTTGAAGACGGCGCCCTGCGAGCTGAGTGTCGAAGCGCAAAGACGGTGCGGAACATCGTCCCGCCAGCGTCCGTAAAGCCACCTCAAGTGGCGTCCGTCAGCCGAAGAGCCGGCGGATATTACGGCCTGCGCCGTACCGTCAAGCGAGACGTTCGGCAGTGGCCAGTCATTCCGGCCGCTCCCGCCGCTGCTCGATCTCCAGCGTATGGAGAATCTGTTCCAGCTCGGTGGCGTAGGGCGCCACGTTGCCATACAGGGTAGCTTCGGCGAGTTCACGTTTCCCTGCTTGCTTGAATCGCCGCGCCTGCTGCTCGGCGTCAACGAAGAACGCCAGGCTTTCACCGGCCTGGTCAAGAATGCGCCGCTGCTTCTCACCCGACGTTGCCGCCCGGAGAGCATCCAGCTGTTCTCGCATCGAAACCTCCAGGAGGTCCAGCCGGCTGGCTGCTTTCCTGGCCGCGTCGTCGTTCTCAGCGAAGATGAACGATAAGGCGACGAGCCGCGACTCCTTCAAATCGGCAACGAAGTCTTTCGGCGAGAGGGACGGCAACGCGGCCGTCGGTACGGCTGTAGCGGGAACGACTTGTTGCGGTGTGGCTCCGCCAGGCGGCCAAGCGGTCGCCCAACCGGCGACCGCGACCGCGGCCAGGCACACGACAGCAAGGGCAAAAATCATCCGACGATTGACCATAGCGGCACTGGATCGAGAGAAAAAAGATGGGGGCTTCAACCTGAACGCCCCGCTCGCGCATCATGGCGGCCGTCTGTTACGAATTGATAACCGTTCGGCCGCCCTACCATCTCGCTCTTGTCCATCCCTCTCGCCGGCCGGGAGTCTGGGTCGCCAGCACTGAGTCTGCTATAGTTCCGATTTGCCGCCCGTGGGTCTTTTCCCGATCAGGCGGCTTTCGTTTTTGTGCAGTGGAACACTGACCGATGAGTTCGCTTCCTTTTCCGCCCGACATTCTGCGCGACGTCCAGAAACGGCGCACGTTTGCCATCATTTCCCACCCGGACGCCGGCAAAACGACGCTGACCGAGAAACTGCTGCTCTTCGGCGGCGCGATCCAGCTGGCCGGCACGGTGAAGAGCCGCAAGAGCGCGCGCCACGCGACCTCCGACTGGATGGAGGTGGAAAAGCAGCGCGGTATCTCGGTCACGAGTTCGGTGATGCAGTTCGAGTACCAGGGACATACGGTCAACCTGCTCGACACCCCCGGCCACGAGGACTTCTCCGAAGACACGTACCGCGTGCTGACTGCCGTCGATGCGGCCGTGATGGTGATCGACGCGGCCAAGGGCGTGGAGGCGCAGACGATCAAGTTGCTCGATGTGTGCCGGATGCGCAACACACCGATCATCACCTTCGTGAACAAGCTCGACCGCGAGGTGCGCGAGCCCTTCGACCTGCTCGAAGAAATCGAGGAAGTGCTCAACATCGAGTGCGCGCCGATCACGTGGCCGATCGGCATGGGCAAGACGTTCCGCGGCGTCTATCACCTGGGCAGCGACAGCCTGCTGCGCTTTGCGCCCGGCGAAGAACGCCGTACCGAGGCCGAGAAGGTCGAAGGCATCGACAATCCGCTGCTCGACCGCGACTTCCCCCTCGAAGTCGGCAAGCTGCGCGAGGACGTGGATCTGATCCGCAGCGCCAGCAGCCCGTTTGATATCGTGGATTTCGTCGCCGGCCAGCAAACGCCCGTGTTTTTCGGCTCGGGGATCAACAACTTCGGCGTGCAAGAAATCCTGCAAGCTTTGATCGACTGGGCCCCGCCGCCGCAATCTCGCGATGCCGGGACGCGCATGGTCGAGCCTGCGGAAGCGCCGTTCACCGGCTTCGTGTTCAAGATTCAGGCCAACATGGACCCGAAGCATCGCGACCGCATCGCCTTTTTCCGGGTCTGCTCAGGGCGTTATACCGCGGGGATGAAGGTGAAGCACGTGCGCATGGACCGCGAAATGAAGCTCGCCAACGCGCTGACCTTCATGGCCAACGAACGCGTGCTCATGGAAGACGCCGTCGCCGGCGATATCATTGGCATCCACAATCATGGCCAGTTGCATATCGGCGACACGTTGACCGAAGGCGAAACGCTCGGCTTCAAGGGCATTCCCTATTTCTCGCCGGAACTCTTCCGCAGCGCACGACTGCGCGATCCGCTGAAGAGCAAGCAACTGCAGAAGGGTTTGCAGGAACTCGGTGAGGAAGGCGCGATCCAGGTCTTCGAAAATCTCGCGTCCGGTGCCCTGCTATTGGGCGCCGTCGGCACGCTGCAATTCGAAGTCGTCGCCCAGCGCCTGCAGACTGAATACAAGGTCGACGCCATCTTCGAAGCCGCGGACATCCACACGGCGCGCTGGCTCACGTTCCCCGACGAGACGACACGCAAGAATTTCGAGCGCGAGCAGCAACACCGTATGGCGAAGGACGTGGACGGCAACCTGGTGTACCTGGCCAGCACGCGCTACAACCTTGACGTAACGCGCGAAAAATGGAGCAAAGTCGGCTTCCACGCCTCACGCGAGCACGGTCAGAAGATCGCCTAGCAGGGGGTTCCAGCTGCCGCACGGAACGGAAACCGCCGCCGCGCTGACCAAAGCGGGAAACGTAAGCACAGCAAGAAGCAGCGAGAAACGCAGCATCGTAAGCCGGATGTAATACCCATCGGTTATTTGATCATTTGCGCGGCCGCCACGCCGGCGGTCGAAACGCCAACTTGAAATTGGACATTGCCATGAAAAAAGTCGCCTGGGGCGTACTGAGCACCGCCAATATCGGGATATCCAAGGTTCTTCCCGCCATGCAAAAGGCGGAGTGGTGCGACATTCGCGCCATTGCCTCGCGCTCGCTGCCCGCCGCGCAGGCAGCGGCGGAAAAACTCGGCATCCCGAAAGCCTACGGATCCTACGAGGAACTCCTCGCCGACCCCGAGATCGAGGCCATCTACAACCCCTTGCCGAACGACCTGCACGTACCGATGACCCTGGCGGCGGCGCGCGCCGGCAAACACGTCCTGTGCGAAAAGCCGATCGCCCTGACAGCATCGCAGGCTGAAGAACTGCGGGCGGTCGCCGACAAGGTGCACATCACGGAAGCCTTCATGGTGCGCATCCATCCGCAGTGGCAGCGGGCACGCGAACTGGTGCGCAGCGGCGAACTGGGCGAGTTGCGCACGATCCAGACGTTCTTCTCGTACTACAACGTCCAACCGAACAACATCCGCAACCGCGTTGAAGTGGGCGGCGGCGCGCTCTACGACATCGGCTGTTATCCGATCGTAACCGCGCGTTTTCTCTTCGAAGCGGAGCCGTGCCGTGCTGTTGCGCTGTTTGACCGCGACCCGATGTTCCGCACCGACCGCAACGTGACGGCGATCGTCGATTTCGGCGAAGGGCGCCGCCTGGACTTCACGGTCTCAACGCAAAGCGCCCCCTACCAGCGTGTGAACGTCGTCGGAACAAAGAAACGACTCGAAATCCATATCCCTTTCAACGCCGTTCCCGGCCAGCAAATGCGCATCTTTCTCGACGATGGCTCATTGCCTGGCGCGGCCGCCGCCGTCGCCGAGGAAATGCCGGCGTGCGACCAGTACGGGCTGCAAGGCGATGCCTTCGCGCGTGTCGTGCGCGGCGAGATCAAGGCGCCGTACGGCGTTGAGGACGCCATCGCCAACATGAGGGTCATCGATGCCATCTTCCGCTCCGACATGAACGGCGGCTGGGAAAACATTTAGCGCGGGACTCGTTCCTACGTTCAACAGCCATCGGGTTTTCATGAAGCAGATCTATTTTTTCGACATCGACAACACACTGCTCGACCACAAAACAAACGCCATCCCTGAATCGGCGGTCACGGCGATCGCCGGGCTCAGGCAGGCCGGGCACACGGTGGTCGTCGCCACCGGGCGCAGCTACGGGCACGCAGAACCTTTCGTCAAGCAGATCCACCCAAGCTACGTGATCACTCAGAACGGCGCCCGCATCCTCAAGGGCGAAGACGTCGTCCTGTCGATTCCGCTCAAACGCGACCCGTTGGTCAGCCTGTTCAGCTGGATGCGTGCCCAAGGCCACTACTTCGGCATCAACGCCGGGCGCCTCGGCTATATCAGCGATCGGGTGCCGACGGTCGTCGAGCCGCTGGAGTCCGTCGAAATGGGTATCCAGAGCGACGACCCGATCTATCTCTATCAGGACGTTTACCAGGGGTGGCTGTTCTTCGACGAGTCACTCGACGATGAGCTGGTACCCGAAATCCTCCGCCGTTACCCGGAATTCGACCTTGTGCGCTGGCACAAATCCGCCGTCGACATCATGCCGAAGGCCGTCAACAAATGGACCGGCTGCCAATGGGTGCTCGCCGATGCGGGATTCGAGGCGCAGCAGGCGGTCGCCTTCGGGGACGGGCTCAACGACATGGAAATGATCAAGGGCGTCGGGCTCGGCATCGCGATGGGTAACGGACACCCCGACCTGAAGGCAATCGCCGACCGGGTCGCCCCAGCCCTGCATCTGGACGGCATCGCGCGCATGCTGGAAGAGCTGTTCAACGCTCCCGAGCAACAGTTGGCGGGCCGCTAGGCGTACTTCTGCCTCGCTTCGCCTGCCACTGGCGACATGCGGTGGCGGTGCCCCCAACGTATGGCGTTCGCCGTGTATTTCTGCCTGTCGGCCGCCCATCCCTGCCGCTTGTCCCCGTTTTCTTTCCGGACGGCGCACGTTGTGGCGCGTTTCCCGGCGAACCGCTACGATTCCGCACTCATAAAAAGAAGCGTCCATGAAGGAAACCCAATTCATTCGCCAGCGGCAAAGTGAGTGGGAAGCATGGGACCGCTGGCTGAATCCGGCGGGCAGTAAATCGAGGGCCAAGCGCGTCATGCAACCGGCGGCGCGAGCCTCGGCGGCGGACGAACTCACCGTCGATTGCCTGCCGTCGGCGTTCCGGCGCCTATGCCACGATCTCTCCCTTGCCCGCGACCGGAGCTATTCGAGCGCGCTGGTGCACGCGCTGCACGATCGCGTCCTGGCGGCGCATCAGCGGATCTACGGCGCCCGGCGGCGGCTTGCCGGGCATTGGCTCGAATTCCTCGCCGACGGCCTGCCCCGGCTGGTGCGCGAAGAGAAGCGTTTCATCCTCGCCGCCGCAGCGCTGTTCTTTGTACCCCTGCTGATCACGCTCGCGCTGCTGCAGTGGTACCCCGACGGCGTGTACTACCTGCTCTCTCCGGGCGAGGCCGCTAGCTATGAGGAAATGTACGCACCGACGGCGGAACGACTCGGGCGGCCGCGCGGGGCTTCGGATCAGCTGACGATGCTTGCGTTCTACATCGCCCATAACGTCCGCATCGATTTCCAGTGTTTTGCCGGCGGCATCGTATTCGGACTCGGCAGCCTCTTCTACATCGTATTCAACGGCCTGATGATCGGCGCCACCGCCGGCCACCTGACCCAAATCGGCTATATCGAGACGTTCTGGGGTTTCGTCGCCGGACATAGCGCGCCTGAACTGATCGGCATCGTCCTCTCCGGAGCGGCCGGACTGCGCATCGGCTATGCGCTCGTCGCGCCGGGGCGCAAGCGCCGCCTCGACGCCCTCAAGGACGCCGCCCAGGTCGCCGTTCGCCTGCTCTACGGCGCTGCAGCGCTGACGTTCAGCGCCGCCTTCATCGAAGCCCTGTGGTCGCCGAACCGGGCGCTGCCGTTCAACGTCAAGATCGGCGCCGGAATCGCCTTGTGGGTGGTTCTCGTCGCCTACTTCGTTTTCGCCGGCCGGCGGACCCATGCAGCTTGAACAGCTCCGGCTCGCGTTGCGCCGCCGCAACCCGTGGGAGGCACTAGACCTCGGTCTGGTGATGCTGCGCGAATGGTGCGGCCCGGTGTACCGCGTGTGGTTCGCGACGGTTGTCGCTTTCGCCCTGATCGTCTTCGGTCTGCTCTGGCAATGGCCGGGCGTGGCCATGTTCATCGTCTGGTGGTTGAAACCCCTTTACGACCGCATCCTGCTCAAAGTCTTCGCTGAAGCGTCATTCGGCCGAGCCCCTTCGGTACGCGAGGTATGGCGCGCGCTCCCAGGGCTGGTCCGCCGCTCGGGACTGATTTCGGGGCTGACGCTGAGGCGATTCAATCCGACGCGTTCTTTTGATCTGCCCGTCTGGCAGCTGGAGGGGCAACGAGGCAAGGCGGCACGTACGCGGCGACGGGTTCTGGGGCGCCGTACAGGCGGTTACGCCCTTTGGCTGACCTTCGTGTGCACGCATCTCGTGGTCATCTTCGAACTCGGTATCGTCGAGTTGCTCGACATCTTCTCGCCCGGGGATTCCGCGCCGATTTTCTCGTGGGCAGGCATTTTCTCGGCGGACGCCGAAGACTGGCGCGTCCACCTGTTCAATCTCGCCTGGATCGTCGCCGAGTCCATCGTCGAACCGTTCTACGTGGCCGCCGGGTTTTCGCTCTACATCAATCGGCGCAGCGACTTGGAAGGCTGGGATATCGAAGTGGCTTTCCGGCGCATGAGCGAACGACTGAAGGAGGTCGGCTCGACGGTCCGGCGCGCCGTGGGACTCCTGTTGGTAACCGCCGGCCTGGCGCTGCCCCTCGCGTTCCCACGCGAAGCGGCGGCCCAGGTACCGGCCGTCGCCCCGGCCGATGGGCCAGTCACTGAATTGGAGGCAGCACCGACGACGCCTCCGCCGATACCCCGCCCCAAGGCGCCAGTCGAGCGTCCCGACGGAAAGGTCAAGAAGGTCGCCGAGCGCATTCTGGCCGACCCGGTTTTCGGTCGCGAGGTCAAGGAAACGAGTTGGCAGCCCAAACAAAAGGAACAAAAAGCGCAGGAAATGGAGATGCCGTGGTGGATGCGGAAACTCCTGCGCATCGCGGAGATCGTCGCCAAGGGCGTGCGCGGGCTCGTCTATGTGGCCATCGTTATCGCGGTGGCCGCGATACTCGTCATCCTTTACCGTTACCGTCACCTCGTCGCCGGGCGATGGGCGAAGCCGTCCCCTCCGCCTCAGCGCCTGTTCGGCCTGGATGTGCGCCCGGAGTCGCTGCCCGACGACATCCCGGGGGCGGCACGCGGAGAGTTCGATGCCGGGCGGTTCGCGAGCGGGCTGTCCCTCCTTTACCGCGGCACACTGGTGACGCTGATCCATCGTGAACATGTCGAGTTCCGCGACGGCGATACCGAAGACGGCTGCCTGCTCCGGGTTAGAGGCCACGTTGGAGCCCCGGCCCTTCAGTATTTCGCGCGCCTGCTCGACACCTGGAAGCTCGCTGCCTACGCCGCGATAGCGCCTGACGCAACGACCGCCGACGAGCTCTGCGGCAATTGGGCACGCCATTTCGATCCGCGGCTAGCCGACGGTAGGGGGCAGGTCGCATGAAGCGAACGGTCATCTGGTCCGTGGTCGCCATCATTGCCGCCGTTACGTTGTCCACGGTGTGGTTCCTCGACAACTTCGAGGAAGTGGAGACGACGCGCTGGGAACGCGAACAGAAGGAAGCCCGCCGCAACCCCTTCCTGGCTCTCGAACGCTTGCTTCAGGAATTGGGCCGACCGGTGGTCCATGTCCGCTCGCCGGCCGCCCTTGACGCCATCCCGGGCGGCGGGGTGGTGATCCTTGACGCCAACCGGCGGCGCAACGTAAGTCAAGCGCGCGCCGAGCGGGTTCTGGACTGGGTCGCCAATGGCGGCTATCTGGTCGTCGCCGCCGAACAGGCCGGGGACGATCCTGTGTTGGCGCGGCTCGGCATTACGCGCTATCGCCCCTCTGCGTTGCAGTGCCGCCCGAACGAGGCCGACAAGGACAAAACCACCCAGGCCACCGCAGCTGCGCCCGAGAACGCCGAATTCGTCGAATTCGCCATCCCCGGCCGGGCTACCGTCTTCCGCCTGCGGCAAACGGGCGCGGGGCTAACGCGCGGCGCCATCGACCCCGCCTGGCACGTCGGGCCCAGCGAAGAAAACAGCCGCCTGCTGCATTACGGCTGGGGGAAGGGCCAGATCACCGTGGTTGCTGGCTTGACGCCTTTCCGCAACTACGATTTGGGAAATCACGACCACGCCGAACTCCTATGGGCGCTCCTCGACCGCTACCAGCCTCGCGGCGAAATTCGCCTCGCCTCGCGCATGGAAGTGCCGACGCTCTGGCAATGGCTCGTGGAATCGGCATGGACGGCGACGGCCAGCACGGCGGTCCTGATCGCCTTGTGGCTCTGGTACGTGGTACCCCGCTTCGGCGGCACCTTGCCGGAGCACGCCGCGGAGCGTCGGGGCTTGATCGAGCACCTCTCGGCGATCGGGCGCAGCGTCTGGCGCGAGGGAGGTATCGAGTACTGGCTGGCGACGGTTCGGCAATCCGTGCGCAAGCGCATCACGTTGCGTCATCCCTACCTCAACCGTCTGCTCGTCGCGCCGCAATGCGAAGCGCTGGCCTCGCTCACATCCCAGCCGGCCAAGGCCATTCGTGCCGCAATGACGGCTGGCCAAGCCGGCACGCCGGACGAATTCACGCAGGCGATGCAAACGCTGCAACGCCTCGATCAACGCCTCTAGTTCATCTCCGCCTATCAAGAAGACAGGAAGACACGCATGAGCACGCTCACCGAAGAACAAACCCAGAAAGCCGCCGCCCTGCTGCAAGCGATGCGTACCGAACTCGCCAAGGCCGTCGTCGGTCAGACCGCCGTCATCGACGAGGTCCTGATCGGCTTGCTCGCCGGTGCCCACCTCCTGCTCGAAGGCGTCCCTGGGCTCGGCAAGACGCTGCTCGTGAAGGCTCTCGCCAAAACCTTTGCCGGTGATTTCGCGCGCATTCAGTTCACGCCTGATCTGATGCCCTCCGACGTGATCGGTCACACGATCTTCGACATGGCGAACAACACTTTCGTCACTCGACGGGGACCCGTATTCACGCATCTGCTGCTCGCCGACGAAATCAACCGCGCGCCGGCCAAAACGCAGTCCGCCCTGCTCGAAGCGATGCAGGAATACCAGGTAACGCTCGAAGGCAAGGCGAACCGTCTGCCGCAGCCGTTCATGGTACTTGCCACACAGAACCCGATCGAACAGGAAGGCACCTACCCATTGCCCGAAGCACAGCTCGACCGCTTCCTGCTCAAGATTCGTATCGACTACCCGGATGCTCGTGACGAAGCGGCGCTGACGCGCGCCGTCACAGAACGGAGCACCGGCGCCGAACTCGCGGTCGACCGGGTCAGCACGTTGATCGGGCCCAAGCACATCGAGTCGCTGCAGACGGCCGCTTCGCTCGTCGACGTTGACGACCGCGTGCTCGACTACGCCGTCAACCTCGTGCGCACCACGCGCGACCATAACGGCTTTTCGACCGGCGCCGGCCCGCGCGGAAGCATCGCGCTGGTCCGCGCCGCGCGCGGCGCCGCTTTGCTCCAGGGACGTGCCTTCGTGACGCCGGACGACATCAAACGCATTGCCCTGCCGGCCTTGCGCCACCGCGTCGCCACCTCGCCGGAAGCGGAAATCGAGGGCCAGACGGCCGACACCTCACTCACGGCGCTGCTCGACAGCGTGCCCGCGCCTCGTGCGTGAGCGCCGGATGCTATTTACTTTCGTCCGCGGAAAGCGATGCTGATTCCCCACCGTCCCCTCCTCCTCGCCGTCATCGGTTGGCTGGGTGTCGGCATCCTGGCCATTTGGGTTCCGGCGGCACTGCCCGTCTGGCAATCGGCCGGCGGGCTGCTCCTGGCGGTCGCCCTCGCCGACGCGTGGCTCGTCCGGCGAGCCGGTAATCCGGTGCATGTGGAACGCCGCTCGGCACAAATCTGGCCAGTCGGTGTCGAGCAGACGATCCGCCTGCGCCTCACGCTCGAGCCCGGCGCGCGGGGCACCCGCGGCTGGCTCTTCGACCGTCATCCCGAGGCCTTCGCCGCACCCGCCTTGCCGCTCGCATTCGCGGTCGAACGCGGTCAATGGAGCGAAGTCGCCTACCGTCTGACGCCCACCGAGCGCGGTGAGCATCGTTTCGACACGGTGGAACTCCGCCTCAGCTCGCCCTTCCGCCTCTGGCTTCGGCCGTGCCGGGCCGGCGCACCGGAAACCGTGCGCGTTTTCCCGAACTTCGCTCGCATCACCCAGTACGCGTTGCTCGCCACCGACAATCGCCTCTCGCAACTCGGCGTACTGCGTCGACGCCGCCGTGGCGAGGGTTCCGATTTCGAGCAATTGCGCGAGTACCGTCGCGACGACTCGCCGCGCCACATCGACTGGAAGGCAACGGCCCGTCTGCACCGGCCGATCGTGCGCGAGTACCAGGATGAGCGCGACCAGCAGATTGTCTTTCTGCTCGACTGTGGCCAGCGCATGCGCAGCCGCGACGACGCGCTCTCGCACTTCGACCACACCCTGAACGCCATGCTGCTGCTCGCTTACGTCGCCCTGCGCCAGGGCGACGCCGTCGGCTTCGGCACTTTCGCCCATCCGTCGCCGCGCTACTTCTCGCCGCGCAAATCGGCGGCCACGGTGCAACTGTTGTTGAATGCGACCTACGATCTGCAGCCGACGCTCAATACGCCGGACTATTTCGCCGCCAGCGAAATTCTCGGCCGCAACCTGCGCAAACGCTCACTCGTTGTCGTGCTCACCAATCTGCGCGACGAGGACGATTCGACTCTTCTGCCGGGCATCGCGCAATTGCGTCGCAAACACCTGGTCCTGGTCGCCAGCCTGCGCGAAACCGGGCTCGAACACCTCCTGCAAAAGCCCGTCGATGACTTCGACGGCGCGCTCGGTTATGCTGCCGCCGTCGAATACCGGCAGGCGCGTCAAACGCAACTGGCGCACCTGCGCGCGCAGGGCGTTCAGGTGCTCGACACGGTTCCGGCGAAACTGCCGGTCGCACTCGTCAATCGCTATTGGGAAATGAAACGCAGCGGTCTCATTTGAAGAATTCACCACACCGAACCAGGGAGAAAAGCATGTCCGATCAGAACCCGTCAGGCAGAAAAGAACGCCCGCTTCCCGCCGCCTGGACCGACAATCCGTACCAGGCACCGACGGCGCACGTCGAAGACACGCGCAGTGCCGGCGACGGTACCTTGCTCGACGAAGCCGACCGCGTCGGCACCGGTCGCGGCACCGCGTGGTGGAGCGAAGGTTGGAGTCTCTTCCGCGAAGCGACGGGGCTATGGATCGGTATCGGCGTCGTGCTCATCATCATCAACGTCGTGCTCGGCATGATCCCGCTCGTCGGCCAAATCGCGACCTACCTGTTGATCCCCGTGTTTGGCGGCGGCCTGATGCTCGGCTGCTACGCGCTGGATAACGGCGAGGGCTTGAGTTTCGGCCACCTTTTCGCCGGCTTCCAGAACAACTTCTGGCAGTTGGCTCTCGTCGGTCTGCTCTACATGCTCGGTTTCGTGGCGATCGGAATCATCATCTTCGCCATCTCGGGCGCCGGTGTTGCGATGGCGATGTTCAAGGGCGGCCACGGCGGCGGTGTCGCCCTTTCCACGATCATGGGCGGCGTGCTGCTGGGCGTCGCCCTCGGCATTCCGCTCGCCATGGCGATGTGGTTTGCGCCCGCGCTCGTCGCCCTGCATGACGTGCCGGCGGCGCGCGCCATGAAGCTGAGTTTCCAGGGATGTTGGCGCAACATGATGCCTTTCCTGATCTACGGCATCGTCTTCATCGTCCTTGCCATCATCGCGACGATTCCGGTCGGGCTCGGCTGGCTCGTCCTCGTGCCGACGATGGTCTGCTCGACCTACGTTTCGTACAAAGAAATCTTCACTGCCGGCGGTCAATGACCGAGACTGGATCATCGCTGTTCGCCGCACCGCTCGATACGGTGCGGCGGGTTGCCATGCCGGAGGGATGCGAACTCAACTTGCGCGTCGCCGGCCCTACCGTCCGCGTCCGCGCGTGGCTATTCGATTTCGCCTTCCGCCTGCTGCTGTTCGCGGCCGCCGCCATGGTGCTCGGCTATTTCGGGCGCCTCGGTTCGGCTGTCGCGATGCTCATCGCCTTTCTTCTCGAGTGGTTCTACCCGGTGTTCTTCGAGGTGTATTGGCACGGTGCGACACCAGGGAAGAAGCTATCCAATCTCGTCGTTCTGCACGACGACGGCACCCCGATCGGCTGGGGCGCCTCGTTCGCGCGCAACACGCTGCGCGTTGTCGACTTTCTCCCCTTCGGTTATGCCTGCGGCCTGCTGACGCTCTGGCTCAATGCCAACGGCAAGCGGCTCGGCGACCTGATCGCCGGCACCGTCGTCGTCTATCGTAGCGAAGACCGGCCACCAACGATCAAGGACGATTTCGAAGACGCCGAACCGGCGCCATTTCCGCTCACGCTCGCCGAACAACGCGCCATCCTCGAATATCGCCAGCGTGCGGCGACATTGACCGAAGCCCGCGCCCACGAACTTGCCGAGCTTGCGTTGCCGCTGACCGAAGGTTTGCGTCCTGAGGCGGCCCAACGGCGGCTGTTCCGGATCGGCAACGCGCTGCTCGGCAGACACCGGGAAGATCGCTCGCCAAAACCCGGGCGGTAATCCCAGGTGGCAGGCCGCCCCTTGCGGCCGGCTCTCATCGAACGCACGGCACACTATTTTCGCGCGACGCGAACGCGCGTTACTCCTGAATCACCCCTTGACGCACACCACCTGCCGCAGCGTGTGTACGACTTCGACCAGATCGCGTTGAGCGTTCATCACCGCGTCGATGTTTTTGTACGCCATCGGTATCTCATCGATCACGTCGGCATCCTTACGGCATTCGACATGCGCCGTAGCTCGTTCCTGATCAGCGACGGAGAAACGCTTCTTCGCTTGCGTGCGGCTCATCGTCCGCCCCGCGCCGTGGCTGCATGAGCAGAATGACTCCTCGTTGCCGAGACCGCGCACGATGAAGCTCTTGGCTCCCATCGACCCCGGGATGATGCCCAACTCGCCTTTGCGCGCAGAGACCGCGCCTTTGCGTGTCACGAACACTTCGGTTCCGAAGTGCATTTCCTTCTGCACGTAGTTGTGATGGCAGTTAACGGCCTCGACGTTCGCCTCGAACGGTTTCGAAATCACGCGACGTACAGCCTCAATGATGTTCTGCATCATCACGGCGCGATTGCGCCGCGCGAAATCCTGCGCCCAACCCACGGCCTCGACGTAGTCGGCAAAGTGCCGGCTGCCTTCCTCGAGGTATGCCAGGTCTCGATGCGGCAAATCGGCGATGTGTTGCCGCATGTCCCTCTGTGCAAGCTCGATAAAGTGGCTACCGATCGCGTTGCCGACGCCGCGCGATCCTGAATGCAGCATGATCCAGACGCGCTGCGCCTCGTCCAGGCAAATCTCGATGAAATGGTTGCCGGTTCCAAGCGTGCCCAAATGGTTGCGGTTATTCGTATTGAGTAGGCGAGGATACTTCTCCGTGATGCGGCGGAAACCTGCGGCGAGTCCGTCCCAAGCGGCATCGACGTTCTCCGGCGGCGTAGTCCAGGCACCCCGGTCATGCTTCCCGGGCGTACGCCCATGTGGAACGGCATTCTCGATGGCGGAGCGTAACGCGTGCAATGAATCCGGGAGATCGACCGCCGTCAGCGTCGTGCACGCAGCCATCATCCCGCAGCCGATGTCGACGCCAACCGCGGCGGGGATGATCGCACCCTGTGTCGGGACCACGCTGCCAATGGTCGACCCTTTGCCAACGTGCACGTCGGGCATCACCGCGAGATGGTGAAAAATGAACGGCATCCGTGCCGTGTGCAACAGTTGTTCGCGCGCTTCTTCTTCGACCGGGACGCCGCGTGTCCACATCTTGATCGGCTTACCGTCCCGCAGATCGATCTGCTGGTAACTCGTTTGCCGGTCGCTCATGTGATGCCCTCTTTGCCTTGGTACGCCATCAAAACCATCCTGCTACCTCTGCTATTTCCTTCCGGCAACCAGCGTGCGTTCCGATCGCCGTATCCCATGGCCCCGGTGCGTAAGGACTCATTGTTGGAACAGTTTCCGCGCTGTCATGCGCCCGTAATCTGCCCGCCATATTTTCCACCCTGTTCACAAAAACAAACGGGAACCCAAATGACTGCGAAAAAAATCTGCCTTCTTCTCGCCACACTCGCCGCCTTTTCGGCCAAGGCCGAAACCTTCACCTTCGGCTTATGGGGCGACATGCCTTACGCCAAGGCTGGCGACGAGAAGTACATGCCGGCGCTCGTCAAGAGCGTCAATGCCTCGGACATCGCTTTCTCGATCTTCGACGGCGACATCAAGGATGGCAGTTCGCAGTGCTCCGACGCCTCGTTCGACGAAGCCATTGCGCTGTTCGGACTGTTCAAGAAGCCGGTGGTCTACGTCCCCGGCGACAACGAATGGACGGATTGCCACCGCCTCAATAACGGTGGATACGATAACCTTGAACGTCTCGGCTATCTGCGCCAAACGATGTTCGCGACAAAGCACAGCTTCGGACGGACGACGCTGCCGCTCGACATGCAGGGCGCCCCGGGACAAAAGTATGCGGAGAACACACGCTTCGCACATAAGGGCGTCGTCTTCGTTGGCCTCAACATTCCCGGTAGCAACAATAATCTCGTTGTCGACGAGAAGGATTGCAGCAACAAGAGCGCTCGTACGCCGGTGCAGTGCGCCGCGGACAACACCGAGTTTGGAGAACGCGATGCCGCCAACATCGAGTGGATCGAACAGTCGTTCCGCATCGCACGCGAACGAGGAGCGAAGGGCCTCGTCGTGGTCTTCCAGGCCGACCCGGGCTTCGACCTTCCCGAGACCGAAAACGTCGATGAGAGTCAGGCACCGCGATACGCCGGATATCAGAGCTTCATGAAGCGCTTGGTGGCCGAAACCGAGCGCTTCGCCGGACAGGTGCTATTGGTCCACGGCGATACGCACTACTTCAAGCTCGACAAGCCGTTGTACTCACCGACACGCGTGTTGCCGAACCTCACGCGCTTGCAGACCTTCGGCAGCCCCATCATCCATTGGGTTCACGTGACGGTCGACACCCGCCGGCCCGAAGTCTTCACCGTGCGTCCGGTGATGGTGAAACAGTAATCCCTCCGACACTATTCCAAAAGCATTTATCCTTAAGTTCACCGAATTCCCGGATATGCGCTGACACTTGGATTTGCTTCAAAGTTTCATACTGTTACACGCTGGCACGGATCGGCGAATGAACGCAACAGACGACAAAAGCATGTCTCTCTACAATTCAGCTTGCCAAGTGAATCAACGCTTGGCAAGACAAAGGAGATCGAAAATGGAACTGAAACAATTGGGTTATGCTGTCGTATTGGTGGCCATGGCGTTGATCCCGCAACTCATATCAGCCTACGTCGACAGCCGCTCGAGGTCGTCACGCGGCTCGGAAGCACAGTCGTAAAGAATCCCTGTTGTCATCGCTCTTTGCAGGCAACAGGGATTTTTTTCGCCCATCTCCTGCGTTTTCCTACCGAATTCTATCGGCATTCCAAATCACCCGTTTCCGTACTATTAACGCTGGTCAAGGCGAACCGGCAGGCTGAGCCAGGCAACAACACCGAGAATCATCAAGCCTACGGCCAGCCATTGCACCGAATACCAAGGTCCGCCGCCACGGCGCAACACCTCGAATCCCTCCACGAACACCGTCTCGCAGGCCCCGTTTCCTGAGTCGGTGCGCACGATGCTCGTGCCGCGCTTGAATGGCATGCCATGGTTGTGCGAATACTCCGCGAGATAGCCGGTGAAATGCACCTGATCCCCAATGCGCACACCGCGTAGCGCCTTAGCCACCCGTTGATCCGCCGTCAGCAAATGGTTATTCGAGATCGCCGTCATGTCGAAGGCTTCCCACGTCTCGCGGGATGAGCTCTTCGCATTGCAAGTGAATTGCTCGCTCCAGAACTCGATGTCGCGGTAGGCGCCACTGCTGGCATTGCTTCCCCAGATGACGCACAGGTCGGTGATGTTCAGCTTGTCGTTCCACTCCTTATGCAGGTAGTCCCACCAGGTATCGGCGTTGTGCTTGCTGACCACCATGCCATACAGGTCGTAACTGTATAGCGGGCGGATGGTGTATTCGATTCCGCCGGCTGCAACTAGAAACGGCGATTTCGCCACTTCTACTTGCGCAGGCTCGGCCAGCAGATCGGGCACGAGTTCCTGCGGGGACGGCAGATCCGTCTTTTTCCATAACGCGAGCGCCAACAGAGCGGCGCCGGCAAGAAACAGCCATTTTCCGAGTCGATGGTCCATTACGTTTCTCTGTTCTTCTGATTGTTCGTCTCAGTACCCGCCGTGCGACTTAGCGCAGAAAGCTCGGCATCCCCTCGCCAGTCTGACGAGTCCCGAGACCCCGGCCGGCCGCCATTCTATCTGTTGGAACTCGCCCGCCCACCATGTTTTGGGCAACCTCGCGTCAGAACCGCGGACCTTCCCGAGTCTCATGGATTCCCGTGTTAATGACAGGGGCAAAAGTCCGTCGACCGGCCGGCTCAACCTCGGCATAATACGTGCGGATAGGCAATCGATAGTTCGACCAACCGAGGAGGACCGCCATGCGCCGTACCCTTGCCGTACTATTTTTCTGCCTCACTTCACTGCCAGCCTTCGCCGCGCCGTATAGCGGCATCTATTTCTTCGGCGATAGCCTGACCGACGTCGGCAACGTGCAAAACGTGTATGCCCACGTTCCGCACTCGCCCGGCTGGCCAGCAACGATTCCCGGCGCACCCTATGACTCTGGCGGGCGCGCGACCAACGGGCCTAACTACTCCGACGTTGTCGCTCAAGGCCTCGGCTTTGTGTCCGCTCCCTCCACCGCCGGCGGCAACAACTATGCGTTTGGCGGCGCGCGCACGCGCTACCAGATCTTCGGCCAGCCCTTCATGGGCATACTGAGCCAAATCGCCGCGTACACCGCGCTACCCGGCGCCGCCAATTCGACGGCGCTGTACGTCGTCTGGGGAGGCTCCAATAATTTGCAAGACATCATCATGGGCAAGAGCAGTGACGTGTTCGGCAATCCGATACCGAACGTGGCTGCCACCGTGAACGACATCGTCTCCGGCATCCTCGCCCTGTACGCCGAGGGCGCACGCGAGTTTTTGGTTCCGAATGCCCCGGACCTCGGGCTCACGCCACGGGTCAGCGAGCTTGGCACCGCAGCCAAAGTGGCAGCGCACCAGCTTTCGCTCCTCTATAACGGCCTCCTGGGCGCGGCACTCAGCCAGCTCGAGGCCAGCTACGCCGGGCTCGACATCATCGGCTTCGATACCTACAGCCTGCTCAACGAGGTTGTGGCCGATCCGGCCGCTTTTGGCCTCAGCAATACGTCGGACCGCTGCTACACGGGCGACGACTCCACCTTTACCGGCGGGGGCAGCGTCTGTGCCAACCCCGACAGCTACGTTTTCTGGGACGGCATCCACCCGACCAAGGCGGTGCATGCAGTGCTCGGCAATGCCATGCTGGCGGCGCTGCAGTTGCAGGTGCCGGAGCCAGCGATTCCGGCCTTGCTCGGTTTGGCCTTGCTTGCGGCAGTCATCGTCCTGCGCTTGAATCGCCGCCTCCCCATATTAACGGCCAGCTGAAAGATGAATATCAGCGAACGGAGGTGACACTCCTTTCCCGTCTCGGCCTAACTAACACTTTGCGTCGGGTTGAGGCGGGACCCCCAGCGGTCACCGGAGGACTATGAGGCAGCCATCGGAAACGCGGATCGATTGCCTGCCCCATCAATTGCGTTGTATTGTATCAGTATGCGTAATACAACCATTGAACTTGAAAAGTATCTCAACGACTTGTCCACGACTGCACGTGCCGGGGACAAGTTGCCGACAGTCCGCGAACTGATGCGTCGCTTCGGCCTCTCCCAAATGTCAGTTCAACGCGTCTTTCATGACATGAGGGCGCGCGGCCTTGTTGACTCACAAGTGGGGCGCGGCACGTTCTTCCTCTTGCATGGTTCCGACGCCGGGGAACCGCGCGACGGAGGCGAATCAAAAATCGTCTCTTCCGCACGGGCCGAATCGCGATCAGTACTCCTGCTGCGGCGTTCGATCAGTATTGCTCGAGGACGCGTGCTTATCGAAAAACTGCACGAGCGTTTTGTCGCCAATGGCCAGAAAGTGCTCGAGGTTTCGTATTCGGACCCAAACCACGCGCGGGCGGTTCTGAAGGGGTTGCCGCGATTCGATGCCTGCGTTGTCCAATCGACTTACCGGCCGATCCCTATCGAAGTGCTTGCCGCGATTCGCGACAAGACAGACGTGATCGCTGTTGACGGTACTGCGTTGGTAGGTGCTGACGTCGAGGCGGTCGGCACCGAGTGGGGCGAGCCGCTTGCCGAAGCCACACAACGACTTCTCGAACGAGGACACCGGAAGATAGCTTTCGCCGCCACATCGCGGCCACTTCTGGCAACGCAGCTTGGTTTTCGCCGTTGGGAGTACCTTGAGAAAGCACACCCCGACATCAGTTTCCACACCATCAAGGTTCCTCTCCTGCCAGACGAGGACTACGTGCAAAGCCTTGTTGCCGAGTTGATGGTGCAGGTCGACGACGGGCGACTGCCTTTTTCCGCGTTGATTGTCTGGGGCGTCGAAGATGGCGCCCGGTTCCGGCGCATGCTAATGGACCTGGGTGTTTCAGTCCCCGAGCATCTCAGTGTGGTATTGCTCGGACGTACGGATCTTCCCAACGAACGTGGCGGTTTCTTCGAAATCATTGGGAGCAGTATCGACGATCAAGTAGAGGCACTTTACCAGGCGATCAATGATCGCTGGCTCAACCCCAGCTTGCCTTACGGTGTCCGGCTGACGCGCGTCACGCGGAAGGAAGGTGCGTCAGTAGCAAGCCCGATCGAGGTTAATTAATCGGGCGATTTCGCGACAATCGGTTTACGACGTCCTCAACGATGGACGAGGATTCGCCGACATTAGCGGCGGGGTCCAGCCAATGGTCCAGTTCTGATGGCAGAGGTTGGCTTTGAAAGACCGGATGTTCCCGAAGAGCGGTGAGCAAGGGAATGTGTTCCGACTGGGCACGTTGGGCGGCTTCGTAGAGCAGGTGGTGAGCTTCATGCCGTCCCATCACGTGAGCTAACCCCATCATCGCCGTTTCGGAGGCAACGAGACCGTGGGTCAACTCAAGATTGCGGCGCATGGCATCCGCATCGACCGATAACCCGTTGGCGAGATGCGAAAGCGTCTCGCCAATGGAAGCAGCGATGATGCTGATTTCCGGCAACAAGACATCGCTAACGTTGGTCGCCGACGAATCGCCTTCGTCCATGCGTACCATGGATTCCAATACCAAGGGTACCCGCCCCCTAAGCAACCGCGACAGGCTGACGAGAAGCAAGGCTACTGTGGGATTACGCTTCTGGGCCATTGTCGAACTGCCTACCTTGCCCAGGTGGAATGCCTCGGCCACCTCGCCAACCTCAGTACGCTGCATGAATGCGATATCCTGCCCTATCCGTTGCGTTGTCCCCGCCAGCAAACCGAGAGCCACGCAATAGTCTGCAACCCGGTCGAAGGACGCGCGTAATTGCACAATGCTGGGCTGCAACCCTAGCTTCTTCGCCACAAGAACCTCGACTTCACGCCCTATCTTTCCGGTGGCGCCGAACGTTCCGATCGCGCCGCTCATCGATACGGTGAATGAGGAGGAAAAACGCTCGCGAAGACGCGCCCGATCCCGGTCCAGTTCGTCTAGCCAGCCGGCAACCTTGAACCCGAAAGTCATCGGTAATGCATGCTGGCCGTGCGTGCGCCCGGCCATGGCGACGTCCTTGTTCCTCATAGCCAACGTGGTGAGCGCATTGAGGGCGACATCGAGCTCGTTAAGCATGAGACCATGCGTCCGAGCCATCTGCATAGAACACGCCGTATCGAGGATGTTTTGCGTGGTGGCTCCCCAGTGGAGATAGCCCGCAGCGGAGTCGCCGCACAGCATCTCAAACTGGCGCAGGACCGGTACCAAAGGATGTTGCATGAAGGCGATGTCGCGTGCCAGTTGCGCCCGGTCGAAAAGACGTGCATCGGCCTTGGTCCTTATCATGGCAGCAGCCGACGCGGGAATCACCCCAAGTTCCGCCTGGCTCTCCGCCAATGCTGCTTCAACATCCAGCCAAGTCTGCAACGTCGTCTCGTCGGTCCAGACTTCTTTCGCCCCGGCGCTAAACCAATGCGCCGTCATGAAGGATTCAAACATTCCGATGGACATTGCATACCTCGCTCAAGAGAGAACGGTTGATACGATCCCGCACCCGCTGTCTGCTTGCCGTCTCCCCTAGACAAGAAACGGACTCGACGAATGAAATCAAACCTTATATGCAGAGACAATACGCTGCATGTCGGCGGCCAAACGATCGAGGTCTCCGGCGCCGGTAGCACTGTTGCCAGCAGACGCGCTGCTCTCCTCTGACATCTGGGCAATCCGCTCAACCTGTACGGCGATATTGTTGGTGGCCGCACCCTGCTCGCGAATTGCCGATGCAATTTCCTCAACCATACCGACAGCGGCCTGACTACCGGAGCTGATCTGCTGAATCGATACGCTGGCCTCCTTGGCACGCTCCACACCCACGGTCACTTTGCCCACCACTCCTTGCATGCTGACGACCGCGCTGCCGGCGCTGGTGCGCATCGCGTCAATCGTCAAGGCAATCTCCTGAGTAGCAACAGCGGTGCGCTCTGCCAGCTTGCGTACTTCGTCCGCTACAACAGCAAAGCCGCGTCCCTGCTCGCCGGCGCGTGCCGCCTCAATCGCGGCGTTGAGCGCCAAGAGGTTGGTCTGATCCGCGACTTCCTTGATCACCGCTACCACACCGGATATCTTCTGGCTGCTCTGCTCAAGACCCTGGATAACGTCCGCAGCCTCATGAACGGTGCCGGCAATTTCCTGGATGTCGCTCACAGTCTGGCCAATCACCTTCGCGCCGATGATCGCCAGCCGGCCAGAATCACCGGATAGACGATTGGCCTCCTGTGCCCGATCGGCGACGTGATTGATGCTGACGGTCATTTGCTCAACAGTAGCTGCCATGTTCGACGCGGCCTCGCTTTGCAGTTGTGAGGCCCTAGACACCTCGCTGGACGTGACGACCATCTGATTAGCAGCGTCCGCGACAGAACGAGCGCCCGAAGCAATGGACCTAAAGCTGGTCTGCAGCTTATCGAGCAAACGGTTCAGGGCTTGCGTCGCCTCGCCGATCTCGTCCATGCGGCGGACTTCCACTCGGGTGGTGAAATCGAGGTCGCTCTCGATGCGGCCGACCATGGACCGGATCTGACCCAGCGACGACCTGATACTGCGCAGAAGCAGGCAGCCCACCAGAGTAACCGCCACCAGCCCGGCTGCGATGGTAACCAGCGAGACCGTTCTGCCGAGCGCTGCGTTGGCCGCCGCTTCGGCGGCAACCGCCTCGGCGTGCTTCTTGTTGTAGGCAATATGTTCGTCGAAGCCTGCCAGCGCGGCGGCGCCGGCTTGCGTCCCGCGCAGTGCCATGAGGCTGCGTGCCGCTTCCTTCTCGTCATCCAGCGACTTCGGAAGCACCAATTTCTTGACGATGGCATCGTAGTTCTTGAGATTGACGAGCGTCGCTTCAAGCAGTTTTCGGTCCTCGTCATCGGCCACATGCCGCTCGTATCCTTTTAGCACGTTGGTCAGCCGCCCCATATCTTCGTCTAGCTTGGCCTCGATTTTCTTCATGCCGGATTCCGTCGATGTGATGATGTGCAGGTAGCCGTTTACCCGGATCTCCATGAAAATCTGACGCGCCTCGGCTAGCGTCTGGATGCTGCCCAAGCTTTCCTCGTTGATCCTGCGGATACTGTCCGCCACCTTGCCGGCGACCGATATCCCGACAAGACCGACGATCAGCAGAGCCAATACTGATGCTCCTATCATCAGTGCAAGACGAGTTGCAATCGTGATGCGTTTCATCGCCTGTTCTCCTTGGCATTGCAGAACTGGAATCGAAGCCGAACACGTGTCCGAGCCGTCAATACACATTGTATTGAAACAATAGCACACAAATAGAATTGAACGGTACAAGACCAGACAGCAACCGCCTAATGGCCTAGCCATTTTACGGATGGAACACAAAGATCAGATTAAATACAATACAATATGTTGACACACAAAAAATGTATGTCTATATTAATCGTATCGGCCTTTGCTAAAGGCCCGGTTGGCGGACGTAGCGGTTCGCCACCGCAATGGGGAGGGGATCTGCCATGCGGAAATTTGCTATCTCAAGAGCTGTATTCACAAAGGATGAACTGATATGAATTGCAGAAATATTCTTAAGTTCGCCGCCGCCAGCTGCGCGCTCGTGACATGCGTGGCTTCCGCGCAGTCCGACAAGCCCATTTCCGTGATCGTGGGATACTCGGCCGGTGGAAGCGCTGACTTCGTTTCCCGTACTGTTGCCTCCGAAATGTCCAAGCAACTTGGGCGGCAGGTCATCGTCGAGAACGTTACCGGTGCAAGCGGCATGCTCGCGGCGCAGAAGGTCATCAACGGCCCAGCGGACGGCAGCATGATCTACATGGGTGGCACGGACACCGTCGTCATCCCGATGGTGAACAGCAAGGTCAAGGTCAACTGGGAAAAGGACTACCAGCCGCTCGGCCGCATGACGTCTTTCCCGATGATCGTCGCCGTCAACTCGAACTCGCCGTACAACACACTTCCCGACCTGATTGCCGATCTGCGTAAGGGCAAGAAGGACTTCACTTACGCGACGCCAGGCATAGGAACGATGCAGCACCTCTACGGTGCGCTGATCAACAAGAATGCCAAGGTGTCGATGGTTCACGTGCCTTACAAGGGCGGCGCCCAGATCGCTACCGACCTAATGGGCGGGCACGTCGAAAGCGCCATCCTGGTCCTCTCCACTGCCATGCCTTTCCTCAAGGATGGAAAAATCAAGGCGCTCTCCATGTCGGACACAGCGCGTTCTCCTGCGATTCCCAACGTCAAACGGATCGGCGAAGAAGAAGGGTTCGGCGGCCTGTCCTTACCTCTCTGGCAAGGATGGTTCGTCAAAGCCGGAACTCCTTCGGACGTCGTCGCCGCCTACGAGAAAGCTCTTCTGGGTGCAGTCAATAACGTGGACGTCCAGGCAAAACTCAAAGCCTCCGGCATCACGCCCGCGCCGCTGAACGGCAAGGAACTGGGCACGTTCGTCAAGCAGCAAGCCGGAATCTACAAGGACGTCGTCGAATCTGCACGCATCTCGCTCGAAGAGTAATCAGCGATAAATCTCCGCACGAATGTGGGCTGATGTAATGCCACACCCACATTCGATGCACCACACAATAGGAACACGCCCTTAATCCGCCTCAAGACGGTCTGGGCCCGCAACGGAGCGAGAAGATCAGTTCCCGCTCCATTGGAGAAACAAGATGGTCAAACACCGGCAGAACTTCGTATTCGGCCTTCTCTGCATGTTGATGGGAATTGCTTTCGCTATCGGAGCAAAAGGATATTCCGTCGGCACCTCCGCTCGCATGGGGGCGGGCTTTTTCCCGTTCTACGTATCGTGCCTACTCATCCTGCTCGGCGCGTGGATCAGCGTGACATCGCTAGGCCAGGATCATAAACCGGAAGGCAATATCGGTAAGCTTTATGTCCGCCCGGTGATCTTCATCCTCGGCGCGAACCTGCTGTTCGGCGTCTTGCTCGTCGGATTGCCAAGTGTAGGACTGCCACCGATGGGGCTGCTCGTCTCCGTTTTTGCCACCGTAATCGTGGCGGCGATGGCCGGACGAGAGTTCGTCTGGCGCGAGGCGCTGCTACTCGCTTCGGTTCTCGCGGCATCCTGTTTCGTCCTTTTTGTGGTCATGCTCAAGCTCAACCTGCCTGTGCTGCCTTCGTTCCTTACCGCCTGACCGACCACCAGAGAGAACCATGCCATGAATTTTCTGCTCGACAATCTCTCCATTGGGTTCAGCGTAGCTCTGACGCTCCAGAATCTCAGCTACGCCCTGATCGGTTGCCTGATGGGAACCCTTATCGGCGTTCTGCCCGGGCTTGGCCCCGTCGCCACTATCGCCATGCTGTTGCCGGCCACCTATTCCCTCTCGCCGGTTACTGCACTGATTATGCTTGCCGGGATCTACTATGGAGCCCAGTACGGTGGTTCGACCACGGCAATCCTTGTCAATTTGCCCGGCGAGCCGTCCAGCATCGTCACAACGCTGGACGGATATGAAATGGCAAAGAACGGTCGAGCCGGGCCCGCGCTGTCGGCCGCCGCCATCGGCTCGTTTATCGCCGGGACCATCGGCACCGTCGGGCTGGCGGCATTCGCCGTCCCTCTCGCCAGCGTCGCGATCAAGTTCGGTCCCGCCGACTACTTCTCGTTGATGGTCTTTGGCCTGATCGGTGCGGTGGTGCTGGCCAGCGGGTCGTTACCGAAGGCCATCGCCATGATCCTCATCGGCATGCTGGTCGGCATGATCGGCACCGACGTAAATTCGGGAGTAGAGCGATATTCGTTCGACATGCCCGAACTGGCCGATGGAATCGGCTTCGTCGTGGTGGCAATGGGCGTTTTCGGCTACGGTGAAATCATGCAGAACCTTTCGCGAGGTGAAATCCATCGTGATCTGCTAACGCGGAAGCTGACCGGCCTGATGCCGACGAAGGAAGATATGAAGGCCATGCTTCCGCCCATTCTCCGTGGCTCGGCGATCGGGTCGATCATCGGTGTGCTTCCCGGAGGAGGAGCGATGCTTGCAGCTTTCGTGTCATACACCATCGAAAAGAAGAAGAAACTGAAGCCGGACGAAGTCCCACTGGGAAAAGGGAACATTCGCGGCGTTGCAGGCCCCGAATCGGCAAACAACGCCGGAGCACAAGCCTCCTTTGTGCCGATGCTCACGCTGGGCATCCCGCCCAATCCCGTCATGGCACTGATGATCGGCGCGATGATGATCCACGATATCCAGCCGGGCCCGCAGGTCATTTCCAGCAATCCTGAGTTGTTCTGGGGCCTGATCGCTTCGATGTGGATCGGCAACCTGATGCTCGTGGTACTGAACCTACCGATGATCGGCATGTGGGTGAAGCTACTCACCGTGCCGTACCGGTGGCTCTTCCCGTCAATCGTTCTGTTCTGCGCCATCGGCGTGTTCACGACCAACAACACGGTGTGGGACATCTGGATGGTCGCGATATTCGGCCTCTGTGGATACATCCTGATGCGTCTCGGCGCGGAAGTGGCTCCCCTGATGCTGGGCCTGGTCCTCGGGCCGATGATGGAGGAAAACTTGCGCCGTGCGCTGGTCATTTCCGGAGGTGACTGGAGCGTCTTTGTCACTCGTCCCATCTCGGCCTTCCTGCTGCTCATGGCCGCGCTGCTCGTGGTGTTGATTCTGTCGCCCGCGCTGAAGAAGCGCCGCGAGGAGGCCTTTAAGGAAGACGACTAGAGCAGATCCCTGCTCCGCCGCCGGGAGTTTGCCCCTCCCCGGCTGAGCCTCACCGAACCACCTCTTCTAGCTAGACGTCCCCGGCCCGCGATTGCTGGCAAGGAGGACCTTTTTTCGCCCAAAAAGCGGCCGCAGCCGAAGAAAACGCCCGGCCGGACGGCCTGAAGTACGCCGCAACTCCAGGAGATCCTTCATGAAGCCCCTCGACATCAACAGCCTCAACGTAGAACAGAAGATCGGTCAGATGCTGCTCATGCGCAACCCGATCGATCAGGACGACTTCGATTTCGTCATCGAACTCATCAAGAACCGCGCGCTGGGCGGCATCCACATCTCGCACAAGTACGTCAAGGACAACTACTACGTGAAGAGCGAGCGGGACATCCTGGACAAGGTGCTGGCCACCGCCGACTACCCGATCCTGATCTGCGAGGACATGGAGTACGGCTACCCGAAGGGCATCGTGTCAATGCCGTACCAGATGGCCATCGGCTCTACCGGTTCGGAGGAACTGGCCTACGAATACGGCCGCATCACCGCCATCGAGGCCAAGAAGGTCGGCTACAACGTCGTGTTCGGGCCGATCGTTGACCTTGCCGAGAACCCCAAGGCGTGCTGCGTTGGTTCCCGCTCCTACGGCGCCACCAAGGAATTCGTCGCCCGCATGGCCGCCGCCACGATCCGCGGCTACCAGGACAACGGAATGATCGTCACCGCCAAGCACTTCCCTGGCTTCGGCGAGTCCGAGGTCGACAACCACATCGGCATGGTCTACCTGAGCGGCGACGAGCAGAAGATCCTCGAGCACGAGATGTATCCCTACACCTATGCGATGGGGCATGCCGACCTGTCCGGCGTGATGATGGGGCACATCATGATCCCCAAGCTCGACCCAGTCTATCCGGCGAGCATCTCGCCGAAGGCCGTCCAGTTGCTGCGCAGCACCGGCTACAACGGCCTGATCATGACCGACTCCTTCGCGATGATCGGCATGACCAATTACTTCCCGCTGCCCGACTGCCACAAGCTCGCGATGGCCGCCGGCAACGACATGGTGATGACCAGTTACCGCATGGGCGCCCGCGAAGCCTACGGCTACATGCTGGACGCCTGGCGTGAAGGCATGGTGAGCGAGGAACAGATCACCAGCGCCGCGCAGCACGTCATCGAAGCGCAGAACAAGACGTTGAAGCCCGCGCAGAAGAGCGAACTCGACGACAACGACCGCAACATCACCCGCGTGATGGCCGAAAAGGCGGTCGCTGCCCAGCTCGACGGCGTCGACACGCTGGCGCTCGACACCGCCGAGAAGCACCTGTTCATCATCCAGGAAGGCGTGCTCTACAAGGATCCGGTCAGCGGCGCGATCAAGGCCGACAAGTGCGACCTGGAAGTCGCCACCGACGTGCTGAAGAGCCGCTTCAAGAACGGCGACTTCATGGCCCTGCCCGAATTTCCGGTCAAGCCGCAGATCGAGCACGTCCTGGCCACGACGCTGAAATACAAGAGCGTGGTCATGGTTCTGGCCAACCAGTCGGTGTCCTACACCGGCTCGTCCGACGCCTGCCAACGCATGGTGTCGATCATCGACGGGCTGCGCGAGAAGCTCTCCGCCATCGTCCTGTACGGCTGCCCGTACGCCGCTCGTGAGTTCGGCCGCATCAAGCGGATCGTTTACGGATTCGACGGCAAGGAATGCCAACGTATTGCGGCTCTCGCTTTGGCCGGCGAGCACCTCCCTGTCGGAAACCTCCCCATTTCGTTCTGACGAAAGATCCATTCAGGTTCGCCTCGCCCTCACGGAGGGCAAGGCGAACCAATCACCCCTCTTGCTGGAGTCATCGTGCACTCGGAAATCGCCTGCTTCATTTTTGATCTCGACGGCGTGTTGGTCGACACCGCCAAATACCACTACCAAGCCTGGCGCAAGCTGGCCAACGAAATGGGTTTCGAGTTATCGCCTGAAACCAATGAACTGCTCAAAGGCGTATCTCGGACGAGAAGCCTTGAGATCATTCTCGGCCTGGTGAGCATTCGAGCGAGCGGCGACGAACTCGATGCACTGGCGGAGAAGAAGAACGCCTGGTACCTCGACTACGTTACCCGGATGCAACCATCCGAGGTACTGCCCAACGTCAGAACGTTCGTCAAGCAAGCGCGGGCGAAGAACATCAAGACGGCGATCGGCAGTGCCAGCAAGAACACGCCAACCATCCTTGAGCGGACCGGACTCGCATCACTCTTCGATGCGGTCGTCGACGGCAATGTCACCACCGTGGCAAAGCCCGATCCCGAAGTTTTTCTCAAGGCTGCGGACCGCCTCTCCATGCCTCCGCCATTGTGCGTCGTGTTCGAGGATTCAGCCTCCGGTGTGACGGCTGCGCGTAACGCGGGGATGCATGTCGTTGGAATTGGAGACCCGCAATCACTCAAGGATGCCGATCTCGTGATTAGCGGTTTCTCCGGAATCACGCCCACCGCCATTTTGAAGCAGATCGAGCAGCGGTATCGAGATCGCCAGATAACGAAAAGCAAAAGCAACCCATGAGCAATGTTCAAACAGGAAAGGAGGCGGAAGAAACGAATCGTTCGGGACCGATGAGGAAAAAGAAGACATAACCAGTCGAGTGGCTTCTAGCCACCGTTAACTACAAATTGGAGGAGATTCAACATGCAGAAGAAAGCAATCGTACTGGCAGTCGCCGGCCTGCTTCCCGTCGCTGCAATGGCGCAAACGAACGTGACGGTCTACGGCGTAGCCGACGGAAATTACACGTTTGCCAACGACAGCCCAGTTCGCGGTTCAAAGAGTCTGAGCGCCGTCCAGTCCGGAGGTCAATCGGGTTCGCGGGTTGGTTTCAAAGGTTCCGAGACGCTGGGTGACGGCCTTGAAGCGAAGTTCCGGCTTGAAGCCGGATTGAGTCTGGATACCGGATTGTCGACGCAAACCGGTACCTTCGGCCGTTGGTCCACGGTGGGCCTCGCCAGCAAGAACTGGGGGGAAATCGAGATCGGCCGTCGCGATACCTTCCACGATCAGTTGGTGGGCGGCGCGTCCGCCAATGGCAGAACCACCGTCGCGCAAGTGAGCCCCGTATATATCGACCAGGCGCGCATCGGCAACTTTGTTGCCTATCTCTCCCCGACTTGGAACGGCCTACAACTGAAGGCTGGATTCTCAACAGCCGGAAACGACACGGCGGCTCAGGAAGTCGAACCGACCCGAATCACGGCCGCCGCTCAGAATACCGCCGCCAACACCAACAACCGCTTGTGGACCGTCGCCGCTCACTACGTCAACGGCCCGGCACTTCTAGGCGCTAGTTATGAGCGGAACAAGCTGCAGAACCGTAGCGCGGTCGCCGGTATCGACGGCACTTACGACGCTGGCAACGTCTGGAACATCGCCGGTGCCTACGACTTTGGAGTTGTTCGTTTGGACGCTGCGTACGGCGAGTACAACTATGCAAAGAACACCATGCTGAGTAGCGGGGCGGAAACCAAGGACTCGCGCAAGCAGTGGACCGTCGGGCTGGCCGCTCCCGTCGGTACGAATGGGAAAGCGACGTTGGTCTATGCCAAGGCAAAACTCGATTACATCAACTCCGCGACCCACGACGATTCACTCAGCATGTGGGGAGCCGCTTACTTCCACAACCTGAGCAAGCGGACAAACCTCTACGTCGCCTATGGAAAGATCAATCAGGACGACGACACCCTGACGAAAGCGAGCATCTCCACGCTTCCGTCTGGCACGACCTATCAGCAGGCTTACCAGCTCGGTATTCGCCATATGTTCTAGCTACCCACCCATGGCACTCTTCTAGGTCTTCGGGCGCTTCGGCGCCCGCTTTTTTAACGCCGCAACCGGCTAAACGCCGCGATCTCCCATTCGCGCGTTGCCAGCAACATGCCGACGCCATGCCGGCGCGCAAGCGGGGCCGAGAGGCTTTCCTCGTGCAACTCGGCAAAGCGCTGCCTGAGTCGGCGCAGTTCAGTCAGCAGCTTCGCGGCGGCGACGTCGGTCAGCATCGCGTGCGAGAAGGCCATCATTTCGTCGTCATTCGAAAAGTCGGTCCCCAGGAAATCGTGCAGCCCGTTCTCGCGGAAGTATTGGCGGATCGGTCCCTTCGGCCGCCAGTCGAAATCGCGGGCCACGTTGAGCCGTATCCGGTTCCCGGGCAGCAGCACGATCAGGCGCAGGCGATCGAGCTGTACCAGCCGCTGGATACACTCTGCTGCGCTCAGGCGATACCTGCGCACGATGTCCTCGACGCTCCAGTGATTGAGTGAGCAGATGGCGACGAGCAGGAGTTTTTCGTCGGAGACGAGCTCCCTCTCCTGCGCCTCGCTGAGCAGGTGCACCAGGTTTTCTGAGACCGAGGCTTCCTGAGCCAGTTCGGCGAGCGTAAAGCCCAGGAAATGGCTGATCTCCACCAGCCGGTCGAGCGAGAAGCGGCCGGTGGCAAACATGCGCTTCACGCTCGGCTCGGATAACGAGAGCGCCGCCGCCAGGTCACGATACGTCGCACCCTGCAGTTTTAAACGCTTTTTCAGCGTTCTGACCAACTGCCCCGTCTCTCCCCTGCCTCCAAACTCGCTCATGGCATAAAGTATCAATATTCAATACTTTTAATTATAATCCTAGCCACTTTTTTGGTAATAGTTTCTTCCATTCAGGTCCGGCGGCATCCTGAGCGCTCCTTCAATCAGGAACGGAGAAAAACAATGAATGCCGCCACAAGAATCGCCCCAACGGCGCTTGTCACCCTGCTCACCGGGGTCGCGCTCTGGCATGGCCCGATCGCGCAGTTGCCCGACTACCACGCCTTCGCCGACGTCAGTGTCGTCTACGGAATTCCTCACTTCGCCGATGTGGTGTCGAATGCCGGCTTCGCGTTGGTCGCTCTGTGGGCGGCGTTTCGTCTACCACGCGTCTGCACTCACCGCTCGCTCGTCAATGGCTGGGCCGGCTATCGGCTCTTTCTGATCGGTCTCGTCCTCACCGCGTTCGGTTCCGCGTGGTACCACTTGGCCCCCGACAACGCACGCCTGGTCTGGGACCGCTTGCCGATTACCCTCGCCTGCGGCGGCTTGCTGGCAGGAGTATGGGGCGACGTCAGGGGTGAATCGAGCGCCGTCCTCGCCGCCTGGATGGCTGCACTCGGCGTCTACAGCGTCGCCTGGTGGTACCTCTCGGAAATCGCGGGACAAGGCGACCTGCGCTTTTATCTTCTGCTGCAAATCCTGCCCATGCTATTGATCCCGCTGTGGCAGTGGCTTTATCGTGCCCCGCTGGCTGACCGTTTGTCGTTCAGTGCAGCTCTGCTACTCTATGCCGCCGCCAAGTTAACGGAGATTAACGATCACCAGATCGCCGAGGCGCTAGGCGTCGTAACTGGTCATACGTTGAAACACCTGCTGGCGACTGGAGCTGCCGCTGTCATTGTGGGGCGTCTGGTCTGCCGGGTCTGCCTTGGAAAAAAAACGGTACAGATCTGCGTCATTGACCAGAGCCAACAACACAAATAAGCCAACATCATGTTCAAGACGATTCTTCACCTACTGCTAAAGTTCCTGTTCCGGGTCGAGTTGCATGGCGACACTTCGGCTTTCGTCAATCGGCGAACTCTGGTTGTCGCCAACCACGAATCGTTCATCGACGGGTTGCTGCTCGGACTCAACATGCCGGTCGATGCGGTATATGTGGTGCATAAGCAGATCGCCGACCGGCCGTTGTTCGGCTTCCTTCTGCGCTTCGTGCGCCATCTGCCCGTCGAATCCACGAGTCCGCTGGCGATGAAGCAGATCGTGAAGCTGGTCGAGACCGGGCAGCCCGTCGTCATCTTTCCCGAAGGCCGCATTACGCGGACGGGCTCGTTGATGAAGGTCTACGACGGCGCAGCATTCGTCGCGGCCAGGACGGGCGCCACCGTCGTTCCGGTACGCATCGACGGCGCGGCACGTAGCTATTTTGGTCGGCTCGGCGGTGTCTATCCGCGCAAGTTCTTCCCCAAAGTGACGATTTCGGTGCAGCCCCGGCGCATGATCGAGATGCCCGACCTACCGTCGGCGAAGGAAAGGCGCCGCCGGTGCGGTGAACTGATGCGCCGCATCCTCCTCGATATGCTGGTCGCGACGCGCCCCGAACGCACGATCTACGACGCATTCCTCGACGGCATGGCGACGTTCGGGCGCGACCACGAGCTCATCGAGGACGTCCGTCTGCGTGAGGAATCCTACGGTTCGGTGCTGCGCATGGCACTCGGGATGCGGCAAGTCATCAGAAAGATCACGGCGTGCGACGAGATCGTCGGCGTATTGACCCCGAGCGCGGCCGCCACCCCGGCTCTGATCCTGGCACTTTCGGCCAGCCGGCGCATCCCGGCCATGCTCAACTACACGGCCGGCGTCGACGGCCTGCGCGCCGCGTGTACGGCGGCGAAGATCCGGACGATCATCACCTCGCGCGAGTTCGTCGCAAAGGCAAAGCTCGAAGCCACACTGGCGAGGATCGAGGGCGTCGAATTCAGCTACCTCGAAGACTTCAAGTCGCAGATAGGCCTCAGCGATAAAGCCACGGTCCTCTGGCGCAGTATCTTTCCGCGCGGAGCAGCGGAACGGCAGGCTCCCGGCGACCCCGCAATCGTGTTGTTCACCTCGGGGTCGGAAGGCAAGCCGAAAGGTGTCGTGCATACGCACTCGTCGGTGCTCTCGAACGTCGCGCAAATCAGGGCCGTCGCCGATTTCACGCCGCTCGACAAGTTCATGATGGCGCTGCCGCTCTTCCACTCGTTCGGCCTCACCTGCGGCGTACTGCTGCCCCTCGTCTCGGGATGCAAGGTCTTCCTGTACCCGAACCCGTTGCATTACCGCGTCATTCCCGAGGTCGTGTATGACCGCGACTGCACCGTACTTTTCGGTACCTCGACTTTTCTCGGCAACTACGCGAAGTACGCGCACCCGTACGATTTCGGACGGCTGCGCTATGTCGTCGCCGGCGCCGAGAAACTGAACGATGCCGTGCGACAGACCTGGATGGACAAGTTCGGCATTCGCATCCTCGAAGGCTACGGGATCACGGAGTGCGCGCCGGTGGTCGCCGTCAACGTGCCCATGGCGTGCCGCATCGGTAGTGTCGGGCAAATGTTGCCGGGAATCGAACACCGACTCGAACCCGTCCCCGGCATCGCCAACGGCGGAGCGTTGCACGTGAAAGGACCCAACGTCATGCGCGGCTACCTGCTGTTCGACAAGCCCGGCGTGATCCAGACGCCAGAGAGCCATGAACCGGGCTGGTACGCGACCGGTGACGTCGTCGAGTTCGATGCCGACGGTTTCCTGCACATTCGCGGTCGGATCAAGCGTTTTGCCAAGATCGCCGGCGAAATGGTCTCGCTCGAAGTCGTCGAAGGACTGGCAAAGGCCGCCGGACAGGGCTTCGCACACGCCGCCTCAACGCGCCCGGATGCGAGCAAGGGCGAAGCGCTCGTCCTGTTCACGACCTCGCCGCACCTGCGCCGCGAACACCTGCTTGCCGCCGCGAAAGCGGCGGGCGCGAGCGAGCTCGCTGTACCGCGTACGATCCGGGTAGTGAAGGAGATTCCACTCCTCGGTACCGGGAAAACGGACTACGTAACGCTCAAGCGGATGGCCGAGGAAACGCCGCCGGAACCGGGCGAATAGGCGCTTCGGACCCAACAAAAGGGCAGCGACCGCACAGTGAAGAGAGCGCGCGAGTGACGACTCGGCAAACGCGGCGGCTAAGCCCTTAAAACCGTAGCTCGGCCTGCACGGCGGTCGGTGGCAAAGACTCGTCGCCCGCCGGTGTGAGATTGCCGGCGCGCACGCCGAGCAAGCGCAGACGCTGCGTCAGCGGCGCGCGTTTCAGGCATTCGCCGGCCGCCTTGCGGATGGCCGGGCCGTCGCGTACCGGGAACGGCAGCGTGATGTCGCGCGTCACCGCGTGAAAATCGGCGTAGCGCAACTTGATGCCGATCGTCTGGCTTGCGTACCCTTTGCGCTCCAGGTCCTCGCCCAGTTTCATGCACAGCCAGGTAAAGATTCGGGAGAGTTCGGCGCGGTCGCGCCGGGCATCGAGATCGCGTTCGAAGGTCGTTTCGCGGCTGATCGACTTCGGCTCGGACTCAGTCACCACCGGCCGGTCGTCATGACCGTGCGCGGCGCGATGCATCCACGCGCCGGTAGACCGGCCGAAATGACGAACGAGAAAATCCTCCGGCGTCGCCGCAAGATCGCCGATCGTGTGGATACCCAGACGACCCAGCTTCTCCGCCGACTTGGGGCCGATGCCGTTGATCTTCTTCGCCGCCAGCGGCCACAGGCGCGTCGGCACATCCTCGGCGTTCAAGATCGTGAGACCATTCGGCTTCTGCAAATCCGAACCAATCTTCGATAAAAGCTTGTTCGGGCTGACAGCAATCGAACAGGTCAAACCCGTCGCGTCGAACACCGCCTCCTTGATGCGCCGCGCCAGCGGCTCAGTCTCTTCCGGGATGTCGGTCAGGTCGATATAGATTTCGTCGACACCGCGGTCTTCGAACTGTGGAGCGATCGTGGTCACCGCTGACTTGAACCGGCGGGAGTAGTCGCGGTAGGCATCGAAGTTCGCCGGAAGCAACACGGCGTCCGGCGCGAGCTTCGCCGACTTCATCAACCCCATGCCGGAAAACACGCCCAACGCACGTGCTTCATAGGTGGAAGTCGTCACCACGCCACGCCCGACGTAGTCGCGCAGGCGAGCGAACGCAAGTGACCCATCTTCCCGTTGCGTCGGCTGGTGGATGCTGCGTCCGCCGACGACGACCGCCCTTCCCTTCAGCTCGGGGTAGCGCAGCAACTCGACCGACGCGAAAAACGCGTCCATGTCGAGGTGGGCGATGCGGCGGATACTGTTCATCCGTACAGTTTATCGCATTCATTAAGCCTTCCTGCGCTTTCATGCAACGCGTCCACGGGATGTACGCGGCCCCGGGCCCGCGTGTAAGCCAGGCATCTGAGCCATAGTGCGTTCTACGTCCTGTTGCACGGCGCGGTTGAAGTCTCACTCGCGCACTATAGACCTTTAGCGGTGGTCTAATAGCCATACTCGAGTTGGCCGGATGACTGACTGGCATACAGACCAATGACTTTTTTGGAACAAGAGAGGACGCTGTAAAAAGTGAAGCGGGAGCAAGCCATCCTTGAAGGGCTGATTCGGTGCGCCAGAGAGATGACGGCGGAGCGAGACCGGGTTCGCCTCATCCAGCAAATCCTGAGCGCCGGCAAGGAAATAGCCCATTGCCAAGCGGCAACCCTCTTTCTTCGCACAGCAAACGACACCCTGCGCTTCGCGGTTCGTACCAGCGTAGACGATATTGGCGGATTCGAAGTACCGCTTTACGACCCGGTAACAAAAGAGCCCGAGAGCGGTTACGTATCGGCTTACGCGGTACTGAACAACACAACCGTGGTGATCGACGACGTCTATCGGGAAACGCGCTTCGACCTTTCCGGTACCAAGCGCTTCAGCGAATCAACCGGCCTGCGCGCCGTCTCGATGCTGACGGTACCGCTTACCCCGCGCGACCACGCGCCCATTGGCGTACTCCAATTCCTCAATGCAACGGATCCCGATACCGCCGAGATCGTCGGATTTTCTCCTGATGTCGTCGGTTTTGTTGAGGCCCTGGCCTCTCAAGCGGCGATCGCACTGGACAACCTCCGCCTCGTCGACGAACAACGGGCGATGGTGGATGGCCTCGTCGCCGTCATGGCGGAAGCGGTCGACGCCAAGAGCCGGTACACCGGAGGGCACTGCGCCCGGATGTCCGAATTGGCCGTCATGCTCGCAGAGGAGGCAAGCGGCGCGACGTCGGGGGCCCTCGCCGGCTTCGGCTTCCGGTCTGATGAGGAATGGCGCGAGTTCCGAATCGCGGCGCGCCTTCATGACTTTGGAAAGCTGGCCACCCCCGAATACATCGTGGACAAGGCGACGAAACTCGAGACGGTCCACAACCGTATCCACGAAGTGAGAGCCCGGTTCGAGGTTCTGTTCCGCGATGCAGAGATTGCCCGCCTGCGCGCGATCCACGAGCAAGGGGTGGCCCCGGAACAAGCAGATGCCGAATTCGATGAGCGCAAGCGAACGTTGATCGACGAATTTTCGTTCATTGCCGAGTGCAATCTCGGTCTCATCCCGATGGATGCGGACCGCCTGGCACGGCTTCACGCCATTGCCTCGCGCTGCTGGCACAGGAATTTCGATGACCGATTGGGACTCTCCCGTAACGAGTTGCGACGCATGGAGCAGGCAGGCGAAGGGAGCGCCACGGGCGATGAGCCGTTGCTCGCGGACAAGATGCAGCACGTGATCGGGCGAGACGCAACGCCAAACCCGGCAGCACAATCTGGCTTCTCGATGCCGATTCCCGAGCATCAGCTCAACTCGGGGGAACTCTACAACCTCGGCATACGAATCGGCACCCTGACAGAAGAAGAGCGCTTCACGGTCAAGGAACACGTGATCCACACGATCCGGGCGCTCGATAACCTGCCCTTCCCCGAGGGACTCAAGCGAATCCCCGAATACGCGGGATGCCATCACGAAACCCCGACGGGGACCGGGTATCCGCGACAGCTCTCCGGTGACGAAGTGTCGACGCCCGCGCGAATCCTGGCCATTGCCGACATTTTCGAGGCCTTGACCGCGTGGGATCGCCCCTATACTCGCCCCAATACCTTGAGCGAGGCGGTCGACGCGCTCTTTTCGCTAAAGGAGAACGGAGAGGTCGACGCGGAACTCTTCGATATTTTCCTGAGAAACGGCATTTACCGAATCTACGGGCAGCGCTACCTCCAACCCTCACAACTGGACGAAGTCGACGTCAGCAAGCACCTCTGACGGGAGGCAGCGTTTCCTCCTGGTTCAGCGCCATCAAGGAGAGTCGTCCACAGTCCGGAATAAACCTAGGCGTGACGGTCAAATTGCTAAGAAAAGAGCGAGGGTACTTGCCGCCATAACGTCTGCATGCAACCTGCAAGTTTGAAAGCAGTCGATGTCAATAGCGCTTGCTTAACCCGGACGTATTCCGATCCCGCGCGTAACTGTGTGGCATTACCGGGCTCGGATTAACATTGACGTATCGAGGTCTCAGCCCAACTCTAAGATAAGTTCAGAACATGGACACTGCCACACTGCTGGGTACGAACGCTTTGCTTTCTTCGGCGGCGACACTCATCATGTTCGTCGTCTTCCGCACTCGCAAAACCTATCCCGGTTTCGGTTTCTGGACCGCCGGTATCGCGTGTCTTGCCTTGGGAGCGGCGATGCTCGTACCCGCGGCTCTGCCCCAGACGTGGATCGTACGCGTGGCGCGCAACGCTTTTCTGTTGGGCGGACTTCTCCTGGTGTTCCGCGGCATGCTCATTTTCCGAGGGCTCAAGGTCAGCTATTGCTGGGATGGCCTCTTCGCCGCGGCTTTCTTGGCGGTATTCGGCTACTTCAGCCTGGATCCCGCTCAGCTTGATGCTCGCATTATTGTCTATAGTGTCCTGGCCTGCGTGCTCAGCTTGGCGACAGCCACCCTGACCTGGCGCTACCGTCCGCCTTACTTCGGTTCGAACGACGTGATGCTGGCGCTTTGGATGCTTATTGTTGGCCTCCTTTCTTTAGCGCGGATCGCGCTTCAACTTCATGGTGAGAATGCAAGTACGGCTTTCGAAGTATTGAAGGGTTTTGGCAGCCTTTACGCCCTCGCACAAATACTGACCGTGCAGCTGATGACCTTGACGCTGGTGAGCATGAATTCTCAGCGCATTGAATACGAGTATTCGGTCAGTGAAACTCGTCTTCGAGAAAGCGAGGCGCAGTTACGCTCCGTGGGCGACAACCTGCCGGACGGCTTCGTCTATCAATACGAAATGCATGACGGCAAAGTCGCGTTACGCTACATCAGCGCGGGTGTCGAGAAGATGCTTGGTTTGAAGCCCTCTGACCTCCTGGAGGACACGCAACCGCTGTTTTCTTTGATGGCACCCGAGTCTTACGCACGATACCTGGAGGAACAGGCGCGTTGTCGACGCGAGGGAATTCAGTATTCCGGCGTATTGCAATTCAACTTGGCCAATGAGCGGCACGTCTGGCTACAGGCTCGTTCAGCGCCGATGCAACGCATCACCGGGGAGGCGGTCTGGGTGGGTGTGGCGGTGGACATCACAAAACTCAAGGAGACCGAGGCAGAATTGGAGCGCCATCGGAACCATCTGGAAACGATGGTTGAGGAACGCACGGCGGCCTTGATCGAGGCCAAGGTAGCCGCAGAAGTGGCCAACCAGGCGAAGGGGAGTTTCTTGGCCAATATGAGCCATGAAATCCGGACTCCCATGAATGCCATCATCGGTTTTTCGGGACTTTTGCGAAGGAAACATCTTGACCCCGACACGGCAGGCAAGCTGGAGAAAATCGATGCCGCCGGAAAACATCTGCTAGGCATCGTCAACGACATCCTCGATTTCTCCAAAATCGAAGCGGGTAAGCTTCATTTGTCTGAAGACGAGCTCAACATCCGCGCGCTGCCCGACGAGGTATGCGCAATGGTGGCCGAAATGGCGCGAGCCAAGGGGATCGAACTCAAGACCGAGATGGATTTCCTCCCGCCGCAATTGCTTGGAGACGCCACACGCCTTACCCAGGCGCTACTGAACCTCGTCGGTAATGCGGTCAAGTTCACCAAGACGGGTTCGGTGACTGTACGAACAGCCAAGGAGCACGAGGACGAGCGCTCGGTTTTGCTCCGTTTTGAAGTCACTGATACCGGCATCGGTATTCCTCCGGAGACGAGGTCTCGATTGTTTTCTCCTTTCGAACAGGGCGATGCATCGACAACTCGCAGTCATGGAGGAACAGGCCTTGGATTGGCGATTACCCGACGGCTGGCGCAACTGATGGGTGGCGATGCCGGGGTGAGCAGTATTCAGGGAATAGGCAGCACTTTCTGGTTTACGGTGCGCCTGAGTAAAGCAGACGACGGACATACCGATTTAGTCGAGACATCGGACAAAGACGTCGCCGAGCAACTCCGAAAGAAGGTCGCAGGAACCCGAGTACTTCTGGTCGAAGACAACGACATCAACCAGCTTGTCGCCCAGGCAATCTTGGAAGACGCCGGCCTGATTTGCGAATTGGCCTCAGACGGAGAAGAAGCCGTCGCGAAAATCCGCAGTGCCCAGCCGGGTTGGTATGCCTTGGTCCTCATGGACCTGCAAATGCCCAAAATGGACGGAGTGACCGCGACAAAGGCTGTTCGACGACTTGATGGCGTGAAAGACATTCCCGTTATCGCCATGACGGCGAATGCCTTCGGAGAAGATGAGGAACGCTGTCTGGCCGCTGGCATGAATGACTTTATAGCCAAGCCCATTGATCCCGAAAAGCTCTACAGGAAATTACTGAGGTGGCTCAGTTAGCAACCCGACGGTGACACTTAGGCGCGCATCCTCAGAAAGGCAAGTACAGTGAATGCCCGTGTCGTACCGATGCAGCACGTTTTAGGTCGTCGAACGAGCGAGCCGCTTTAGCCGCCAGAGCGGCAGCCCCTATGAAGACGGCTAATGTCCAGGCTGGGACGATGAGCCTAGAGCTTGAGCCGACCATCCTTATCGGACTGTGCGACGTACAAAGAACCTAGGCTTTGGGTCGGCGAACCGTGCGTACTTTTCCACTCGGGCCTCCTCCTGCATAGAACAGATCCCCGCCATCCGATTCGAGCCCAGATACTCCAACACCTTCCGGCATCGTCAGTTGGAGCAGAACGCTGCCGTTATCAACGTCGATCCGACGAATATCGCTTTGCTCACCTTCCCACGTACCGTGCCAAAGCTCGTCGTCCACCCAGGTCACCCCTGTGACAAATCGGTTTGACTCAATCGTGCGTAAGATGGCCCCTGAATCGGGGTCGATCTGGTGGATTTTTCGGTCGCGGTACTGGCCAACCCATAGTGTTCCTTCGGCCCACGCGAGCCCCGAGTCGCCGCCACTCGTTCCCGGCGAAGGGATCGTAGCGACGACAGCCCCGGTTTCGGGATCGATTTTGTGAATACTTCCGCCAGCTATCTGATAAAGAAAACGACCGTCATAAGCTGTGCCAGCGTCCGACGCGACGTCGATTATGCGCACTTCCCGGCCGCTTGCAGGATCGATCGCCCGAAGGTTCTTGCCAGCAGCAAACCATACATGGCTTCCGTCAAATGTCACGCCGCCGACACTAGGTGCGCCTGAGAATGGGCCAAGTTCAGACACAATTTCCGCCGGCCTTACACGACCCGAACTACCGGTATCAGATTCGTCGCCTATCTCGTATGTCATGGTGTATCCATTTCAAACCATTGGGAAAAGCCAGCTTATCTGCTCTCGACGAACGTAGGGAGTAACAACATCGTCGCGAATTCGCTGACTGAAGCGGCAAGCCAGCGGCGCGTTCGCCCGTTGCCAAGTGCGCGTGCCTTACCTGCCGCCATCAAATCGGCGAGCACGCGTTGCACGGTCCGCTGGCTCAGGTCAAGCGCCAATGCCAAGGCAGATGTAGACCAGGCTTCTCCATCGGCCATCAGCGCGATCACCGCCGCGTCATCGCTCTCAACTGGCGGGGCAAGAACCAGTACGGAGCCGGAATGGGGCACCAGAGCGAAGCCCGAAGGAGTCGCTTGCACGCCAGCAAGCGTACTTAGTTCTTTGCGCAAACGCCCAAGTTCGACCCGAAGCCGTGCTCGATGTGATTCATCGATACGTCGTGCGCGGAATGCGCGTTCGCAGAGAAGTTCGCGGGTCGCATCTCCTGGCCAGCTCTCAGCCAACGTTCGCAGCAATGCAAATAGAACGGGACGCCGTGCGAACTCAACTTCTACCCCGTGGACGCGCGCCGTTCTCCGGCAGGCGTCTACGACGAGGTGTTCAGATGTCGATAACGCCTCAATTTCAGCGATTACTAACGGTCGTTCCCTTCCCGCCGACACGAGCCTTGCCGCCGGCAATTGAAACGCGCGCTCGGCGTATTGAACCTCCGCGCAAAGCGCCGCAATGCCCGACTGGGTAGCGGCAATCCGAGCCGCCTCAAGCGCCGCTTTTGCCGGTATAACCTTAACCTTCCGCAGAGCAATCTCGAATGCGATAAGCTCACTCCGCGCCTTCAACATGGCTGACGCTGTTGTCATTTTGAGCGTGCTGAGCGTTTCACTTGCCTCGTGTACGCGACCGAGCAGGAGTTGTTGGCGAATTGCTATCAGTGCCGTATGCAGCGCATTTTCGTGATCGCCCATCGCTTCGAAGGTCCGCCTTGCTCGATTCAAAGCTGGGTTTAGCCCGCGTAGATCGCGCACAGCCAAGGCAATTTCCGCTTCGGCCGCGATGCATCGAGCACGTTCCGTCCGCTCTGCCGGAGCGAAAGCACGCACGGCACGCCGCAATAGCGCCCTCGCCGTTTTTAGCTCACCTAGCTGAGCCATCGCGATCCCGCGCAAGGCCAGCGCCCGCGGATCTTGGCGCAACGCAACTCGCTTTAAGGCGGCCAGCGGATCGCCCGCATTGAGGGCCCGCGCGGCAGACGCGATCAATGTGTCCATAGTGCATCTTTTATGTCGATGGCTCGCACCCGAAACGCGTCAAAGTTGTTACTCACCATTCTCCTCCGCCATCGATAAGCTCCGACTCGTCGCCCCTTGGTGATCAAACTAAACGGCATTGGGGATAAAGCCCTTTGGACAATTTGCGCTGAGTTGGATTCCGGCTCTCGTTGGCGCCGTCTTTAATGCAAGGGCCGGGAACCGATCGTTCATCAGGTGAACCGTCGGCCGGACAAACGGCGGAGTTTTCTATGGAGCCGAGCCGGTTGGCGAAAACCAGGAACCGCGCGTCCGGCCGTATCGCACCTTTGCTTTCGGCGAAGGTTCGCGTAACGCCAAAGCCGCAAAAAGCGCAGGCTAACTTCAGCGCGTCGTGATCAATTGAAGACCACTTAAGGAAGGAAGCATCATGATGAAACTCTACGGATTTGGCCCTTCACGTTGGCTACGGGTGTTGTGGGCAATTGGGGAATTGGGCATCGACTGCGAACTCGTACCGGTCAAAATACCCGCGGGCGAACATTTGGCGCCGGAGTTCCTGCGCCTTAATCCCGCGCATAAAGTGCCTGTGTTGGTAGATGGCGACCAGGTGATTACCGAGTCAGCCGCCATTGTTCTCTACCTTGCTGAGAAATATCCTGCAAAAGGCCTGCTGCCCTCAGACCTGGCACAGCGCGCTCAGGTTTACCGCTGGATCTTTTTTACCATGACGGAGCTCGATCAACCGTTGTGGCGTATTGCTCGCCACAGCTTCCTCTACCCCGAGGACAAACGGTCCCCGGCCGACATTGCGCTCGCCCGGGAAGACTTTGCGGACATGGCACGGGTGCTGGAGAAACACATGATCGGGCGAGAGTTCGTTGTAGGTAATTCAATCACCGCCGCCGACTGCGTGGTGGCCTACACGGTTGATTGGGCCAAAGAATTCAACCTGCTCGGATCACTGCCTCAACTGCGCGCGTATCTGGACCGTATGTATGCCCGGCCTAACGCACCGCGTCGTTTTGCTGCCGCAAGCGCTGGAATAGAGGCACCGGCGTGATACGAAATGCGCCGCCGACCGCCAAATACAGACGCATCAAGACGAGACAGCGCAAGGAACGGGCTCATAGGCCAACAATCCAAGGACTTAACGCGGTCGTGATCAGATCGCATTTCGGGAATCGACTGCTATAGGAGCTGACTCATGCTAGATGACAAACCTACAGGTGTTTTTCGCCACACTCGATTGGCGAACGAGTCCGACGAGTATCTCGCGAAGCGCGAAGAGCTGAGGCTAGCCGAAATCGATTCAATGCAGTTGCGCGAGCGCGTCGCCGAGTTGCGCCGCCAGCTACCTCAGGGCGCGGCTGTCGACGACTACGCCTTCACCGAAGGCCCCGCCGATCTTGAGGACGGCGACACGCCCATTCGAAGGGTGCGACTGAGCGAGCTCTTCTCCGGGCCAAATCGGACACTCGTGATCTATCACTTCATGTACGGCAAGAGGCAGTCGAAGGCATGTCCGATGTGCACGCTCTGGATCGACGGGTTCAATGGTGTTGCGCAGCATATAGTGCAGAACGTTGATTTCGCCATCGTGGCCGCCGCCGATTCTCCCACCCTGCGCGCATTCGCCCGAACGAGAGCCTGGAACAAATTGCGGCTGCTGAGCGCCGCCGAAGGTAGCACGTTCAAGTACGACCTGGGTAGCGAAGACGAGGAAGGTAATCAGGACTCGACCATCTCGGTATTCACCCGCGAATCCGACGGCACGCTTCGACACTTCTACAGCGCACATCCGCGAATGGCGGGCGACATCGGTGAACGCGGCATCGACCTTTTGACTCCCGTCTACAACATTCTCGACCTCACACCTGGCGGACGAGGGAACTGGTATGCGTCCTTAGGCTACGGAACGAGGATGACGTGAAACGGCTCGCTATCCGTGCAAGTTCCCGTACCGCCAATCTCCTTTAGCCCAGCCTGAACCGCGATCTCCCCGATGGCGGCGTCGGTTGTGAAGAGCCGAAAGTGCTTCCCGCCTACCTTATAAGCGGTTGCGATTTCGTCTTCAACCTGTTGAATCGCCCTCTCCAACGCAAGCGGCGTGGGTAGCCGGTCATTGAAGTATTCCTGCGCAATTCCCGAGGTGCCAAGCGAAAGCACAAGAACCTCATCCTGATCGATGGTGTCGCCGAAAGCGATGGCCGTTTGTTCTGCGCCCAAGTGTAAGACGGCGATGGCCCCCTCCGAGACATGATTCCGGATGAAAGAAGTGCTGTGCAGAATGTGGCTCGTGATGGCTGAGTGGTTCATCTTGTCTCAAGGACACCGCGGCATCTCCACCGGTTAGTTGAAACCGGGGAGAGCCGTCGGCGAATGGCTGTTTCAGGACTTCCGCATCCAAGTGGGGGCGATGGCTGTGCCGAGGCCGGCGCCGTAGCCGAAGTAGATGTTCAGCCCAGCCAGCGGCTCAAGATAGCGGGCGTTCTTCAAGCCTCCGGCATCAACCGGCGAAAACCCCAGGCTTGAGGCCAATTCCGTCGCGATGCGTTTGGCGCGGGCACTGTCGCTGG
>NZ_JANZKY010000029.1 GCF_025770765.1 Propionivibrio soli | reverse complement strand
TTTCCCAAACCGTCATACCGACGAGCATGAGGGCGATGCTGGAAAAGAAGACCGCTACCGGCGTGGTCCACGCCATCCATTCAAGCATGTTGATCTCCAATCAAACGCGGCCCATCGCGAAGCCCTTCGCGATGTAGTTGCGGACGAACCAGATGACGATGGCCCCCGGCACGATGGTGAGCACGCCGGCCGCGGCGAGCGTCGCCCAGTCCATCCCGGAAGCGGACACCGTGCGCGTCATCGTGGCGACAATCGGTTTGGCATCGACGCTCGTCAACGTGCGCGCGAGCAGCAACTCGACCCAACTGAACATGAAGCAGAAGAAGGCGGTGACGCCGACCCCGGCCTTGATCAGCGGCAGGAAAATGCGCACGAAGAAGTGCGGGAACGAGTAGCCGTCGATGTACGCCGTCTCGTCGATCTCGCGCGGGATGCCGCTCATGAAGCCCTCGAGGATCCACACCGCCAGCGGTACGTTGAACAAGAGGTGGGCGAGCGCCACGGCGATGTGCGTGTCCATCAGGCCCACGGTCGTATAGAGCTGGAAGAACGGCAGCAGGAAGACGGCCGGCGGCGTCATGCGGTTGGTGAGCAGCCAGAAGAAGACGTGCTTGTCGCCGAGGAAGCTGTAGCGCGAGAACGCGTACGCGGCAGGCAACGCCACCGTGAGCGAGATCACCATGTTGATGCCGACGTAGATCAGGCTGTTGATGTAGCCGGAATACCACGACGGGTCAGTCAGGATGGTCTGATAGTTCGCCCAGGTGAAGTTCTCGGGCAGCAGGGAGAAACTGGCCAGGATCTCCGTGTTGGTCTTGAACGACATGTTGATCATCCAGTAGACCGGCAGCAGCGCGAAGATGATGTAGGCCACCAGGAAGATCGAGCGTTTCTGGAATCCTTGCTTATTCATGGCCACCCTCCTTGGCTTGCGTACCCACCCGTTGCATCCAGTTATACAAAATGAAGCAGAGCAGCAGGATGATCAGGAAGTAGATCAGCGAGAAGGCCGCCGCGGGTCCGAGATCGAACTGGCCGACGGCTTTCTGCGTCAGGAATTGCGAGAGGAACGTCGTCGAGTTGCCCGGACCGCCGCCGGTGAGGACGAAGGGCTCGGTGTAGATCATGAAGCTGTCCATGAAGCGCAACAGGACGGCGATCATCAACACGCCGCGCATCTTCGGGAGTTGCACGTACCAGAACACCGCCGCCTTGCTCGCGCCGTCGATGCTCGCGGCCTGGTAGTAGGCGTCGGGAATCGAGCGCAGGCCGGCGTAGCCGAGCAGGCCGACGAGCGGCGTCCAGTGCCAGACGTCCATGACGAGCACGGTGACCCAGGCGTCGACCGCATCGCCGGTGTAGCTGTAGTTGATGCCGAGCCACTGCAGACCGGCGCCGAGCAGCCCGATGTCGGCGCGACCGAAGATCTGCCAGATGGTGCCGACGACGTTCCACGGGATGAGCAGCGAGAGGGAGACGATGACCAGAACAGCGGAGGACTTCCAGCCTTTGGCCGGCATGGACAAGGCGAGCAGGATTCCGAGCGGCAGTTCGACGGCGAGAACGGCGAGCGAGAAGATCATCTGCCGCCACAGCGCGCCGTGGAGCTCTTCGTCACGCATGATCGCGGCAAACCACTCGGTGCCGACGAAGACCTTCTGTGTCGGCGAGATGATGTCCTGCACTGAGTAATTCACGACGGTCATCAGCGGCATGATGGCCGAGAAGGCAACACACAGTAGAACCGGCAGGATCAGGAACCAGGCTTTCTGGTTCACCGGTTTGGTCGTCACGCTCATCGTACGATCTCCTCGTCCTTGTAGAAGCACGTGTGCTCGCTCATCACCTGCAGCCACGCCGTGTCACCGGGCGATAACTGGGCAAAGTCCGACGACAGGCGGGCTTTAAGTGCGCTGTTTGCTCCGGTCGCGCTCAACATGACGTGGGTCCCCACGTCCAGGACGCGGGACACCGTCATCGGCAAGGCACCGGGGGTATGCGCCGGAACAACGGACACGTATTCGGGACGCACACCGAGCTTGATTTCTCCGGCGGGCAAGGGTCGGCCTGCGGGCAGCGGCAACGTCATGTCCGCAATGTGGAATCCGTCGCCCTCCATCTTGCCGGACAGAAAGTTCATTCCCGGCGAGCCGATGAAATGGCCGACGAAGGTATGACTCGGACGCTCGAACAGTTCAGCCGGTGATCCCATCTGAACGACCCGGCCTCGCGTCATCACCACGACCTGTTCGGCGAAGGTCAGCGCTTCGACCTGATCGTGCGTGACGTAGATCAGCGTCAGCTTGAGCTCATGGTGAATCTGTTTGAGCTTGCGTCGCAGTTGCCATTTGAGATGCGGGTCGATCACCGTCAGCGGTTCGTCGAAAAGTACCGCCGCGACGTCGGGGCGAACCAGCCCGCGACCCAGCGAAATCTTCTGCTTGGCGTCCGCCGCGAGGCCCGCCGCGCGCTGATTGAGCTGTCCGCTCATTTCGAGCATCTCGGCGATTTCGCCGACGCGCTTGCGAATCTGGTCGTGCGGCACTTTGCGGTTGCGTAACGGAAACGCCAGGTTCTCCGCCACCGTCATCGTGTCGTAGATGACCGGGAACTGGAACACTTGCGCAATATTGCGTTGCTGCGGCGTCGCATGCGTGACGTCGCGACCGTCGAACTTCACGGTGCCCTGCGAGGGCGCCACCAAGCCCGACATGATGTTGAGCATCGTCGTCTTGCCGCAGCCCGACGGCCCGAGCAACGCATACGCTCCCCCGTCTTC
>NZ_JANZKY010000028.1 GCF_025770765.1 Propionivibrio soli | reverse complement strand
GTAATCGCATTTGAGGCGACGGTATTTCGTGGGACGCATTTCGGGGGAAGGAGTGCAGATACTGGAGTGTTCTTCTAGCGAGGCGTTATGGTCGGCGTGGACCGCAGCGAAGGCAACTCTTTAGCGAACCCGATCCGGGCGCGTTTTGACACTAACGTCATTCGCGTTTTTACCGCACTGGAGGAATGCGAGCAGACCGACGAAGGGAACCGCGTACGAACTCGTCCCGCCCGTCAGTCCCCACGGGGAGATGTCGGGGCCTGACGACTTGGAGGCTACGGTGTGTGAGGCGGGTAGACGAACAAAGCCCCCGCCGGTTGAGGGCGAGGGCTTTGGAGAGGGAGCCTGGCGGTGACCTACTTTCGCACACGAGCTGTGCACTATCATCGGCGCGACTTCGTTTCACGGTCCTGTTCGAGATGGGAAGGGGTGGGTCCAAAGTGCTATGGCCGCCAAGCATAACTTGTCCGTTCGTCGCTGAGGCGGCGAACGCAAAATGAGAAGAAGGATGAGGTTGTGATTGCAGCCGAGTTGCTGCTTAAGGTTATAGGATCAAGCCGCACGGGCAATTAGTACTGGTTAGCTTAACGCATTACTGCGCTTCCACACCCAGCCTATCAACGTCGTGGTCTTCGACGACCCTTCAGGGGGATCAAGTCCCCAGGGAAATCTAATCTTGAGGCGAGTTTCACGCTTAGATGCTTTCAGCGTTTATCTCTTCCAGACTTAGCTACCCGGCGATACGACTGGCGTCATAACCGGTACACCAGAGGTCTGTCCACTCCGGTCCTCTCGTACTAGGAGCAGCCCCCCTCAAATTTCCAACGCCCACGGCAGATAGGGACCAAACTGTCTCACGACGTTTTAAACCCAGCTCACGTACCACTTTAAATGGCGAACAGCCATACCCTTGGGACCGGCTACAGCCCCAGGATGTGATGAGCCGACATCGAGGTGCCAAACACCGCCGTCGATATGAACTCTTGGGCGGTATCAGCCTGTTATCCCCAGAGTACCTTTTATCCGTTGAGCGATGGCCCTTCCATACAGAACCACCGGATCACTATGACCTACTTTCGTACCTGCTCGACTTGTGGGTCTCGCAGTCAAGCACGCTTTTGCCATTGCACTATTAGCACGATGTCCGACCGTACCTAGCGTACCTTCGTACTCCTCCGTTACACTTTGGGAGGAGACCGCCCCAGTCAAACTGCCTACCATGCACGGTCCCAGACCTGGATTCACAGGCCATGGTTAGAACCTCAAACAAATCAGGGTGGTATTTCAAGGTTGGCTCCACTGGAACTAGCGTCCCAGCTTCAAAGCCTCCCACCTATCCTACACAGACCGGTTCAAAGTCCAATGCAAAGCTACAGTAAAGGTTCATGGGGTCTTTCCGTCTAGCCGCGGGGAGATTGCATCTTCACAAACATTTCAACTTCGCTGAGTCTCGGGAGGAGACAGTGTGGCCATCGTTACGCCATTCGTGCAGGTCGGAACTTACCCGACAAGGAATTTCGCTACCTTAGGACCGTTATAGTTACGGCCGCCGTTTACCGGGGCTTCGATCAAGAGCTTGCACCCCATCACTTAACCTTCCGGCACCGGGCAGGCGTCACACCCTATACGTCCACTTTCGTGTTTGCAGAGTGCTGTGTTTTTATTAAACAGTCGCAGCCACCATTTCACTGCAACCCAGTCGACCTCCAGCCGCGAGGGCCTTCAATCTACAAGGGCGCACCTTTTCCCGAAGTTACGGTGCTAATTTGCCGAGTTCCTTCTCCCGAGTTCTCTCAAGCGCCTGAGAATTCTCATCCTGCCCACCTGTGTCGGTTTGCGGTACGGTCTCTTCATAACTGAAGCTTAGAGGCTTTTCTTGGAAGCAGGGTATCAATCACTTCGCGGTCAAAGACCACTCGTCATCACGCCTCATCTAAGCCGCACGGATTTGCCTATGCAGCACGACTACACGCTTAAACCGGGACGTCCAACACCCGGCTGACCTAACCTTCTCCGTCCCCCCATCGCATTACAAAGAGGTACTGGAATATTAACCAGTTTCCCATCGACTACGCTTTTCAGCCTCGCCTTAGGGGCCGACTCACCCTGCGCCGATGAACGTTGCGCAGGAAACCTTGGGCTTTCGGCGAGCGGGCCTTTCACCCGCTTTATCGCTACTCATGTCAGCATTCGCACTTCTGATACCTCCAGCAGCCTTTACAAGCCACCTTCAACGGCCTACAGAACGCTCTCCTACCATATCCTTACGGATATCCGCGATTTCGGTGCATAGTTTGAGCCCCGTTACATCTTCCGCGCAGGACGACTCGACCAGTGAGCTATTACGCTTTCTTTAAAGGATGGCTGCTTCTAAGCCAACCTCCTGGCTGTCTAAGCCTTCCCACCTCGTTTCCCACTTAACTATGTCTTAGGGACCTTAATCGGCGGTCTGGGTTGTTTCCCTCTCGACACCGGACGTTAGCACCCGATGTCTGTCTCCCACGCTCGCACTCTTCGGTATTCGGAGTTTGCAATGGTTTGGTAAGTCGCGATGACCCCCTAGCCATAACAGTGCTCTACCCCCGAAGGTGATACGTGAGGCGCTACCTAAATAGCTTTCGGAGAGAACCAGCTATTTCCGGATTTGTTTAGCCTTTCACCCCTATCCACAGCTCATCCCCTAGTTTTTCAACACTAGTGGGTTCGGACCTCCAGTGCGTGTTACCGCACCTTCATCCTGGCCATGGATAGATCATCCGGTTTCGGGTCTACGCCCAGCAACTAATCGCCCTTATCAGACTCGGTTTCCCTACGCCTCCCCTATTCGGTTAAGCTCGCTACTGAACGTAAGTCGCTGACCCATTATACAAAAGGTACGCAGTCACCCCTTGCGGGGCTCCCACTGTTTGTATGCATGCGGTTTCAGGATCTATTTCACTCCCCTCCCGGGGTTCTTTTCGCCTTTCCCTCACGGTACTGGTTCACTATCGGTCGATTACGAGTATTTAGCCTTGGAGGATGGTCCCCCCATGTTCAGACAGGGTTTCACGTGCCCCGCCCTACTTGTCGCAAGCTCAGTACCACGGATTGGTTTTCGCGTACGGGGCTATCACCCACTACGGCGCTACTTTCCAGAAGCTTCCGCTAACGAATCCGCTATCACTTGCAGGCTGGTCCCATTTCGCTCGCCACTACTTTGGGAATCTCGGTTGATTTCTTTTCCTCGAGCTACTTAGATGTTTCAGTTCACTCGGTTCGCTTCGTCACCCTATGTATTCAGATGACGATACTCCTTGCGGAGTGGGTTTCCCCATTCGGACATCTCCGGATCAAAGCTTCATTGCCAGCTCCCCGGAGCTTTTCGCAGGCTTGCACGTCCTTCTTCGCCTGTAATCGCCAAGGCATCCACCACATGCACTTAGTCGCTTGATCCTATAACCTTAAGCTCTCTTTCGAGAACCTGGTTACAGGCAACTCGTTTGTGCAACTTCTTGCTAGCTGTAACAAGAAGTCGATGCAATCACAACCGTATCGCTGGCCTTGCTTTGTCGGCAACCAGCGATACAACCTTCTTCCATTTTGTTAAAGAGCGTACAGACAGACTTCTCTGTCAGAACTAAACACTGCCACGCAGCACTTACTTCTGACTCCTGACTCCAGGATCGTTGGTGGAGGATGACGGGATCGAACCGACGACCCCCTGCTTGCAAAGCAGGTGCTCTCCCAGCTGAGCTAATCCCCCATCTTGATATGCCGTTTAAACATCCTTCGTTCAAACGTTGGTGGGTCTGGTTGGAATCGAACCAACGACCCCCGCCTTATCAAGACGGTGCTCTAACCGACTGAGCTACAGACCCTCCGTCTGTATGACTTGCGATGATTGATAGGTTGTGAGCTCTTGCTTCAGGTTTCTCTAGAAAGGAGGTGATCCAGCCGCAGGTTCCCCTACGGCTACCTTGTTACGACTTCACCCCAGTCACGAACCCCGCCGTGGTAAGCGCCCTCCTTGCGGTTAGGCTACCTACTTCTGGCAGAACCCGCTCCCATGGTGTGACGGGCGGTGTGTACAAGACCCGGGAACGTATTCACCGCGGCATGCTGATCCGCGATTACTAGCGATTCCGACTTCATGCAGTCGAGTTGCAGACTGCAATCCGGACTACGATCGGCTTTCTGAGATTGGCTCCCCCTCGCGGGTTGGCAACCCTCTGAACCGACCATTGTATGACGTGTGAAGCCCTACCCATAAGGGCCATGAGGACTTGACGTCATCCCCACCTTCCTCCGGTTTGTCACCGGCAGTCTCATTAAAGTGCCCAACTAAATGATGGCAATTAATGACAAGGGTTGCGCTCGTTGCGGGACTTAACCCAACATCTCACGACACGAGCTGACGACAGCCATGCAGCACCTGTGTTCAGGCTCCCTTTCGGGCACTCCCAGCTCTCACCAGGATTCCTGACATGTCAAGGGTAGGTAAGGTTTTTCGCGTTGCATCGAATTAATCCACATCATCCACCGCTTGTGCGGGTCCCCGTCAATTCCTTTGAGTTTTAGCCTTGCGGCCGTACTCCCCAGGCGGTCAACTTCACGCGTTAGCTACGGCACTAATGGGTTTAACCCCACCAACACCTAGTTGACATCGTTTAGGGCGTGGACTACCAGGGTATCTAATCCTGTTTGCTCCCCACGCTTTCGTGCATGAGCGTCAGTATTGGCCCAGGGGGCTGCCTTCGCCATCGGTGTTCCTCCACATCTCTACGCATTTCACTGCTACACGTGGAATTCCACCCCCCTCTGCCACACTCTAGCCGTGCAGTCTCAAATGCAGTTCCCAGGTTAAGCCCGGGGATTTCACATCTGACTTACACAACCGCCTGCGCACGCTTTACGCCCAGTAATTCCGATTAACGCTCGCACCCTACGTATTACCGCGGCTGCTGGCACGTAGTTAGCCGGTGCTTCTTATGCGGGTACCGTCATCTACTCCGGATATTAGCCGAAGCAATTTCTTCCCCACCGAAAGAGCTTTACAACCCGAAGGCCTTCTTCACTCACGCGGCATGGCTGGATCAGGCTTGCGCCCATTGTCCAAAATTCCCCACTGCTGCCTCCCGTAGGAGTCTGGGCCGTGTCTCAGTCCCAGTGTGGCGGATCATCCTCTCAGACCCGCTACGGATCGTTGCCTTGGTAGGCCTTTACCCTACCAACTAGCTAATCCGACATCGGCCGCTCCTAAAGCACAAGGTCTTGCGATCCCCTGCTTTCCTGCTCACAGAATATGCGGTATTAGCGTAACTTTCGCTACGTTATCCCCCACTTCAGGGCACGTTCCGATGCTTTACTCACCCGTTCGCCACTCGCCACCAGGGTTGCCCCCGTGCTGCCGTTCGACTTGCATGTGTAAGGCATGCCGCCAGCGTTCAATCTGAGCCAGGATCAAACTCTTCAGTTCAATTCCTGTTAAAACTCTCGCTTGACGTCTGCAGATCCAGTCTCCCAGATCCGCATCTAATCGTGCGAGCTCTTCATCTCTTTAGGTCATGCTTGCGCA
>NZ_JANZKY010000027.1:4417-6326 GCF_025770765.1 Propionivibrio soli | reverse complement strand
GCCGGTTTAGTGGCGCCGCTTACCGGATGACGCGAGCGCCCTTGCCCTTCATGGCGGCTTCGACTTCCTCGACACGCACCATCGAGGTATCGCCGGGGGTGGTCATCGCCAAGGCACCGTGTGCCGCGCCGTATTCGACCGCGGCCTGCGGACCCTTGCCTTCGAGGAAGCCGTACGCAAGACCGGAGGCAAAGCCGTCGCCGCCGCCGACGCGGTCGTAGATCTCGAGGTTGGGGCGTTGCATCGATTGGTAGAGTTCGCCCTGGTAGTAGAGCAGCGCCGACCAGTCGTTGAAGGTGGCGGTGGTGGCTTTCCGGAGCGTGGTGGCGGCGACCTTGAAGTTGGGGAAGGCAGCCACGGCGGTCTGGATCATCTTCTTGAAGCTGTCGGTCTCGATCTGCGTCAGGTGTTCGTCGGCGCCTTCGACGTCAAAGCCGAGGCAGGCGGTGAAGTCTTCTTCGTTGCCGATCATCACGTCGACGTACTTGGCGATCTCGCGGTTGACGCGTTGGGCGGCGTCCTTGCCGCCCTGGCTCTTCCACAGCGAGGCGCGGTAGTTGAGGTCGTAGGCGACGACGGTGCCGTATTTCTTGGCGATCTGGACGGCTTCGATGACGGCTTCGGCGGTGTTGCTGGCCAGGGCGGCGAAGATGCCGCCGGTGTGGAACCAGCGCACGCCTTCTTCGCCGAAGATCTTCTCCCAGTTGACTTCGCCGGGGCGAATCTGGGAGGCGGCGGAGTGGCCGCGGTCGGAGCAGCCGAGGGCGGGTCGGATGCCGAAGCCTTTTTCGGTGAAGTTGAGGCCGACGCGGGTGTTCTTGCCGAGGCCGTCGAAGTCGCGCCAGATGCAGTGGCTCATGTCGACGCCGCCTTGCATGATGAGGTCTTCGACGAGCCAGCCGAGGTCGTTCTTGGGCAGGGCGGTGACGACGGCGGCGCGCTTTTGCCAGCATTTACGCATGGCGCGGGCGACGTTGTATTCGCCGCCGCCTTCCCAGACCTGGAAGCTGCGGGCGTTGCGCACGCGGCCGAAGCCGGGGTCGAAGCGGAGCATGACTTCGCCGAAGGACAGGCAGTCCCATTGGGCTTCGTTGGCGGGTTTGACGATGAGTTCGCTCATGGGGGGTTCCTTTCTAGCTAGCTTTCTACCGGGGAGTCGGTCCGGTCTTATTTGGCGGCGAGTTCGGCCTTGATGCGTTTGACGAGGGCGACGGTCTGCCGGACGTTTTCTTCGAGGCCTTGGTAGTCTTTGGCATCGAGCAGTTTCTTGGTGATGAGGTTGGAGCCGACGCCGCAGGCGACGATGCCGGCACCGAACCATTTGCGCAGGGACTCTTCGGTGGGTTCGACGCCGCCGGTGGGCATGATGCGGGTCCAGGGCATGGGGCCCATGACGCTTTTGACGAAGTCGGGGCCGCCGACGGAGGCGCCGGGGAAGACTTTGATGATTTCGCAGCCGAGTTCTTGGGCGTCGCCGATTTCGGTGGCGGAGCCGCAGCCGGGGCTGTAGGGGATGCCGCGCCGGTTGCACAGTTTGGCGACCTCGGCGTTGAGCAGCGGGCCGACGACGAATTTGGCGCCGTTGGCGATGTACAGCCCGGCGGTCGGGGCGTCACAGACGGAACCCACGCCCATGACGACGCTCGGGTCGGCTTTGGCGAAGTGCTTGGTGACGCGCAGGAAGACGTCCGCCGCAAAATCGCCCCGGTTGGTGAACTCGACGCACTTGGCGCCGCCGTTGGCGCACGCCTGGATGACGTTCACGCACACTTCTTCGTCCGGGTGGTAAAACACCGGAATGATCGATTGCTCCATCATCCCCAACAACACCGATAGCCTGTCCTTGCTTGCCATTTTTTATCTCCGTAAAGAGGAATCAGAAAAAAGTCGCCCTTGCGCTGTCAGCTTG
>NZ_JANZKY010000027.1:0-4407 GCF_025770765.1 Propionivibrio soli | reverse complement strand
CGTTGGCGCACGCCTGGATGACGTTCACGCACACTTCTTCGTCCGGGTGGTAAAACACCGGAATGATCGATTGCTCCATCATCCCCAACAACACCGATAGCCTGTCCTTGCTTGCCATTTGCAACTCCTATCCAAAAAAACAATCCGGGCTTGCCGAACAAGCCCTCCCGATAAAATTTCCAGGCGTTTGACGGACGACCATCTTCCCTGTCACACGCCTCTCATGGCCCTCACGTAGCCCAGGCGCCTCGAAATCATTGCGCCCACGTGCTTCAATTCCTCGACGATCCGTTCTTTGTTATCGCAGAAACGCTTTACCGGCCCGGAGACGCTGATCGCCGCAACCACGCCTCCCGTATAGTTGTAGATCGGGACTGCCAGGCAGTACAGACCCACTTCGATTCCTTCGTCGTCGATCGAGTAACCGTTCATGCGGATGTGCGCGAATTCCTCGTGCAGCTGCATGCGGTCGACGACACTTTTCTCGGTCAATTTTTCCAGCGGCTTCTCGAAGATGCGGTCGGCTTCCTCGATCGGCAGATTGGCAAGAATCGCTTTACCGAGCGCCGTGCAATAGGCCGGGCGGCGGCTGCCGAGCGTCGCCGTTGTCACGATCGCCTGATTTCCCTCGGCCTTGTAGAGATAAACCACATCGCCGTTGTTGTACACCGCAAGGAAGGAAGTTTCTCCGACGGTTGTGGCCAGCTCACGCAAATACGGGATCGATACCTCAACGATGTCCTGCCCGATGAGCCCACTGAGGCCGACCTCGACGGTCTTCAGGCCGATGCTGTATCTTTCGCTGTCCTGGTCCCACGCGACGTACTCGCGAGCCAAAAGCACGTCCAGGATTCTAAACGCCGTGGTCTTCGGAATCCCCACCACCTTGACGATCTCGGCCAGCGACACCCCTCGCGTGCTCCGCGATACGAATTCAAGAATGCTCAGGGTCTTATCGATGCTCGAGTTTAGTTTTTCGTTCATCTCGGCAAGCCACGAAATCCGGCCAATACGAGCATTGTCGCAGGAAATCTATTTTTTTGAAACACTGTTTCATTATTTTCGTATAGGTAGTTTCCCTAGGAGCCAACATCGAACCCATCCACGCGACGAACGCCAGGCCCAGATGAACTTTCCCCCGCGGTAGGCTGCGACAGGGCAACCGCCACGGGGGAAACGGAAACAAACGAAAGAGGATTACTTGGCGTCGCGAACGGCGTCGATCTGCTTGATCATGTCAGCGCCGCCGAATTTCGCGGTGAACGTGTCGCGGCCCGGCTTGGTCGCCTCGAGGAACGGGGCCGGATCGACCTTCTCGACCACCTGCATGCCCGCCTTCTTCACGTCGTCGATGACTTTCTGCATGTTCTTGTTATTCAGTTCGCGCTGATACTGGCCCGCTTCACGGGCCGCCTCGACAAGCGCCTTCTGATGCGCAGGCGGCAGCGAATCGAACTTCGCCTTGTTCATGACGAGGATCAGCGCGCTGTAGGCGTGGTTGGTCAGGCTCAAATGCTTCTGGACTTCATACAATTTGGCCGACCAGAGAACGCCGAGCGGATGCTCCTGCGCATCGACGGTCTTCATTTCCAGCGCCGTATAAAGCTCGGCCAAAGGCATCGGCACCGGGTTGGCGCCAAGCAGTTTGAAGGCTTCAATGTGCGCCGGACTACCCGTCGTACGCACTTTCAGCCCCTTGACGTCGGCCGGCGTATGCACCGGATGCTTGGAGTTGGTCAATTCGCGCCAACCGTTATCCCAGAAAGCGAGGCCCTTCATGCCGAACTCGCCGAGCTTGTCGAGCATCTCCTGCCCGACCTTGCCATCGAGCACGCGATAGGCATGCGCCGAATCCTTGAACATGAACGGAATGTCGAAAACACCCAGGAGCGGCACCAATCCGCTGAAGTTCGCCGAACCGGAAACCGCCATGTCGATCGTTCCGCCACGTACGCCCGAGATCGCCGCCTGGAAGGCACCGAGTGAGCTGTCGGCGAAGATCTTGATATCCAACGCCCCGTTGGTCTTCGCCTTGAGCAGTTCGCTGAAACGCTCGCCGGCGATCGACTGCGTGTCTGTACGCGGAGATTCTGAAGCGAATTTCAGCGTTTCCGAATGTGCCGCCCCCATGCCCCCAGCAACCAATCCAACCGCGAGCAGCGACGTAATCAGGCTTTTCCTTAGTTTCATCTCATTTCTCCAGTTAACGGATAGACCACGACCCCTGTCCCTCATCCGCTCCTCGCTGGGATGGACTCGGGAGTTGCAACAACAACGTTATGCTTCGCGAGTCCTCGGCAGGTCAGTAAAACCAGCGCGCCGGGATCAGCACCAACTGCGGAAAGAGCACCAACAAGAACATGACCAGCGTTTCTGCGACCAGGAAGGGAAACATCCCCTTGATGACCGTATCGAGATTGACTCGCGCGACGCTCGACACGACGTTGAGGACGGTCCCGACCGGCGGTGTGATCAAACCGATCGCGTTATTCATCATGAACATGATGCCGAAGTAATAGGGATCGATCCCCGCCTGCTTGACGAGTGGCATGATCACCGGCGTCAGGATGAGTACCGTAGGCGCCAAGTCGAGCGCCGTGCCAACCGCATACGCCAACAACATGAGGACGACCATCAGCATGAGCTTGTTGTCGATGAACGGTTCCATCAGGCTGGTGACTTGCGACGGGATATCGGCAATCGTGATCAGCCACGCAGACACCATCGATGCAGCGACGATCAGCATGATCGAACTCGACGTCTTCGCAGCCTGCAAGAGCAATCTCGGCAGATCGCCGAACTTCATTCCGCGATAGATGAAAACGCTGACCAGGAGAGCCACCACGGCCGCGACCACAGCCGCCTCCGTCGGTGTGAAGATGCCGCTCTTCATGCCCCCGATGATGATGATGGGAAGCGTCAGCGCCCATACCGCCTTACGTAGGGCACTCAGTAGGGCCATGAGGTCGAAGGACTGCCTGGGCGAATTGGCGAAATCCTTGCGGGCGACGATTTTCCACGTGATGACCAAGGACAGCGCCATGATCAAACCGGGGAAGATCCCAGTAAAGAAGAGCTTCGTGATCGACAACTGCGCTACCACACCGAACAGAACGAGCGGCATCGCAGGAGGCAGGATCGGAGCGATGCACCCTGCTCCGGCAATCAGCCCCGCCGACCGCCCCACGTTGTAGTTGGCTTTGCGCATCATCGGAATCACGACAGCCGCCAATGCAGCGGTATCGGCCGCCGCGGACCCGGAGATGGCCGCCAGGATAAGCGCGGCGATGATGGCAACGTAGCCCAGCCCGCCTTCAATGTGCCCGACGAGCGCGTTGGCGACATTCACGATCTGTTGCGAAATTCCGCCCTTGTTCATGATCTCGCCGGCGAGCATGAAGAACGGGATGGCCATCAAGGGGAAATTGTCGGCACCGGATATCAGGTTCTGCGCAAGGATGTGCGTATTGAACTGGCCAAGGTGCACCATCAACGAGACGCCGCAGACGAGAAGCGCGAAGGCCACCGGCATGCCGATGCACATGGCGCCGCACAGTGATACCAGGAAGATTGTGACGGTCATTTGTTTTCTCCTGTTCCCTGCTAGAGCGCGTCGTCAAAGTCGGGACACATTTCCTGCTCGGTCATCTTGCCCGCCAACAAGCGATACATCGAATTGAGCAAGAGAATCCCCATACCGACGCTGCAGACGAGGCAAGCGACGAAGACGACACCAAGCGGGATATCGGACACCGGGGCGATGTTCGGCATGTTGAGGACGACGACTTTCCAACCGCCGATGGTAAGCAGGATGCAACACCCGAACGTGATCAAATCGCTGAGGAACTTGCAGGCTTTCTTTCCCCCCAGCGACATCTTCTTGGTCAATGTGTGGACGCCGAGGTGACCGTTGTCCTTGAGCATCAGGACCGAACCGAGAAAAACCATCCAGACGAACAGAAAGCGCGAGACCTCTTCAGAGAAAACAATGCCGGAATTGAAGCCATACCGGAGAACGACGTTTCCGAAGACCAGTATGACCATCAACCCGAGAATGGCGATGAGCAGCCACTCCATCCCCTTGACCAACCCTTTGACAAACATGCTCTTCCCTCCAGATGCAAGTTTCTTTTATTGGTGATCTCGACGGCCTCAGCGTCCCATCCACCCTCCATCGACGGTGAGGATGGTGCCATTGACGTAATCGGAGGCGGAGGAAGCGAGGAAGACGGCGGCGCCGACCATGTCCTGCGGTTTCCCCCAGCGGCCGGCCGGGATGCGTTCGAGGATCTGCCGGCTGCGGGTCGGGTCGGCAAGCAGCGCGGTGTTCATCTCGGTGTCCATGTAGCCTGGGGCGATGCCATTGACGTTCACGCCCTGGCTCGCCCATTCGTTCGAGAGGCTCTT
>NZ_JANZKY010000026.1 GCF_025770765.1 Propionivibrio soli | reverse complement strand
AGTTCGTCAAGTGAGGCTCTGAGGCGCGGCTCCATCACGCTCCAAAGCTTCTGTGGAATGCGTACTGCTTCGCCTTCAGACGACGACAAGTCCGACTCGCTGCTCATGATGCCCAACGTGAAGGTGAGGGGCAACGGGCCGGCCCCGCCGGCACGGCGTCCCAGCGGCGAAGCCGCGCCTCGACCGAAGGGTTAGCCGTCTTTGGTGTCGCCGCGTACAAATGCAAACGAGCTGACGAAGCCGTAGAAATTGACAACCATAGGAGTGGTTGCGATCCCAGCGGCCGCCTCAACGTCGCCCCAGACCACAACTACGCTGGCCATTTCCCAGACCGCTCAGCATGGCGTCGAACGGCAATGCAAAACAGATACGTAAAATATCCACCGAAAGAGACATAAAAAAGAGCGTACAGAATCAACGTAAGGTCACTCGGCACTCTTTCCCAATGCAGAGCCCTAGCGACCAATCCAAAAGTCAGGAATCCGGCGCTTGCCAAATGCCCAATAAGCGTACCGATAGCAATCTCTCGAATTGCACGGTCTTTAAACATCCAGCAAACAAAATCTACCCATTTCATAGGCGCATTTGACGGCTAACGTCTGAATTCACCGGCCTGCGCGGCTTTTTGCGCAGGTCCGGTGGAATGATGGGTTGGGCGGCAAACGGGTGATTTCAACTCACCCACTCCTGATGCTCCGGGACCATTACCGTTTCGACCCAATCTTGCAGGCTGCTATGGATGTCGGTTCCCGGCCACGGCAAACGTTCCTGGCTCTTGGACCAAGTGAGATGAACATTGGCAACGCGGCCGCTTCCGTCCATGAGTTCAAAGAGTGCATCGTCTCCATTGCCGCGAGCCAAGAGCTTTACAGGCACGCCATATAGGACGTGACCGGGTGGTACCTCAATTTGCAGTTGTCGTTGCCAACCCTGCGCAACCTGCTCCCCCATTTGCGCGGCGGAGCACCAAGGTTCTAGCCATTCCATGACGGTTCCTTTGACGCCCAACGTGAAACTAACCGGCGCTGCGCGGCTTTATCGCGCAGCGTCCAGTGAGCGAAGCGAACGAGGTTGAGTGTCGGGTTAGCCATTGTCATTCCTAGAAGCAGTACATCTTTAAGCCTGCGCACCCAAACATAAGGCTGATAGGAAATAAAATCGCCAGCATCATTGGGTAGTAGGCAATGACCAGAATAAATTTTGCTACGCCCGAAACGCTCTGACTATTGATAATTACTACAACGCCGACAATAGGAGCCAGCATATCCAAAGTGGGTATTAGCTCTGAGCCGCGCGATATGCCTGCTACTCTAGTGAGAGAAAGGATAGCGAAAACCAGCGCAGCAGGACCAAGCAGCGCAATGAGTTTGTGATGACCAATCTTCATCGCCACCCCTGACGGCTAACGTAGAGCTAACCGGCGCTGCGCGGCTTTATCGCGCAGCGTCCAGCGACTGAAAGGAGCGAGGTTGAGCGCCATGTTAGAGCGCGGTGACAGTACGTAGGCGTTCGGCAAGCTGTTGTACCTCCGTTGCAGTTAGCCCAATCTTTGTCGGCATTTCCCAGTCGTAAAACTTGCGATCGGCCGCCGCCTCCGTGAGCAAAGCAGCCACAGAGAGAATTTCACTCGGCGACAATAGATTGCCCGTAAATACTTCTCGCACAGCCTCACTGATGTGATCTGCAAGCGCGACAACCGGGACAGTTACGACAAGGTCGCCTGCGGCTTCGCGTTCGGAGATCACGCGAACAATGGCCTCGGTAAGCTTTGGCAATACTGGGTGCATAAGCTCTAACGTCTGAAATGAGCGGCCTCGCGCGGCTTTATGCGCGAGGTCCGCTCGATTGATGGGTTGGGCGTCAAGGGATGACTACTCAGAAAGCGCGCCATTGTTCTTCCGCGAGTCCGGTGCATACGCGACGAACACGTTGTCCTCTCTTGTTTCGACGTGGATGCGTCCGCAAGCGGGACATTCATAAACGTCGCGTTTGAGACACAGGTACCTTGTTTGAATGTGGTCGTGAAGAACATTTCCATGATTTAGTTGGAGAGCGATGTATTCCTCGCCATACCCGCGACCCATGAGCCATTCTCGAACTCCCCCGCATTCCACCGCAGCCACATAGCTCTGAATTTCCTCAACAAGCCAATCTGAGAACGACTCGCGTAACGAGTCCTTTAGCAAAGAAGCTTTGTAGGGTAAGCCACTCGTGTTATCTCGAATTGTGTTGCCACAGGGGCAGCCGAGTTTGCTCATGACGCCCAACGTAAAGTAGCCGTCCTAAAAGACGGAAAGTTTTGCGTCATGACGGAAAACTTTCCGTCAAATAGCTGTATGGGCGTACAGTTTTTTGGTGATAAACTACGTTCGATCATGATCTTATGCCGAATTTAGTGGGGCCTAAAAATGTATGCAAACCCGTCATCGGTCGAAAGGGACTTCGCCGCGTCTTCTTGATCATGTGCGCAGCCGGATTCGTTTGAAGCACTACAGCATCCGTACCGAGCAGGCGTATTTGGATTGGATTAGACGTTTTATACGTCATTTTGGCAAGCGGCATCCCGGCGGGTTTTTGTTATCTGGCGAGCATGTGCAGGCCGGCAACAGGCTGGAATTCGCTGGTGTTTCGTTATTCCCGCCAGCTAGCCAACTAGTGAGTGTGTGTCCGATGGTGTGCGTCGGGAAAATGGGCGTGAGTATGCACCATCGGTTCGTGCCGATGCAGGTGAGTGTGCTTGATGCCGGGGGGCACCGGTAGTTCATGGGAGTGCTGGTGATGGTTGTCATGAACGTGTTCATGACGGTGTTCCATCGCTTCATGGACGTGCTCGTGCTCATGCCTTTCGGTTAAGTGGAACCAAAGGCCGAGCGCCATCAGCGTGCCGGCTATCAGAAGCGAGGGAGTGACGCTCTCTCCACTCAGCACGGCCAGAACAGCACCAAAAAACGGAGCGGCGGAGAAATAGGCGCCAGTCCGAGCAGTACCAAGGTGCCTCATACCCACTACGAAAAGCACCAGGCTGAGTCCATAGGCCAGCAAGCCGACGACCAACGCGATCTGCACGATCCACCAATTTGGCAATGCATTGCCCAGCGCCCAGGCCAAGGTTAGGTTGGCACTGCCCGCGGCTGTGCCCTTCACTGCGGCAATCCAGGTCGCGTCGGCTAAAGCGACTTTGCGGGTGAGATTGTTGTCGACTGCCCAGCATAAGCAGGCGCCGAGAATGGCTAAGGCTGGCCAGGCTCCAGCGAATCGTGCCTCTTCGGGCCAACTCAGAACCACCGCGCCGCTGGCGATCGCGAGCATGCCGAGGGCGATGCGCGCGTCGAAGTTCTCCTTGAAGACGATCCAGGCGAGTAGTGCGGTGAGAACGCCTTCTGCGTTCAATAGAAGTGCGGCCCCGGAGGCCGGCATCCCGGTCAAGCCGACCATGAGCAACACCGGTCCGACGATGCCGCCTGACAGCACGGCGCCGGCCAGCCAACCCACTTCTCCGCGTTGAAGCGCGACGGGTGCCGCGCCGACGATCAGTCGATAAAGGCTCAAGCCGATGCCTGAGCCGAGGTAGAACAGCCCGGCGAGCATCCACGGGCTCACCCCCTGAAGGAGCCATTTGGCAACAGGCGCACTAGCACCAAAGAGCAGGGCGGCTATCAGGGCGGCGGCGACACCGGGGTTGAACGAGGTGCGAATTGACATCGTTCGCCGATTGTCTCATTGCGGGCGTGGCCGCGTCATGGGCTATGCATGTACGGGGGCCTCAACGAAGCATTCGCGATTAACTCTTGGCCCAGTCCATGATCGGGATATTCGCCTTTCTCTACGCTCCGCTCTTTATCACTGCTCTGAGAGAACGTGGTCGAACCGTTTAGGGCTATTGCCGCTACTTCGTCCGCGTCAATGGCAGGACGTCTTGTTCGAGTATCTCTTGCAGGCTGCGCGCCGTAATCGCGGGCAGTGAGGACTCCGGCGCCCCAGGGCCGGACCAGCCACCCGTGTCCTCGAAATTGCTTGTGCGAATCTCACCGCCGACGGCCTTGGCGATCTCCGCAAGCCTTTCCGAAGCGCTCATGTCGGCGGCGCTAAGGCCCCCAATGTTGTGAGCGAGGTAGTAACCGCCGGATTCGTCGACGCTGGCCAATAGTTGCCCATTGACGAAAACCTGACCCACTGTGTTGTACGCATGGCTCTGCGCATAGGCCAGGTTCGCAGCCTGGCGCGACTGTTCCTGTTGTTCCCTGAGCTTGATTTCTGCAACCTGCGCGTCGGTCATCTTGTACAGCGCTCCTTTGGCGTTTGCATAGTCCATAAGGGAATGCGCTTCGCCGTCCAGCCGATAGCCGTTCTCGGCATCGGCGACCAATAGCTCGCGGCCGGCCTGAGAAATGCTCGGCTCGGCGGCAAGCTTTGCCGGGCTGACGGCCGATTGTTGCCGCTGGAAGCGCGAAGCCATGGACGAAACGCTTGCGGTATTGGCGAAACGCGTGGCGACTTTGTCAACAATCACGATGAGTTCTCCGGTTCGATTTGTCTGGCCCACCGGGTGCAATCAATATGCCAGCTGCCGTGAACGGCCGACTCGAGGTCGGGGTCCGAGTAGATGGCGACGCAATATGGCACTGGTCTTGCTACGTCATTGCAATACCACTCGGGGAGAACAGCCATGTATGTGAATAGCACCACGGTACAGTCGGCTTCGGTGTTGAGCCGCCTGGGCACGGTCGCCAACGCTCGCCAGAATGCGGCGGCCGCTGGATTTACACCGGCTAAAGCAGCAGAGCCCACAGAAGAACCGGCGCAAAGCACAAGCGCCAAATCAGAGACCGCGGAGTTGCTGCAGAAACTGAACGACTATATCGAGAAAGGCCCCATCGTCGCCATGCGCGAGAAGATTCTCGAATCCATGGGGATTAGCGAGGACGATCTGAAGGCAATGTCGCCCGAAAAGCAAAAAGCGGTCGAGGCGGAGATCGCTCAGAGGATCAAGGAAATGTTGCTGGAACAGCAGGAAATGGCGCGCGGCCAGCAAGGTGTGACCCAAAAGGCGAGCATGTATTCGGCGCTTAGCGGGCTGACCGGCTGAGCGCTTCGTTAGGAGGAACGGAAGCGTTTCCCAACATAACGTCAAAGAAGACCAGGAAGCGTTCGATAGTGCTGTGCAGCCGCCTAGGCAAGCCGTTATGACCCTGCGGTACGTCGTCGGCGGGCAGAAATCGCGACCGCGGCCAAGCTCCCCACGAGAGCCATCGCCAGCGTATCGGGTTCGGGCACTGCCGACGCTTGCACGTCGCCGTTGCGTACCACCATGAAGTGAGCTCCGAGCGATATCGTGTTGTCGCAGAACACACAGACAAACTGATAGCCATTGCTATCGATGCCGCCGTACCCGATCGGTGAGTTGGCCCAATAGCTATAGTCCGACGGCCCGAGGTGCAGCCCCTCAAAAGGGCCGGTGTTCATTTCCGGGCGGCCGTTCGGCCATTGATTTATGCAATCGTGCGGGATGTTGGGATCGCTGCCGAGGCCACATGGAGCGAGGTTGCCCAGCGTCAAGTAGAAGAGGTGGCCCATTTCCGTTCTGGAATTGTTATAGCTGTTGTCGGTACTGCCGTCCCAGCTGAATTCACGGTTCCAGAAGCGTCCGTTTACGGGCCCGGGCATAAAGGGCAGGCGCCAATCGCTGAAACCGCCGATCGAGTAGGCGGCGATCCATGCATTCGTGTCTTCCCAACTCGCTACGCCGAGCGGCGACGCGTTGGCGAGCCAAGTGATGTTGAGCGCGCTGTCGTAATAGGCGTCCGTCACGCCGTCATGGTCAATGTCGCGAGCATGGAGTGTCGTTTCCCATGTCCCCTGACCGGGGACTGGGACAGCGTGTGCGCTGGATACCCAACTTACTGCCAATACCATGAGTGGAAGCAACGGGAACGCGCGCCTGAGGCTGTGCTGGAAGAAATCCTGCAGCATGACCTTCTCCTTTCAGTTCCCCCTATGTTTTCGTTCCCCTTTGTTTCAATTATGCAAAGTGGGATATCTTGAATGTTTCAAGATTCGACACCTATGTCACGTGGGTAGTTCAAAAGGAGCCGAGACATCGACTGCGAAAGATCGGTAACTAAGAACGCAAGAACTTGCTCAGGAACTGGCGAGTACGTTCTTCCTGCGGCGTGGTGAAGAGCGCCGCGGCTTTGCCTTGCTCGACGATGACGCCGTGATCGATGAAGATCGCACGGTTGGCAACGTCGCGTGCGAATCCCATTTCGTGAGTGACGATAACCAGCGTACGTCGCTCTTCGGCCAATTCGCGGATGGTGTTGAGCACCTCGCCCACGAGTTCGGGGTCGAGCGCCGAAGTGGGTTCGTCGAAGAGAATTACGTCGGGCTGCATCGCGAGCGCGCGGGCAATCGCCACGCGCTGTTGTTGTCCCCCCGATAGTTGCCGCGGGTAAGCGGTTTCCTTGGCCGACAGCCCGACCTTCGCCAGCACTTCGCGGCCGAGTGAGAGTGCCTCGGCCTTGGTCAATCCCTTGACCGTCACCGGTCCTTCGATGACGTTCCCCAGCGCCGTGTAGTGTGGGAAGAGATTGAAGTTCTGGAACACGAAGCCGATATGCTGACGGAGTTTTCGGATTTCGTCTTTTTGATGCGCGTACGGCCGTGCGTCGTCCACCTTGATCTCGCCGATCTGGATGCAGCCGCGCGATGGCTCTTCGAGAAAGTTCATGCAGCGGAGCAGGGTTGTTTTCCCGGAGCCGCTCGGCCCGATGATGGCTACGACCTCACCCTGTTCGATGTCGAGATCGATGCCTTTGAGGACGGCTGTTCCCTTGAATTCCTTTGTCAATCCGTGGACGGAAATCACCCTAGCGCTCCCGCAGGGGCCGGTTGGCCCGTTCTTCGAGGTGGTGTTGCACACCGGAAAGAACGGTCGCGATAAGCCAGTAGAGGAACGACGCAGCGAGATACATGGTGAAGACCTCGAATGTGCGGGCGGTAATCAGTTGCGCTTGTCGGAAGAGCTCCGGTACCTGGATCGTGGCTGCGAGCGAAGTGTCCTTGACGAGCCCGATGAAGCTGTTGCCGAGCGGTGGAATCGCGGTGCGGGCGGCCTGCGGGAGGATGATGCGGGTCAGCGCCTGAACGTGCGTCATGCCGATGCTCGTTGCGGCTTCCCATTGGCCTCGGTCGATCGAGGCGATGGCGGAGCGGATCGTTTCCGAGGCGTATGCTGACGTATTGAGCGAGAAGCCGATCAGCGCCGAGGGCAGGGGGTCGAGCTGGATTCCGAACTGCGGCAGTCCGTAATAGATCATGAAGAGCTGGGCGAGTAGTGGCGTCCCCCGGATGAACGAGACGTAGATGCGTGCCGACCAGGCCAGGGCCGGCATCGTCGAGAGGCGCATCAACGCGAGGGCGAACCCGAGGACGAGCCCGAAGCTCATGCCCCCGATGCTAAGCACGATCGAGAACACCGCCCCACGAAGCAGGAACGGTGCCGAGTCGAGTGCGAGCTGAAAGCTCTCCGGCATTACCGGGTTACGTCGGCGCTAAACCATTTCTGCGAGAGCTGAGTCAACGTCCCGTCGCTGCGCAGCTTCTCGATGGCCTTGTTTACCGCGGCGAGAAACTCCGGATTTCCCTTGCGGATCGGGATGCCGGCTTCCTGGCGGGCAAAGGGTTCGCCGGCGACCGCCAGGCTGTTCTCGGTCTTCTTGATCAGGTCGAAGGCTGCCAGCCGGTCGATGAGAATGGCATCGAGCCGGCGAACGCGCAGATCCTGGTATTTTGTCGCGTCGTCGTCGTAGGTGCGGATGTCAGCACCGGGGACGTTGGCTTTCAGCCACTGCTCGTAATTGGTCCCCAGACCGACGCCCACCTTCTTGGCGTTGAGATCGGCCGGCTTCTGGAACTTGGCTTCCTCCCCCTTGCGCGTTACGGCCTGGATTCCCGACACGGTGTAAGGAACCGAGAAGTCATACTTGTTCTTGCGTTCCTCGGAGATCGTCACCTGGTTGATCGCCACGTCGATGCGTTTCGATTCCAGCGCAGCGAGAATGCCGTCCCACTTGGTCGGACGGAAAACGGCTTTTACGCCCAACTCCTTGGCCAGCGCATTGGCGAAATCGACCTCGAAGCCAGCGAGTTTTCCACCCTTGTCCTCAAAGCTGAATGGCGGATAGGTTCCTTCCAGGCCGACAGTGAGCGTACCGCGCGCCTTGACCTCCTGCAGCAGGTCCGCCGATTGCGCACTGCCGACGGCGGCGAAGCCAAGCAAAGGCAGCAAGGCGGCAAGAGCAAAACGCAAAATGGATACGGTTGATTTCATCGCGAAGATCCTCTGGTTCATCGCCGAGCGAAGCATACGATTGCGGCTCGTTGCGACATTGGCATGGAAGGCACAAAAGGTATGAAACACGTGCCGGGGCGCGAAGTTCTTATGGCCTCGGTGTTGCACGAAGTCGATAGACTTCGTAGGCCGCGAACCGTTCCGCTTGACGGCTTGGCACGTTGAGCCGCGTTTACGGGAAATTCCTTGCCTCTCACCCTTGCTCGGGTCGGAACTCGCGAGTGAAGGCGAACTCGCCATCGCTCGCCGTGTCGACACCGCGGTGATGCGCGCCCGTTCTTCTGGCGCTACGCTTATCCACCTGAATCCCGGGCCTTTGTGCTCGCCATCAATCACAGGAGGACGTTATGTCCCTGCATTACCTTGGTATCGCCGGCAGTCTGCGCCAGAAATCGACCAACAAAGGCCTGCTCCGCGCCGCAAAGGCGAATCTTCCCGAAGACGTCAGCATGGAGTTTGCCGATCTCTCCGACATTCCGTTCTATAACGCCGATCTGCCGGAAAGGCCTGCCTCGGTCCAGCGCGTGATGGAGCAGATGCGGGTGGCTGATGCGTTGGTTCTGGCAAGCACCGAATACAACTATTCGATGGCACCGGCGCTCAAGAACATTCTCGATTGGGCATCGCGGGAACCGAACAATGCCTTCCTCGCCGGGAAACCTGTAGCGATGATGGGGGCGGGCGGCGGTATGGGCACGAGCCGGTCGCAGTATCATCTGCGTCAGGTATGCGTCTTCCTGGACATGTACCCGCTGAATAAGCCCGAGGTCTTCGCCAACGCCTTCTCGAACTCGTTTGATGCCGAAGGCAATCTGGTTGATGAGCGGATAACGAAGCTGATCGGCGATCAGATGGCCGCGCTCGCGAATTGGTGCCGTAAACTCAAAGGCTGATGCAAAGGGCAGCGTAAAAAGAGGCTGGCGGCGCCGGTGTTGCGATGGAGTTGCGCTACCGGAATACCGGCTGCCAGCATGGCCACATACCGAGGTACGGCGGATCGTTCTATTCAATGGCTCTTGCCGAGCTTGGCGGGTGCCCGATGACGCGCTTGAAGGCGCGGCTGAACGAGGCCTCGGATTCATAACCGAGCCGGTTGGCGACAACCGAAAGGCGCAGACCTTCGTCGGCAATCAGCTTGCGCGCTTGCAGCATGTTGACCCGGGCAACGTACTTCGCCGGGCTCTCGCCGACCGTGCGGACGAACTTGTCGGCAAAGCTAGACCGCGAAGCGCCCATGATCGCGGCAAGTTCGTCCACTGACCAATCGCGCTCTGGGTTCGTATGGATGGCGGCGAGCACCTTCCCAATCTTCGGACAGCGGACGGCCGCGATCCAGCCGCCCGCGTCACTGCAGCCGCACTCCACCCAGGCTCGAATGATGAGGCCGGCGAGAACGTCCGCGAGACGCGTCAGAATCCCGGATGCGCCGATGCGATCAAGCGCGATCTCGTGTTGCATTGCTGCCAGTAGAGCGGGCACGGCCGTTTCGCTTTGTGCAAGGTCTTCGGTGCGCATGACCTCCGGCATCATTGCCATGAGCGGGTGCAGCGGATCAAGGTTGAAACGCATTGATCCACAGAAAAGGCGATGCGTGGGCTGGCCGGGCTCGACGCCGCCCGGGGGTGACGCTGCGCTAACCAGATACGTTTCATTGGAAAGAAGCTGGCGCGTCATGCCGCCGATTTCGACGGGTTCAACGTCAGGATCGCTTGCCATGACATGTGCCGAACCTCGCGGCAGTAGCACGGCATCGCCTGCATCCAATCTGTGCCAATCCTGCCCCGCCTTGAGCCAGCATGCCGCAGCCGTCACGAAGTGAAAGCGTGCGGCGTCTTGCGCAGGAAATGCCACAGCCCACGGAGAACGCATGTCGCACCGGTTGTACTCGACGCCGTCCAGGCGAAGTCCGCGCAGGATTTGCGTCAATGAGTCGGCCGGTTCACCAACCACCGATTTGGAGAAATTGTTAAGCATTAATGCGTTTGTGGCATAGAAACACCGGAATCTTACACGTAATCTGAGCGCGTTTTCTTCTCGCGGAGCGCCAACGATGGCCTCCGCGCCGCGGTACCCTCGGCGGGTTATGGAAGCCGAGCCGTGCCACCAAACGTGTTCCATGTTTTGACAAGGAGACCCGCACCATGCGTGAACAAGCCACCGTGAATCGTCGCATCGTCCTCAATGCACGGCCCGTCGGGAGGCCGAAACCGTCCGATTTTCGCCTCGCGGAACAATCGATGCCAACACCGCGTGAGGGGGAAGTCCTGATGCAGACGCTCTACCTTTCGCTCGATCCTTACATGCGCAACTTGATGGACGAAAAGGGTCCCGGCTATGCCCCCTCAATAGCGCTTGGATCGACCATGGTGGGTGGGACGGTGAGCCGGATCGTCGAGTCGCGGCATCCCGGATTTCGGGTTGGCGAATGGGTCCTCGCCAACGCTGGATGGCAGGATTACGCAGTTTCGGATGGAGTGGGCTTGATGCCGATCGGCGCCATCGACCGGCCGTCCCTGGCCTTGGGCGGGCTCGGCATGCCGGGTTTCACGGCCTACGTTGGTTTGCTGGATATCGGCCAGCCAAAGCCAGGCGAAACCGTGGTCGTCGCTGCCGCGACAGGAGCGGTCGGATCGGTGGTCGGGCAGATCGCCAAGCTGAAAGGCGCTCGCGTTGTCGGCGTCGTGGGCGACGCTGCCAAGGCGCGTTATGCCGTGGATGAACTCGGATTCGATGCGTGCCTGGACCGGCAAGATCCCGATTTTTCGGCGCGGCTGGCTGCTGCGTGCCCAAAGGGTATCGACGTCTACTTTGAGAACGTCGGCGGCGCCGTGCTTGATGCCGTCGTACCGTTGCTCAACGTCGGCGCCCGCATTCCGGTGTGCGGTTTCATTGCGCACTACAACGACGGTGCCAGGCCGGAAAGGCAGGAAGGGCCCGACCGGCTTCCCCGGTTGATGGCCGCCGTACTGCAGAAACGGGTCCGTGTCGAAGGGTTCATCATCCTGGACCACTATGCGCAACGGTTTGACGCATTTCGCCGCGACATGGGTGAGTGGTATCGCGCGGGCAGGATGACTTTCCGCGAAGACGTGACCGAGGGTCTGGAGAACGCGCCGCAGGCTTTCATCGGCCTGCTCGAAGGAAAGAACTTCGGAAAAGCCGTGGTCCGCGTCGCTGATTGAACAACTGGGAAAAAACTCGGACGTGGCCGGCCAGCGGTAACGGAACACAACTGGATTTCCCCCGGGCGCTTGGCGCCGTGCCGTCAGGAGTCGCGCAGACTACCCTTGAGCCGGCGGCAGAACTGCGCAGCCAGCTGAATGTGGCGGCTCTGCGGGTTAACGCAGGCGTAGTAGATGGCGGCGGAAGCAATCACCGCCTCGTCCGCCAGCGCGAGGATTCCGCTGGTGAGATGATCCTTCACCAGCATCTGGGGGACGACGAGGAAGCCGACGCCGCCGATGGCCGCTTCGACGGCCAGGAAAAAGTGATCGTAGGTCGCCGCGGTTTGCAGTTGCTCGGCCGAAACGTCTTTGGCGACCGCCCAGGCCCACAGCACGTCCGGCCGTAGCCGACACACGATCATCGGCCATTGCTGCCGAGAGTCGGCGCCACGCGCGGCCAGTAGCCCGGGCGAAGCGACGCAAACGAGCTTTTCGCGCACGAGCTCCCAGCGCTCGGTTCCAGGCAGGTTCAGGTTGCGGGTGATGAGAACGTCGAATTCGTCCTGCGGGTGCGGAGTTGCCAAGGACGTCACGAGATCGATCTGCACGCCGTGTTCTGCCGCGTAGGTGCCTAGAAACGGGACGACGATCTTCATCGCAAAGCTCGGCATCGAGGTGCGGACGACCAAGCGGTCATGCTTGAGCCCCTTCTGCGTCAACTGCTGCGATGTCAGTTCGATGGTCGATATGGCGTCCTTCAGTGCGTCGTAGAGGTTCTGGCCGTCCGAGGTCAGCGCCACGCCCGCACCCTGGCGTTTGAAGAGCGGCCTGTTTGCCAGCGTTTCCAGTTTCGCGATTTGTCGGCTGACGCCGCTCTGCGTGACGCCGAGGGCCTCCGCCGCCCGCGTGAAGTTTCCATGACGACCGACGGCCACAAAGGTACGGAAGGCGGTGAGCGGTACGTCAAGCGGCTTAGCCATGATAATTAGTCATAGAGGGATGGCGCGGGAGTTATAGCCGACGATGTTTGGGAAGGCTTGAGGCTACACATAGGGCGGCTACTTCGCTACGATGGTGCAGCCCGTTGCAGGTCGAAAAATTATCATACTGCTGGTCCCGCCCAAAAATCATGTCGTCTTATGTGCTGCTCGGTTTTGTCGTCTTCCTGACCCACTTTCTCGAAGGCATCACTGGCTTTGGTTGCACCGTACTGGCCTTGCCGTTTGCGATCATGCTGGTCGGCACCAAACAGGCGGTGCCTGTTCTCCTCTTCCTCGCGCTGCTGTTGGCGATTTATATCGTCAGCCTTGACCATAAGCGCATCGTCTGGAAGGAGTTCTTCAAGATCGTCGTATTCGTAGGCATCGGGCTGCCTTTCGGAATCTTTACTTTCGGCTACTTCAACGAGAACGTACTGCGCTGGATCCTGGGCGTCTTCATGGTGGCGGTCGCCGCTCGGGGTCTCCTGTCCTACATCATCAGGCTGAACGAGAGCCGTCTGCCGAAATGGGTTCTCAACCTCTTGCTCGTTGCCGGCGGCTTCATCCATGGTGTGTTTTCTTCCGGGGGGCCGCTCGTGGTGATCTACGCGAAAACGGCGCTGGCCGACAAGACGAATTTCCGAGCGACCATCAGCATGCTCTGGCTGACGCTCAATACGGTGATGCTCATCCAGGGGGTGGCGTCGGGGCGAATGACGCCCGAAATCTGGCGAATCGTCGGCATCTGCCTGCCGTTCCTGGCGGCGGGGGCCTTGGCCGGAAACTGGGCGCATCGCCACATCAAGGACCGCTATTTCTCCCAGATCGTATACACCGTCCTGCTCGTTTCCGGCGCTTTCATGTTCAGGTAATCAGACTCGGCAGACTCACAGACTCGGTATTCCTCATGGCAATCAATGACGTTTTTTCTCCCGTTTTTGTCCCATCTCCACTCGACCCCGAGGATTGGGAGGCTTTTCGCGCTGAGGCACATCGCCTTCTCGATGCGTGTGTCGACCAGTTGAGCGCCGCCCGTGACCGGCCATGGCGACCTCTCTCCGAGGCAGACAAATCGACTCTGCGGCTTGGTGAAGCGGGCACCGGCATCGGCAGTGCCGCATTGGTAGACGAGCTGGCGCAGCACGTCTTGCCCTTCCACACAGGGAACACGCACCCGCGATTCTTCGGCTGGGTCCACGGGACGGGGCTGGCGAGCGGGCTATTGTCGGAGATGGTTGCCGCGACGATGAACAGCAACTGTGGGGGGCGCGATCATGGCGCGGTGTACGTCGAACGCGAAGTGATTGAATGGTGCCGGCGCACGTTCGGTTTGCCGGAAACGGCCAGTGGCCTGTTGGTGGCCGGTACGTCGCAGGCGACTGTCATTGCGCTGGCCGCGGCACGCCTCAAGGCGCTCGGGCCGGAATCCAGGCATGCCGGCATTCATGATGCGCCACCTCTGGCGGCCTATGCCGTCAAGGGCGTACACAACGCGACGGTCAAAGCGCTGGAACTGCTTGGCCTCGGGTCTTCGGCGCTGCGCACGATTCCGGCGGGGCCGGATGGCGGTATCGATCTTGTTCGGTTGGCTGAAGCCGTGGCGAAAGACCGGGCCGCAGGCGTTCGGCCTTTCTGTGTGATCGCCACGGCGGGTTCCGTGGATCTGGGGTACTTCGACGATATCGAGTTGGTGGCCGACCTTTGCGCGCAGGAGGACCTGTGGTTACACGTCGACGGGGCGTTTGGTGCCTGGGCTCGTCTGGCCGAGTCGCCGTGGCGTGAGCTAACGCGGGGTATCGAGCGCGCCGATTCGATTGGTTTTGATTTTCATAAATGGATGTACGTCCAGTACGACTGTGGTGTTGTCCTCATCCGCGACCAAAGTGTGCATCGGCAGGCTTTCGCGGCGCGTCCGGCCTACCTGGCGAAGCAGTCCGAAGGTATCGGTGGCGGCGAACCCTGGTACTGCGATTACGGCACCGATTTATCGCGCGGCTTCCGCGCCCTGAAGGTGTGGTCGGCCTTGCGCGGTTATGGACGCGAAGCGCTAGGGCAGGCGATTACGCGCAACTGCAAGCTGGCGGCGCGCATGGCGAAGTGTGTGGAGACTGTCGGGTTCCGCCTCGCCGCGCCCGTGCGTCTGAATGTTTGTTGTTTCAGCGCGGCGCCAGCCGATTGGGACGGCGCGGAGCAGGACACGCTCAACGAACGGATTACGCATCGCTTGCAACTCGCCGGCGAGGTCGTTTTCTCCACTACCCGCATCGACGGCCGAACCGTCATTCGCGCCGCCATCGTCAATCATCGGACGTGTGAAGCGGACATCGATTACGCCATTGCCGCCGTCGAGCGGGCGAAGGGCCTCGAAGCGCAGGCCCCAATACCGGCGTCGGCGTGACGGCGTACTCCTGATCTGTGTCAGGAAGGAGGTTTTGGCCACCGGTATGGTCTGGGTTCTGTTTGATCAGAAGCGGCTCCGTTTGAATGCCTTGTTTTAGCGCATAAGCATAATAAAATGACATTTGAACTGAACTGGGCGTCACCAGTCCAATATGACATTTCGGATCTTCCGCCGTTGATCGAGGAGGTCGCAGATGAAATGGACTATTCGGTGCGATGCATCTCGCGCATTGCAGTGGAGCCGCCGGCGCATCTTGTGCGCCGCCGTATTCGCGCTCTCTTTCCTGGTCGGTGCGGCGCAGGCGCTTGAGGCGCCGTGTCCTCCCGGCCGTTCCTCGGTATGGGCTCCGGCGGCCAAGGACTTCCTTGGCACATCGGCTAGCGGTAACTCCCGGGTCTATTTCACCGGCGCAGAAGGCATTCTGACCGAGGTTTTTTATCCGACGCTCGACAAGGTCCAGAACGTCGACCTGCAATTCCTCGTGACGGATGCGAGCAGAACCTGGGGCGATGAAGAGCGACGGCAACGTCAGCACACGATCACCCAGGTCAACAAGCGCGCCATGCTGTGGCAGGCGACGACCACGGCCGACAGCGGGCGGTGGAGGATCACCAAGAAGATCTTCTCCGACTCGTTGCGTAACGCGGTGATCCAGCGTGTCGTTTTCCAGACGCTGGAACCGGGTAGGGCGGTCAAGGATTACAACCTCTACGTGCTGAACAATCCGGCGATCAATAATTCGGGCGCCGGCAACGGCAATGCCGGTCAGTGCGGAGAAAAGCAGGGGGCCGCGCAAGGCGCGGACAACTCGCGCACGTTGGCGGCGGGCAACCGGACCATGCTGGTCGCTTCCGAGCCCAACTCCACCTCGTCGGCCTTGGCCGTCTCTTTGCCGTGGAAGGCCGTCGGCGGCAATCCGATGGTTTCAAGCGGTTTCGTCGGTACGAATGACGGCTTTACCGACCTGTTTTCGGGGGGCGCCGACAAGACGATGGATTTTCGCTTCGACGGAGCGTTCGGCGGGAACGTCGCGCAGATCGGATGGATAGATACCGGCAACAGCACCGCGACCAGCATTTCGTTCGATGTGGTGCTGGCATTCGGAAGCAACGAGACGGAAGCGATGAACGTCGCCAACGCCACGTTGAACACCAGCCTGAATGCGATGGAGCAGGTCTATGTGGACGACTGGATCGCTTACAGCCAGACCTTGAACAATCAGAACGGCACGGCCGACGATCAATACTATCTGGCGGCCATGACCCTGAAGACCATTCAGGACAAAAGCAACGGCGCAATGGTCGCCGGCCCAGGTACACCGTGGGGGGAAACGAGCGGTGACGGCAACCCCGGCGGTTACCACCTGATCTGGTCTCGCGACTTGTTCAAGTTTGCCAGCGCCTTGATCGCGGCTGGCGACACGACCTCTGGCAACAGCGCGGTCGATTTCCTTTTTAATCGGCAGATGCAGACGAGCACGAGCGATAGCCCGTATTCACGCCCGGGACGCTTCCCGCAAAACAGTTTTGTGGATGGCACTCCGTATTGGAACGGGACGCAGATGGATGAGACGGCGATGCCGATCATTCTCGCGTGGAAACTCAATCGCGTCGATCTATGGCCACGGATCAAGTTGGCCGCCGAGTTTCTGGCCCATAACGGCCCATCAACCGGCCAGGAACGCTGGGAAGAAATGGGCGGTTATTCGCCATCGACGATCGCTGCCGAAATCGCCGGCCTGGTGTGTGCCGCGAGCCTGGCCAATGCAGCCGGAGACAGCGGGGCGGCGGCGTTCTATCTGCAGAAGGCCGACGAGTGGCGCAACAACGTTGCGAACTGGACGTTTACAAGCACAGGTTTCCACACGGGCTGCCCAGGTTGCAACGGCAAGTATTACATCCGCATCAACGCCAACCAGGACCCGAACGATGACGTCAATCTGACGTTCGGCAACGGTGTCGGCACCCACGGCGAACGCTACATCGTGGACGGGGGATTTCTTGAACTGGTACGCATGGGGGTAATGAGCCCGAGCGACTGGACGATCCTCGACACGCTGCCCGAATACGACGCCCTCCTCAAACAGACGCTCGCCGGCAAGGGCGACGCCTGGTTCCGCTACAACTTCGATGGCTACGGCGAATACAACGACGGCCGCAATTACGACGGCAGCGGGCGTGGCCGCTTATGGCCCATCTTTACCGCTGAACGCGGCATTTACGAAATCGCCAAGTCGGGCGACGGCACTAAGGGGCAGCCGTATCGTGCGGCTTTGAAGGCATTTTCGTCGCAAGCCGGCTTCATCCCGGAGCAGATATGGAACATCAGCGCCAACATCACCGGTTGGCAGACAGATACGCCACCCTCGTACGCTGTCGGCAGCGCGACCAAATCCATGCAACCGTTGAGCTGGGCGATGGGCGAATACATCAACCTGGTTGCCGCGATGAACCAAGGCCGCAGCGATGCGCCGACGGTCGTGTGCCAGCGTTACGCCTGCGACAAGCCGCAGACGACGGTGACGTTCCAGGTGACGGCCAATACGAACTTTGGCGAAAACATCTACCTTGTGGGGAACAGTCCGCTGCTTAGCGATTGGACGCCGAGTTCTGGGATCAAGTTGGCACCAACGAACTATCCGGTGTGGAACGCCACGGTCTCTCTCCCGGCGGGAACAGCGCTGGAGTACAAGTACGTGAAGCGCGATGCGAGTGGTAATACGGTGTGGGAGGGTGGAGGCAACCGGAGTTTCACCATACCGTCAAGCGGCGTTGTCACACGGAACGACGTATTCCAATAGGCGTGCAACGCGCGCATAGAAAACCGGCGATAGAGGAGATCCGCTATCGCCGGTGATCGCCTCTAGGCAGGGTTGAAGCCAAGATGGAGTGCCAATACAGGGGCAGAGCGGGTACATAGGTGAAGAGGGCGTCGTTCCCAACGCATCGTGCACAAGTGCAATCTCCCCCGCCCGAATGATCAGCCGCTAGCTCAGGCAAAACCTTCCGCTATGCCGCCTCGGCATAGTGCGCGTCTGCCCGCTTGGCCGCCGGAATATCCTGCCGCAAATCGTTGCTCCAGATATAGTGCGCCGCGGCGACCCGTTGAAGTTCCTCCTCGCGGATGTACTTTCGCCAGAAGAAACCGGATTCCGGGTAATAGCTACGACGGATGATGTAGCCGCCGCCCTCGCGTCGGGTCTCTGTCTGGAAAGTGATTACCCAGTTGCGCATGTCGGCGCTGTCCTTGTCGGTCATTACCGGATAAGGCGTGCCGTACTTGGCTTCTTCAACTAGGGCTTCTTCTTCCGGCGTCAGTGCCTCGCCCGCCGCCTTTTTGTCCTGTGCGGTCTTTGTCTTGGCGGTGATTTCATAGACCTTTTTGTCGAATCCCTCCAGGTGATTGGGGTCCTTCCGCATCACCTTGGCGACCTTCGCACGCTTGTCGTACTCAGTTACTTCACCAGCCATGTAAAAACCGGCGAAGGAATCGTGCACATAGTCGTCAAAGAACCGCATGACCTCAGCGGGGAGAGGTTCCGGTTTATCGAAGATCTTGAGCGCCCACTCCTCCCATTCATCCAGCGGCGTGTAGCGTTGCGCACGCATGAAATGCCAGCGATTAATCCTTTCGAGATCGGAAAGTTTGAAAGGGAGTTGGGGGCCCCTACCATCATCATCGCGCGACGAGTCCAGAGGACGGCCCTCTCTCCGTTTCCTCAATGCCACAAGGTCACCTGCCAGCATCCGGTTAGCGTCATCCATATCCTGCCGATCCTGGGCATTGGCCACGACAAAATTGCTTGCCGTCGTCAGCGTGTTCAACCGTGCAGCCCGCCAACGGTAGTACAGGCTCATGTGCCGTTTGAGAAGATGGCCTTTTCCGTCGAGGGCGGCCGTATAGGCTTCCCAAGCCGAAGCGAGGGCGGGGGCGACTTCAAAGTCCACTTTGTCCCGAGCTTCCAGTTCGGAGAAGGGGGTCAGCGGCACTCCGGCCAGACGGGCCGCCTTGTACATATGTGCCAATGGAATCTGCGACAGCAGGGCCGCTTGCGATCCGCAGCCCTTGCCCTGCTCTCCGGGGGCATAGCCGCCACCGACGTCGGAGTGTACGCCGGGGAAATAGACTTCCTCGACGGCGCCTTGCATCGTCGTCACCGGGAAGTTCATTCGTACTTCATGCGCCGAGATGAAATGCTTACCTGCGACGACGCAACTCGGCAACGGCTTGAGAATCCGGTTTGCCCAGGAACAATGGCCGTCGTAGAGCGCATCCGGACCAATCATCGTCTTCCTGATCGAATCCGATGTGCCTACCGTGGCCACCACATCGAACAGGCCGAGAAAGCAGATGTCGGTTGGAATGCCAACCAGTTTTCCATCTTCAAGCAGATCGTTAAAGAAATGGCAGAACGCCGCCGCTTCCGCGCCACCGCGGGAGAATCCGAAGACCGACAGCCGAAGCGATGGAATCTCAGGTTTTGGCTTTTTCGAGAGCAGCGCCTTGAGCAGGTCCAGGTGCTCCTCGAACCACATCTTGTGCGTGACGAACTTGTGGTGCCCATACGTGTCCTGCTGGGCGCGGTTCGCTTCCTTGTCGTAATCGCGGACGAGCTGGCCGGCTTGGTCGTCTTCATATAACAGACGTTGTTCAAAGACCGTCATATGAATGGCGTTCAGCACTTGAAGAATCCCCCACATGATGCGGGGCTGCCCACCCTTGGCGAACGCCTTGCCGTCGGCTGACTCGGCTGGTTCGCCGATTTCTTTGAACTCCGTCCCGACGCCCGGGATGTAGTAACGGTAGTACCCGCAGCTCTGCTTGTCTGCGGGAAATGCGTTATACAACCTCGCCACATTCGAGTGTCCGCATTGCTCGGCCTTCATGGGGCGGTTGGGTAATGGGGTGATTTTCCCGTGTGCGTCGGGCAATCCAATGCGACGGCCATTCCGGTCGCGTTCCATGTTGTTGTTCGTTCCGTCGAAAAACAGGCCGACGTGTACAGGAACGCGGCAAGGAAGCGTGGTGGCTTGGTCGCACAGGGCGAGACCGCTCCTCGACTGGTCTTCGGCCGAGAATTTTAGGAAAGCGTCGACGGGGTACGGAGCTTTAGCGGGAGTTTCAGTCGTCATGACTTACTTGCTCGGTAGTGCGGGAGCGGGCTTGACAGGAGGTGAGATCGGGTGATTTGGATTAAGTGGGCCTACGTTTGTGATAACGACCCGTACCTCATCATTGGGAAAGAAATGCAGGTAGATACTTCCCGGCCGATCATACTTTTCCACCTCGACGATTTTCTCCTTGATGACGTCCTTAGTTCCGTCCGGCATGTTCCACTGCACCAGCACCTTCATTCCCGGGTACCAGACACGGGGGATCGACGCGCAGCATGTGCTGGCAATCCCGGCACCCCACGCACTCATGTTCGCCCCTGAGCCGCCACCGACGATGGGCAAATCGCCGTTGGGCACGCCATCGACGAAAGAAGAATAGATGTACTTCCCGGTGTGGTTTACGACCCCAACCTGCGCTCCCGCGAGAGCGTCTTGAGGCTTCTGCTGAGCGGTGACACAGCCGGAAAGCAGTGCAGCGCAGATCAAACTAACAAACCACTTCATATGTCTTGCTCCTGTGGGAAGAATTGCGGAGACGAGGTTTTCGTTCCATGGCGTTATTCGCTGTGTCGAAGAAGAGGCCGACATGGACTGGAATGCTGCAAGGGAGCGTGTTCGCCCAACTGCAGAAGACGAGGCCGTTCTCCGATTGGTCTTTGGCGGAGGGCTTAAGGAAGTCCAGTATCGGGTACGGGGCAGCGATGGGCGTTTTAATCGTCATGGTTACTTGCCCTGGAGGGCGGGAGTAGGTTTGACTGGGGGAGGGATCGGGTGCGAAGAACTCCAGCCAGCGGCGTTTGAAATAACAACTCTGACTTCGTCATTCGGGAAAAAATGAAGATATATGCTTCCTGGCTCGTCATATTTTTCGACCTCTATAGTTTTTTCTTTAATAACATGGGTGTGCCCAACCGGCATATCCCATTGCACCAGAACCTTCATTCCCGGGTACCAAACTCGGGGAATCGACGTGCAGCAGATATTCGCACCACCAGCTCCCCAGGCTGACATCGTTCCTCCACCTGACCCATCCACTGTGGCCGAATAGATGAAATTCCCAGTGTGATTAACGATGCCTACTTGCGCAGCCGCACGGGCCTCTTGCGCCTTCTGCTGAGCAGTTACGCAGCCGGAAAGCAGTGCGACACAGACCATCCCAGCAAACCACTTAAGGCTTTGTTTCCGAAACTTCATCCCATCTCCTGCCAGAAACGCTCGGGGAGCGCCTTGATCTCTTCTGCATAGTTCGCTCCCTGCTGCGTGCGTTTGAGGAGTGCGATCATGTCGGGATGCTGAACAAATTCTTGATTGAGGCAGAGAGCCAACATGCTGAAGTGCTGACGCGCATTAGCGGCTTGAATGCCGTTTTCGGTGGCAAGTACAAGGTGCTTTGCAACGCGGAAATGACATTTGCTGGGCCGATATCGTCGCAGCAAGTCAGGGTGGGTATCCCAGATATTGGCAAGAATGGCGTCGGCTTCCGCCTGGTCGACGAGGAGGGCGAAGGCTTGGTCGTTCAAAGGGAGCTTGTCGAATGTGGCCGGAACCAAGGCTGTAGTGCTGTGTCCTCTCCACACGATGAGTGAACCGTCGCGTTGTATCGACCACCAGCCATAAAGTGGCGAAAGCAGCTGTTCTCGTTGTTCGGGTTCGAGGGCGCGGAGTATTTGGGGGAGCACTCGTGTATCACCCCAGCGAACCGGCCATTCCGTAAGGTCTTCCGTGCGTGCGATCACATACGGTTGAAAATGCTGTCGGAGTGTTGATCCATCCAAGGTACTGGCAAGAATGCTGAGCATCGGCTTGCCGTCGCAGGCGGCAAAAATCTCTTGCAGCCAGCCGTGTTGTTCTGCGATATCTGCCGGAGCGGCCAGCAAGTGCGGAGCCACCTTGTCGAAGGCCTGCAAGTCGGTTCCCTCATAGAGAGACCATTGCTTTTCACGAGACCAAGGGCGCTTGGCGAGAAGATTTTCGTCAAAAACGCCGTCGACCAACGCGAAGAGGTGGCGCGGTGTTTTGCTTTGTGTCTCGTATAAGTCAGCCAATGCCTGGATGATCTTCTGTGGTACATCAGGCTGGGCGGGTTCAATGGCGAAATACATGGCGCTCATTGTTTCAAGCCGCTGCGGGTGCTATTAGCGGACTGCCGCTACGCATAGCCGCCAACAAACATTCCTTGCACACGCTGTTGGGGAATCGCGGCATCGGTACGTTCATGCTGTCCGGCCCCGCAATGACGTGCTTGGCGCCCTTCACGCTCAGGGTTCCGGGGCAGTGCAGTTCGATGTCGCCGTCTTTCAGGCGCACGTAGCCGCCGCCGCAGGTGAAGAGGATTTCTTCTTTCGCGGCGAAGAGGATTTTCCGGGAGCAGGAGGTGATGTCCTGGTTCTGTTCAGCCGTGACCTCGACCTCCCCATGTTGCGCCTGCACCTGGACCTTGCCCTGAGCCGCGATGAGTTTCATCGCGATGGTGTCCTTCACCCCGTTCACAAAGAGGCTCATGTGTTGCCCGACGTTGTGCAGCCACCGCCGCCCACTCGTCTGGTTCGTATCGCGCTGGGCGGTGAAGTCAAGGTTCGTGCCCGTGGCGAGCGAGAGGTTCTGCCCCGTGAGCGCCGCGATCCCCGCCGGCGCCGAGAGCACCAGCAGCGGTTGCCGTCCGGCTTCGTCGTGCGCCGTCTTGCCTTCCTTATCGGTATTGCTCCCCGCCTCCCAGGCCTTGAGGGCCTCGACGTGGTGTTTCAAGTGCCCGGCGGTGGTTTTCCCTTCCCGGGCATTGTCCGGGCTGACGGTCTCGGGACCGTGTTCGAGCGTATCCGCGAGTTGTTTCGTGGCAACGTCGGCCAAACTCTTCGTGAGTTCGTACGCCGCGTCGAGCTGGCTCTGCGCGTGCGCGCGCGCGAGCTGCTTACCGGTGGCGCCGGTCTGCGCCTCGGT
>NZ_JANZKY010000025.1 GCF_025770765.1 Propionivibrio soli | reverse complement strand
GTGACCGATAGTCAGCCCCATGTAGTCAGCGGTGAGCGGGTTGGTAATGTCGATCACGACTTTCCCGCGCAATTCGCCCACGGATTGGAGTGCCGAGACCGCCTCGCTATAGGGCGTGGCTACAACGATAGCATCGGCGCTGGCGGCGGCCTTTTCTGCCGGAAGCGCGATCGCCCCCGGGTTGGCGGCGGCCAGCGCTTGCGCTTTGTCCAAATGGCGGGCGGTGATCGTGACGTGGTGTCCTGCACGCGTCAGTTGTTTGACGAAACTCGAGCCCATGTTGCCGGTACCAATAACGGTGATGTTCATGATTTCTCCTTGGATTAACGTTGTACTGTCTAGTCGTCTTCTGCGCGGCGATGGCCAGCACGTAGGAGAAACTTTAATCATTCCGTTATCAGTGATAAACGGCCCATCCGTTGAAACACTATGGCGAAAATCGCCATAATAACGCACAGGTATAACGCTTCTTGAGAACTCCCGCCAAACGAAAGCAAAAAAATCCCGTGCCGGTGTGGCACGGGATTGAAATCCCATCATTGCGATGGGTCAGGGAGGGTCAAACTGTTGCCAGCGGGGGGCGCTGAAGCAACGAAGTCAGAATACCCAGGCGCTGTCTGCGTGTCTGTGATGAAACCTCGGTACTTGCGTAACGGTCGGTAACCGTGGTGTTCGACCGCGCGGTAACGCTTGCTTCGTCCTTCTCCGCCAAGCGTTCCGCAGGGTACCGCCCGGGACCGCCGTCCGCTTCGCCTTTCGTTGATGGCGCCGATGCGCTCGCTGGCCCGTGGCCTGTCGTCTCCCCGCTCTCCGCATAGAACTTCTCGACGATCGCCGGGATGTCCTCCTCGCCATGCTCGAACGCCCCGTTGGCGATCGCCGCCCGTGCCGCGTGCTCGAGCGCTGGGAGATCGACGCCGGCGCCGGGCCCTCTCCTGCGCCTCCGCTTAGGCCTGACTGACCGCCGCGTCCAGCACGATCCCGTCGCGCGCACACAGATCGACGTAATACACCGGTGCGAGTACGACGGCGTCGTCGACTTGGCGCGCAGCTTCAGGACAGGGAGCAGGTAACGCGTCTGCCCACCGCTCGCCGCCTCGAAATACTGCAGCCGGGCCGCCAGCGTACGGATCGGATTGAATCCCGTCGTGAGGAAGAGAAAACGCGCCAACTCGTCGTCCTGTCCTTCGACCCGGCATCACACTAATCCAAGAAAGTGATTCAAGATGTTGAAGTGATCATCAAAGAACTCGCTTTCCATCGCCGCTAGTTCCTCCACCGGCACCCATTTCGCCTCGGCGGCATCGTCCGCCCCGGCAACTTCCGGCGGCCGCGCGTTCTTGAGGTCAAAGAAGTGGGCATGCGTGATCGTGCGCCCGCGCTGGCTGCGGTCCGGATGGTCGAAGACGGTGGCTTTGACAAAAGCGTCTTCCAGGGTGGCGTCGAGCAGAGCAAAGCCCGTCTCCTCGCGCAACTCACGAATCGCGCCTTGCATCACGCGCTCGCGACCATCAAGGAAGCCGCCGGGCAACGCCCACAACCCCTTGCCGGGGGCGCGTCCCCGCTTCACGAGCAGAATTTGTCCCGAGGCTTTCACCGCGGCGTCGACCGTGATAAACGGGCCGTCGCCCCAAACCTTGCGGCTCTCTTGCACGGCCAGGTGTTCATCCCGCAGCTTGGCGAAGGCCGGAAGCTTCGCCCATCCCTGCATGTAGTGCAGCACGGCCGGCGGCACCAGCGGTGCCAAGAGGGCACGCGTTACCTCGGCGTCTTCACCCTCGAACCAGATCTGGCGCAGGGCGGTCGCGTCAATCTCGCCCTGGCGCGCCATACCAATGAACTCCCAGCGCGGAAAGCGGTTGAGGTACTGACTGGACGCATCCTTCACGTAGCCGATCAGCGCCACGCGCGCTTTGCCTCCTACCTCGTCTTCCACGAGATGCGCCGCAGCTTGCGCCCAGCGAACATCGTCGTAGTAGTCGCGCATCGGCAGGAAGCTGACGCGTTCCCGCGTTGCTTCATCCAGCGTACAGCTAATCATGGCGGCGCGTTCTTCCCAGGTGAAGGGATTCTTGGCGTTGCGTGCGGCGAAGGCCGTGCCGAGCACGACGAAGACGCGCGGAGCCGTGGCCAGCGCCTTGGCGAGCAGGGCCGCGTGACCGTTATGGAAAGGCTGGAAGCGGCCGATCAGTACGGCGGCATCGAAATCACTCAAGTTCGTCTCCTCAGAAATCGTAAGTCGCCGCGATCGGCATCTGCCGGCCGCTGCCGAAGGCCCGTCCCCGCAGCCGGAGGATCGGCGGCGCCTGCCGGCGTTTGTATTCGTTGCGGGCGATCATGCGCTTGATGCGCGCGATCAAGGCCCGCCCGTCGACACTCGCCTGGTGATGGGCGAACTCCCGGACCACCGTTTCCCGCTCCTCGCCGCCGAGACGGTCGCCCTCAATGAGTTGCTTGAGGATTGCGTCGAGCACCGGGTACGGTGGCAGGCTGTCCGTGTCGCGTTGTCCCGGGGCCAGTTCGGCCGAGGGCTCCTTGTCGATGATGGCGCACGGGATGAGCTCGCGCCCGGCACGGGCGTTAAGGTGGCGGCACAGATCGAACACCTCGGTCTTGTAGAGGTCGCCAATGAGCCCCAGCCCGCCATTGGTATCGCCGTACAACGTGCAGTAGCCGACCGAGATCTCGCTCTTGTTGCCGGTGGTGAGCAGCAGATGGCCGAAGGCGTTCGAGTATTCCATCAGGATCGTGCCGCGGACGCGCGCCTGCAGGTTCTCGAGTGTGAGCCCCTGGAGCGGCGCATCGAAAGCCGTCTCGAAGCCCTCGCCATAGGCGGCAACCAGGTTACGGATCGGGTGCTCGATGAGGCGGAGGCCGAGGTTACGGCACAAGATGACGGAATCGTCGACGCTGCCGGCGCTGGAGAACTTCGAGGGCATGGTGATGCCGACAACGTTCTCCGGCCCCAGCGCCTCGGCGGCGAGGGCGAGGGTCAAGGCGCTGTCGATGCCGCCCGAGGAGCCGACGACCACCTTAGAGAACCCGCAACGGCGGGCATAGTCGCGCAGGCCGAGTACGATCTGCCGGCGGTAGAACTCCATGGGAGGTAGCGGCTCGTTGGTGACGACGGGCAACTCACTGCCTTGTGCGTCAGTAAATCGGCCGTCCGTGAATCCCAGGGTGTGCACCGCCTCATCGAAACCTTCAGCCTCGAACACCACGCCAGCCGCCGGATCGACGGCGAAAGAGAATCCGTCGTAGATGATCTGGTCCTGGCCGCCGACCTGATTCACGTAAACGAGCGGCAGCTGGTGGCGCGCGCTGGCGGCCTCGAAGAGTTGCCGGCGCACCGCCTGTTTGCCGAGGCTCGACGGCGAGGCGTTGATCGTCACCACGAGGTCCGGCACGGCGTCCGCGAGGCGCTCGAAGGGATTCACCGCGTAATCCTTCCCGGTGTCGTTCCAACCATCCTCGCAAATCAGGAAGCCGACTTGCATCCCGCCGACGCGCAGCACGCGCGCGACATCCGGGCCCGGTTCGAAGTGACGGCGTTCATCGAAGATGTTGTACGTGGGCAGGAGCTGCTTGGCGTACCGGAGCTTGATGGCGCCGTCGGCCATCACGACCAGGCAGTTCTGCAACGGTTTGCCCGGCGCTTCACGGCGCAGTGGGGTGCCCACGACCCAATGCAATCCCGGGGTCGTTCGCGTGAGCGAAAGGAGTTCGGCCAGCCCTTGCTCGACGCGATCGAGAAACCGGGCCTCATCGAGCAGGTCGCCTGGGTAGTAGCCCGTGAGCGAGAGTTCGGGGAAGACCACCAGGCTCGCGCCCTCAGCGTACGCCCGCTGGGCGGCCTCATGCATCCGGGTGATGTTGCCGGCGATATCGCCCACGGTGGGATTCAGTTGGGCGAGCGTGATACGGAAAGGGGGGTTCATGCGAGGCCTCAAACGTAATGGTTGAACACCTGGCGCAGGTAGGCGAGAAAGGTTCCGTCCTCGCACAGCGTCTTGCCCGGCGCGTCGGAGAGCTTGGCCACGGGCTGGCCATTGCACGCCGTCATCTTCATCACGATGTTGAGCGCCTTGTGCGGCGTGTCATTGGAAAGATCGGTGCCGATGCCGAAGCTCGTCCGGATACGGCCCTGGAAGTGGCGGTACAGCGCCAGCGCGCGCGGGATGTTGAGCCCATCGGAGAAGACGAGCCGCTTGGTGGTCGGGTCGATCCCTAGGGCTTCGTAATGCGCGATGGCCTTCTCGCCCCAAACGATCGGATCGCCCGAATCGTGCCGTAAGCCATCAAAGAGTTTGGCGAAGTAGAGATCGAAGTCGCGCAGGAAAGCATCCATGCCGACCACATCGGTGAGTGCTACGCCGAGGTCGCCACGGAATTCCTGCACCCACCCTTCGAGCGCTGCCTTCTGGAAGTCGCGGAGACGGAAGCCGAAGGATTGGTAGGCCTGGAGGTACTCGTGGGCCATGGTACCCACAGCAACGATGCCGTGCTTCTTGGCGAGATGCACATTCGAGGTACCCCGGAAATTCTCCGGAGCGGCTTCGGCTAGGTGCCGCACGACTTCATCCTGCCAGGCACCGGAGTACCGACGGCGCAAGCCGAACTCGAAGAGCACGAAGGGGAACGCCGAATCGGCTGGGTTTTGGCGCAGTTCCTCTTTCAGACCCGTGATCTTCGCGTGCAAGCGTTCGCGCGCGGCCGTCTGCACACCGTCCTGCGGCAGGCGACGAAAGTAGAGTTCGTTGACGATGTACAGGACGAAGATCTCGAGGCTCATCACATGCGCGATCGGGCCGCGGGCGACGATCTCCAGCGTTTCCCCGTTCGCACGCACTTCGATGAAGCGGCGTTGGAAGCGGAACACCGAGAGGAAGTCGATGAAGTCGCTCTTCATGAAGCGCAGACCGGCGAGGTAATCGAGCTCGTCCTGGCGGAAGATGAGGGAGCAGAGGTGATCCAGCTCGCGCTCGACATCGGCCTTCAACTCGGCGAGCGGGAACGCCGGCTTGTTGCGGCAGACGAAGCGGTACTCGGCCTGCGCGCCCGGATTGCTGTGCAGCAGTGCCTGCCACATCGTGAATTTGTAGAGGTCGTTCTCCAGGAGGCTCTGCACGATCGGGGCTGAGGTGTTGGGCATTCTTCTTTCTCCCTTGGAAACGTGGCTAGAGGGCGTTGGCGAGGAGTTCCTCGCGCACGTCCTTCGTGGTCGCCACTCGCACGCCGCGTGAGCGCATCCTGGCGAGGAAGTCCGCATGTGCGGATTCGAAGCCGGCCACCGGACTGATCGCGTCCTCAATCAGCACCAGCCGGCCCAGGTCGTTCTCCGGCCAATTGGCGACGACGTCTTCAGTGGTCGCCTTGACGCAGTGGCTCCCGGCTTCGCCGCCGATATACACGCGATCGGCGGTACGCAGGCGCGCCAGGAGGTTGCGGTTGAGTTGCGTGCCCGGGTCGGCGGAGTCGGGTACTTCAGCCATCACGGCGCTGTAGTGTTCGGTGTGGGGATTGAGGCCCTTCATCACCTTGGCGACGCTGATCTCCCGATTGTCTTCCCAGCCATCGAGTGCACCGCAAAGATCCCGGTGAATGAGGTGACCCCACGTGCCGAGTTCGCAGTGCACGGGCCAGACCAAGTGTGTGTAGCGGCCAGCGGCTTCCAGGGCGTCGAGATATTTTTGAACGCGCTTGATGAGCGCCGAATCGCGCGGCACGTAACGGCCGGTCCGTACGTCAGCAGCAGCAATCGGCGTGAACGGCGCCACCTCTCCACCGGCAGCATCCTTCCAGAACGTCGGGTGCGCGATATCGATCCGGTTATGCGTGTCGAGGGTGGCCGTGATGTCGGTGAGTCCAAAACCCGCCACGTTGATGAGTTCGGCGAGCCGCCGCATATCGGTGTGCGCGCCGGTAACGGGCAGGGAGGGCGCCATGAGGCCGCCACGCGGATCGGGAGGGCAGTAATCCGCCGGAAGGTCGCAGAAGTCGTTCTGCGGGTCGATGATGAGCAAGTGCAGCCGTTGTTGAGCCATGACGTTCTCCTTGGTCGTCCGCATGCGTCGGCGGGTACGGCTAGTATAGATAACTTAGTAACACAATGCAACTAATAAATCATAATGCTAGATTTGCAATCATCCATGAGATAGACTCTTAGTGTCTGATTGCAACTAATTGAGGAAATACAATGCCGCAGAAGACCATCATCTGCACCGTCGACGTTGTGCTTCTGTGTTTGCGTGGATCCACGTTACACGTGGCGCTCTGGCGGCGCGATCGTCCGCCGTTTGAAGGGAGCCTTGCATTGCCCGGGGGCTACATCCATTCGGAGGAAGACGTGGATACGCTCGATGCGGCCACGCGTATGTTGCGCGCGAAGACGGGGCTGGAGAGCCCCTACCTGGAGCAGCTTGGCACCTTCTCGGGGGCGGGGCGCGACCCGCGGGGCTGGTCGATCTCGATTGCCTACTACGCGCTAGTGCCGGTTGAACTCATCGAGGCCGACCAGGCGCCGGGGTTGATCCTGATGCCAGTCGATCAGCTCAAGGGCCTGCCTTTCGATCACAAAGACATTGTGCTGGCGGCGGTGCAGCGGCTGCGCAACAAGAGCAGCTATTCATCCCTGCCGGTGCATTTGTGCGGCGAGCGTTTCACCCTGCCGCGGCTGCAGGCGGTGTACGAGGCGATCCTCGGGGAACCGATCAACAAGGTGAGTTTCCGGCGCAAGATGGATGAGTTCGACATGCTGGAGCCGGTCGAAGGCGCCTTCGAGACCGGCCGGGCGAATCGGCCGGCGCAGCTCTACCGCTTGAAGGCGGCGTATCGGCAAAGCCTGTCGGTGACGCCGAGGGCGTTCTTGGCGGGGAGTTAATGTGCGCTGCCCCGGCCGCCCTTCAAGAGATGGGCCACAAGTCGACGGCAGTGAGTGGTTAGGATTACTGGATGTACGATGGCGAACTTCTCGATGAGCGGCGTATCCGTCTCTAGGCGAAGCAGTTTGAGCTGGAGCCTTCCCAGGGGACGCTATTAAGCCTGGGATTTCGTTCGGACCGGGTTGCGGCCCTTCAATGCGGGCCAACTGAAGTGGCTGACCGAGCCACCACGTCAACCGAAATTGTCCTGACCGGTCGAATGCCGATGAGCGCGTTCTTGCCCGGCATTTCAATCACCGATCCGGACAAGAATTTTGCCGACGATCTTTCCGGATTCCTGGGCTGCATGTGCCTGGGCAATGCGCTGTAGTGGCACCTCCAACCCGATGTGAGGCCGGTATCGACCTGCGGCAACGCACGCCGTCACCTCCTTGACGGCGTGCTGAAATGCCTCGTCGGGAATGGTGGTGAAGAAGACGAAGCGAAAAACATAACTTCCCAACATCGCCGTCCGGAACGGCATTATCAGCCTGGCTGCGGGGTCTTCCGTTGCATAGGCGGTGACCACGCCGCCTGACGCTAGAGATGCGATGTCGATGTCGACATTGTTGGCGAGATCGACATCGACGATCCGCTCGACACCTACACCCTTTGTCGCGCTTTTGATAGCGGCGGCGACGTCTTCGGAATGCCTGTTGATGACGAGGTCGGCGCCGGCCTCAAGCGCCACTTCTTCCTGTTCCGGGCGACTGACAGTCGCCGCCACCCATGCGCCGGCCCATTTCGCGAGAAGAATCGCCGCCGTGCCAACGGCCCCACCGCCACCCTGGACCAGCACCCGTCGCCCGCGGACATCGCCATCGGCAAACAGGCATCGGTGAGCGGTAATCGCCGCAACGCCCAGACAGGCCCCGATCTCTAACGATGTCTTATCAGGCAAAGGCACTGCCAGGTTGCTTGGAACCACCACAAACTCTGCCGCCGTTCCATATGGCCGGCCGTATTGCGCACGGTAGAGCCAGACCCTTTCTCCCAGCCGCGATTCGGGAACACCCGGACCAATTTTGTCGATCGTGCCTGCGCCATCGTGATGGGGAATAATAAGAGGAAACGCCATCGGCGCGCCGGCAAAGCCCGTCCTGGCTTTGATATCGGTCGGGTTGACGCCGGAAATCGCGACCCTCACGCGGACCTCGCCGAAACCGGGTTCAGGATCGGCAAGTTCGCCAACCACAAGGACGTCGTCGGCGGTCCCTTGCCGATCATAATAGGCTGCTAGCATTGTGTGCTCTCTCTTCCAGGGACGATCAACTAAGCAACCGCGCTGGGCATTCGAGCCAAACGTCCCAAAGCGGTGGACCAGTCATCTGCTCCAAAGCCCGCGTCTTGTGCTTGATACAAGCTTTCGCGGAGCGCCTTCAGAACTCGATTGCTCAATTGATTTTCTGCGGAGATCGTCGCCAGCAGCCCCATATCCTTGATCGGCGTCGCAAGTCCGCTTGCGGGAAGCGGCGTCACACCGGTGACGGATGGCGCGTAGTTTCTGTAGATTGGCGACGCGAACAGGGTTTCAGTCATCAAGGTCATAAAGACCTCGGTATCTGTTTTCTCTGCCTTCAGTATGCCGGTCGTTTCTGCCATTGCTGCGACCGCGGTGCCGATCAGGAAGTTGCCGCAGAGCTTCGCGACGTTCGCTTGACGAGGCTCTTCGCCGAGCGCCCAGACGCGACCAAAACTCTCAAGATAAGGACGCGCCTTTTCAAGCAGCCCGGGGTCGCCGGCGACGCATATATTGGCGGCCCTTTCTCTGATGGCCTCGGGTCGGCCGAACAGCGGCGCAGAGAGATAGCCAATGCCCGCCCTCTGATGCGCCAAGGTAAGCTCATCGGCGAGATTTGGGCTTAGCGTCGAGAGGCAGACGTGCAGAGTATTTCGACCGGTCGCCGAAGCAATTGCCTCGTGCGTGATGACCTCGCGAACGGCGGCATCGTCAAACAGGACGGACAAGACCAGTTCGGAGGCGAACGCGGCGCGGACATCATCTAGAGAAACTGCCCCCAACGCGACCATCTTTTCGACGGCGGCGGGCGACCGGTTCCAAACCCTGACCTCTTCGCCGAGAGTGATAAGGTGGGGGACAATGGCCGTACCGATTTTCCCCAAGCCGACAACGGAAACCGACATGAACTTCTCCCAGTTGCCAACACGATATCCGAAGGTCTAATCTATTACTATATAACTTTTATCCTGTTACTAAAGTAATAGTTGGGAATGTGTGGATGACGGCGGAGCGATTGGCACGACCAGCGGCGCGAAACGAACTGTCGGAGTTCGTCCGGTATTGTCGCGAGCAAGCCTCACCCGAAAAACTTGGCCTAACCCCCGGTCCACGCCGAAGGACAAAGGGTCTTCGTCGCGAGGAGGTAGCGACCTTGGCTGGCGTTGGCATCACTTGGTACACGTGGTTCGAGCAAGGGCGCGATATTCAGGTTTCCGATGATTTCCTCAATCGCCTAGTCCGAGGCCTTCGGCTCGGCCGTGCCGAGCAGGAGCATCTTTACGCTTTGGCGGGTCGGGTGCCCCGGCGGTCTCAAGCGCAGGTTTCAGAGTTGCCCGTCGGACTTTTGACCACGATCAACGCTCTTCCCGACCCCGCCTACATTCTCGATAAAAGGTGGGATGTCTTGGCCTTCAACAAGGCGGCGTCTGAGCAGTTTCCGATGTTCGAGGAGCAAAACCCGAATATTCTTCGCATCGTGTTTTTTTCCGACGCTTACCGGAAAAGCGTGCGTGACTGGCAGTCGACAGCCCGGCTTATGTTTCTCAAAGCACGTCATGATTACCTTACCGGCGGCTCGGATCCGATCCTTCGTGGCTTGCTGGATGAGATAGTGGATGCGTTTCCACTTGCGAAGACGTGGTGGAGTGACCCGGAAATCGTCCGAATTGGCGACAGCCGAAAGGAATTGCATTCGGCAAACACCGGCTGGCGGACCTTCCAGCTCAGCGTACTCGTCTACGAGGACAGTCCTGACATTCGGGTCATCGTCTACAGCACTGGTGAGGATAGGTGATGGAATAGCCTGAGGCTGCCAGGTCAGCGGGAAAGCTGAGCCTGTTGAGCCTGCTACTTTGCCGTACGGTCCAAAGGCGATGCCGGGGCTGCGCCGCCACGTGACGCACCTGCCGCGCTCCGACGGCACAACCAACGGCAAGCTCGTCGAGGTGAAGACCATTTCACCCGAGAAATCCAGTGACGTCGTTCTGGTAAAGCGCCAAGGCGACTTTATGCAACTGCTCATCGTCCGTATCGACCAGGACTTCCAGTTCAAGTCCAAGCTTCGACAGGGGCGAACTCAAGGGAGCGGACGGCCGGTTTCTCTGAGGGCGTCTCAAGGATGAGGAACCCACGGGGTAGCTCCGGCCTGAACTCCTGACCTCCGCGTCCTACGTACGGCGCGCAGCCGTATTCTCCGCGTCTGCTCACCCATAAACACTTGGCGACCAGGCTTATCGAGACTATCGGGTATGTAGAACTCGCCCTTGGGACCACCATAGCGCTTGCCAACCGACACGAAGTGCATTGGGACGAGCGCAGCGGCGGGAAGGCCGCCGGGAGCGCTAGTCAACAAATTCCAGAATCCGGTTCAACAACCCGGGGAACCGTGTCTCGATGTCGTCGGTGCGCAGGATATTGCGATGTCCCACCCCAATTTTGCTGGTGCGAACGAGGCCTGCTTCACGCAATATGCGGAAGTGGTGGGACAGCGTCGATTTTGCAATGTCAGGGCAAGGCGCGGCTTCTGAACAGGACATGCAACCGTTCTTCTGGAGCAGGTTACTCACGATGCGCAGACGCATGGGGTCCGCCAACGCACTGAGCACGCCGGCGAGGGTGATGTCCTCTGTGGCTGGATGAACGAATTGAACCATAAGGGTAAGTATACGCTGCCGCTTGACATAGTTCAATAGTTCCAATATCGTGAACTTTCGAACTAACTCAACGGAGATACCCATGACCAAGAAACTCACCGGTAAAGTGGCGCTGGTAACCGGCGCATCGAAAGGCATTGGCGCAGGGATTGCACTGCGTCTGGCAGACGAGGGGGCCGCGGTTGCTGTCAATTACAGTTCCAGCAAGGAAGGCGCGGATCGCGTGGTGGCCGAGATCACCCGCCGCGGTGGCAAAGCCGTTGCGGTGCACGGCAATCTTTCTGTTCCGGAAGAAATAACAAGCCTCGTTGACGGAACGAAAAAGGCGCTTGGCGCCATTGATATTCTTGTCAATAACGCGGGCGTCTATGAGCTCGCGCCGCTTGACGCCATTACTCCGGAGCATTTTCACAAGCAGTTCAATGTAAATGTGCTGGGGTTGCTGCTCGTAACACAGGAAGCCGTGCATGCGTTCAATGATAATGGCGGCAGCATCGTGAATATCAGCTCAGGCATTTCCACTTTGACGCCACCCAACAGCGCGGTTTATACCGCGACCAAGAGTGCGGTAGATTCGATCACGATGGTGCTGTCCAAGGAGCTGGCACCGAAAAACATCCGGGTCAATGCCGTTAATCCGGGCATGATCGAGACCGAAGGTGTGGTCGCCGCGGGATTCCACGAGGGCGATATGCGCAAATGGATTGAATCGGTCACCCCGATGGCGCGCATTGGTACGGTGGATGAAATCGCGGCCGTGGTGGCTTTCCTCGTGTCCAGTGAGGCAGCCTATGTCACAGGTGAAACACTGCACGTCACGGGCGGTCTGCGTTAACCGGAACTAACCGTCTGGCTCGATGACCTGGTGCCAGGCGGTGTCGAGCTCTAGCCCCGGTTTTTCTTCCCTTCCCCGACTATCTGCGCAGGATGATGCACGATGAGCCAATCGGTAAAGCTCCAGCACTGGTTCGAATTGTTACTGCGTCTGCTTTGGAGCATTTCCATGACGGCCACCATGGCGCTGTGCTCAGCACATCACCAGTCTGCGTCAAGCCGGCTCCCTTACTTATCCTACTTCCGGCAGGCCAGCCGGATGGCCGCTAGAAGTGCGACAAGCGCCAACGGCAGCATCGGCGGTTCAGACACGGGCTGAGGTGGGGGACACCCATCATCACCGCGCAAGGTAAAGGCCGAGATCAACGTATCAAACGCCTCTGCAAAGACGCCGAATAAGGGTGTTGTTGCTGCCGTGCTTCCTATACTAGGTTGTGGTGCGAAGCACCCCGCAAAGGTCTTCGCGGTTGAAGAGGCCTAGGTCCCAGTCATCACTGGCTGCTGTGGCAGAACCGTCGTAGTTGAGTTTCTCGCGAAAGACACGTACCGGGTAGCAACCCGAACTGGTTGTTACGCAGCGGGTATAGGTGACTTCAATCCACGCGCCACCCGTTGCTTGCCCGAAAAGCTTGGTATGACTCCTCAAAACTTGTAGGTCCGAGTCAAGGAAGATGGAACGGATCAATCCCATTTCCCGGCGTCGGATAGATTGTCACCAATTGTCACCATCCAGTCGAGTGCTAAGGTGGCCGCTGCCACCTTGGAAACATCACTTCAACAGCTGCGGGCTTGCCTGCCCGTAAGGGATAGCTCCGCTAATACTCATCTCGGAGCAACAAATGAAGGTCAAATCACTTTTGGCACGGGCAGTAAAGTGCAAAACCACGGATGATCTCGATAGACTGCTCGGCACGTGGCAAGAATAGACCGACGTAGACGCAAAAACCCGCGTCCTTCCGGAGGCGGGTTAATCGCTAACAGACTGATTTTTTGGGGTGATCAGTCTGCCGTGGTTTGGAGTGGTCTGCTCCAGATGATGCTTTGGTCGGGGCGGCGGGATTCGAACTCGCGACCCCTTGCACCCCATGCAAGTGCGCTACCAGGCTGCGCTACGCCCCGACAGCCTATAATTATAACCTATAACTCGCGCGCTTGGCTCAGCTTCGAAGCATTTCCGCGATGCTGAGCAATTCCCCGCGCAAAACCTCGGGGGTCAGGACGTTTGGCTGAGGCTCGTCCTCGATGGAACCGTCTTCAAGACGGTTCCTGGCTCCGCTGATCGTGAAGCCTTGGCTGTACAGAAGCTCGCGAATACGCCGGACCAGGAGGACCTCGTGGTGCTGATAGTAGCGGCGATTACCACGGCGCTTGACGGGTTTTAGCTGGCTGAATTCCTGTTCCCAGTAGCGAAGGACGTGCGGCTTCACGCCGCACAGTTCGCTCACTTCGCCGATCGTGAAATAGCGCTTTGCCGGGATCGGCGGTAAAGGCTCCTTCAGAGGGTCTTTAGGACTGGGTTCCATCGTAGGAGAGCTCCACTTCGCCCTTCAACTTCTGGCTGGCATGGAAGGTGACTACCCGACGAGCGGTGATCGGAATCTCTTCTCCCGTTTTGGGGTTCCGTCCTGGCCGCTGGGGTTTGTCACGGAGCTGGAAGTTGCCAAATCCGGAGAGCTTGACGCCATCGCCCCGTTCGAGGGCGTTGCGAATCTCTTCGAAGAAGGCCTCGACCATATCTTTGGCCTCACGTTTGTTCAGGCCGACCTTTTCAAACAGCAAGTCGGCCAACTCTGCTTTTGTGAGTGTCATTTTTATTCCTGTCAGACGCGAAGCTGCGCAGCGAATGCGCGCTCCAGATAGGCGACCAGTTCCTGCATCGCGGCGTCGACTTCCGCGTCTTGCAAAGTCCTTTGAGTATCTTGCATAACTATACGGAACGCAAGGCTTTTTTTCCCAGCTGGCACTCCTTTTCCGGCATAGACATCGAACAGGGATATGTCCCTAACGATCGTCGGGCGATTCTCCTTCATGCCGTCGAGCAGACGTTGCAGTTCGAGTTTTTGGTCGACGACGATTGCCAAATCGCGAGTCGCCGAGGGTTGCCGCGAAACTTCCACGTACTTTGGCAACCGGCTCTTGGTCAAGGCGGCGAGATCGAGTTCGAACACGACGGGAGCAAGCGGCAACTCGTATTTTTGTACCCACTGCGGGTGCAACTCGCCGACGAAACCGATGGATTCCCCATCGACAATGAGGCGAGCGCTACGTCCAGGGTGAAGAGCCGGGTGCACGGTCTTCTCGAAACGAGCTACGCACGGTGCGAGCAGGAGTTCGACTTCGCCCTTGATGTCGAAGAAGTCCACAGCGCGCGAAGCGCTTGCCCATTGTTCGGGCAGGGCCGTGCCGTATGCGAGCGCGGCGATCTTCCACGGTTGCCGGAACCCCGCTACGGGCGAACCTTGTTCGTCACGGAAGAAGCAACGGCCGGTCTCAAATACGCGAACACGGTTTTGTTTGCGCTTGAGGTTCGTCACCACGTTGGCGACCAGGCCACCGAGCAACGTCGAGCGCATTACGCTCATCTGGCTCGCGATTGGGTTTGCGAGCTTGATTGGTGTTGCATTCGCCGTGAAGTCTGTTTCCCAGCTGTCCTCGACGAACGCGTAGTTAACGACTTCCTGGAAACCGCGGTCAGCGAGAATTTGGCGCAGGCGAGGTACCGGCCGTGCATTCTCCGTTTGCGGCAACATCGAAATAATGCCGCGTGGCGCCCGCACCGGGATGTTGTCGTAACCATGCAGACGGGCCACTTCTTCAATGAGGTCTTCCTCGATTTCAATATCGAAGCGGTAGCTTGGCGGCGAAACGATGAAATCTTCGCCCGAACGCGTGAACTCAAAGCCCAAGCGCACGAACAGTGACGCAATCTCCTCTCCGCTTAACGTGACGCCAAGAACTTTGGTTACACGTGCTGCGCGCAGGCGAACGGGCGGCCGGGCTGGCAGCGTTGCCGCCGCTTCGGAGACCGGTCCGGCTTGGCCGCCGCAAATCTCGATGATGAGTTGCGTCGCGCGTTCCAGTGCTTTTCGCGTTGTTCCAAAGTCAACGCCGCGCTCGAAACGGTGCGACGCATCGGAACCGAACCCGTATCGGCGGGCGCGCCCAGCGATTGCCTTTGGAGCGAAGAATGCCGCTTCGAGAAACATTTCTGTCGTTTCTACGGTAATGCCGCTGTCTTCGCCGCCCATGATTCCCGCCATCGCCAGCGGACGGGCGTCGTCAGCGATAAGTAGAACGTCGTCCTGCAACTCAAGCGTTTGCTCGTTGAGCAGTAGAATCTCTTCTCCCGCCTGCGCCATTCGCGCATGGACTGTTCCCTGTATTTGCCCGTTGTCGAACGCGTGCAGCGGTTGCCCAAGTTCAAGCATTACGTAATTGGTGATATCCACGAGCGCGGAAATAGAGCGGATACCGCTCCGTTCTAAACGGCGCTTCATCCATTCGGGCGTGGGGGCTCTACCATCTACACCGGAAATGACTCGGCCACAATAGAGTGGACACGCATCGGGAGCATCGAGAACGATTTGCCGCCCTTTGTCACTGGCAACCGGCACCGTGGCGATTGTCGGGTAGCTGGCCGGCGAACCGGTCAATGCCGCAACCTCGCGCGCGACGCCGGTTAGCGACAGGCAGTCAGCGCGATTTGGCGTGAGCTTGAGCGTCAGCAGCCGGTCGTCGAGGTCGAGATAGTTTCGAATGTCCTCTCCAACCGGAGCATCGGGCGGCAACAGGAGAAGGCCCGAAGCATCCTCTGAAATTCCCAGTTCCTTGGCTGAACAGAGCATGCCGCTTGATTCGACGCCACGGACCTTCGCTATCTTGATCTTGAAGTCCCCGGGAAGCTCTGCGCCGGGCAGTGCGCATGGAACCTTGAGGCCGGGCGCGACATTCGGGGCCCCGCAAACAATGGTTTGCGGCTCTTTCCCTCCGATATCAACCCGGCAAACGTTGAGCCGATCGGCGTCCGGATGCTTGTTTACTTCGAGCACTTGGGCCACAACGACGCCGTCGAACAACGGAGCCACCGTTTCCTCTTCTTCGACCTCGAGGCCGGCCATGGTCAGAAGATGGGAAAAATCGGCGCCCTTTACGGAGGGATTTACGAACTGGCGTAGCCAGGATTCAGAGAATTTCATGGATGTTCCGTATCACCAGGAGCTATCAGACGAACTGCCGTAAGAAGCGAAGGTCGCCGTCGAAGAACAAACGCAGATCGTTTACGCCGTAACGCAACATCGTCAAGCGGTCAGGTCCCATTCCGAAGGCAAATCCGACATATTTCTCAGGATCGATTCCCACATGGCGCAGGACATTCGGATGCACCATGCCGGACCCGGCGATCTCGAGCCATCGTCCTTTCAGCGGCCCCTCCATGAACGCCACGTCGATTTCTGCAGAAGGTTCTGTGAACGGGAAGAACGACGGACGGAAGCGCACCTGCAGATTGTCGCTTTCGAAGAAACGCCGAAGAAAATCGGCGACGACACCTTTCAGATCAGCGAAGCTGACGTTCTCGCCAATCCACAGGCCTTCAACCTGATGGAACATGGGTGAATGAGTGGCGTCCGAATCGACGCGGTAGACGCGACCGGGTGCGATGATTCGGATTTCCGGCATGGTTTCGAGGTGCGCGTATTTAGCGACGTGCGCTTGCATGTAGCGTACCTGGATAGGACTGGTATGCGTGCGCAAAAGTACGTCCTGCGCGACTTTGCCTTGCTCATCCAAAATGTAGAAGGTGTCATGCATCGACCGCGCCGGATGATCCTCAGGCGTGTTCAATGCAGTGAAGTTCTGGAAGTCGGCCTCGATTTCGGGACCATCAGCCACGTCGAAGCCAATAGACCGGAACAGCGCTTCGATGCGTTCAAGCGTCCGAGTCACCGGATGAAGACCGCCGCGCGCTTCCCCTCGGCCGGGTAGGGTGACGTCGAGCGATTCCTCCGAGAGGCGGGCTTCCAGGGCTTTTCGGCGGATTGCGTCACGACGGGCAACCAAGGCTGCCTCGATAGCTTCCTTGGCGCGGTTGATTGCGGCGCCGGTGGCCTTGCGCTCTTCCGGCTCCAGCTTTCCCATGCCCTTGAGGAGCTCGGTAATGCGGCCGCTCTTCCCAAGGTACTGGGCCTTGACTTGCTCGAGCGTGTCGGGGTCTTCGGTCGCGGCGAAAGCGGCGGTCGCTTCTTGTGCTATTTGGTCGAGATTTTGCATTTTCTTACGCTTACCGAAAAAAAAGGAGGCGCAAGCCTCCCTTTTTTTACACGCGTTCAATCAAACGCTGAGTTGGGACTTGGCTTGCGCGGCCAGAGCGGCGAACGCCGGCTTGTCAAAGACGGCGAGATCGGCCAGAACCTTGCGATCGACCTCGATCTGTGCCTTCTTCAAACCATTCATGAAGGTGCTGTACTTCAGTCCGACTTCGCGTGCAGCCGCATTGATACGAGCGATCCACAGCGCCCGGAACTGACGCTTGCGTTGCCGACGATCACGGTAAGCGTACTGGCCGGCCTTCATCACCGCCTGTTTGGCGATGCGATATACGTTCTTCCGGCGGCCGCGGTAACCCTTGGCCTGCTCAAGGACTTTCTTGTGGCGCGCGCGCGCCGTTACACCACGTTTTACTCGGGGCATCGTTTATCTCCTTAGGCGTAAGGCATCATGGAGTGAACCATGGACCTGTCGGAGTCATGCACTCCGGTCATTCCACGCAACTGGCGCTTGGACTTGGTGGTTTTCTTGGTCAGGATGTGGCGTTTGAACGCTTGTCCGCGTTTGATACGGCCACTGGCGCTGACCTTGAAGCGCTTTTTGGCGCCACTCTTGGTCTTCATCTTGGGCATTGAATGCTCCTGTTTATAAGCGTGGCGGCAGGTGTCTCCCGACGGGAGCACTTTTTACCTGACATCACTTGTGGTGCTGCAACTACAAAAATTGACTACAAAACTACTTTTTCCTGCTCGGAGCCAGAACCATCACCATCTGACGTCCTTCCATCTTAGGCATTTGTTCCACTGATGCCAGATCCTGAAGGTCGGTACGAATCCTCTCAATCTGACGCATGCCGATTTCTTGGTGCGCCATCTCACGGCCACGGAAGCGCAAGGTAACCTTGACCTTATCTTCTTCCTGCAAGAAACGCGTCATGTTGCGCAATTTGATCTGGTAATCGTTTTCGTCGGTACCAGGCCGCAACTTGACTTCCTTAACCTGCACCTGCTTCTGCTTGAGCTTCTGCTCGTGCTGACGCTTTTGTTCCTGATACTTGAATTTGCCGTAATCCATGATCCGGCAAACCGGCGGTTGCGCCAACGGGGCGATTTCAACGAGGTCGACTCCGGCTTCCTCTGCGAGCTGCAATGCCTGTCTGGCGCTCATGATGCCGAGCGCTTCGCCTTCTACGCCTATCAGTCGAATTTCGGGGGCATTAATCTCTTCGTTAATGCGTTGCGCCTTTTGCAGTGCGATGGTTTCGCTCCTTGTTCCAACAAAAATTAAGCCGTGCCACTTCGCGCCGCGACTTCCTGGTGGAGTCGCTCGACCAGAGCCTCGAGCGGCATTTGCCCGAGATCCTGACCGCCGCGTGTACGCACGGCAACCAGATTTGCTGCCATTTCCTTGTCGCCTACGACAACTTGGTAAGGCAGCTTGTTCAAGCTATGTTCGCGTATTTTATAAGTAATTTTTTCGTTGCGCAAATCGCATTCAGCCCGCAAACCGGCTTGGCGTAGCGTTTCTGCAACATGTTGCGCGTACTCCGACTGCTTTTCGGAGATATTCAGGACGACGGCTTGTACCGGAGACAGCCAAAGTGGCAGCGCGCCAGACCAGTTTTCGATCAGGATACCGATAAAGCGTTCGAGCGAGCCGAGAATCGCTCGATGCAACATTACCGGGGTGTGTCGCGCATTGTCTTCCCCGACGAATTCGGCACCGAGGCGTTGAGGCATGGAGAAATCGACTTGCACTGTCCCGCACTGCCATGACCGGCCGATAGCGTCCTTAATGTGGAATTCGATTTTCGGGCCGTAGAAAGCGCCTTCGCCCGGAAGCTCTTCCCATTCCAGCCCGGACGCCTTCAACGCCTCGCGCAGCGCGAGTTCTGCCTTGTCCCACACCTCGTCCGAACCAACGCGCTTTTCAGGGCGGAGTGCCAACTTGATCTTTATTTCGTGGAAACCGAAATCGGCGTAAACCTTGCGGACGAGGGCGTTGAACGCTGTCACTTCCGATTGAATCTGGTCTTCAGTGCAGAAAATATGACCATCGTCTTGCGTGAAGCCGCGAACCCGCATGATGCCGTGCAGCGCGCCCGACGGCTCGTTGCGGTGGCAAGACCCGAACTCCCCGTAGCGCAGCGGCAGGTCACGGTAGCTGCGCAAGCCTGTATTAAATATCTGGACGTGTCCGGGGCAGTTCATCGGTTTGATCGCGTAATCGCGCTTCTCCGACTCTGTGGTGAACATATTGTCCTTGTAGTTTTCCCAATGGCCGGATTTTTCCCACAACGTGCGGTCGAGGATCTGGGGACATTTCACTTCAAGGTAGCCATTGTCTTGATAGACGCGGCGCATGTATTGCTCGATTTGCTGCCACATCGCCCAGCCTTTGGGGTGCCAGAACACCATGCCGGGGGCTTCATCCTGCAAATGGAAGAGATCGAGGTGCCGGCCCAGACGGCGGTGGTCCCGCTTTTCGGCTTCTTCAAGCATGGTGAGATAGGCATCCTGCTCCTCCTTTTTCGCCCATGCTGTTCCGTAGATGCGCTGCAGTTGCGCATTACGATGGTCACCCCGCCAATAGGCGCCGGCGACTTTCATGAGCTTGAAAACCTTGAGTTTCCCGGTAGAAGGCACGTGAGGGCCACGACACAGGTCGATGAAGTCGCCCTCGCGGTAAAGCGATACCTGCTCCCCATCGGGAATGGCTTCGATAAGCTCCGCCTTGTAATGCTCGCCCATCGAGTTGAAGAACGCCGTCGCGTCGTTGCGTTTCCAGACTTCTCGCGACACCGCGATGTCTCGCTTTGCCAGTTCGGCCATCTTCTTTTCGATAGCCGCGAGGTCTTCGGGAGTGAAGGGGCGCTTGTACGCGAAGTCGTAGTAAAAACCATGCTCTACAACTGGGCCAATCGTTACCTGCGCGTCGGGGAACAGTTCCTTTACCGCGTAGGCCAGCAAGTGCGCGGTGGAATGCCGAATCACATCCAAACCTTCCGGATCCTTATCGGTGATGATCGCAAGTTGTGCATCCGTTTCGACGCGGAACGACGTATCGACCAAACGTCCATCGATTTTTCCTGCGACTGCGGCACGAGCCAATCCTGTACCAATGCTCTGCGCAACCTCTGCCACCGTGACCGGTTTCTCGAACTCACGTTTCGAACCGTCCGGCAAAGTGATCACCAACATTTTCCAACCCCAGAAATAAGGACCAGAGAACTTGCCCGACCCTCGTCATTATGAACCGTACTCACGGGCTCCTTTATACGAGTGCGCCGAGCAGATACTCTTAGGACAAAGGAAAACATTATAGCCTGCGGTCTGTTCCCTTGACACTTGGGTTTTGATCACGGAGAACTTCGCGTTGCAAGCTGCACATAGAGAAATTGGCTGAGCATGAGTTACGGCCTGTAGGTTTCGATCAAACATCTTCAAAAATCACTTGAGGTAACGAAAACGGCTCTGTATAATTCGCGGCTTCGAAAATGCAGCGCGCCCGTAGCTCAGTTGGATAGAGTACTTGGCTACGAACCAAGGGGTCGGGCGTTCGAATCGCTCCGGGCGCGCCAAGCAATTTTTCGAATGTGCAAAGGCCAATCAGCTGATTGGCCTTTTTGCTTTATTGGGCGGCCCGAGCCTTGCGACGAGCGATGAGTCTTCCAGTTAATGCAGTTTATGAATGTCGCCCCAACGGCCGCTCCATAGCATCCATCATCACCACTTTCCGGCGACCCGATCGAGCGAGTGCAAAGCCCCGCGGTGCCGATTTAATTAGGTCCTTCTCCCTACGCGAACGCCTGTCGCGGGATGAATAAGGAATGTCCTGAAAGCTTGGCACCATCAGGAACGAATCCCGGCGGAAAATGTCTGAGTTGGTGAGCGGAACGATTGGAAAAATGGGATGAAGTTCTGTTCCGCGCATTGAACGGAAGGCTGGGAAGAATCATGGAACTGGACGAACTCTACGCACTGTTGACGCTGGGGGCGATTGCGCCTTATGTCGCCGAGGCGACCGTAAGCTGGGTGCGCCGATCCGGTTGCTCGAAGTCCGTGGCGATTTTTCTCCAGAACCCGTTCAATCATCTGCCGAACTAAAGCGCGGATGGTTGTTTGGCGGAGCCAATCTGGCCACCAAAAGGTTGTGTTATCTCTCGCTGTATCTCGTGGCGCTCTTTCTCGTCTTGAAGGCATGCCGGGCTATTACGGCTGGGACGGTTTTTTGTCCTGGCTGAGCGATTGAAAAGCCGCGTTCACCGAAAGAAACACCGCTCCGGAAAGTGATTTCCATAATGGCGAGTTAACAAGCCGGTCTTGGACTGGCCCCTTGACTTCCGCCAAGTGCAATCGAATGCCGCGGCTGCGAAAATCGGTGTTGATATCGTTCAACGCTTCCATTGCTGTCGTGTCGACGCGGTTGACAGCGCTCATGATCAACACGAGGTCGTGCGTATTTGGGGCTTTTTCGAGCTCGCCATTTAGACGTTCTTCGACGGGGGCGAGATTCCCAAAAAAGAGGCTCTCGTCGATCCGAAGGAATAGGACGCCTGGTAGCGTTTCGGTGCCATGACGCTCGATATTGCGAAAGTGCTCTGTTCCGGGAATCCGTCCGATGACCGCAATGTGAGGCGTGCTTGCGCGTACTAGAATCGTTGTTAACGAGAACCCGACACCAAGCGCGATTCCCCATTGCAGTCCGAACAGCAGCACACCAAATGCCGTGCCAAGCAAGGCTAGCGCGTCGGCTCGGTCGTAACTCCATGCTTGGCGGAATGATTTGATGTCGATCATTCCCAGGGCTGCCGCGACAATATTGGCCGCTAGGACGGCGAGTGGGAGGCGTTCCATCCAGCCCAGCCCAAAAAAAACGACGCCAAGCATCGCTCCTGCTGAAACAATGCTGGCAAGTGGGCTTTGAGCGCCCGCCGCCACGTTTATGGCCGAACGCGACAAACCACCGCCGACCGGCATTCCCCCGTACACGCCGGCGACGATGTTGGCGAAACCCAAACCGACGAGTTCTTTATTTGCATCAAAACGTTCCCGCCTTTTTATGGCGAGGGCCTGAGCCATCGTAATGTTCTGTACCATACCGATTAACGCCAAGATTCCGGCCGGAATGGTTAATTGTCTTAGCGTTCCAATTCCAGGCACGGTGAACGAGAACGAAGCCAAGCCGCTCTGGATACTTCCTACGACGGCGACATGAAACCGGTGATCGAGGTCGAGTTTTGCAACGAGGACCGTCGCAATTACAACGACGGCAACGGGGCTGAGTCGGGACAGACTGAGCGCCCAGGGGTACGAAACGCCGCAAAACCGTAGCCACTTCGCCATCCACGCTTTCGTGCACAGTAGAACAGCGAGGGCTAGGCTTCCAGTGACTATTGTGTGTGGGTTGGCCTCAAGCGCCGTTCTAGTGAGTTCCCGCAGTACATCCCAAGTAGTTGCTCCCTCGACGCGTACACCGAGAATGAATTTCAACTGGCTAACGATAATCAGGACCGCGGAGCCCGAGATAAAGCCGCTAATAACAGGGCGACTTAGAAGGTGCGACAGGAACCCGAGGCGAAGAACACCAAAAGCCAAAACAATGATGCCGGAAAGAAGGGAAAGTGCGGCGGCCAAGTTGCCGTAATCCGGAGTTCCTGCAGGAGCGAGGGGGGCTAGAACGGAATACGTCATGATTGAAGTGATCGCGACCGGGCCTACGGCCTGGGTCGTGCTACTGCCAACAACGGCATAAACCAGAACCGGAAATATGCTGGCATATAAACCGAACTGCGGCGGTAGGCCCGCGAGAAGGGCATAAGCAAGGCTCTGGGGAATGACGATGATCGTGACAGCCAGACCTGCAATAAGGTCGGGAATCAGCCATTCGCCACGGTAGCGAACGATCCATTCAGGAACGAACTTCTTGGCTTTGTTCGTCGCGCCTTTTGTTCTATCTCGCATCAAGGTCTTTGTCGTCAGGATTCCGTTCACGATTGTCGTTGTACTGAGCAAAGAAGTCACTGCCGTTGTAAGCGTGCGATTTATCGCGAGGCGGCGCTAGGCTGTTCGCATGGGAAGAATATGGTGAGCAAGTTTGTGTAGATGCCGTACTTTTGAAGAGCAGACGGTGCTACGTGCGCGCCAATTCATACCAGCTTCGATCGGCGCTCCTCCGTTGACTTGATGGCCGGGCTACGTATAATGCGGCCTTCTTCGACGCCGTGCGTTATTCCTTCGGCTTGAAGGCGCGTAGCTCAGCTGGTTAGAGCACCACCTTGACATGGTGGGGGTCGTTGGTTCGAGTCCAATCGCGCCTACCAACGCATAAACCGCAGTAAGTCTTGAGTTTTCAAGTGCTTACTGCGGTTTTTATTTTCCAGGCCTTCCTTTCTTGGCGTGTTCTATGGCGAAAGCCTTGTTTGAGGCGACATGGGGCGTGCTCTTTCATGTTATTTCTTGGTCTGGCTCGCTTACTTTTGTTCCGCGATATTGAGCAAATTGCCAACGACGGAGCATGGCAAGGCTGGGGGGGGCTAATGGCGTATCGCATGCCCGAGGCTACAAGCTGTCTGGCGTTTGCGTATGCGTTCCGTTATGGTGCTGGGGCTCCGTCCGGTCGTGCATTCTGATAATGCTAATTCTTCTCAAACTATCGGCGAAGCCCCCGCATCCTTCTTGCTCATCAATGTCGTGAAGGAGTAACGGCCGGTATGAAGAGCCGCCACCCGGATGTATGGTCCGCGAATGAGACGGTTTCGCCACCGGTGCGTGTCTTTGGCCCACGCGTCTGGCGACTTGAGCGTCTGTCTGCGCCGGGTGCTTAAAGCCTTATTCCTGCTGACATGGGACCGGTCCGATGCGACGACATCTTCTGCCCTGTGTATGAGAGGGGCGACGGAGAACTGGTAGCGATATCATGTTGAACCAAACAAGCGGCGCCGAGATGTAAGCGGCGCCGAGACGTCGATGAGCGCCCTGTTTGTCCGTCGGTTGCTCGTCTTCATGGTTTTGTCATGGGTGGTGACGCCACGAACTCTTTTTTTCTTTAAGCGGGTTGACGCGCTTTCGATTGCTTTGCTATAGTTCCGCTCCTCGCAACACAGCGCCTCTGACGAAAACGAGGCGGCAAGCAAAAAGCATGCAAGTGTTGACGAGGGTGGGAGAGGTTGGTAAAATGCTTCTCCTTGTCGGACGCGGGGTGGAGCAGTCTGGCAGCTCGTCGGGCTCATAACCCGAAGGTCACAGGTTCAAATCCTGTCCCCGCAACCAAGCGGTACGCTCTTTAAAAATGTGATGATTGATAGGTGTGGGTTCTTGTTTTGGGGGTTGTGCGCAAGCATGACCTAAAGAGATGAAGAGCTCGCACGATTAGATGCGGATCTGGGAGACTGGATCTGCAGACGTCAAGCGAGAGTTTTAACAGGAATTGAACTGAAGAGTTTGATCCTGGCTCAGA
>NZ_JANZKY010000024.1 GCF_025770765.1 Propionivibrio soli | reverse complement strand
ACGTTGGGCATCATGAGCAGCGAGTCGGACTTGTCGTCGTCTGAAGGCGAAGCAGTACGCATTCCACAGAAGCTTTGGAGCGTGATGGAGCCGCGCCTCAGAGCCTCACTTGACGAACTCGAAAGGTACTCGCCAATGCAAAAGGAGGGTGCGCTTAAGTACGGGCTACGCATCGGCCTTCGCTTGCAAGATGGAACCGTGAAAGAGCAAGTCACAGTTGATTGGAACGGCTCCATCATCAACGAGTGGTACGAAGAGTTCGGCATTCGTGGCGAGGTTTACCAAGCTCCTCGGTTCAAGACCGCCGATGTAGAGTCTTGGGGCATGTACAAAGGGTACTGGGCGCCAACATGGAGCGAGTGGTTTGGCCGCAAGAGACGGTGGCAGGTCTTCGCTTATGCCGATGGTCAGTTGGGTGAGCCATCATGATGCCCAACCCTTCCATCAACCGGACAGTCAAAAAGCTGCGCTTTTTGCCCGCCGGTTATGTCAAACGTTAGAACTCTTCACATATGCATTCCCGAATTCAATTCATCCTGGCTTTGACCTTGATAATGTTCGCCAAGACTGCAGGAGCCGATCAAGTCAGCTCGGATCAACCTTCTAAACCAGAGATGGAGATCGAGGCTTCGCTATTGACACATGGCTATCAGGATTGGAGCGTCCATATCACGCGAACCGGACGCGCATACTTTCACTATTCCAACATGAATCCTTTTGGACTCATCAGCGGAGAGTTCTTTCTCGATCCAGATATTCTTATGTCATTGGCTAAAGAGGCGCAGGCGTATCAGTTCAATGAACTCCCTAAGGAGATTAAACCTGCGCTGCTTCCTGTCCACGCGCCAACTTACTCTATAGAAATTCGACTGGACGCTACTCGGCATAGCGTTCAGGTTTTCCATCCCGCAGGCCTCGACCAATCTGCCGAACTTGATCGCTTCTCGGCGGTTTGGGACGCTGTATGGAAGCAGTTTCCCCTTAAACCTCTGGGAGTTCTAACATCTCAGTCAACCCGGACGCGCTAAAGCGCGCCGGTTACTTCAAACGTTAGCCGTCTTATGCCGCCAGCACTCGCAATTTCTCTCAACGGCACGGAACTGGTCACCATCTCGTCTGATGGTCTCAACATTCTCAGCGTGCGAGTTTTCGGAGACCGCATTACCCCAGACTTCGCGAACCTCGACGTAAGTGGTGGACTTTACGGGGAAGAGCAAGATCAGAAACACCTGATCTGGGAGCCTGACCGCATCATTTCCCCCGGAGACGAAATCGCCGTAACTCTGCTGGAAAACGCGACCACGTCGCGTCCTGGAAAGACCATTGAGGAACTCTACCCCGAGGACGAACAACCGCATGAACCGTGGCAACCAATCGAGCAAGTGTTTCAAGATCTCGCGCAACGCCCCATCGTGCGCGAGCGGTTCACCTTTAACGTCAAACCTCCGTCCGGCCCGAGTATTCACGCAGAAACCCTTCCCAACGACCACAGTTTCGGCTTCTCCGTCACATGGGTGTGGTTGCATCCCGAACGAGCGCGGGTGTCCTTATCCTCCAACACACTTGAGGGCATTGCAAAACGGGAAGGGGTTTCAACTCATGCGGAGTTTCGGTTGCAGTACGGCCAGCGTGTTCAGTTCCATGTCGACGGCTAACCTCTCAATCCACCGGACCTGCGCGAAAAGCCGCGCAGGCCGGTGATTTCCAACGTTAGAAATGATCTTTCGCCTTGGTGGCTTCGGCCTTCTTTGTATCGTGGGTTTATTCCTACTTCGGGATGCACATCCCTATTACTCGTTTGGCCTTCTCTTTGCCTATACAGGGTTTTCCATTTGGCTACTTTGCACGTCTCGCCACCGAGCCAGCGATGAAGTCACATCTTCGCAAACCTCTGTCCGTCTTGGAGAGTGGCCAACAACTCGGTCAAATCATCGCGTTGTTGGGCTCTTGCTTCTTGCGTTAGCCGCCGTTCCTCTGTTTTTTGTGCAGTCTGCCCAATACAGACCAACGGCTCTTTCTGTTTCTATTTGTCTATTTGGTTTGTTCGTGCTCTATGTTGCCAGAACGGCTTTGCGCTTTGGCTATTTTCCAGATACGCCCAAAGGGCGCGGCGTGTCCAAATCGGCCGACCCACTGCAATATTGGATAACGGTTGCACTCTTCGCCACCATTGGTACATCACTGCTTTATGTTGGCGTCACCAGAGCGCTGAAGGTGCTATTTCAATGAGAGTCATTTCTAACCCGGCGCTCAACCTCGTTCGCTTCGCTCACTGGACGCTGCGCGATAAAGCCGCGCAGCGCCGGTTAGCTCTACGTTAGGCACCAGCCATGAGCGTCTCTGAAGATCCCAGAATCTGCCCAAAGTGTCTGAGCAACGCACACGTCAGAGAAAAAACTCTTCTTATTGGTGCGGCAAGTCCGAGAAAAATCTTTGGAGCCGCTGAAGAGCGAGCCGGTTACCAACGCAAAGACCAATTGGCGGTTGATGAATGCAAAACCGAGTTCTTGCAAGAAGGGCCTCTTCAACAATTTATCAACGGTTACTATTGCGAAGCATGTGGCATCGGTTTTGTTCCAAACAGCATTGCCAATGGCCCAATCTGGCCCCAAAGCAGCTAGCTACGCGCCATGCCTAACATTACGGTCAAGGCCGTTCCAGCCTACGGCTTCCACTGGACGCCCCGCAAGCGGGGCGCCCCTTACCTACAACGTTAGGCAACATGACAATCTCCCTTGCGCCATCTCGAATGTATGGTCACTGGCTCCATTGCGAGCCCAAAGTTTGCGAGTTCCAGCACGGTGAAACGATGATTTACGTCAGCTACAACGACGACAACCCAATGCATTCACGACTGGAAATTGCTCAGAAAACGATAAATGCAGCGTTTGGTGAGTTTGAAAATGTGCTGGCGTTTGCTGCGCATATCTCGGAGCAGCAGAACCCCGTTTTCTGGCAAAACGCGAAACGCATATCTCTCAAGCAACGCCCTCTTATTGTGTTTAGCGTTCGCTATCCATTGGAAAGCGACCTCCCGATCTACGAAATTTCTTGGAATCCAATTTTCGAGCCGGAATCCGGGATCGCGCTGTCTGAGGAATGCATAGAAGAGGCTATACAGATTGAAGAGCTTCCCGAAGACGACAATTTTATCTACGTAAAGCGTTTAGGCGCGTTCCAATATGAGCAAGTTGCCTAACACTGCGGTCAAGGCCGCTCCCTTCGGTCGCTGGACGCTGCGCGATAAAGCGCCGCGCAGCGCCCCTTACCTCCAACGTTAGGCATTTCATGTACACCGGTGTCATTCTTATCAATGGCCCATCAGCAACGGGTAAATCTTCTGTTGCAACTGAGTTACACCAGTTGTGTCCGACGTCAGTTCACATTTCTGGTGACGCCCTTCGATTGTTTGCACCAATCGAAGCCAAAGCCATTCTTGGAGCAGGTTCCACATACAGAGCTGCGGCTACACTCGCCAATTTCTATCTTCAGTCTGGTGCAAGTACCGTGATCTTCGACTATGTATTTGAAAGTCCAGTCCAAGTTGGTCATTTCAGCGGTTCGCTCAATCCAGCGATCGCCTGCCAAATGTTTACTCTTTGGGCTCCACTATCAATGCTCGAAGCTCGAGATTCAACGCGTAGTGAGGCAGCACGGCAAGGTGAGCGCGTCTCTCAAAGCCTTGTTGCAATGCAGCCGCATCTATCTAACCTCGGTCGGGTAATCGACACGTCCGACAAATCGATTCCGGAGGTCGTTCAACATATCAAGAACCATCTCTACGGCATACAATGCCTAACCCGTCATTCCACCGGACCTGCGCGAAAAGCCGCGCAGTCCGGTGAATTCAGACGTTAGGCGTATAAGGAGTACTGATGTTCGGTTTCGGGAAAAGAGCCAGCTACGAAGAGCGAATCAGAACCGCGCTGAATGAAAATCGAATCAAAGAAGCCGAGAGTATCGCTCGCGCAGCCTATCTTGACGGAGAATCTGAAGAGCATTTGTTGGCATGGGTTGCCGCTTCAATGTTCGAACGAGGAATTTCACCTGCCTTTGATCTTCTGGAAGCGTTTGTCACTCGTTATCCAAATTCACTGCATCTTCCGAGAGTCTACCTTGCCGATTTGTTCTCTCGTTCTTCACGATTTGATCAGGCAACTGATTTAGCGCGCTATTACTTGAGGCAAGCCAAAGACTCAGGAGCGCTTCCTGATCTATCAAGCAAACGCATCTTGCAAGACGGGGTGTCTCGCGCTTTCTTACTGATTACTTCAGCATATACAACACTCGGAGCTCGTTCATATAGCAGGCGATTACTTGAATACGGCCTTAAGTTTGAGTTAGCAGATAGATGGAAAGACATTATCAACAACGAGCTTGTTCAACTTCTTCAAGAACTTCAGAGCGTTGCGGCTGTTGAAGTTGATAAGCAATGGGAGCGGCTATTTGCAACAGGATTTGGTGCAGACGCGTTATACAAGAAGTGCATTGATGAGGGCTTTCCGTGCATGGCAAAGCGAGTTGATCTTTTGGAGGCAAACTTCAGGTTCAACGCCACCTTCAAAGTTGATGAAGCAGAATTCTTTCTGATCGTAATGGAGTCCAATCGCGAGGAGTCATTACTTTGCTGACGTGTACGCCTAACCCATCATTCCAAGGGACGCGCCGCGACAGGACCGCGTCGCGCCCCTGAATTCAAACGTTAGATGTCATTAATCTGCTTCGTATGCAAATGAAACTACTAATTGCCCTAGTCACCATTGTTATTAGCGGGTGCGCCGTTAATCCCGTGCAAGTCGCCGAGTCGAATACGCCGTTAGCGCTTCCAACCGGAGCTGATGCGAACCCAATCGAGTTCCGGAAGATCATGACGAAGATTCCGCTCGGACAGCAGATCGGCCAATTCCAACACGGCTGGTGGTGCGCCCCAGGTGCAACAATCACATGGCGAGGTGGCCGGCTCAATATCACCGATGAAGAACTGACTGAGACATTTCGTAAGGAACTTGAGGCAAATAACTATCCAGTAGTTGGCGATCCTTACGCCCTCTTTGGCGATCCTTATGTTTGGAAGGCCGAGATACTAGTTGCGGGGTTAGTCAATAAGGTCGATATCAAGGTCTGCTTTCCCTACTCTGGTAGCCCGAATATCGATATCGGAAACACAACCACGCTGAAGGGTGGCGTTTACATGCGCGTTGCATGGCAGATCTACAGTCGAACCGCTGGCAAGGTCGTTCACGAAGTCACAACCGAGGGTTCATATAGTGCGCAGGAAGCCGTTCCCGTTGGCCTTCCGGTGTTTCTGAGAAACGCCTTTGCTGCAAACGTCAAGAATTTCCTTGCGGATTCTGGTTTCCGCGATTTGGTGCTAAAGCCTTCGTCCGCAAAGCGAGACCTTAGGTCGCTCTGAGCATGACATCTAACATTTCGTTCGAGAGGGACGCTACGCCGGCAAGCCGGCTTCGCGCCCCTCAACTCAGACGTTAGGGCGCTCATGACTGATCGGATTCGGCGCATGTATAACGAAGCCCGAGATCGCTTGCACGACGCCGATCTCTTGGCGTCATCGCTAGACACGCACTCCGACTCGCAGGCAATCATTCGTATTCTTGCCTTCGAGGTTCTATTGAAATGCGCTCTCCTTGTTGCGAATCAAGAACCAAAACAGAGTCACAACTACAAAAACCTCTGGCTTGGTTTACCTGGCTACGCTCGAAAGGAAATTTTGGCGGTTGCCTCGGTACGAATGCCTGGGCACGCTGATCTTTCCAAGGTCGAGAAACTTCTCGTCTGGTACCAATTCATCTTTGAGCGCGCCCGCTACCACTACGAGTTGTACGACGAGTATTCGCTTGCCGAGCAACACGAGCTTGGGCAGTATTGGATTGAAATTGGTGCTCCTACTGAGGAAGCTGTTGTCCAGTACTACCCCCTTGAACTCACGTGCTTAATTGCGGGCCTCAATGCTTACGTCGAAAAGGCGCTCTAGCACTGCGGTCAAAGCCGGTCACCTCTACGTTAGAGCACTCATGCCGCCGTCCATCGGATCACTTGTGCTGCTCGGTGCCGTTGTATGGTGTGCTTGGCATCTCGTAAGGCGCATGCGCGATCGAGCGCTTCGCCGCAGTGAAGAGGAGCGGTTGTCTTCCCTTAGTACCTTGATCACCTGTCCTACATGCCACCGACCACTCACGATCGAAGGCATGTTGGATACATCGGTATTCTTTGCACCAGGGGCGATCGTCTTCGATTGTCCCAACTGCCATGACCGCCCTTACTTTGCTCCTTACGAGACGTTCATTGAAACGGGATCGCTGGCCGCCGCACCCGTTGTTGATCCAATCCCGAAGGCAAAGTTTGGCTATCCGGTGGGTTTCAATATGACGTCGAGCGTTGACGATGGGGTTCTAACAATCAGCATCGGCGAGAGATCATGGAGCATTCGAAAAGTATGAGAAAAGAGTGCTCTAGCCCTGCAGTCGAGCGGACTTTCGCGAAAAGCCGCGCAGGCCGCTCACTTCCACGTTAGTTGCTTCGGAGGTTCCTATGAATTTTGGGATTCTTGTATTCAACGAGGTCGAAGAACTTGATTTTGTCGGGCCGTGGGAGATGCTCACCATGTGGAGGAAAAATGCCAACGGCCCAGAAAATTGCATCATTGTCGGCCAATCGCTTGATCCAATCGTTTGCGCAAAGGGTTTGTCAATTAACCCGCATGCGTCGTTTGCCACGTGCCCTCCGCTTGATTACCTGCTCGTTCCAGGAGGCCAAGGCACGCGACGGGAAGTCAGCAACTCAGCACTAATCGATTTCGTTGCCAACCAAGCAACGAACTGCAAGGCCGTCTTATCCGTTTGCACCGGTTCCTTTGTGCTGCACGCTGCAGGGCTTTTATCGGGCAAGAAAGCAACAACTCACTGGGGCTCGCTGGACCGTTTGCGAGCGCTTGGTGATGTCACGGTCGTTGAGCAACGCTACGTGCAAGATGGCAACATATGGTCCTCTGCCGGTGTTTCTGCCGGCACTGATCTTATGCTCGCATTTATCGCTAGCGTTGACGGTGAAGCCGCCGCAGGCAAAGTCCAATTTGCTTCAGAGTATTACCCCTCTTTGGTCAAATATGGTGGCTTTGAAAACCATGCACAAGCTCCTGCTTATATCAAGAGCACCTAGACTGGCGCTCGATCCCGCTCCTGCCGTCGCCGGACACTGCGCGATAAAGCCGCGCAGCGCCGGGTAGTTCCACGTTGGCTAACCATCCTTTTCCATCCATTCAGCGCTCGCGAGAAAGGAGTTGAGCCACCATGAGCAATGAAACGAACAAAACCGCCGCACATGCGACGGATATTCCGCCTCGCACAAAACCGTCAAACTATCCCGAGCCGTTTGCGTCTCGAATGAATGGCCGGGAGAAGCGGCCGCTTGGAGATTTCTTCGGACTCACCAACTTTGGGGTGAATCTCACCCGGCTCGGCCCGGGCGCAGTTTCTGCTCTTCGCCACGCTCACACAAGGCAAGACGAGTTCATCTACATCCTAAAAGGTCGCCCGATACTGCAAACCAACGAAGGCCGCACTCAGCTGACCCCGGGCATGTGTGCAGGCTTCAAAGCAGGAACTGCGAACGCGCACAACCTTGTCAATGAGTCTTCTGAAGAAGTCGTATACCTAGAGGTGGGAGACCGCCTGCCTGGTGATGAGTGCAGCTATCCGGATGATGACCTCAAGGCTGAATTGGTGCAGGGGAAATGGCAATTCACGCGCAAGGATGCAACCCCTTACTGATCCCTGGGCAAATAGCGAAGTGTGCGATTCAACCTGGCTACAGCTGTTTGCGTAGTGCGGTAGCGGGTATACGGCACGCAATCTAAAAAATGGAGCAATCGTCAGCTGGATGACCTGCCCGGGCATTCGCGAGACTCGCGTATGCCATGTGCGTTTTCGGCTCGTCTGTCGGTGGCTAAACGCCAAGACCTACAGTACGATCATCGTTTTCCCCGGTCACAGACCGCTACCCATCGAGTTCGCCATGTTCCTCATTCTCCTGAACTACGTTAGACCACTTGCTGAAGTCGATCGCTTTGTCGTTGCGCATCGCGAGTTCCTCGAACGCAACTACGCTGCGGGTCGTTTCGTCATTTCAGGACGGAAAGAACCGCGTACTGGAGGCGTCATCCTCGCCAATCTCGCTTCGCGCGCCGAGGCTGAGCGCGTCATCGAAGAAGACCCGTTCAAGCGTGAAGGTGTCGCCGAGTACGAGATAATCGAGTTTGTCGCCTCGATGGCCGCTCCGACTCTCGCCAACCTAAAAGAAGCCTAGACGACTCTTTCCTGGTGAAAGAACGGGCACTTAGGAGACATCTTTGAAGACAATCGGGTTAATCGGCGGAATGAGTTGGGAATCGACCGCGTCGTATTACAGAATCATCAACGAAGACGTCAAGGCTCGACTGGGCGGGCTTCATTCAGCCAAGGCCGTTCTTTACAGCGTCGACTTTCACGACATCGAACACTTGCAAGCGACCGGCAACTGGGAGGAAGCGGGCCGTGTTCTTGCCGAAGCAGGCAAATCGCTTAAGCGCGCTGGCGCCGATTTCATCGTCTTGTGTACGAACACGATGCACAAAGTCGCAGACGCAATCGAAGGTGCGGCTGGAATTCCACTGTTGCATATTGCCGACCCGACGGCCGTGCGAATCAAGGCGAGTGGCATAAAGACTATTGGTCTCCTCGGAACCCGGTTCACGATGGAGCAGGATTTCTATTGCGGTCGGCTGCGCGAGAAGCACTCGCTCAATGCCATCGTGCCGGACAGTGAAGACCGAGAGTTCGTGCACCGCGTCATTTACGACGAGTTGTGCTTGGGCAAAATCGTCGAATCGTCGCGGACACGCTACCGTGAAATCATCGCCCGACTTGTGGATCGCGGTGCCGAGGGCATCATTCTTGGTTGCACTGAAATAGCCCTTCTCGTTTCGCAACACGACTCGCCGGTACCGGTCTCTGATACGACGCAAATTCACGGCGAGAGCGCTGTTGACTTCGCGCTCGAGTAATTCCGATTGCGATGTAAAGACTGAGGCCGGCAGTATTCTCTCCTGCGCGTCAAGAAGACAACGACATGAATATCGACAATCTCCCGTTTTCCACCACCGATTGGAGTCAGATACCGCCTACCGAGCACAAAGGGGAAAGCGGTTCCGCCTTTTGGCGTACGCGGCAGTTCGGCTCCATTCGCGTACGCATGGTCGAATACACGCCTGGATACCTCGCCGATCACTGGTGCTCCAAAGGGCATATTCTGCTCTGCCTCGAGGGCGAGTTGCATACTGAACTGAAGGATGGGCGCACTTTCGTTCTCACGGCGGGAACGAGCTACCAAGTCGCGGACAACGCTGAGCCTCATCGTTCGTCCACCACCACTGGCGCCAAATTGTTCATTGTCGACTAACTGGAGTTGCTGTCTCGCCGACGATCGTTTGCGTGGAGCTGAACAGCAAGTATTGAGAGAGCAGCTTGTGCCCCTCTGCTTTCGAGTGCGCACCAATTTTACCCGGATATTATTTGACCAACCTATTTTTATCCGGGTAAAATACATCTCTTCATAAGGGAGATACTCATGGATGCAAACTCAATTCCGACGTGGATCGCCTTCGCCAGCAACAAGCGCCTCGCCTCGGGCACGCCGCGCGATGTTACCGGTGCGGTCAAGCGCTACGCAGACGAGAACCCCGAGGAAAGCGTTTTGGTCTTCGACTTACGAACCAGCACACCGATCGAGCTCGACCTGCGCGGCTCGCTATCGGCAGTGCTCAGACGGCTTCCCCCGGAAACGTCAAACCCGTCTCTAGAGGCTCAAACAACCGAAAGCACCACTTCAGAAAAATCGCCGGGCCGACCGAAACTCGGCGTGGTGGCTCGCGAGGTCACGTTGCTGCCTCGCCATTGGGATTGGCTGGCCGCCCAACCCGGAGGAGCTTCTGTGGCTTTGCGCAAGTTGGTGGAGCAGGCGCGCAAAACGGCTGCCGAATCCGACCGGCGCCGCCAGGCGGTGGAAGCCACGAATCGTTTCATGACCGCCATGGCGGGAAACAACGCGGGTTACGAGGAAGCCTGCCGCGCGCTATTCGCCGGCGATATCGAAGCGCTGCGTCGCCGTATAGCGCGGTGGCCAGTGGATATTCGCTTGCATGTCTTGATGCTTGCTGAGGTCGGTATCGGTAAAGCATCCGAAGAAGCGCACGCCTAGCAATACGTTGTCCGTAACGGCTGGCGACGGTAATGACAATGACAGTCTGTCATTAATCGCGCGCCATCACTTTCCAATTGAGTTGCCGTCTATCGGGGGCCATTCGACTTTTGCCAGTCATACTGCACCAAGGTAAAACCAGGAAAGCAGGGAGAACCGACCGGCCACCGAGATATAATTTCGCTTTTGCCCGCGAGAAAAAAATGCAGGAATTCTCGGCGTTTCTTGGCATCGTTCTGGCCATTGCTTTGGGTGCCGTTAGTCCCGGACCGAGCTTCGTGGTGGTTGCCCGAACAGCAGTTTCCGCATCGCGCGCAGATGGCCTTGCTGTCGCGCTGGGCATGGGCGCAGGAGGCGTTCTCTTTGCGGCCGCCGCCCTATTGGGATTGCATGGCCTCCTCCTCGCCGTACCTTCCCTCTACGTTGTGCTCAAAGTCCTTGGTGGCCTGTACCTGGCGTACCTAGGAATACGAATCTGGCGCGGTGCGAAGCGACCGCTGCCCATAGCCGATCTTTCAGGCAGCCCAGAAGCGCGCCGCTTCGCGACTCAGTTCAAATCGCTCGCGCTCGGCCTGACCACACAATTAAGCAACCCCAAAGCCGCCATCGTTTACGCTAGCGTTTTTGCTGCCTTCCTGCCGACAGCACAATCGGCCGCATTCGACGTGGCGATCGTGAGCACCGTTTTTGTAGTCGAGGCCGGTTGGTATGTCGTCGTTGCGCTCGTCTTGTCGTCGGAAGGCCCACGCCGCGCTTATTTGCGATACAAGGCTTGGATCGACCGTGCCGCCGGCGGGTTGATGATGGCGTTAGGTGCCAAGCTCGTGTCGTCCGCGCAGGCAGTCTAGGCAAATGCGAGTTCGAGTTTCCCGTCTCATGGCTAGCCCCGCCTAGGCCCGCCCGCGAGATCTTTTGTTTTGTGTTATCTCATGTTTGAACAACTAATCAAACTTCTCGACGCTTCCGCTGCGAGGTATCGCGTCATCGAGCATCCCGCCGAAGGAAGCTCGGAACTGGTCGCCGCCATTCGAGGAACCAAGCCCGGCCAGGGTGCGAAGGCCATGCTCTGTCGCTTGAAGGAACATCCGGAAACAATCGTTCTCTCCGTCCTCCCCGGCGACCGAAAAGTCGATTTCAAGAAAGTTGGCCAAGCGGCCGGAGGAAAGAAAGCGACTTTTGTGAGCCCGGAGGAAGCCACTGCGCTCACTGGTTGCGCCATCGGTGCCATTCCCCCGTTCTCCTTCCACCCCGCGATCAAGCTTGTCGTCGATCCCAAGCTCATCGAGGATTTCGAGGAAATCGCCTTCAATGCCGGAAGGCTCGATACGTCGATCGTGCTCAACTCCGAGGACTACGTGCGCATCGCCAAGCCGGCGCTCGCCGAGATTACCGCCGACTTATAGATCTGATTCAATCGACGCGTTCCGCAGAATCACAAGAATATGCTCTCGGAAATTCACAGCTCTGTTTGCCGATCACGGAGAAGTTCTTTCATTACGACGCTAAGCGCTTCTTCCCATCGCCCGCGACGTTTCGGGCTTCATTCGCGAATCGCCGCTCGCACCCGCTGCGCCTTTATCGCTGCGGTGCTCACTCTATCGGGCTGTGCATCGACGCTCGCGCCACATAACGCACCTCTACCTACGCCGCTCACCGCGAGCAATCAGTACTCTCCCGTCACTAGCGGCGGTTATCGGGCCATGGCTTATGCACGCGATTGGGCGCCGGAGAGCTTGGTATTCGGACTGAGCTTTTCTGGCGGAGGTACGCGCGCGGCTGCGTTGGCGTATGGGGTGCTCGAAGAGCTTGCCCGCACGCCGGTCGTGGTCAAAGGCAAGCACCAGCGGATGCTCGATCTCGTCGAAACGATCTCCGCCGTATCGGGCGGCAGTTACCCGGCGGCGTACTACGGCTTGTACGGCGATCGAATCTTCAAAGACTTCGAGTCGCACTTCCTCAAGCGAGACGTGCAGAGCGAAATCGCTTCAAGCTTCTTTTCGCCGGCCAACCTCTTCAATATGTCTTCGCCCTACTACGGCCGTTCGGACGTGACCGCGGAGTATCTAGACCAAACGCTTTTCGATGGCCACACGTTTGCCGACCTTGATCGCGCGATCCGCCAGAGCGGCCGTCCTTTCGTTCTCATCAATGCCACCGACATGGCAAGGACGAGCCGATTCGAGTTCACTCAGGATCAGTTCGATCTGTTGTGCTCGGACCTGGGAAGCTACAAAGTTTCCCGCGCCGTCGCGGCATCGAGTGCCGTGCCGGTGATCTTCAGTCCCATTACGCTCTCCAATTATTCCGGACGCTGCACGCAGGCTACGCCTGAATGGATCACCGATGGTCTGCGCGCACGCCACGATTCAGTACGACGCTATGCGATCGCGTCAGACGTGAGTTCGTATCTCGATGCCGATAAGCGCAAGTACATTCACCTTCTCGATGGCGGCCTTTCGGACAATCTCGGCTTGCGCGCCCTGCTCGACCGACTGACTCTCGCCGGACCAACTGGCCTTGCGGATATCTACCAACGGAAAAATCTGCGCCGGCTCGTGCGCATCGTCGTGAACGCCCAGGCGCGTCATGAGTATCCGCAACTCGATCAATACGCCGAAGTGCCTACGTTGAGCGCTATCGCTTTCGCCGTCGGCAACACGACTGACCGCTACAACGTGGAAACCCTTGCCTACGCTCGTACCAGCCTGGAAGAATCTGCCAAGGCACTGGCCGCGCGCCAAGCGGCCGCTGGAGAGCCAGACGGAGATGACGTACAGGCGATGCTGATCGAAATCAGCTTCGACGACCTGGATTCGGAAGAGGAACGCGCCTACTTCAACGCACTGCCGACAAGCTTCAATCTGCCGCCCGAAGCAGTCGATCGCTTGCGAGAAGCTGGAGCCCGCTTACTGCGCAACTCGCCCGACTATCAAAAGCTGGTACGAGAACTCCCTGCCCTGCGCTAAGGGCCCAAAAGAAAAACCTTGGAAGCGGCTCTGCCGGCATCCAAGGTTTTTGCAAAACAGCCGAGTCCGCCGGTTAACCGACGGCCCGAAAACCCGAAACGGTCAGCTCAACTGCACGAGCACCTGTCCTTCGGAGACCGCCTCACCTTCCTTGACCAGAATGGCTGCGACGGTGCCGGCGCTCGGGGCGTAGATCGACGATTCCATTTTCATCGCCTCCAGAACCACGATCTCCTCGTCCTTCGCCACTTGCTGACCGACGGCGACGCGCACTTTCATTACCAGACCCGGCATGGGGCTCGTGACGGGGTGGCCGCCACCGGTGGACGCGGCTGGAGCCGCCGCTACGGGCGCAGCCGACACAGGCTTCGGGGCGGCGACGGGCCGCGGCGCGGCAGCCGGAGGCGGAGAGTACGCTTGCGGTGCATACGACGCACCAATCGGCTCAACCTCGACCTCGTACGTTTTTCCTTCGAGAGTAATCCTGAGTTTCTTCATGACAGTTTTATCCTATTGTTTCCGGCCTGACGGACAGGCACAAAGCTAACGAATGGTATGGGTATGAAGACCGGCACGAGCTTGTGCGGACCAACTCCAGTCTGATCCGCCGAGTGGCCGGAACCGCACGACGGACACGGCCTGCCCGAGCACCTCGCATGCCGCAACAGCCAAGATGGTAACGAACTTTTCGTTCGACATTCCCGGGTGAATCGTTGCTTGCTCTTGAACAGATGATTCGCTCACAACACGCACTCCTAAGCTAATAATGACTTGCGAGCCTCACTCGGCCGCATCTGTATGAATCGACGCATCTGGGCTCACAGCGGGATCAGTCCGTGTTTCTTCGGCGGGCGAGGGATCCGCTTGGTCAGCGCGACGCGCAATGCGAGCGCAACACGCGAGCGGGTTTCGCTGGGAGCGATGACGTCGGTAATCATGCCGTGCTCTGCCGCTTGGTAGGGTGACGAAAACTCCTTGCGGTATTTCGCAATAAGCTCGGCTTCCTTCGTCTTCGGATCTGCCGCTGTTTCTAGTTCCTTGCGGTAGATAACCTTGACCGCGCCTTCGGCACCCATCACGGCGATCTCGGCCGTCGGCCACGCGAACACGAAATCCGCGCCCATGTCTTTCGAACACATGGCGAGGTAGGCTCCGCCATAGGCTTTGCGGAGGATAACGGTGATTTTCGGGACTGTAGTTGCCGCATAAGCAAAAAGCATCTTTGCGCCGTGGCGGATGATGCCTCCCCGTTCCTGGTTGAGACCGGGCATGAACCCCGGGATATCGACCAGCGAAACAAGCGGAATGTTGAACGCGTTACAAAAACGAATGAACCGCGCTCCCTTGTCGGAGGAATCCACGTCGAGCGTCCCGGCTTTGACCATCGGTTGGTTAGCCACGATACCGACAACCATGCCTTCGATGCGCGCGAAACCGACGATGATGTTCTTGGCGAATTCCTTCTGCACTTCGAAAAACTCGCCGCCGTCCACCAGGCGGGTAATGACCTTCGAAACATCGAGCGGGGTTTTCACTTCCTCCGGCGTCAGCGCATTCATCTCGTCGTCGGTGACGATGCTGATCTCGTCCGGTATCCGGTGCGGAGGGTCCTGCATGTTGTTCAGCGGCAGATACGACAAAAGGCCGCGCGCGATCTCGAGCGCGTGCCTGTCGTTCTCGGCGATGAAGTGGATATTGCCGCTCACCGAAGCGTGCGCTTCCGCTGTGCCAAACAACTCGATAGGGGCTTCCTGGCCCGTTGCGGCCTTGATCACGTCCGGGCCGCAGATAAACATCTGCGCACTCTTCCGCGTCATGATGAGGAAATCCATCAAAGCCGGGCTATAGGCGGCTCCACCGGCGCAAGGTCCGGAAATGATCGCGATCTGCGGCACCAGCCCGGATAACTCGACGTTGCGGTAAAACACCTGCCCATAACCGGACAGCGAATGAACGCCTTCCTGAATCCGTGCACCGCCCGAATCATTTACGGCGACGATCGGGATACCGAGGTTGCCGGCCGTCTCCATCGCGTGGCATATCTTCTGGGCATGCATCCGGCCTAGAGACCCTCCTGAAACAGTGAAATCCTGCGAAAACGCAGCGACCGGGCGTCCGTCCACGTTACCGATCCCTGTAACGACGCCATCCCCCGGCATTCGCTTGTCATCCATTCCAGCGGTGTCGTGATCGACATGCATCCCGAACTCCTGGAACGACACGTCGTCGAAGAGAATGTCCAAACGCTCTCGCGCATTCAACAGCCCCTTTTGACGGCGTTTCTCCAGTTTGTCCTGCCCTCCACCGGCATAGGCCTCCTGGCGACGCGCGTACAACTCATCCAACAGCTCTTTACGAATTGCCATCAACGCTCCTTGGTAGTCTCAGTAACTGAAATTCCTAAAATTCTGTTCGGTTCCCGCGCGTAGGCGCCTTGTCGAATCCATACAGGGCCAGTGGTCAATGACGGATTATCGTCGAAGTGTGAACGCAACGCCACGCTTACACGACACGCTGTCCCTTGGTATTGCGCCCAGCGTTTGCATGCGTCATCCGCGTTTTGGCAAACGCAGCAGCTTCGTCAATGCCGCTCGGTCCACCACCGTGATTCCGTTATCGCGCGCAAAGCGCCGCGCGTTCTCGCTCAAGTCGAATATGGCGACGTAGCTGGTTTTGTGGGCGCCGCACTTATCGCTGGCCATCTCCAATTCGCGGAGCGGTTCGAGACCATGCCCGGCGGCTTTCCAGCGTTTGCAACTTACTAGCGTCACGCGGCCATCCTTGGTCAGCGAAAAATCCGCGGCGCCACTTGTTCGTTCCACGGCGTAGCCCTCCCGCTGAAATGCGCGCTCCATATGGGCAGAAAAATCGCGCCAAGACATGGCGGTCACGGCAGCAACGGTAGCTTCTACCCTCCCGGCAGTTGGCTGTTGCAGTTGGCGGCGGGCGGCAATAACGCCCGTGACAACGAACGGGAGCGCTAGCGACCAAGAAAACAGGCCGTATTGCTCCGGAAGAAATACTCTGGCCGCGAGCCAAACACCAAGGGCAACGGCCAGACTGGCCCACCAAGGCGATCGGGTCAGCTTGGCGAAGAGAGAGTTCTGGGAAATTGCGAAACGCACAGGTTGCTTCCGTAAACGAAGGGACAAAGACCCGCCCGACTCATCTGGACGACGGAGCGCAATCGCTTCTTGTTGTTGGCTCAGAGCGAAGGGGGCGCAGCTAGGAAGTATGTCCGACCAACGGTCCGGCGGTCAATTGGGTGATTGCGGAATGGTAGTCAGCCGTAAACCGCCGCGGTCGGCGCTAGAATGCGCGCGTTACCTCATTCCAAGTTCGTATGAATACCTTTTCCGCTCCTGCAGCCACTTCCTGCCCATCGTGCAGCTCGCCGATGACGCGCCTCGAATTGCCGCAAAAGATCAATGGGCAGGTCGCGCTCGACCTGTGCTTTCCGTGCCAAGCGCTGTGGTTCGACCGCTTTGAGAGCGTTCAAATAAGCCCGGGAGGAATCGTCGATCTCTTCAAGTTGATCCATGAGCATCGCGACGATCCGCGCACTTCACAGTCGGCCGTTCTGACGTGCCCTCGCTGCCATGATCGACTCGTCTCGGGGCTTGATGTGGCGAGGGGGGGGCGTTTTACGTATCACCGCTGCCTACAAGGGCATGGACGGTTCACGACGTTCGGGCAGTTCATGATCGAGAAGGGCTTTGTGCGCCAACTCGCCCCTGCCGAAATCAAGACGCTCGCCGCGCGGGTCGAGACGATCCGCTGTACGGGTTGCGGGGCACCGCTTGATATCCGAACGCAAAGCGCCTGTTCACACTGCGGTTCGCCCATCGCGATCCTCGATCCGGATGCAGTCGACAAGGCGCTCGCCGATTACCAGCAAAAGGAACAGAAATCCGCCCAGCGGGACCCTGCTGCTCTCGCCGAAGCGATCCTCGCAATCGAACGTCAGCGCAGCGCGCAAAAGGCCGAGTCGGACTCTGGAGTTCTCTTGGGACAGCTTTTCCACTCGGGCATCGATACCCTGTTCGATTTGCTCACGTGATCAGGCATCCTGCGGCCATCTTCTTGACTACGCACCGCGTCGGCGTCTCGCCTCGTAAAGACAGACCCCGGCAGCCACCGAGACGTTAAGGCTTTGGACCGACCCGAGCATCGGGATGGTCACCAGTTGATCACATGTTTCGCGTGTCAAGCGCCGCAATCCGTCACCTTCCGCACCCAGAACCCAGGCAGTTGCCGCGGGCCACTGCGTGTTGTAGATGTCGTGCTCGGCTTCAGCATCCGTCCCGATGACCTGGATCTCACGCTCCTTGAGCTCGCGCAACGTGCGTGCAAGATTCGTTACCGTGATATACGGGACGCTCTCGGCCGCTCCGCTTGCCACCTTGATGGCCGTCTGAGTCAGGCCCACCGCCCGATCTTTCGGCGCCACAACGGCGTGCGCGCCTACAGCGTCTGCCACGCGTAGGCAAGCTCCCAGGTTGTGCGGGTCCTGGATTCCATCGAGAACGAGCAGGAAGGCGGGTTCATCAAGCGTATCGAGAACATCGTCGAGGGTTACATGACGCGCCTCGCCCGACACGCGGGCGACAACCCCCTGATGCCTATGCCCTCCACCGGCCATCCCCTCCAATCGTTTTGCATCGACAGGCATGATGCGCACCGAATGCAATTCAGCGTGTTTCGTCAGGTCGCGCATCCGGGCGTCATGGCGACCCACGTCGACGAAGATTTCGAGGACAGCCTCCGGCTGATGGCGCAGTTTGGCGATTACCGCGTGGAATCCGTGAATGAAGGTGGGTTGTGACATGACAGTCTCGCAAATGAGGGGCGTTATTCTACCTTGAGCCGCCCCTGGACCTCTTGTCGGGTGCAGTCAGCCGAACAGTAGTGAGGCGGTAAGCAACAGCGCCTTAGCGACGTTTTCGCCCTGTGCTTCGCGATCTTTCTTGCCCGTGTGCCGTCGGACGCTTTTCTCGCCTGCCGTTCTCAGCATGATCGTTTGCGCTTTTGCGTGGGGGGTGACTGAACCCAGTACTCATCCGGCCGACCGGCGCGGCCGGCGGTTCGGCAAGGACAAAATCGATGCGGCCACTTTCCAGATCGGCGCGAACAAGCTTCACCCGCAATCTGTCACCGAGCCGATATCGCTGGCCGGTACGCTGCCCAAGCATCTGATGCTTGACGTTATCGAACTCGAAATAGTCCTCGCCGAGTTCAGAGACGTGCACGAGCCCCTCGACGTAAACGGAATCGAGCGCAACGAAGACGCCGAACGGCACCACTGCCGCAACGGTTGCGTCAAATTCTTCCCCGATACGGTCACGCATGTAGTAGCACTTGAGCCAGTTGTCGACGTCCCGTGTGGCCTCGTCGGCGCGCCTTTCAGTCATCGAGCAGTGCAACCCGATATCGTCCCATTTCCCGGGCGTATAGCGCGTTCCGTCCAATACCGCCTTGATCGAACGATGCACCAGCAGATCGGGATAGCGCCGTATCGGCGACGTGAAGTGCGTGTAGTGTTCGTACGAGAGACCGAAATGACCAACGTTATCCGGGCTGTACATTGCCTGTCGGAGTGACCGCAGCATCACCGTCTGAAGCAACGCGGCGTCCGGCCTGGGCTTGATTTTTTCAAGCAGGGCTGCGTAGTCCTTGGCTTTCGGGTCATCGCCCCCCGGAAGGCTCAACCCGAACTCTTTGAGGAAGCTGCGCAAGCCCTCGAGCTTCTCGGGCGTCGGCCCCTCATGAATCCGGTAGAGGCACGGTTGTTCATGTTCCTCGAGGAAGGCCGAAGCGCACACGTTTGCCGCAAGCATGCACTCCTCGATCAAACGATGGGCGTCGTTCCGATAAACCGGGACGATGTTTTCGATCTTGCCCTGGTCGTTGAACAGCATCATCGTCTCGGTGGTCTCGAAATCGATCGCACCTCGTTTGTGGCGTGCTTTCAGCAGGACACTGAACAGATCGTAGAGCGCCTGCAATCGCGGCAACAATTCGCGGTGCAACTCCGTTTCCGGCGCCTTCTCTCCGGAAAGCCAAGCCCACACCTGCGTGTAGGTCAGCCGAGCGTGCGAGCGAAAAATCGCGGGATAGAACTCGTACTCCTTGATCTCGCCACGGCTGTTGATGTCCATGTCGCAAACCATGGCCAACCGTTCGACGTCGGGGTTGAGCGAACACAAACCGTTGGACAGCTTCTCGGGCAACATGGGGATGACCCGTCGAGGAAAGTACACCGAATTGCCCCGCGCCATGGCCTCGCGGTCAAGCGCGCTTCCCGGCTGCACGTAATGGCTCACGTCCGCGATGGCAACCACGAGGCGCCAACCGCGCCCCTTTTTCTCCGCGAAGACAGCGTCATCAAAGTCTTTCGCTGTCTCGCCGTCGATGGTTACCAGAGGAAGATCCCGCAAATCCCTTCGTCCGGCCATTTCGGCTTTTCTCACCTTGTTGGGCAGACGTTTCGTTTCTTCATTGACTTGCGGCGAGAATTCGAAGGGCAAGTCGTGTTTGCGCAAAGCGATCTCGATTTCCATCCCGGGATCAGCATAGTTGCCCAGGATTTCGACGATTCGGCCGATCGGCTGTGTATGTCGGTCCGGCTGTTCGACGATCTCGACCATGACAACCTGACCCGCGGCGATTCTCGTCTTCTTGTCGGGGACAACCAGAATGTCCTGATTGATACGGCGGTTCTCCGGAACCACGAGCGTAATGCCATGCTCGACCAGGACGCGGCCCACGACACGTGTATTGGCACGCTCCAGCACTTCGACGAGAACGCCTTCGGGCCGCCCCTTCCGATCAATACCGATAACGCGAACCAGCGCCCGGTCTCCGTGCAGCACCTTCGACATCTGTTTGGCGTCAAGAAAGATGTCCCCGCTACGGTCGTCGGGGACGAGAAAGCCATAACCGTCGGGGTGACCTTCGACACGCCCAGGGATCAAACTTGCGCGCTCGGGAACGATGTACGCCCCCTTCCGGTTGCGCATCAACTGGCCTTCGCGCTCCATGGCACCGAGGCGACGCTGGAACATTTCGAGTTCGTGCTTTTGCACGTCGAGCAGAGCGCAAAGGTAGTCAAAACTCACCGGCTTGCCCTGCTCCTCAACCGCCTGCAATACGTACTCACGTGACGGTAGCGGGACGTCATACTTGGCCGCTTCACGAGCGAAATAGGGGTCGTTACGACGGGTTCTGGAGAGCTTTTTTATTGACATTTTGTTATGTTCCTTTAGAATTCGGCCTTCGCTGCAAATGCCCAGGTGGCGAAATTGGTAGACGCGCTAGGTTCAGGTCCTAGTGGTGGCAACACTGTGGGGGTTCGAGTCCCTTCCTGGGCACCAAGAAAAACATCAATGGCCTCGACGATCGTCGGGGCCTTTTTGTTCTGGATACTGCTCTTTCTGTCCGTGCAGATCTCGGATATTCAAAGGTTCCGATTGGTCGACCGTCCAAGCGTACACCATACGCAACGCCGTGACTTATGATCTTTGCACTCTTCTCTTCGGACACTGATCCGCCGGCCGTGTTCCAAGCCAGCATCGGATCGTCTGCAACGGCGTCGCCCCGCTCCTCGCCTCGCGATCCGGAATCACAAATAACGAATGGCATCGTCGAAATTCATTCTCTCCGGAGGAAGTTCAGCGCGCGCAAACGTTCCTAGCACGAACGCACTTCGGATCGAAGGCGAACCGGAAAGCTCTGCCAGAGAGAACGAGACATCGCAAGCGACGTCCGTACTCGCCTCGTCGAGCATGAGATTCATCGTGCTCAAGCGGAGGTCCTTGTGCTCAATGCGCACGTAGCGCTCTGGGTTTGCAAGCACTGACTGCAAGTGCTCGAGTTCTCCTTCGAGAATCGAATCCGATCCGCCGATCATCTCCATTTGCCGCTCGTTTTCAAGCAATTGGGCCTCAAGCTTGGCGCGTTCTTCGGCCGCACCGGGGGGGGATCCAAAAACTGTTCCCAATCCCGGCCCTTGCTGCTGCAGCAAGCGCAGCCGGGCTCGAATCAGCGAACGCTCATCCTCAAGTTCACGTCGCTCTGAACGATCTTCTCCGATTTCAATCAGAGCCTGGGCTACCAGATACTCGAACAATTGAGTGCCGAGAAGCCGGCGGATTTCCCGCTCTTCCTGCCCGCAAATACGCACTTGGTGATCCGCAAAACTCACCATCGTCGCTTCGGCATCTTGCGGCCCACCACCGCCTTGAAGCGACAATCCTCGGACTTTCTGTTCCGAAAACGCCATCCCGAGAACGACATGGGCTTCGTCCAGTTCGGGAAATTTTTCGAGCAAGGTTCGCACGTTATGCGACCGCCCCAGGATGGTGGTGATATCAGACGGCGTCGCAAAAAAAGCACGCAATACGGGGTCAAACCCCCAGTTGGTCGCTGAAATCCGAATCGACGCAGGCAAAGCAGAGATTAACCGTCGCAAATGCGCAACACTCGTTTCGACGGCAGGCCCCAACCGATCCTGGTAGGCCCGAACCAATTTGAGCCGAGGATTGGTGAGCGCTACGGCTTTCTCGATCGCCTGTTCCGTCAGTGCGTCCGAACGTTGATCGGCGTCGAATTGCGCGGAGCGATTCTTGAACCAATCAAGGATTCCCATGCCGCGCGCCGCTTCTGTCCTTCACAAGCCCGCCTTTCCGTGCCGCCCAAGCAAGCGAGCAAAAAAGCCGGCGTAACGCCGGCTTTCTCACGTTCAATCCCTCGCCGAAGTCACCGTTTGTCTCATTCAAAAGGATGACGGCGAAGGATGGTCTCGTCGCGTTCAGGCCCGGTCGAAATAATGTCGATCGGGATCTCGCATAGTTTTTCGATACGCTCCAGATAGGCTCGCGCGGCGGCTGGCAGGTCGGCATGGCTTGTTGCGCCGACTGTCGACTCGCTCCAGCCCGGCATCGTCTCGAGAATCGGACGACAATTCGCTACATCGTCCGCTCCCATCGGCAAAAGATCGACCGTTTTTCCACCCAAGTCATAGCCCGTGCATATCTTGAGTTCTTGCAAGCCATCGAGGACATCGAGCTTGGTGATGCACAGCCCCGTCACGCCATTGATCTGGATCGACCGCTTTAGCGCAGGTACGTCGAACCAGCCGCACCGCCGCTTACGCCCGGTGACCGTACCGAATTCCCGACCTTTCTGCGACATTTGATAACCAGGTGTACCGACGGCCTCAATGTCGAGTTCGCTTGGAAACGGTCCACCACCGACCCGCGTACAGTAAGCCTTTGTTATCCCGAGAACATAATGCAACATTCCCGGCCCGATGCCCGCGCCGGCGGAAGCTTGGCCGGCGACACAGTTAGACGAGGTGACGAACGGGTAAGTGCCGTGGTCGATGTCCAGCAAAGCACCCTGCGCCCCTTCAAAGAGCAGGTTGTGACCCGATTTGTTTTCGGCATAAAGGGCTGCGGATACATCGACCACCATCGGTCTGACGACATCCGCATCAGCCATCGCCTGTGCCAACACCGCATCGTAATCAACCGGGTCGGCCCCCAAGTATTTCGTCAAAACGAAGTTGTGGTAGTCGAGGTTCTCTTTGAGTTTCTCGGCAAAGCGTTCCGGATAGAACAGGTCATACACGCGCAACGCGCGACGCGCCACTTTGTCCTCATAGGCCGGACCAATCCCCTTGCCAGTCGTCCCGATACGAGCACCTGCACTCTTGGCTGCCTCCCGGGCGCGATCAAGCGCACCATGGTACCCGAGGATAAGCGGGCATCCCGGGCTGATCTTGAGCCGTGAACGCACCTCGATGCCACCCGCCTCGAGTTCCTTGATTTCGGAAATCAGGTGGTGCGTATCAAGGACCACGCCATTTCCGATGTAGCAAGTCACTCCCTCTCGGACGATCCCTGATGGAACGAGATTGAGCTTGTACACACGATCTCCGACGACGAGCGTGTGACCCGCATTGTGGCCGCCCTGAAAACGGACGACTCCGTGCGCGTGGTTCGTCAGCCAGTCGACGATTTTCCCCTTGCCCTCGTCGCCCCACTGCGTCCCGACTACCAAGACGTTCTTAGCCATTTTTCAATCGATCCCCGTAATTGCTTCTGTAATCCATCGCCCGTTGCGTCTGACCAACCGTTGGGTACATTCCGGACCTTCGCTCGCTGCCTCGCCAGGAAGCAACTCAACAACGATATGTCCCTCATTTCGCAGCGCGGCAACTCGCGCCGCGAGGCTTGCATCGCCACCCACGTAGGGTGCCAGAATTGACTCCTCGCCATCTCCGTCACCCGAAAGGCGGGCGACCTCTCGCAAATCCATCGAGAAACCCGTCGCGGGACGTTCGCGCCCGAAGTCTCTCCCGACGCCATCGTACCGTCCCCCAAGGGCAATCGCGCTTGGGAAACCCGGATAATAGGCGGCAAATACAATGCCATTGTGATAATGGTAACCGCGCAAATCGGCAAAATCGAATGAAAGCGGAAGTTCGGGCAGAGCCAGTCGCAACCCGCTCATTGTCTCAACCGCTTGTACGATCTCGGGAAGCTTCGGCAACTTCTCGATAGCTTCCTCAAGCACTTCCACACCGCCGTAGAGCGCCGGCAAACGCAAAAACGCCGAACGATAAGGCTCGGCCAGTCCGGCACAACATTCGCGTAGCCCAGGAATGTCCTTCGCTTGCAGGAACGGTAGAATTCTCGCTTCGTCTGCCGCCTTGAGCCCCGCGGCGCCCGAAAGCGCACGGAAGACACCAACGTGGCTGACGTCAATCCGAGACGCCGGCGTACCAGCGGCAGTAAGAGCTGCAGCCGCCAAGCGAATGATCTCAATGTCAGCCTCTAGCCCTGCATAGCCATAGAGCTCGGCGCCGAGCTGAATCGGTTCCCGCGTTGCCGCCTGCGATGCTGGAAGCGTATGCAGGACGCTGTCGCAATAGCAAAGGCGTGCGACACCTTTCCGATTGAGGAGGTGGGCATCAATACGCGCTACCTGCGGAGTCATATCGGCGCGGACTCCAAGCGTACGACCCGATAATTGATCGACGAGCTTGAAGGTACGCAGAGTGAGGTCAGAGCCGGACCCCGTCAGCAAGGAATCGAGATACTCCAGCATGGGCGGGATGACCAGCTCATAACCACGCACCCTGAACAGATCGAGTACGACGCGTCTTAACTTCTCGATTCGCGCCGCCTCTTGGGGCAAGGCATCAGCCAAGTATTCGGGTAACAGCCAGTTCATCTGAAAACCATCAGCAGGATTATTCCGGCGAGCATCGAAGAAAGACCGATGAAACGCAGTTGTCCGTCAGTCAACTGAAGAAGACGGCGAAAAGTATCGCGCCACACGCGTGGCGCGAGAAAAGGCATGACGCCTTCGAGAACCAACAGCAAAGCGAAGGCGGCGAGAAGGCTGTCGGTCATTTCGAGGTTTTTTCAGCACCACGCCCGAGACTCTTCATGTATTTGAAAAAGTCCGAATTCGGCTCCACCACGATCACGTCGCCCTTGTTCTTGAAGGTCGACCGATACGCTTCCAGGCTCCGATAGAAGGCATAGAACTCGGGATTCTGACCAAACGCTTGGGCGTACGTCGCCGTTGCCTTCGCGTCCCCTTCGCCTTTGATCTTTTGCGCTTCGCGGTAGGCTTCGGCAACAATGACTTCCCTTTGCCGATCGGCGTCAGCCCGAATCTTCTCGGCCTCGGCCGCCCCTTCAGAACGGAGCTCGTTGGCGACACGTTTGCGTTCTGCCTCCATGCGGCGATACACCGACTCGCTGACTTCCGTCGGCAGATCGACCCGCTTCACCCGTACATCGACGATCTGCACCCCGATCTTGCGTGCGTCTTGATCGGCTTTCTCGCGCATCTGCTCCATGATCCGATCGCGTTCGCCCGAAACGACGTCGTGCACCGTGCGCTTGCCAAACTCCTCTCGTAATCCGGCATTGACCGTCTGCGAGAGACGAGTCACCGCGCGCGCCTCATCGCCGGCAACCGAGATGTAGTAGAGCTTGGGATCGACGATCCGCCATTTCACAAAGGAGTCAACGAGCACATTCTTCTTTTCAGAAGTGATGAAGCGCTCTGGTTCGGCGGCGTCCAGCGTCAGAATCCGCTTGTCGAAATAGCGCACGTTCTGAATCATTGGCCACTTGAAGTAAAGCCCCGGGCGTTCGATGACGTCACGCACCTCTCCAAGCTGGAAGATGATCGCGTACTGCCTTTGATCGACCGTAAAAATGGACGTTGCAAAAATGACAAGAGCAACCGCAACCAGCGTCGCGAGTATGTTCAGGCGAGCTCTCATTATCGTGCCTCCCTGTCGCGCGAACGAAGGGCATCACGCGAGCGGGAATCCGCCCGCTCCGACGCCGGCGGGGCACTGTCTTTGGGAGAGGACGTTGCACCTGAGCGGCCAGCTAACGCATCACCAGCCGAGGTTGACGATTCGCTACTCGCTTGCGGAATCGCGCCCGCAGCCTGCATCAGCTTGTCCAAGGGAAGATAGAGCAGGTTCCCTTGCCCATGCGCGTCAACCATTACCTTGCTCGTATTGCTATATACCTGTTGCATCGTCTCTATGTACATGCGGCTGCGCGTCACCTCGGGCGCCTTCGAGTATTCGGCGTTGACCTGACGGAACCGGTTGGCGTCGCCCTCAGCTGTCGCGATGAGGCGTTGCCGGTAACCGTCCGCTTCTTGCAACAAGCGAGCCGCCGTACCGCGAGCACGCGGGATCACGTCGTTCGCGTAAGCTTGCCCCTCGTTCTTTTGTCTCTCGCGATCCTGGCCGGCCTTAACGGCGTCGTCGAAGGCTGCCTGAACCTGCTCGGGCGGCTGCGCGTTTTGCATCGTGACTTTCGAGATCAGGATTCCGGTTTTGTACCGGTCGAGAATCTCCTGCATCAGGTTAGAAGCCTGAACTGCAATCTGTTCGCGGCCTTCGTAGAGAACGAAGTCCATCTTGCTCTTGCCGACGATTTCGCGAATCGCCGTCTCGGCAGCCTGCATCACCGACTCGTCTGGATTCCGGTTGTTGAAGACATACTCGACCGGATCCTTCAAAATGTACTGAACGGCGAACTGAATGTTGATGATGTTTTCATCATCCGTGAGCATCAGTGCCTCTTTGAGAACCTTGTTTCTCTCGCTACCGCGATAGCCGACCTCAATCGTCCGCACTCCGGAGATGTTGACCAGCTCATGCGACTGGATCGGGTACGGCAACCGCCAGCGAAGCCCCGATTCCGTACTCTCTTTGTAGCGGCCGAACTGCAAAACGAGGCCACGTTGAGAAGCGTCGACGATATAGAAGCCGCTCGCCAGCCAGACAACGAGTACCAGGGCAACAAGCATTGTGATGCCGCCGCCGAGAAACCGTGGATTGAATTCAGCCGACGGGCGATTGCCACCACCGTCACTGCCTCCACCGCCTTTCTTGTCAAAAACACCCGACAAGCGACGATTGAGGTCGCGCCAAAGCTCTTCAAGATCTGGGGGCCCCTGACTTGGCCGCTTGCCGCCACCGCCGTCGTTGCCTCGGTTGCCCCATTGCGGGTCGTTGAGCGACATAAGTACTCCGATGCATGAAATCATAGGGAGAAGTCGGAATCCGAACGTTACGAACGTTATTCAGCTTTGAAAGAACTGTCGTCACCTATGCTTGCCGGTGACGCGTCGTTTTGGCGTTTCTCAAGAGCGATTTCAGCCAGCGCTTGCCGCAAGAGGGGCAAACCCTCGCCATTTTTCGCGCTGATCCTGATGCGGGCGATTCTACCATACTCGTCTCTCTCGACCGCCGGCGGTAGCCCTGTGAGATCGAGCTTGTTCAACACCACGAGTTGGCGAACGTCGCTTGCCCCGATTTCGGACAAGACCTTGTCGACCTCGGCAATCTGCTCGTCGCGCACAGTGCTCGCCGAATCTACCACGTGCAGCAGGAGATCCGCCCTGGACGTCGCATCCAGGGTCGCCCGAAAGGCGGCGACCAACTCATGCGGCAAATCGCGGATAAAGCCAACAGTGTCCGAGATTACGGCGTTCCCCGCCTCGCCCAACCAAAGGCGCCGGGAGGTCGTATCCAGGGTGGCGAACAGTTGATCGGCAGCGTAGGCACCTGCATGAGTCAATGCATTAAAGAGCGTCGACTTGCCGGCATTCGTATAACCAACGAGGGAGACATTCAACACGTCGCCCCGGCTACGCGCCTTCCGTTGCACGCCGCGATGCCGTTCGAGGCGGGATAACCGTTCTTTGAGCACCTTGACGCGTTTTCCCAGCAAACGGCGGTCGGTCTCCAACTGGGTTTCGCCAGGCCCACGCAATCCGATGCCACCTTTCTGGCGCTCAAGGTGGGTCCACCCCCGCACGAGGCGGGTCGCAAGATGCTCAAGTTGGGCGAGTTCGACCTGCAGCTTGCCCTCGGCGCTTTGGGCTCGCTGCGCAAAGATATCGAGTATGAGGCTCGTCCGGTCAATCACTCGACACTGCAGCACGCGCTCCAGGTTGCGTTCCTGAGCAGGCGACAATTCGTGGTTAAAGACAACCAAGTCCGCCTCATGCGCCGCCACTTCCGCAGCCACTTCCTGCGCTTTGCCTTTGCCGGCATAGGTGGCCGCGTCTGGAGCTTGCCGACGTCCCTGCACCTCCGCGCAGACGACCGCACCCGCCGACTGGGTCAGCAGGCGGACCTCTTCGAGTTCTTCGGCAATATCGGCACGACCGAAATCGAGCTGGACGATAACCGCACGTTCACCGCCGGCTGGACGTTCGAGCATGAAGACGCTTTACGAAAGAAGCGGAAACACCAGGATCGAGAAAGCCACCTCCCGAAAACGCGGCGGAAGCGGCATTCCGGGAAAAGCGGCTAGTCGTTGATCAATCGCCGTCGCCGTTATCCTGCTGAATGCTGACAGGCCGAGACGGAACAACCGTGGAGATGGCGTGCTTGTACACCATTTGCGTCACAGTATTTTTGAGCAAAACGACGTACTGATCGAAAGATTCCACTTGCCCCTGCAACTTGATACCGTTGACGAGATAGATGGAGACCGGTACGTGCTCACGACGCAGCACATTCAGAAACGGGTCTTGTAACAATTGCCCTTTATTGCTCATGGTTAGAACTCCATGTTCGTTGTTGGTCTAAGCTCTTGCAGCTTAATTGATTTTGGGTGTGTTCGCCATACTGGCCGAACGCCAACGGGCTAAGCGGACGCCGGCTTTGACTTGCGCCGAGGTCTAGCCGTGCCCCGCGTCGGGGCCACGACCTTCGGTTGGACCGGGGTCCGTGCTTTTGGTTTCGCCTTTTCTTCGCCTTTCGGCTTGCGGCGCCGCTGCTCCACCGGTTTGCGCTCAGCGAACGGATTCTCCGAGACGTTGAACTGAATGCGCAACGGTGTGCCTTGCAGTTTGAACACTTCCCGAAAAATGTGCTCCAGATAGCGCTTGTACGAATCCGGCACCTTGTCCAGCGCATTGCCATGGATGACGATGACAGGAGGATTCCTTCCTCCTTGGTGAGCATAGCGGAGTTTGGGCCGGAAGATACCGCTACGCGGTGGTGCTTGCTTGGCAACTGCATCAATCAATGTGCGAGTAAGCCGCGGCGTGGAGAGATCGGCCATCGCCGCCTTGTACGCCGCGTCCACCGACCGGAACACATGCGCAAGACCTTGCCCCCGCAACGCCGAAACGTAGTGGAAATTCGCGAAGTTCAGGAAGGTGAGCTTCGATTCGAGCGCACTTTTGACCTGGTCCCGAGTGTAAGGATCCAAGCCGTCCCACTTATTCACAGCGACAACAAGCGCCCTTCCGGACTCGACCACAAAGCCAGCGATATGCGCATCCTGGTCCGAGATGTCTTGCTGGGCATCGAGAACGAGCACTACCACATGGGCATCCTCGATCGATTGTAGGGTTTTCACGACCGAGAATTTTTCGATCGTTTCGAACACCTTGCCCTTGCGCCGAAGGCCCGCCGTGTCAATCAGTGTGTAGTGCTTTCCGCCACGTTCAAAATCGACATAGATTGCGTCTCGGGTCGTTCCCGGCTGGTCGAAGGCGATGACGCGTTCTTCACCGAGCAAGGCATTGATCATCGTGCTCTTGCCGACGTTCGGTCGGCCGACAATAGCCACGCGCAGCGTACCGTCACCTTCCTCTTCTTCAGTTGGTTCGGGATAGGGCGCAAGTACCTGCTCGACCAAATGACGAACACCTTCGCCATGCGTCGCCGAAATCGCCCACGGCTCCCCGAGGCCAAGCTCATGAAAATCCGCGATGACGACTCCCTCGTTCATGCCTTCGGTCTTGTTGACCGCAACGAAGGCCGGCCGGCCAGCACGTCTTAGCTTTCGGGCGATCTCCTTGTCGAGCGCCGTAATCCCCGTCCGTCCGTCGACAACGAAAACTACCGCGTCTGCCTCGGCAATCGCCTGTTCCGTCTGGCGTGCCATCTCGTGCATGATGCCGTCTTTCGCTAGCGGCTCGAAGCCACCGGTATCGACAACGAGATATGGCTTGCTGCCTAGTTTTCCATGCCCGTAGTGGCGATCCCGCGTCAAGCCCGGAATGTCGGCAACGAGGGCATCCCGGCTTTTGGTCAGGCGGTTGAACAAGGTGGACTTGCCGACATTCGGCCGGCCGACAAGAACGATCGTCGGCTTCATTGCGCCGCTACAGCGAATACGCCGCCGTTCCTGGTTTGCAACACCAGCGCGTTACCTGCCGCACGCAAAGGTGCGACGACGGGGCTGCCGTCTGTCGTCACTCGCGCCGCGAAGGAGCCGTCGTCTCGGTTCAGGAAGTGGACCACGCCTTGAACGTCTGCCACAACGACCAGGCCGCGTGCCACCGCAGGTGCCGTCACACCACGCAAGAACAGCTTGTCCTGCTTCCAGATACTCGAACCCGTCGCAAGATCAAGAGCATGAACCGCACCCTTGTCGTCGGTCACGTAAACGTAACGCTGGTCGACCGTCATTCCGCGTGCGCTCGACATGTCGCGGGCCCACACGAGACTGCCATTGCCGAGGTCGAAGCAAGCCACCCTCCCTTGGTAGGCAACGGCACAAATCGTTCGCCCTGAAATAACCGGGGCACTGCTGATATCGGCGATACGATCTGTTTCTGTCGCGCCCTTTGGCAAGGCAACGGTGCCATCCCAAACAGCGGTGCCGTTGTCATTAAGGAGCGCAACAAGCTTACCGCCGGGGAAGCCGACGAAGACGTACTTGCCGTCGATCAACGGCTGCCCGGCGAAGCGCAGCGCAAGTGCAGGTGCCGGCCGCTGGTAAACCCACTTGCGCTGGCCGTCGCTTGCGCTGTATCCGGTAACCCGACTGTCACTGCTACGCACAACAACGAGTCCCTCACCCACCGCCGGCGGCGCCAAAATCTCGCTGGACGCCTTGGCCTTCCACAATAACTTGCCGTCCGCGGCGGCAAAAGCAAGTACGTCGCCTTTGCGAGACCCAACCACGACGATGTCGGCATTGGCGCCCACCCCTCCGGACAGCACTTGCTCGGCATTGGCCTTCCAGACCACGCGCCCCTCGTCGATTCGAAGAACTGTTCCGTTTTCACCGGCTGCGTAAACCGATGAGCCGACGACCGCAGGCGTAAAGACATAGAGTTCGCTCTTGCCGACGCCCTCCCGCCACTCGACGCGAGCCTCCGTCGTAGCACTGATCGGCTGCAGCTCGGCCATTTTCGGCCCGCTCTTCTTCGCAAACGGATTGATCGCGTCAAGCGTCGAACATGCCGCCAGCGGAAGCGCCAGGACAAGTACAGCCGCGGCAAGGCGCCTCGTCATTACTTGCTCCCGCCAAGCGAATCAAGCTTCTGCTGGACGAGTTCGCGGTAGATCGCCCCCGACTGTTCCTGCCAGCCCTGCGCGTCCTTTTCCTTGCCAGCCTTGGCGAGAGTATCAAGCTTGTCCAGCGCAGATTGATACGCGGTCGCCGCCTCGGCTTTCTTTCCTTGAGCCCGCAAAACGTCCCCGCGGAGATCCGAAAACCGCGGTTCGAATGCCGGACCTGAAGACCCGTCAACGACTTTCAGCGCTTCGTCGTAAGTCTTCTCGTCAATCAGCAGTGAAGCCAAACGCAGGCGCGCAAGATCACGCAGCTCATCCTTGCCGTGCTCGACGGCCCACTGCAATTGCAGCTTGGCCGTCTTGGCATCGTCTGCGTCGATCAACGCCTTGGCAGCCATCATTGATCCGAGCGTGGCGTAGCTCGTGCCTCCGAATTTTTCGAGGAGCTCTCCACTTGCCGCCTTCACCTTCTGCAAGTCCTTCTCCTGCGCCGCACGCTGGAGAACGTTGTAGAGCCCAGCCGCCTGCGTCGATTGAGACCGTTGGTACCAGTTCCATCCCTGCCAGGCGATCACGACGATCGCGGCCGCGGTTACCACGTTGATCACGAGGTTGCCGTATTGCTTCCACCACGCCTTGATCTCGGCGAGTTGTTCCTGTTCTTCGAGGTCGTAGGTAGCCATTACGCTTCTTCTTCCAAGTCCAAAAATGAGTCCATGATTTCGTCCGCGACATCATCGACGCCGACACGCTTTTGCTCGTTGCGCACTCCTTCGCCGGCGCGTAACGATTTGAGGGTCACCTCACCGACGGATGCCTCATCGTCGCCAATGATGACAGCAAACGTTGCCCCAGAGGCATCAGCCTTTTTCATCTGCGATTTGAAGCTACCCCCACCACAGTTGAAAAGCACGTCGATACCCCGATCACGCAAATTCTCGGCGACGCGCGGAGCAAGACGCGAGGCCGCTTCACCCTGATGCACGAGGTAAACGTCCACGCCTTCGGTTTCCGGTGCACCGCCCGACTCTCGTACGAGAGCTACCAGACGTTCAACGCCCATCGCGAAACCGCAGGCCGGTGTCGGCTTGCCACCGAGCTGTTCGACCAAGCCATCATAACGCCCGCCGGCACAGACCGTACCCTGCGCGCCCAAGCGGTCAGTCACCCACTCGAAAACAGTCAGGTTGTAATAGTCGAGGCCGCGTACAAGGCGCGGATTGATGACGTACGGAATCCCGGTGTCGCGAAGCACTTGCTGCACCCCTTCGAAGTGCGCCATCGACTCAGCCCCAAGATGGCTCATCAATTGCGGAGCCTCGGTGATCATTTCCTGCATCGTGGGATTCTTGCTATCCAGAATCCGCAGCGGATTCGTGTATAACCGACGTCGCGCATCCTCATCCAGCAGCTCCTGATGCTTTTCAAAATACGCGATCAGTTCGGCACGGTGGCTCGCGCGCTCCGCGGGCTGGCCGAGCGTATTCAACTGCAGGCCGATCCCCTCCAGACCCAGATCATCCCAGAGCCTCGCGCCCATAAGAATCTGCTCGGCATCGATATCTGGCCCGGTGAAACCGAACGATTCGACGCCAACCTGATTGAACTGACGGTAGCGTCCCTTCTGTGGGCGCTCGTGCCGGAACATCTGCCCCACGTAGTAAAGCCGCAGTGGCTGCTGTGCTGCGAGCTTGTGCTGGATGACCGCGCGTACACAACCCGCCGTTCCTTCAGGGCGCAAGGTCAGCTGCTCGCCGTTAAGGCTGTCGGTGAAGGAATACATTTCCTTCTCCACGATATCCGTCACTTCCCCGATCGCGCGACTGAAAAGAGGCGTCGGTTCGACGATTGGCAGGCGAATCGGCCGGTATCCATAGCTTCTCAGCCACGAACGGACAGTTTCTTCAAACACCTCCCAGAACTCGGCCTCCTCCGGCAGGATGTCGTTCATCCCACGCACGGACTGAATGTTTTGACTCATGATCTTGTCGCTATCTTTCTTTTGTAGGTACGCGCCACGTAGCGGTCGACGATGGCCGTAAATTCAGCTGCGATATTCTCCCCGCGCAGCGTGCTCGTCTTCACGCCGTCTTCAAACACGGGAGCGGCCGGCACTTCGCCGGTTCCAGGCAGGCTAATGCCGATGTTGGCGTGCTTGCTCTCGCCCGGACCATTGACGACACATCCCATGACGGCAAGCGTCATATTTTCCACGCCGTCGTACTCCGCCCGCCATTGCGGCATTCTTTCCCGAACATGATCTTGAATCGACTGGGCCAACTCCTGGAAAAAGCTGCTCGTGGTACGGCCACAGCCTGGGCATGCGGCGACCATCGGCGTAAAAGCCCGCAGTCCCATCGTCTGCAGCATCTCCTGCGCGACAATCACTTCCTGGGTGCGTTTGCCCCCCGGCTCTGGGGTCAGCGAAACCCGGATGGTGTCGCCAATACCTTCCTGCAGGAGCACCGCCATGGCGGCCGTCGAGGCAACGATTCCCTTTGACCCCATTCCGGCTTCAGTCAAACCGAGATGTAGAGGATAATCCGAGCGCCGCGAAAGCTCTCGGTAAATGGCAATCAGATCCTGCACGCCCGAGACTTTGCACGACAGGATGATCTTGCCGCCGGGCAGGCCCAGCTCTTCTGCCTTCGCGGCCGATTCGAGGGCCGACGTTACCATGGCCTCGCGCATCACTTCGATTGCGTCCAACGGCTGGGGGCGCCGGGCATTCTCGTCCATGATTCGCGCCAACAGGTCCTGGTCCAGGCTCCCCCAGTTAACACCGATGCGGACCGGCTTATCGTATTTGCATGCGACTTCGATCATTTGTGCGAACTGATCGTCGCGTTTCTTTCCGTGACCGACGTTGCCTGGATTGATCCGGTACTTCGCCAGCATCTGGGCGCATTCGGGAAAATCAGACAGCAACCGATGCCCGTTGTAATGGAAGTCGCCAATCAGCGGCACATCAACGTTCATCCGCTGCAGATGTTCATAAATACCCGGCACGGCGGCAGCGGCCTCCGGAGTATTGACGGTGATACGAACAAGCTCCGAACCGGCTCTTGCCAGCTCAGCGCACTGAATCGCCGTCTTCACGACGTCCACGGTGTCCGTATTCGTCATCGATTGGATCACGACCGGGGAATCCCCGCCCACATTTACGTGGCCAATACGGACAGTACGTGTGGAACGTCGGGTAACAAGAGAATTGCTCAACTCACTGCTCACAAAATATGGGAAAGCGCCCCCGCGAACCGCAGGGCACCATCAAGAGGGTTATTCGACGGTTAACCGGGCGACATCATCCTTGCTGCGCTTGGAGAGGTCCACCGGCTTATTCCTGTATTGCAGGCTGACATACGCCGAGTTGCCCACGACCAGGGAAAATGGCGGAGTTCCCGACACTTCCTTTTGGCTTCCCTCGGGGTTCAACTGCGAAAAGATAACTCGCCCGCTTTTGTCGCGCACCTCCACCCACGAAGGTTTCGCAAAAGAGAATTTGAGCACGTTCGCCTGCGCTTCGGCCGCTGCATCCGCCACAGCCGGCGACTCCGGCAATTGAGCGCTTGTGTCAGCACCGCCGACTGGTGGTAGGTTAGCCGGCACAGCCGCTGGCTCCGGCACGGAAGGCGCTGCGGTTACGACTGGCGTGTTGGCGGTTGCCGCCTCTTGGGACGGCGGAAGCTTTTCCTCCGTTGCTGTGCGTGATTCCATCGCCGACTTCACCGCCGTCAGAGTCGATTGCCACAGCTCGATGGGAACGAACAGGTACGCAGCCACCGCTGCCGCCAGGATCAACAGGCCAAAAATGACTCGCGCATAGTCGCGCCGATCAGGCGTGCCTTCCTGGGGCATACTGACCGGAGTCCCCGTCGTAACTTTCAATTCCGGAGCCTGGGGAAAATGCAGGGCATCCAGGTCATGCATGAGCCGCTCCGCGTCAAGGTTGAGCAGCCGCGCGTAGTTGCGAACAAAACCGCGAACAATAGTATTGCACGGCAAGTTGTCCCAGTCGTCGGCTTCGAGCGCTTCGACCTGGCGCACGCTCAACTTGATCGATTTGGCCGCTTCCCCCTTGCTCAGCCCTTTCGCTTCACGGGCCGCTCGGAGTTGCTGGCCGACAGTTGGAGCCGACGCGCTCTGAGCCCCCACCATATCCGCCGGGTCAGTAATCCCGACGAGGCCTCCTTGCTGAACCGATTCCCCATTCATTCGAAGTTCCCTTTCAGCAACTCGCGATATTCGGGCGAATCCGGATAGTTGCGGCGCAATTGAGCCGCCAAGCTGTTTTCCGCGATGCGGTCGCCCAGACGGCGTTCCGTACGCAGAAGCAGCCAAAGCGTTTCCGCATTCGGCTCACGCGTGCGGGTAATCTTCGTCAGATGCTCTCTCGCGGCATCGTAGTTGCCTCGTTTGTAAGTGATGGCCGCCAGTTGATAAAGCGCACGAGCATTGTCGGGTGAAAAACGGAGCGTGCGGCGAATGTAGTCTTCGGCCGTATCCAGATCGCCGATCTTCGCGTAACAGGCGCCGGCATTGAGGTGTGCAACCTCCGGCGTCCGGTACAAGGGGTTCCGGATCGCCTTCTGGAAGTAATCGAGTGCCTCTTTCTCATGCCCCGTTTCGCAAAGGAACCAGCCATAGTTGTTGTTGATCTCGGGATCGCGCTCGTCAAGTTCCAGCGCCTTTCTAAAGTCTTTGCCTGCGGAATCGAGTTCCCGGATCTGATGCAAGACCAATGCACGGGTGCTGTAAGCAGGTGCATAGTTGGGATTGATCGAGATGGCGATCGTCAGTTCTTCGAGGGCCACGATGAAATTCCCTTCCTGGAAATACATCGAGCCCAGTTCGGTATGAAGCTTAGCCCGGGTCAGCGCGTCCTTCGGACTGCTGCCTGTCAGCGTATCAGCTGGCGAAGCCGTTCCCTGAGCGAAAACCGAAGGGGCGGAAACCATGCCCAAGGTCACCACCAGGCAGACCAAGGCCCCTACCCGTGCGAACATCCCCCAAAACGCTTTCATCGTGTCCTAACCTCGTGTACGTCGATGATACGGCGCCCACTTCGCCGCGTTTTATCCTGAACCTGGCCGGCCAATTGACCGCATGCCGCATCAATATCATCCCCCCGCGTCTTTCGCGTGGTGGCAATGATGCCGGCATTCATTAGTATTTCAGCAAACCGCCTGATTCGCTGCGACGGCGAACGCCTGAACGGCGACCCGGGAAACGGATTGAATGGAATCAGGTTGAACTTGCAAGGTACGTTGCGCGTCAAGGCGAGCAATTCCTGCGCACAGGCGTCCGAATCGTTCACTCCATCGAGCATCACGTATTCAAACGTCACGAAATCTCTCGGTGCTTTTTCCAGATAGCGCAAGCACGCCGCCATCAATTCCCGCAATGGATACTTCCGGTTGATCGGAACCAGTTCATCACGCAGTCCATCGTTCGGTGCATGCAGAGAAACTGCCAAGGCTACCGGACATTCATCGCGCAAACGATCGATGACCGGTACAAGGCCTGACGTTGACACAGTCACGCGTCGCCGCGACAAGCCATAGGCGTTGTCATCGAGCATCAGGCGAAGGGCTGTGACGGAATTCTCGAAGTTCGCCAACGGTTCGCCCATGCCCATCAAGACTACATTGCTAATGATTCGCTCACCCGACGGGTCAGCGCCGAGCGCCCGATTCGCCTGCCATAACTGCCCGATGATTTCTGCAACCGTCAAGTTTCGGTTGAACCCCTGCTTGCCAGTGGAGCAAAAGGCACAATCGAGCGCACAACCAGCCTGAGTAGAGACGCAAAGGGTGCCGCGGTCGTCTTCGGGAATGAAGACGGTCTCGACGGCATTGCCCCCGCCGACGTCAAACAGGAACTTGCGGGTTCCGTCGTCGGACTGCTTGTCCGAAACGACGGCCGGTGCCCGGATTTCTGCAATTTCGCGCAGCTTCTCACGCAGACTTTTCGCGATATCGGTCATCGCGTCAAAATCATCCTGCCCGAATCGATGCATCCAGCGCAGTACTTGCCGGGCGCGAAAGGTCTTCTCGCCGTTTTCGGCAAAAAAGGCGGTCAGCCCGGCCGCATCGAAATCGAGCAGGTTAGTCTTCATCAAGCCGTCACACGCAGAGGGTTTGCTCTAGCGACCAGCGTAAACATTCATGCCGGGGAAGAAAAAACCGACCTCGACCTTGGCCGTCTCCGGGCCATCGGAACCATGCACGGCGTTGGCATCGATCGACGACGCAAAATCAGCCCTGATCGTTCCCGGGGCCGCCTTCTTGGGGTCAGTTGCACCCATCAGTTCCCTGTTCTTGGCAATTGCATCCTCGCCCTCGAGCACCTGAATCATCACCGGACCGGACGTCATGAACGTAACGAGGTCCTTGTAGAAAGGCCGCTCTTTGTGCACCGCGTAAAACTCGCCGGCCTCTTGAGGCGAAAGCCAAGCCATTTTCGCCGCGACGATCTTCAGACCGTTGGTCTCAAAACGTGAGTAGATCTTGCCAATGACGTTCTTCGCAACGGCGTCGGGTTTGATAATCGAAAGCGTACGTTCAATAGCCATGAATCCTCCACAGGGCGGGTTTAACAGACGGAGTCGGAATACGCGGGATAACTTCTCATTCTACCAACACTCTCAGGAATGCCGAAACGAGGCCACGTCAACGGCCCAGCGGTAGAACTGATGTTTGTAAACGTTGGTGGCGCACGCAAAGCCCTGAAGAACACGACAAAAGTTTCCGAAGTCTGCGGTTCTTGCCATGCCCTTGCGGTCGCTAAAGGCTCCGGGTAGTATGAACTTGAAAATTTAATCCTTATTGATGAATCAGACAATTAGCAGAAACATTTAGAGTAACTTTATAACTTCTGGCGCATGCTCGATCAGCCGCTTCCCGATCTCGATGCTTGGGTGGACTTTTTCAGTCACACCGAGATGCCTATTCTTCGGCAAACTGCACGCCGACTCGAAGAAGCGCGGCAAAACGTCGACCAGATCAATGGTCGCGATATCGCGGCGATCGTTCTTCAGGATCCCCTGATGGCGGTTCGTGTTCTGGCGCATATACAGCCGTACCGCGGCAAGCGCTTGCGGACAGACATTACGACAATCGACCACGCCGTGATGATGTATGGCCTCGAGCCTTTTTTCGCCCGCTTTGAAGCGCCGCTCACGATCGAAACGCTGCTCAAGAACGAACCACAGGCCTTGCTTGGCGTACTCCAAGTCATCCGACGGGTCCAGCGGGCTTCGCATTACGCTCACGAATGGGCGCGCGAACGGTACGACCTGAACGTCGAAGAGGTCGCGCTTGCCGCGCTGCTCCACGATCTTTCCGAGATCCTACTGTGGTGCTTCGCCCCCCGGCTCGCTATCGCGATCCGCGACAAACAAACGGCCGACAAAACGTTGCGCAGCGCCAGCGCCCAACAACAGATTCTTGGCATCCGGCTGTTCGATTTGCAACGCGCCCTTTGTGAATCGTGGAACCTTCCCGAACTTCTCAACACGTTGATGGACGATGCGAACTCGCACCTTCCCCGTGTCCAAAACGTCATCCTGGCCGTCAATCTCGCCCGCCATTCCTCCAATGACTGGACCGATGCGGCATTACCGGACGACTTCACGGCAATCCAAAAACTGCTTCATATCGATCGGCAAACGCTGCTCACGCGGCTCAATGTGCCGGCTGAGCTCATACCGAAATACTTAAGCGACGTTCAGGAGATGGACGGGCCTTCCCAACCGGCATCTGATTGACGCATCGCGGCGAGCCCGCTTCAAACCACCTCGTGAAACGAAACGGAATTACAATCCCGTTTCCTCAACGAGAACAATATGCGCCTGCACTACCTGCCTATCGCCTTGCTGGTTCTGGCATCCGGCCTCACCGGCTGCGTCAGCCGCGAACCAGCGCCCCCGCCTGCTCCGATCATCATTGCGACCGCGCCTGCGAGACCGCCTAAGGTCGGCCTCGCCCTCGGGGGCGGTGCGGCCCGCGGTTTTGCGCATATCGGAGTAATCAAGGTTCTTGAAGCACAAGGGATTGTTCCCGACGTGGTTGTGGGGACCAGTGCGGGGGCCGTAGTCGGAGCGTTGTACGCTTCCGGAAACTCGGGTTTCGAAATCCAGAAACTCGCTCATCGGCTCGACGAATCGAAGATTAGCGATTGGTCGATGCCAGACCGCGGCGTCCTGAAAGGCGAGGCGTTGCAGAAGTTCGTGAATGATGCTGTCGCGCAACGTCCGCTCGAAAAGATGAAAACCTCATTCGCGGTTGTGGCGACAGACCTTAATAGCGGGGAGCGAATTCTGTTCCGCACAGGCAATACCGGCATGGCAGTACGCGCCTCCGCCACCGTCCCTGGGATTTTCCGGCCGGTACTGATCAACGGGCACGAATACGTGGACGGCGGTCTTTCGAGCCTCGTCCCGGTGCGCAGCGCTCGTGAAATGGGCGCCGACGTCGTGATTGCCGTGGATATCTCCGCGCACACCGATAATCATCCGGTACGCGGCACACTCGACATCCTGCTCCAAACCTTCACGATCATGGGGCAGAACTTGGCACGGCACGAGTTGAAGGAAGCCGACGTTGTCATTCGGCCAGACGTGGGAGCGGTCGGCTCCACCGACTTCCTCGCCCGGCACGATTCGATCTTGGAGGGAGAAAAAGCGGCACAGGCGGCATTGCCGCAGATTCGCGAAGCGTTGAAAAAAGCGGCTGGCGGCTGAAGGCCGGGTTTCGCACTCACCAGTGCCGGAGACGCTCGTAGCGTTTCTTTTTGCGCCCGCCGGTCCAAGACTCTTTTGCGCGCACCGCGTTCCTAGTCGGCCAAGATCAGGCCCCCCGGCTACTTGTCCAACTCTTCCCAGCGTTCGAGCAGTACCATGAGTTCGTCGTCGATCTCGTTCATACGACGCGCCAGCTTCTCTGCCTCGCGCGGCTCCGATTGGTAAAGTGCCGGGTCCTCCAGGCGCCGAGTCAGCTCTTTCTGTTCCTGCTCAAGCGCCGCAACACGCTCGGGCAATTCCGCGAGTTCCCGCGTTTCCTTGTAACTCAGCTTCCGGTTTCCGTCTGGCCGCGTTTTCGGGGAGCTGCCAGTAGCGGCCTCGGCCAGTTTCGGCGGTGTGCGCGTAGAGTCGTCGTTTTGTTTCTTCCTCGTCTGGTAGTCTGCCCAGTCCTGGTAACCGCCGGCGTACTCGTGCCAGACACCCCCCCCCTCGGCGGCGATCGTTTGCGTCACAACGTTATCAAGGAACGCGCGGTCATGGCTGACCAGGAAAAGGGTTCCCGGATAGTCCTGCAAGAGTTGCTCAAGAAGTTCGAGTGTCTCGATGTCGAGATCGTTGGTCGGCTCGTCGAGTACGAGTACGTTGGCTGGCCTCGCAAACAGGCGTGCCAGCAACAGACGGTTGCGTTCACCCCCTGAGAGCGACTTGACCGGCGAACGGGCTCGTTGCGGGGCGAAGAGAAAGTCACCGAGGTAGCCGATGACGTGTTTGCGTTCGTTCCCGATCTCGACGTAATCCGACCCCGGGGAGATGACATCGACGAGCGCGGCCTCCTCATCGAGTTGAGTCCGAAACTGATCGAAATAGGCCACCTGAATCCGCGTACCGAGACGCACGGTTCCCGAGTCCGGTGCAAGTTCGCCAAGGATCAGGCGAAGCAAGGTCGTCTTGCCGGCGCCATTAGGACCGATGAGTCCGAGCTTGTCGCCCCGCTGCAGGCGACAAGAAAAACCCCGCACGACGATTTTCTCGCCGAAACGTTTATTCACATTCACGAGTTCGGCGACTAGCTTGCCACTCTTTTCGCCCGCGTCGAGAGCCAGTTCCACTCGACCTTGGCGTTCCCGTCGTGCAGCGCGTTCTCGACGCAATTGCTCGAGCCGCAGGACGCGGCCTTCGTTGCGTGTACGCCGCGCTTCGACCCCTTTTCGAATCCAGACCTCTTCCTGAGCGAGGAACTTGTCGAACTTCGCGTTCTGAATCGCTTCGTCGTAGAGCATCTGCTCCTTGCGCGCCTGGTAGGCGGAGAAGTTGCCGGGAAACGACGCCAGGCGGCCCCGGTCCAATTCGATGATGCGCGTCGCGACACGGTCTAGGAAACGACGATCGTGGGTGATGAACACGAGCGAAGCCGTCGAGCCAACGAGCATCTCCTCAAGCCACTCGATAGCGCCGATATCGAGGTGGTTGGTGGGCTCGTCGAGCAGAAGCATTTCCGGTGAGACAGCCAGGGCCTGTGCCAACGCGAGGCGCTTTTTCTGACCGCCGGACAACGTCCCGACGCGTGCATCGGGTGCCAGCGAGAAGCGCTGAATCACTCGTCCGGCCTGCGCTTCGAATGACCAGGCATCGCGGGACTCGAGTTCGCTTTGCAGATGATGCAACCGGTCAAGTAGCTCATCGTGTTTCGCCTTTGGCTCGGCCATCGCCAGGGAGACCGCGTGATACTCGGCCAGAAGCGAGGAGACTTCACCCATACCGGCCACGATCGCTTCGAAAACCGACAGGTCCGGATCGAAGGGTGGCTCCTGGGGCACGTAGCCAAAACGAATACCGGGCTGACGCCACACCGTACCGTCGTCGAGAGCACCTTGCCCGGCCAGTGCGCGCAACAACGACGACTTTCCACTGCCATTTCGGCCAATCAGGGCCACACGCTCCCCCGGATCGAGCTGGAATTCGGCGTGGTCGAGCAAAGGCACATGGCCGTAAGCGAGAGAAGCGTCAGACAGAATCAGATGAGGCATGAGCAGAGCAGGTTGAAGGGAAAAGTGGAGGTTCGGCGGGCAACTTCGACTCGTAGGTTGAACCTACATAGGCATAGTCCCCCGATTCTACCTCCGCCGTCACGATTTACTGCGCGGCTACCGAGCAAGGAGAACGGCTACAGCACGACCATGCGTGCAGGCCGCACACGAAGCGCTGGTAACTCTGGTGGGCTACGCCAAGGCCGCGTAGAATACGCGCCCGACCTCCTCGTAGCATAACGGATAGTGCACGCGCCTCCTAAGCGTGAGATTCAGGTTCGATTCCTGACGAGGAGGCCACTCGTTCAGATAGTCGTTGCGCTTGGCATTCGGGACGGTATGGCCATTCAAAGAATGGCCGCCCTTACCTAAGACTGACCACAAAGCCAACCTTTGCACAGACAACTCGCGCAAGTGGAACCATCGTGGTCTCAGCCCGTGCGCGATCACCGTTCCTTCAGTTGTCCGGAAATGCCTCGCTTGAGGCCTGCGAGCTTACGGTTTGTCTTGCCCCCTCCCTCAGAAAAAAAACGGCCACCCTAAGATGGCCGTTGAAGACACGCTGCGCGACGGGCGTCAGACGGTACTCGTCATACCGCCATCGACATAAATAACCTGACCATTGACGAAGCTCGACGCATCCGAGGCAAGGAAGATCGCCGCTCCGTTGAGTTCCTCCACTTTTCCCCAACGCCCGGCTGGCGTGCGCTTATAAAGCCACGCTGAAAACTCCTCGTTCTCCACGAGCGCCTTGTTCATCTCCGTCTCAAAATATCCCGGGGCCAGGCCATTCGCCTGGATACCGTATTTCGCCCAATCGGCGCACATGCCTTTGGTGAGCATCGCGACTGCGCCCTTGGTCGCCGTGTAAGGTGCGATCGTGGGCCGGCCAAGCTGGCTCTGCACTGAGCAGATGTTGATGATCTTGCCCCTCCGGCGCGGAATCATGTGCTTGGCGACCGCCTGCGAAACATAAAAGACGCTATTCAGGTTGGCGTTGATCAAGGCGTGCCAGTTCTCGCTCGGAAACTCATCGAGCGGCGCCCGACGCTGGATGCCGGCGTTGTTGATCAGAATATCAATTGCCCCGTTTTCTTTCTCGACTCGGTCCACTCCGTCAACGACCGCCGGCTGATCCGTAACGTCGAAAACGGCGCTTTCGACGGTGTAGCCGAAAGCCGAGAGCTTTTCGACTGCGGCTCGCACGCGGCCTGAATCACGCCCATTGAGAACGATCGTGGCGCCCGCTCGCGCCAAACCGGTCGCCAACGCGAACCCGATTCCCTGAGTCGATCCGGTGATCAAAGCACGCCGGCCCGTCAGATCAAACAAGGGATTTGCTACTGTAGAAACCATGGAGCACCTTTCGATTGCAATAGAACAAAAGTGTTTTTGGACGATGTCTTTCCACTCCTCGGTGGAAAGATCCCCTGCCCTGCTCTCTTTTTTCCGTTTGCCGCAATGGAGAACAGGGTGAGGGGTTCAGTTAGGTGCGCCCTTTTTGATACGTTGCGCTTCCATTTGAACACCGGCCATGTAGAACTCGCTCGCCCACTGTTCGCCAAATACCGTCGTGTATTTCTTTATAACGGGCCGCATGAACCGTCGGAACTGGACCTGTTCGGACGATCGCAACTCGTTGACCTTCATGCCCTGCCGCTGCAACTCGGCGATTGCCCGCCGCGACGAGTCGCGGATTGTGCGACGTTCGAACAGGGTTGCTTCACGTGCGGCATCGCGCATGATCTTCCGCTCCTCGTCCGAGAACGAGTCCCAGGTTTTCTTGCTGATGAGCAGCGGCCACGCGCTGTAGATGTGCCGCGTTAACGTGAGGTACTTCTGGGCCTCGTAAAAACGGGAGCTGTGTATGGTGATCACCGGGTTTTCCTGCCCGTCGACTTTCTGATCCTTCAATGCGTCGTACACCTGCGGGAAGGGAATCTCGACCGGTTCGGCCCCCAAGGCCACAAAAATGTCCTTGAACAGCGGGTTCGGGATGACGCGAATCTTCAACCCCTGGAAATCGCTCGCCGTCGTAATCGGGCGCACGTTGTTCGTGGTATTGCGAAAACCGTTTTCCCACCAGGCGAGGCCGACGATGCCATGCTCGGGCAAGGTATCGAGCAGCTTGGTTCCGAAGGGACCGTCGAGCACGGAATCGGCATCTTCCTCGCGATCAAAAAGGTACGGAAAGTTGATGATGCCGAAACCCTTGTTGAAATCGACGAGCGTGGACGAGTCCGGCGCGGTCATGTCCAGCGTGCCTTTTTGCAAATCGGCGGCCATGGTCTTGTCGTTGCCCAGCTTGCCACCGGCATAGAGCGTGATCTTGATCTTCCCTTTCGTCTCACGCTGCACGATATCGGCCATCTGCTTGATCGCAAGGCTTTGCGGGTGGTCTTCGCCCAGACCGATACCAATCCGTAGCTCGCGGTCCTTGATTTGTGCGTTGGCGTCGTACGCCGGAAAAAGCGTTGCCACCGCGCCAATTCCGCATCCCAAAGCAACGGCGAGTGCTGTCTTGACGATCTTCATGCTCCCCTACTCTCCCTTTTTCAGCGCATTGATTTGTCTTCTGTTCCTCCGGCATCCCGAGCCGGCCGACTAAGCCGATGCCGGTGCGATTTCCCTCCAGGCGCTCACGAAGTCGCCGGCACGCCTTGCCACCTCGTCGATGTTCATACCAGGCGAGTAGAGCGCAGAACCCAGCCCGAAGCCAGCCGCTCCGGCATCGACAAATGGCTTCATGTTGTTCGGAGCGATTCCACCCACCGGCAGCAGCCGCGTCGTTGCCGGCAACACAACCCGAATCGCGTTCAGTATCTGGGGGCTTACGAGTTCGGCTGGAAAGAGTTTGAGCGCGTCGGCTCCGGCCGCCAGCGCGGAAAACGCCTCCGTCGGCGTCACGACACCCGGAACGCAAAGCAGGCCGGCATCTTTCGCCGCCCTAATGACACCGCCATCGGAATGCGGCATGACAACCACTTCACCGCCGCATTGCCGCAACGCCGTCACGTTATCCACGGAAAGCACGGTGCCCGCACCAACCAGTGCGTCGTCCGGAAGAGAACGACGAATGGCCGCAATACTGTCGAACGGGTCAGGCGAATTCAGCGGTACTTCGATCAGGCGAAATCCCTTCTCGTAAAGCACACGCCCTACGCCTTGGGCCTCGCTCGGCTTGATCCCGCGCAAAATGGCAACAAGGGGAAGTTGACGCAACGCTGCAGAAAACCGGTTCGTCAATTCGTTTAGGTCGGCCATCGGTTTCTCCGATTTCATGGTTCAGGGATTGGCGTCGCCGATAAGGCCCGCGGCATGGGCGAACGCCCACAACCCTGTCGGTGCCGTGTTGTCGAGAACCGCATCCGCCGCTTTGCCGAGATACTTGAGGGAATACACATAGCGTTCGCACAAGGCCGGGTCGCCGATCATGACGAGCGGCGCGTCGGCGGCGTTGCCGAGACCGGCCAGCGCGGACACGAGTTCATGCCCAATCAGGAGTCCGGACAGATAATCAGCAAGGGCCTCCGCAGGCAGGCGATGCGTGAGGCCAAGGGTACGCGTTGCGAAGACCTGATGCGTGAGGTCGCCCGGACGACTGTCACGCGCTGTGGCAAGGCCCAACTCGAACGCGACGACATCCGGTCCATGATTTCCTTGCGTCCCCTCGGGCATCAGGCGCCCGAGGATCGAATGCTTGCTGAGAACGGCAAAAAGCTCGCCGGTCAGGTAAGTGGAATAGCGGAGCAGGCGCCCTTCCTCGAAACGTACCCATTTGGAATGGGTTCCAGGCAGGACGACACACGAGCGTCGATTCCAAGAAGGCTCTTGAAGCAATGCCCCGGCGATCTGGATTTCCTCACCGCGCATCACGTCGGGCAGTTCATCCGGTTCGTCGAACAAGACACCGGGAGCGATCAGAATGTCGACGCCCAGACCGCACGGAACCGTGACGCCTTGCTCCGCGAGGTTATCGATGGTGGCCGGGCAGCGCACATACGGCGCTTCGCGCCACCCTTGCGCGCTCCCTACCATACCGCTCGCCACCACAGGCAACCCGGGCCAGCGGACGAGCCATTCGCCGGCGATCTGCGCAAATGCGTTCTCAAAGCCAGCGATGCCAGGAACCGGCAGGTTCTGAATTCCATGCCGCGATTGGCGTACCTCCAGCACATCTCCATCGCGCATCAAGAAAGCGCGCAGACTGGAAGTCCCCCAGTCCAGCGCAATGAGTTGGGGAATCGCCGGGGGGGTCGATTCGGTCATGCCTTCCTCCACACAGCGGTCAGGTATGCCTTTCGACCTGCCGCGTCATCAATCACCATTCCGCAACGGCCCCGTCTTCGTGCCGCCAGACGGGATTGCGCCAATCGGGAGCCGACTTGCTGCGCTCGATAACGAGTTCCTCGTTGACCTCGACACCAAGGCCCGGCTTCTTCGGCGGCAGCATGAATCCGTCATGGAACTGAAAATCGTCTTTGTTCAGGACGTAATCCATCAGCTCGGCACCTTGGTTGTAATGGATGCCCATGCTCTGTTCCTGGAGCACCGCATTGCGTGAAACGAAGTCCACGTGCAAGCATGAAGCCAGAGCGAGCGGCCCGAGCGGGCAATGCGGTGCAAGACCGACGTCATACGCCTCGGCCATCGCGGCGATCTTGAAGCATTCGGTAATACCGCCGGCATGCGACAGATCGGGCTGGACGATCGAGATACCGCCGGCTGCGAAAACGCGCTTGAAATCGAAACGCGAGAACATGCGTTCCCCGGCCGCGATCGGTATATGGGTCATCTCCGCGAGGCGCGGATAGTACTCCGCCTGTTCAGCCAAGACAGGCTCCTCGATGAACAGCGGTCTGTACGACTCAAGCTCCTTGATCAGGATACGCGCCATCGGAGCTGCCACACGACCGTGAAAATCGAGGCCGAACTCAATGCTGTTGCCGAAGGCTTCGCGGATCTCCGCAACAACGGCTACGGCCGCATCGACGGTCTTGCTATTGTCGAGCAGTGCCATTTCTTCGCAACCATTGAGCTTAAAGGTGTCGAAGCCGATCGACTGCAACTTGCGAATGCCCGCGATCACGTCCGCTGGACGGTCGCCGCCGACCCAGCTGTACATCTTCATCTTCTCGCGGACCAAGCCGCCGAGAAGCTCATACACGGGGACACCGAGTGTCTTTCCTTTGATGTCCCACAGCGCCTGGTCGATGCCCGCTATCGCGCTCATCAAGATCGGCCCGCCGCGATAGAAACCGGCTCGATATAGTGTCTGCCAGATATCGTTAATACGCGCCGGATCCTGCCCGACCACGTAGTGAGACAACTCATGCACCGCGGCCTCGACACTGCGCGCGCGACCTTCGATGACGGGCTCACCCCACCCGGTAATCCCCGCATCCGTTTCAACCTTGAGAAACATCCAACGAGGGGCTAAACGATACGTCGTAAGCTTGGTGACTTTCACGGAATGTGGCTCCAAAAAAACGAGGCGGGCAAGCGAGGAACGGCAGGCTTTAAGCCTGCCGTTGGTTCTTACGATCTCAGCTCATCCACTTGAGCGGACCCATGACGATCTGGGGGAAGACGACGAGGAGGAACATGACGATCGTCTGGGCGATCATGAAGGGGACGACGCCGCGGATGGCACCGCTCATGGGGATGCGCGCCACGCC
>NZ_JANZKY010000023.1 GCF_025770765.1 Propionivibrio soli | reverse complement strand
AGTGCCCGCGCCAAACGCATCGCGACGGAATTGGCCTCAAGCCTGGGGTTTTCGCCGGTTGATGCCGGAGGCTTGAAGAACGCCCGCTATCTTGAGCCGCTGGCTGGGCTGAACATCTATTTCGGCTACGGCGCCGGCCTCGGCACAGCCATCGCCCCCACGTGGATGCGGAAGTCCTGAAACAGCCATTCGCCGACGGCTCTCCCCGGTTTCAACTAACCGGTGGAGCTGCCGCGGTGTCCTTGAGCCAAAGATGAACCACTCAGCCATCACGAGCCACATTCTGCAAAGCACTTCTTTCATCCGGAATCATGTCTCGGAGGGGGCCATCGCCGTCTTACACTTGGGCGAAGAACAAACGGCCATCGCTTTCGGCGACACGATCGATCAGGATGAGGTTCTTGTGCTTTCGCTTGGCACCTCGGGAATTGCGCAGGAATACTTCAATGACCGGCTACCCACGCCGCTTGCGTTGGAGAGGGCGATTCAACAGGTTGAAGACGAAATCGCCACCGCTTATAAGGTAGGCGGGAAGCACTTTCGGCTCTTCACAACCGACACCGCCATCGGGGAGATCGCGGTTCAGGCTGGACTCAAGGAGATTGGCGGTACGGTATCTTTGAATATCGCGGCCGTGGAAGGTGTTTTTGGTCGCCTGGTGGCGGCGGCTGAAGGGCAACCGATTTCCTATGCGAAGATTCCCACGGACGGTGAATTCGCGGCGCGGGTTCTGATTCTGCGCGAACTCATGCACCATTTGCGGTTCCCTGACGTTACTTACGTCGGAACCAAGCACGAGGCCGCCTGGCGCTGACCATCACCGGTCGGGACTCCGGCCCACAAGGATGATTCGGTGGTTGGCTTCGCTCTGAAAGATGTTGGTGATCTATTTCGGCATGTCGGCCTTTGCCGACGTTCGGCCTCTGTCCAAATTCAGGCAGGCTATGTGCCAGCTATCTGCCGATCTAACTCTGACGACTGTCGAAGACCGCAATCTGTGTGGCAAAGATCTCCTGTTCCCCTATGCCAAACGCGGCTGATTCTGCGAAGCCACCGCTCAGGCCCGATGAATCGCTCCGACTTTCCTAGACAGTATTGACCTTCTGCTTTGCGACCTAATTCAGCCCTGCGAGATGGGGAGGCGGCTCGGCCGAGTTGCTCACCTATCCCCTATACCAGTATCCAGATCGGAACAGGCACTCAGGGGCCGGTTTCCAGAAACAGCGAATGGACAGTACTGGCTGCGAAAGTGTCCGTGAGGGAAGAATTCATGCTGTTGCAGACACACTGAAGGTATTCGCTACTCTTGCATTTGCCGCGATTTGGAATACTGGCCAGGCGGCATACCCGTGTGGCGGGCGAAGGCAACGCTAAAAGTGCTTGATGAACTGTATCCGATGAGCGCCGCTACTTCTGTGATTGCTTTCTTTCGTTCGAGAAAATTCCTTGCCAAGGCCATCCGCCACGACAGCAGGTAGTCCATCGGTGTGACGCCCACAGCGGCCCTGAATCGCTCGAAAAAAACGGACCGGGACAGCGCCGATTCCTTTGCCAAAAGCGCGACTGTCCACGGTATTTCGGGGTTTTCATGGATGCGCCGGATTGCGTTCGCCAGGCGGATATCGGCGAGCCCACGCAACAGGCCCGGCGATGTCACGGCATTGCTAGAGGAACGTAGCGCTTCAATGAGCAAGACCTCCAATAGACGTTCCAGTACCACATCCCGGCCGGGTCGTTGTGAGCGTGACTCATCGATGACGAGTTGGACCAGTGCAGACAGGCGAACATCACCGCGAATATGAACAAGCTTCGGTAGCAGCGTCAAAAGCAACGTGGCGTCTGGCGATGTCAGGTGGCAAAAGCCGACCAGCGTTCTCACATCGGCCTCGGCCTCGACCACGCCATTGCGATGCTCTCCGTTCGCAAGTTTGGCGGGTGCCGACTGCCATTCGTCTTCGCCGGGAGGGTCGAAACTGAAGGCCGAGAATTTTGACACCGACGGAATCAGGACGAAGTCCCCCGCTTCCACGACCAGCGTCGATCCATCGACTTCGTAGTGCATTTTCCCTTCCAGAACCACGCAACAGCACAAAGGCGCATCGTCGAATTCACCGCGCACGCCCCAGCGTCCGGCACCGGTCACAATTTTTGAGTACGCCATCTTCGGCTGAAGATGCGCAACAACGGACGTCAGAGGCTCAACCATTCCGGACTTCTGCCAATAAATTATGGACGTTTGATTGTGGATGGTTTGTTTAGTGCCGACTATCGTTGTGTCTCTCTCGCAATGAAAGGATCAACATGAAAACCATACTCATCACAGGCTGCTCTTCCGGATTCGGTCTGGAAATGGCCAAGTACTTTTTGGACCGAAACTGGAAAGTCGTTGCCACGATGCGAACGCCTCGAGACGGGGTTTTGCCGCAGTCCGAGCACTTGCGTCTCTTGAGACTGGACGTCACTGATGCGGAAAGCATTCGTCGTACGGTCGAGGAGGCGGGGCCGATCGATGTCCTGGTAAACAACGCTGGGGTTGGCATGCTTGGACCGTTTGAGAGCCTGTCGATGGATGCCGTACGGGATGTTTTTGAGACGAATACCTTCGGCACGATGGCCGTCACGCAGGCATTCCTGCCGCAGTTTCGGACACGCAAAGCAGGCATCATCGTTAACATCGCGTCATCGGTCACGTTAAAAACCCTGCCCTTGCTTTCGGTCTACACAGCCAGCAAGGCGGCGATCGTCTCATTCACAAAGTCACTGGCGCTGGAACTCGAGGAATTCAACATCAAGGTCGGCGTCGTCCTGCCTGGCATGGCACCGGAAACCGCATTTGCCAGCAACGCGCATGAGCGAGTCGCGCAGGCATTTCCCAATGACTACGCCGCGGCAATGAACGCGATGCTTTCGGGATTTCAGAACTACGACGGTCCGGTGACGCGTGCGGTTGATGTGGCCGAAGTGGTTTGGCAAGCCGTGCAAGACGCTCCGACGGCATTCCGCCTTCCCGCCGGCGCAGATGCGATTGAATGGTTCAACCGAAATTAGTTGGAGTTTGAATCGGACGTTGAGAATACGATACGCTGCAGTCGTGGGCGTATCGTATTCTCGTAGGTCCTCAGTAGTCCGAAATTTGCAAGATGGCCTAGGTGAACAACTCGGCCAAAACAGACGTTCGGGCGAAGGCGACAATCGGGCGGCTGTGAGCCGGTTAACTGCCGCTCAACCGCCGGCGGTAATCAATGGCCGCTTTCATTAACAGCGTAGTCCGGCTCCCCACCCTAAACTGTCAGACGCTGTCTAAGAAATCTATGGACGGTGACCGAGTGGAGCCACCGTTCCTGACGACCGATCGCCACCATCACTTCGTACGGAGCCGCAATGACGGAGAGCTTCTCGGCTTTATGTTGAGTTTCACGCAAGGCTGAGTGCCAAGTTGTCGGCTCAAATATATCGCCCCCGATTTTTTTGCAGGCGACGATGCGGCGTCCGATGAAGCTTGGCTGCGATTTTCCAGATGCCGAAAGTCTGATTTTCCCGACCGCTTTTGCGCAATCACAAAGGCGTCACCACTCGTGCAGCTGGAAACCGCCACATTTTCAGGATTGGCGGCACGACGGGAAACGTGACCCAAAAATGAAAATGAATCAGCGGCATCCAATCCAGTACACTCGCCTGCCAACACGCCGGACCGCCATTCGCTTAAAGCGGGCGAAAGCGGAGTTGGCGGTTACCATTGCTAAACCTCTCCCTCAAAGAAAGCTTTCCCCGAATGCAGACGGACGCTAACGAAGCCCTCAAATACGCCGTGGTTGCTGCCGTTCAACGGCCGAGTGTGAACGACACTGAGTTCGAAGCATCGCTCGCTGAATTACGCGACCTGGCGAAAACACTGGGGTTCAAAGTGGTTCATACCTTCACGCAGAAGCGCCCGGGGTTCGATACGACAGCCTACATGGGCGCCGGCAAGCGCGAGGAAATACGCCGTTTCGTGAACAACGAAACGGGGACCGATGACGCCCTATTGGAGGAGGCGCATGGCGGGAATGTAGTCATCGACGCGATCCTTGTGGACCACGAGATTTCGCCGTCACAGGCCAGAAACCTCGAGAATGAGATTGGCTGCGAGGTGATGGATCGCACGATGGTCATCCTTGAGATTTTCCATCGGAACGCCAGATCCCGAGCCGCAAGAGCTCAGGTAGAAATTGCCCGCCTCGGCTACATGGCGCCGCGCTTGCGCGAAGCGGCGAAGCTTGCGGGGCCGCAAGGACGGCAACGTAGCGGCATGGGCGGACGTGGAGCCGGTGAATCGCATACCGAGTTGGACCGCCGCAAGATTCGTGACCGGATTGCCGAACTCCAGCAGGAGATCATCGCGATGGATGCCGAGCGGAAGATACAGCGCTCACGGCGACAAGAGCGCCAAGGATTGGCGTGCACCGCGCTCGTTGGGTATACGAACGCCGGCAAGTCCACACTCATGCGCGCGCTCACAGGAAGCGAAGTCCTGGTTGCTAACAAGCTGTTTGCCACGCTCGATACGACGGTGCGCACGCTTCAACCGGAGAGCGTTCCTCGGGTACTCGTCAGCGATACCGTCGGCTTCATCAAGAACCTACCGCACGACCTAGTGGCATCCTTCAAATCAACGCTGGAAGAAGCACTGGATGCATCGCTGTTACTTCACGTGGTGGATGCCAGCGATGCCGGGTTTGAACGTCAACTTGGAGTGACTGACAACGTACTTGATGAAATTGGCGCCACCGCGGTGCCACGCCTTCTTGTTTTCAACAAGATCGATTGCCTCGGCAACCGTGCTGCGCAAGTTGAACGCGAAGTAATGCTCAGAGAACGGTACCCGGATTGTATGGTGATGAGCGCTCGCCGTCCGGATGATGTCGTGCGGCTACGCCAGATGATTGTTCGCTTTTTCCAGAGAGATCTCGTCGAAATCGAACTTCTTCTCCCGTGGTCAGCGCAACAGCTGCGGGGAGAACTCTACGCAAGCTGTGAAGTATTGGAGGAAAAAGCCGATGTTGGGGGTGCGATTTTTCGTGTCCGTGGCGACCACGACCTGCTGGAAAGCCTGCGCCGGCGGTTTTCGCAAGCGTCATGACGATCACTCAAGGCCTGGCTCCTGCCAAATTACCGCGTACGGACAACGCCGACGATGAACAATAGGCGGCGTGAATCGCCACTGACTTTGGAGTCAGTCTGCTTCGTTACCTAAACCAATCACTCTCACGGGCGAGTCGAACGTCGGCAGTGGCCGAACACTCATCTACTCCTGCCCTTCTGGAAGCGTGAGCAGCCGCGGCAGACGCACCCGGAACACGGTTTCCCCATGATCCGAATGCGCCTCAACGTCGCCCCCGTGCGCTTTGCTGATCTCGCGGGCGATATAAAGCCCCAGGCCCAGGCTACTCCGGTCGCTGCCGTCGTGCACACCGCGCCGGAGCGGTTCAAAGAGGCTCTCCAACACGTCTGAATCGATGGCCTCGCCCGTGTTGCTGACCTCGATCCGGATCGGATTCCCTTCACCGATCAGGCGCACGTGCACGGGGGTGCCGGGGTCTCCATACTTCACGGCATTGATCACGAGGTTGCTCAGGAGTTGGCGCAGGCGCCGTCCGTCCCACGTGCCCCGAACATCGCCCGTCACCTGCAACTCAATCGTCTGGCCGGGGTAGGCCGAACAGAGTTCGTTCACTTCGTCAGCGCACAGGCTGGCGAGATCCACCGGGGTTGGCGTTACGGAAATCCCAAGTCCGAGTTGCGCGCGGTTGAAGTCGAGCAGGTCGTCCAGGAGTGCGTGCATGCGCGCACCGCTGCCGATGAGGCGTTTGGCCGCTGCCGATATCTCCTCCCCCACGTTGAGTGCGCCCAAATACGTTGCCGTCATTTGAATGCTCTGCAGGGGACTGCGCAGGTCGTGACCCAACATGCCGAGAAAGAGGTTTCTCGACTGCTCGACGCGCACGGTAAAGAAGTCGAGCGATTCAGCCAAGGCTTGGTCAATGGCCTCGTTGAACCGAATCACGTCGTCGAGATGGGGTACATTGGCGCCACAGTCGTCCATCCACAAGCGCAGGACGCTTGCCCGCAGTGCCCGGTATTCCGCCGCCAGTTGCCGCACGTCGAAGCCGCTGTGGGCTCTCAAGAGGGCGTGCGTCTGCGCGGCCGTCTCGGGGGCATTCCCAACCATAGGCGCGAGGCCCTTGGACTTCTGTGACTGCTGTTCGCGACTCTGCGGCTCGCGCAGGTCCTTGGCGATGGCTTGGAGAATCTCCTCGGCATGGTCGCGCAGCGTGAGCGTCCCCATCTTCGCCGCCGCCGGCAACTGGATGCGGGCAAAGGCTTCCCATTGCGCTACGATGGGTTCGATGTTGTGCCCGATGAAATCGGCGAGTCGTTCGGCCATTTAGGTCCTCCACCTTACCCGTCCGCTTGAACGCAGATTATGCCTGTTAGACTTGCCCCTGGGAGGGGAGTTCAGGTGTTGCGGTCGATCTCACTTGGCGGAGGCCATCCCTGGATCGGCCTGCACCTGCATCACATCGGGATCGAATAGGCGCAGGAAACTCCATAGGTCAGCCTCGTACTGCGCGCTCAACCAGGCGTTCCATTCTTCGTCGGCGAGGACTACGACGCTGCGTTTTTCTTCACCCGGGGGACAAAAGCGTGACATCAAGGGATGGTGGTCGGCGTTGACGGTCAGCAGCGAGAAGGACCAGCGCGATACGTCACCGTCGACATGCCGATCCCACATGCCCGCCAAGCCGAAGGGACGGCCATCCTGCCGGGCGATGCGCCAGCGGGCGTACTGGGTGCCGTTGCTGTTGTAGCGCCGGGCAAAGAAGGCTTGTACCGGAATGATGGCCAGTTGGCGGTGTCGCCACGGGGCACGGTAACGGGGCGCGGACGCCGCGGTTTCCGCAGGCGCGTTGTAAGCACGCCAGTCCGGGCCGGGTGTCGGCGCGTGTACGACAAAGCCGAACTCGCCCGGCAGCCACTCGTCGGGCCGCTCGTTGGCCAGAAAGGGCGCCACCTCCCCCGGGCCGCAGTCGAACGCATACGCGAAGGCCGGCAACGGCCGACCGTAGGGCGCTAACGCCGTGCGTACGGTAGGCTGGTAGCTTGAACACATTACCTCTTCCTCTTCAGGAGACGCCGGAAACACGATCCACGAAGGAACCGCGAATCATCAGTCGATGCAGGTAGGATGGAGAGATGCGGCAATTTTCGTGCGTGCAAGAGGGACTCCGACCACGCCTTGACCGCGACTTTGCGACAAAGCCTCCACCCCGGCCAAAACATTGGCATGGCGGCATGCCAAATCCATTAGTCGCCTGTTGTAATCCAAATGGCTTCACGCCAGAATCCGACGGTTTCTTTTTCGTGGTTTCTTCATGCGTATAGCACTGATTTTTTCGTTATTGCTCTGCCTTTCCGGTACGGCGGCGGCCGCAGCAATAAACGTGAAGGTATTGGAGATTAGTGGACGCCAGGGCCCCGTGTCGGTTCGTTGTTATGGCGAGGCGAGTTCAGCGAAGCGGCCTCTTGTCCTTCTTCTACACGGGCAATCCGGGTTTGTGGCTTTTCAATCAGCCTATGAATCCTATGCGTCAACTCTCGTTGCACAGGGCAATGAAGTCTGCGCCGTACTTTATTACAGCGCGAAGGATCTCAAGGTAATGACTAAAGCAAAGGGGGAGGCGAAGCAGGCTTACTATGCAGAGCGCTTCGGTCCGTGGGTGGACTCCGTGGGCGAGGTCATAAATTATCTGATGAGCCACGAGGGTGTCACGGCTCGCCAAATCGGTTTGCTGGGCTTCTCTCAGGGAGGCTTTCTTGCAATCGCCGTTGCAGGAACGAACAGCAAGGTCGCCGCGCTTGTCGCTGCCTATGGCGGAATTCCGACGCAGATGAAAGATCGCCTAGCCCACCTCCCCCCGACACTCATACTCCATGGGGATGCCGACAACGTCGTTCCGGTTGACGAGGCTTATGCCGCGAAGTCGTTCGTAAAGACTCGCGCCCCTTCAGTCGAGCTGAGGATCTACCGCGGGGCAAAGCATGGCTTTAGGGGCGCCGACGAGAAGGACGCGCGAGAACGAATAGCGCGCTTTTTTGGTTCCCATTTGGCGCATCGATAGATTAAGGGCTTAGGAAGGACCACTCACAGTATTTAGGCACCTTTGGGTGCTCGGCGCTCACCGCACACTTGGCAGCACAAAAGCCTCTAGCCAAGCTCACCGAAGCAGATCCTCCGGCGGGACAACACGGACCAGAAGTCCGATCTCCTGCGCCAATTGCTCGTCGCGCGTCACAAAAGCATGAGCCTGCAGCGTCGTGAGAGCGAGGTACTCCGCCACAAAGGTGTCAGGCCACCCCAACTGTTCGGCCAAGCTCCATGCTGAGTGCTGGAGCACACGATCCCCAAGCAACCGGATCTTCAATGCGCGCAAGTAGTTCAATCTTGCGTCAGCTTCCTTGCGCGCCAAGCGACCGGCTTGCACTTCGCGATAGCACCATGCGAGGACTTGCGAGCGCAGCAATGTCGGCGCCAACAGCTTGTGCTGCGCCGGCACTTGGGCTCGCTGCTCCGCGAGCCACATCGCCACATCCGGGCCAATAACAAACTTCACTAAAGTCGTCCTCCTCCTGACGCCAGTTCGCTGCAGCACCGCGTCGGGTCAGCAGTCATCTTCACACGTGACGCAGACTGCCTTGCTCGACCAGAAGTAGAGCGAGCGCGGTGACGGTTACGCGGCAGGTTGCGTCCTGCCCTGCAGGGTTTGACATTGTTCCTCCTTTCTCAGGAGTTCGGCCAATGCTGACCTTAGAGGTCTGGCCAGAAATAGTCAGCTATCGGACGGTTACCTGCCGTTCACCGTCCATGATGGCTGATGGCCGCTACGGCTAGGACATCACATGGCTCCGCGACCTTAAGGCTGACGTTCAACATTGGAGCTCACGGGACGCGCCGCCGATAGACGGAGCGTCCCGTGCAACGAAGGGCTAGCCATCTTGGTTGCTATTGTTGCGATTGGTTGGGCTAGGGACGAATAGGCCTGCCAAAAAGCCTACGACGCTGGTAAAGGTCGTGAGGATCAACTCGGGCTTAACACCGTTTTGTGCGGGAGGCTGAAATACCCCAACTGCGAGCGTTACAAAGCCACCAACAAGCACTAGTGCGAATGCAGTAACGACGATGAGCCAGAGCCGATCCCGCGCTCGTTGCGTCGGCACACCGACAGTCGACGTCATACTCAAGGTTGCGCTGAACTGTGCAGCTGCTTTGCTCTTTTCCTCAGGAGACTTTGTCGAGAGGTAGGTCCCCAATTCGGCGGAAGCAATTTCAGGTGGGATATAGGACAGAATGCCTTTATATAGATTCGTCTGCTCTGCTTGAGATAGGTCGCTAACCTTACCAATGATTTCGTTTGGATTCATGGAGCCTCCTTAGTTGGCTAACGTCTGACGTGAGGTGCCGCCGCAGCGGCGAAGCCGCGAAGGAAACCCACAAGCACAGCGTGTGGGCGGTCCCTCTCGATGGAAAATTGGACCGCGGTTGCATTATCCTAACGACATACAATGAACAAATTTGTCAGGCGCACACGCCCCAACAGAAACACCACATAGCCGACTGCGCCGGTCGAAAGCATGAGCGGCGTACGCCAGAGCGAGAGGTATCTGTCTGGAGCTGAGAGGAGCTGAAGCGAGGTCCTCGGCTTGAATGCGGTGACATGCCTGCTCTTTACACCGGGTGCAGCCGTGGTGGCCGGCTCGGCGGCAGGCTGCTCCGCCGACGCGCCAACCTCAGACATCCCAAGGAGCATGACCGTTACGGCGGCAAGTACGATTGAGCGGCTAAGACCGGAGATCTTAGCGAGCGATGCGCTCATCAGGATTCCTCGATTTTTCTTGGACTCGCTTATCCATCAGGCAGCCACAAGCGATTCGTGCGACGCCTCAGGCTGCCTGTAACCCTATTTCAAACAGCGCTGCCTCCCGTAAGCGGCGATTGTGGACGCCGTTGGAAATTGGCCAGAGCCTGGACATGCTCCGCAGCAGATTCGGGACGGAAGCGAAGTTGCCGTCGGACAATGCATTCCGGATCTCGCGCATCTCCCTCCGTCGATCCGAGCCAGGCTCATCAGTCAGTTTTGGTCCCCGGTTGTAAACCAAGCTCACGAGGACACCTAGGCAGAGCGGCGGGAGGACCTTGCCGCCATCCACAGGAAAGGTTTGCTGTGTCAGCGCCAGCTGCTGCGGTAGCGTTCTCCGCACATAACCGAGCCAAGCCGCCGCCCACGGAATCGTGATGCTCCGTAACTGCGAGGGAGCAGATGCCACAGCATCACCCTTCCGTCCTAACCACGGGCGCAGTGCCTCCAGGTCGGCGGGCGCGAGCAGATCGCGCCAGTCGGCCTCAAAGTTTTCCTGGAACCCGAGATCATAGCCAACCCCAATGGTGACCCCGCTATCGCCACCCGGCCATTCTGGGTGCACGGCATGCGTATCGTAGAACTCACGCCCACCGACCTCCTCACGAGCGATGAACGCGACAGCACGGGTAGGAATTGTCGGCGACGGTTCTGGCAGCATGCGCAATAGCGGCCAAACATCGCTATCGATCACCCCGATGTCCAAGAGCCCGTTCTTGCGCCGGAACTCGTGCACAGCGCGCTCGGTCGCGGCTCCAAAGTCGCCATCCTCGTCAAGGATGGCACCATCGCGGTTCAAAAGGTCTTGCGCCAGTACTACGTCATCGCCCTGGTCGCGTCGTTTCAGGATCGGGTCCGGCATCGTGTCACCTCGTGTCCGTAGGAGGAATACCTGCTGCAGTTGCGCTGCTTCCGGGAGAGTATGAATTCCTGGCTGAGGGTCTGCCGCAACTCAGTTCGTTTTCTCCAGGATCTCGCGCAAGGACTGAGCGCTCTTGATGGTCTGGTTAATGGCATCCGTCAGCTTTTTGTCATCCTGGCTGTCGATCGCAAGTGCCAAGTTCTTCAGCGAAGAGATCGTGCTTGTCAGCGACGTAGCCGCCGCGTTGATTTTTTCAAGTCGCAGTACGGTCGCCTCCTTCTTCAGGGTAGTGGTCGCAACCGAAAAGTCCTTTACGGCAGTCTGGAAATCAGTCGACGCAGCGGACAGCGCTTGGATACGTCGCGTGACGTCTTTGTCCCGCAGCGCGCGGGCGGCCTTCCTGGCGGAGGCATCGAGCTTCGTTATGGTCGCCAGATCCTCCGAGGTAGAGTGGTCCGCGAACTCATCAAGCTTGTCCGCCAGTTGCGCCTGTTTTGCGGGCTCGACGATGTCGGTCAGTCCCAACAGGTCGTTCAGCAGTTTTATCCAGTTCCCGGTAGTCTCAAACGTATCCCAGTCTATGGAATCAAGTTCAGAGAATGTCATAGCGCCCTCACCTTCTTGATGAGTTCCCTGAGTTCAATAATAGTTGCCTGCAATTCCGCCGTGCTGACCTTACGTTTTTCTTTTATCGCGGCCGCCAGATCACGATGAGCGGCCGCCCAGGCGAGGGTGGCTGTCGACAATCCATTCACGAGTTGAAGACGGGCCTTATAGGCGGCAGCGGCTTGATCCCGCTTTTGATCTCGTTCCTTGAGCCTCGCCGACACCACGGCCCCCATTCGATCGATCTCCTGCAGCGCAGACGCTTTGCTCAAGTCCCTAAGCGCCTCAGTACGTGCCTGGAGGAGGAGGCGCTTGAGCTGGCCGGCGAAGTCGTCGTCGGCACCGTAGGTGCTATTGATCGCGCTAAGTATGTTCTTGTGAACATCTTCCAGAATTGGCTTGAGTTCCCCATTCGATTCCCGGACGAGATTCTCCGCGATCTTGTCGACGGCCGGTTGCGCTTGCGCTAGAGCCTCTTCGAGCTTGTGGGACGCCCTCACCGTTGCGATGCGCGCGGCCAGGAACTCACCGATATCCTTCGCCACCCCGATGATCGGTGCTGTCGGCAAGGCGATTCCTGTGGCGCCAGCGAGCGCACTGAGGGAATCTGCAACCTTGTTGATGGTTTCGCGGGTTTCTCCCGCCGCGGCAATGACATCCGCTATTGCGTTCGAGTAGGCAACGGCTCCCTCCACCGCCTTGATCCGGACCTCCCAAGCCGTGTCGAACTTCTTGATGTCGTCCTCGTACTTGGTCTTGTTCTCGGGTAGCAAGCTGCCCTCGTCGCGCAATGAGTCGGTCAGTGCCTGCCCCGACGCCTTCACGAACCCCGACATCGTGCCAGTCGCTTCAGCAAAGGGCTTCGCGTCCGGAAGGCTGCCGCAGCCTGTGACGAAAACCAGCAGGAATACACCGATAAGACACTTCATTGCTTGACTCCCTTGGAGTTCGGTACTTGCGTTGCAATGCCGATCTTCCTGGCCGAGCCGGGGCAAAGCGGGATTCAAATGGCTTGCTGTAAACCGGCCATTCGCCTGACGGTAGAAACAGGAATCTCGACGTTACCTTCTACGCCTGCTCTTGGCCGGGGTCTGCCTATCCTTACCCTTACGTCCAGCTTGCCAACCTGACATTACTGCCCAACGGAAAGCAGACGTTCTTCGAAACATATCTGTCCTAATCGATTTGGTATGCAGACTACGTGATGGCCTATACTCGTCGCATCATCCAAATGAATGATTACGGGATGCACATAATCAAGAATGAAGCTGACAAGGGAGCCATGACTTAACCTGCTGATGGCGGGAGGATCGGATGGTCAAAGATCCGTATGGTTTTTTTGAAGATTCAAGACTTTCTGTTGTTCAGAAGAACACAATTGCTTCGCTCATTGAGTCGAGCGCAAATGATCGCCCTGCCCCACGTTGCAGGAAGGTACGTAACCCATGCGAGCTGTCGTCCGCGCGAGCGAGTCAGTGCATCGACTGCGCATTTCTGGACGATATGCGTGCCACTTCCAGTCAGGAAGCAGCGTTTCTGCAGCGCTGTCGCGCTATCCAAGAATTTGTCGAACGTACGGCGATCCACCACTGTTCGGCACATGTCGCGACTGTCGTGTTAAGCAGTTCCGCACATGTCGTTCAGTACAATACGCACGGACTAGCGTTCCTCCAAAACAACGATGCAATCAGCATTCGTGATGGACGACTTTGTTGTAGCGACTCAATGTGTCAGGCGCGTTTCTCGGACGCAATCTCGAAAGCCATAAACTCGGGCAAGACCAATTTGCTTGTTCACGCTGTTGACCATCCAGATCAACGGCTAAGTGTGTCCTTGGTGCGGGTGCCTGAACTAAGTACGCACTACACGGAGCGTGGTGCTGAGTTGCATGCCGAAGTTATTTGCTTGATCGCTCGACTCGATCGTAGGCGATTTGCGACCGCGCGGCAGTTGATGGAACTCTTTGGACTCTCAACTTCCGAGGCGCGACTAGCTCGAGCCGTTTGCCACGGGGAGTCTTTGGAACAGTACGCGGTTCACAACGGACTGAAGATGCCGACAGTGCGCACTCAGTTGCGGTCCGTCTTCGCGAAAACTGGAACCGATAGGCAATCCACGTTAGTTCGTCTCCTTTCAGGTATCCCCGTCGTGAGATGAGCATAGGTAGGCATACCTGAAGAGGCCCTTTAACATGATTCCTCTTTCGTCAGAAATTCGGCCAAAGCGCAACTTCACGCCACCGACTAATAACGTCCGGTAGCGATCAAAAGCGGCCCCATTAATCCGCTCACGTATCTCTCTCGTCCTCGGTCCTCGGTATAGGGATCGAGAAAGGTTGCAAGAGAGTCGACTGGTTAATTAACCTGCGCATAAGTCGTCGTGTCTTCTGCAAACTACGATGGTTTAACAACAGTCATATGGGCCCGAACATCCGTTTTGCGTTTCACGAGCCAGGGGCAGAGCGAGGGCACAAGCAATGTTTGGGCATCGACATGATTGATATGTGACTCCTCAGAAAAAAAAGGAAACTCACGGTTGTTCGTGCAGTCGCATATTTGGTATCTGGTGCATAAAGCTTATTGGGAGGCAGCATGAAGTACATCATTATTGGCGGCACCTCTGGGATTGGCCTTGCTACCGCCAAGATGGCCGTTGAGGCTGGGCATGCGGTTGTTTCCGCCGGTCGCGATCCGGCCAAGTTTGCCGCTGCTCAGTTGGTCGGTGCTACGACTGTTCAACTTGACGCCAGCGATTCGGGTTCAGTTCAGCGTTTTTTCCGGGCACAGGGCCACCTCGACCACTTAGTGCTCTGTGTCTCTGGTTCATCGGGCGCCGGGCTCTTTCGCGAGCTTGACCTCGATGACCTACGGAACGGATTTGAAGGCAAGTTCTGGCCCCAAATTTCCTGCGCAAAGGCAGCCCTGCCCACCCTCAATCCAGCTGGGTCGATAACTTTCGTGGGAGCAATCTCATCGCGTGCCCTTAAACCCGGGACGGCGGGTCTTGCGGCCATCAACGCAGCACTGGAGGCAATGGTTCCCATCTTGGCCTCAGAGCTTCGGCCGACGCGTGTTAACGCGGTGGTGCCTGGTGTCGTCGATACGCCATGGTGGTCTCGTGTTCCGGAAGCCGCAAAGAAAGAATTGTTTGAGCAACTGGCGAGCGAAGTTGCAGTCGGCCGCGTTGGCAATCCCGAAGACTTAGCCAGCGCAATCATGTTTGTTACTCAGAATACCTTTGTCACTGGCACCATTCTTGATTGTGACGGTGGCTGGAAGCTGAAAAACGCCTGACGAATGCCCCCTCTTTGGCCGGCCCAGCCTTGGCAATACGGATTTCTACGGCCCCTATCGGCCGACAGATTAGCCCGATGCACCTGCCCATGAATACCTTGTCGTCATGGCAGACGCTCTGCATTGCTTACGTGAAACGCTCATACTTACGGCATAATCGGCCGAATAGAAGGATCACGCCCCGCTCAGCCCCTTGGACCGATGATTCGAGGACCGGCATCTCTCGCAATCACCCGGCTCACTCCTCCGGTTGTCGTGATGTTCCCCCAAGAAGGAACGCTAATACGATGTCAGCGAATCGGTCCGGGTGCTCAATGTTAGACAAATGAACCGCGGGCATCACATGCAGCCGTGCCCTAGGAATTGTCGAAGCGATCTCCTTGCCGTGTTGAAGAGAAGTCACCGTATCGTTCTCTCCTGCGATAACAAGCGTCGGGCAATCGATCAAAGCGATCGTACGGCGGAGATCAGCATCCCGCACAGCCACCCAACTACCCGCGATACCTTCTTTGCGCGTAGCAAGCAGTCCTTGGCGGAAGGCGTTCACGATCGGTGCAGGCTCTTCCAGCATCCGGGGAGGGAACCAGTTCTTGAGAAACCTCTCGGCCGTTTCAACCATATCCGGCGCCCGAAGCAGGTCTATGATAACCCGGTCCCACATATCCGCCGGCCCAAGGTAAGCAGCCGTATTCGAGAGAACAAGACTAGCAATCCGGTGCGGGGCATGGATCGCTATCCATTGAGCGACGATCCCACCGAGAGAGAGGCCGAGCAGGTTGACCTCATCGATGCGCAGCGCATCGAGCAATTCAAGAACATCGCGGCCCAGCCGATCAAGCGAGTACTCCGCTGAAGGCACGCCAGAAGCGCCATGTCCACGCGCATCGTAACGTAGAACCCGGAAATGCTTTGAGAACGCGCTGATCTGGCCATCCCACATATGCAGGTCAGTACCGATCGAGTTGGAGAGTAACAATACGGGTTGTTCTGCGCGTCCGTCGAATCGATAAGCAATCCGGACGCCGTCGCCGGTAGTGATATAGGAAAGACCGCTATCCATGTCGAGCTCCTTTCGTCTTGCGATGATTGCATCGTAGGAGCGACCGAAACATATTGATACTACAATTATCTTAAACTCTTTGTAGGCTTATTAAACAATGGCAAGTTTTACTCTACACGAACTTCAATGTTTTGATGCCGTGGTACGCCAAGGGAGTTTTCAGGCAGCGGCTGAGCAGTTGCATCGTTCTCACCCGTCGGTGTTTGCCGCCACCGCGAAACTGGAAGCCCAGCTCGGCGTGGCGCTGCTGGACCGAACCGGCTATCGTGTAAACCTGACCGTAGCCGGCCGGGCCTTGCATCGTAAAGCGACGTTACTGCTCCGCGAAGCGCAAGAGCTTCGGCTTTATGCCAATCAGTTGGCGATGGGAGAAGAAACCGAACTGCGGGTTGTGCTTGGGGACTTGTGTCCTTTCCCCTTAGCACTCGGATTGCTAAGCCAGTTCTTCAAGGCCTACCCGCAGACGCGGTTGCATTTGAGTTTCGAGACAGTAACAGGACCATGGGAGCGGTTATTCGCCGACGAGGTCGATCTGATCTTGCATCGCGTCCCGAAAGGAGACACAAGAATTGAGTGGGTCGACCTTGGCCGCCTGGCGTTGATTCCCGTCGTGGCTCCAGGATTCGCGCCGTTTCCTCTTGGCCCGACCATTACGCCACAACAGATGCAAAGCCTGACTCAATGCGTCATACGCGACTCCGCGCAAACACCGCCGGACCTGACCCATTACGTCGTTGATGGATCGCCCCAGTGTTCGGTCCCCGACCAATTAATGAAGAAGGAGCTCATCATGCACGGCATGGCGTGGGGCCACCTCCCCCGCTTCATGATTGAGCAGGAACTTCGAGACGGACGCTTGCTATCTATTGCTGGCAGGCATTTCCCCGGGGTCATAGAGGAACTCGTTGCCGCGCGGCGGCGCGATCGGCCTCATGGCCCGGCCGCTACTCGGCTTTGGGAGTTTCTTGAGCAACATGCGCCATTGCTAAAACCAGTCAGCGCCAAAATACCGCGAGCTCGGGTGCAGAAGGATTAACCGATAGAGCCAACAAATACAGGCCATAGGCCCAAAGACAAACCTAGAAGAGTCTGTCCGGCCTTACCGGCTATATGGAGTGTGGCAAAAGCTCTATCAAACGACGCGCGGCGGGAGGTAAATAGCTGTTTTCCCGATAGGTCACAACCAAGCGTCTGCGCATACTCACCTGGCTCACCGGAACCTCTCTGAGACGCGACGCGCTTGAGTTCGACTCGAGATGCAAGCGGGATATGAAGCTCAGTAGTCCCGTTTCAGCGATCAGCATCGGCAGCATCAATAACATGGTCGTTTCCACCTGTACTTTGGGGCGTGGCAGATGGAGTTGGTCGAAGGTTCTGTCCAGCCAATCACGCGTAGGAGCCCCCACGGGCTGCAGAGCCCAGCGGTAGCGCGGAAGACTATTCAAGATTGGTTCCGTGTGAAAAATCTCGTGATCCGCAACGGCAGCAACGACAATCATGTCTTCCGCAAGAACCTCGGAAACGAGCCCGACTTCAGCGGCCCCCTCGGTACCGACCATCAGATCAAGATCACCTTGCAGTAGCTGCTCTTTAAGCGAATCAGAAAGCCCTACAACGGTCCGCAAGGTAACCTTAGGGGCTTCATCGAGCATCTTGCGCACCGCCGAGGGCAAGAGAAACTGGGCGGCTGTCGGTACGATGCCAATCCGAATATGGCCAGTAATACCGTTGCCTAGCTCCCTGATTTCGCGTTCCGCATCGTCGACCTGAGAACGCAAACTTCGCGCCCACTTAAGCAGCACTTTTCCGGCAGCGGTTAGCCGAATACCGCGCCCCGATTTTTCGAACAGCGGCGCCCCACAGGCTTCCTCTAAACGACGTAAACAGCCTGTCAAGGCTGGCTGGGTCCGATGAAGTATCTCTGCGGCTCGCCCTACGTGCTCAAGCTCGGCAATGGTCTCGAAATAGCGAAGGTCTCGTAGATCCATCCCATTAATCCAAATGATCGGTTCCAAATAATAATCGATTGGAGTTTATGTTTCGGCCTCGGAATAATCAAACTCAACCTAAGAAGTACGGCGATATATCTCTCCGTGCCACGCCTCTATGAGTGCCGGCGAGAAGCATCGACCCGTTCGCGTTGCTTTCACTGAAGCTTGGGCCCTCGTTCCGAAACCGTTTGGAGATCTACTTTATGAGCAAATCCACCCCATGCCCCGACGTCATTCGAGATTTCGAGCGTGTTAGCCCGGAGATAGTGAAGCGCGCTTCGAGTTTTGCCTCATCGATTCTTGCAGACGTTGCTGGCCGACGCGGCGCTCTTCACGGGCGCATTTCGCCGCTATCCCCGACGATGAGATTCGCCGGCCCTGCGCTTACCGTGGAGGTGCGCCCCGGAGACAATCTGATGATCCACGCCGCTATGGCAATTGCCAAACCAGGTGACGTCATCCTAGTTGACGGCAAGGGTGACCTGAACAGCGCCCTAATGGGCGAAATCATGTCCCAACAGTGCGTAGCCCTGGGCATTGCTGCTGTCGTCATTGATGGCGCTGTACGCGACAGCGAAGCCATTTGCGAACTCGGATTCCCGATGTTCGCTGCTGGACTGAACCCAAACGGCCCGACAAAGTCGGTATCGGGGCGACTGAACCACCCGATATCGATCGGTGGCGTCAGTGTGTCGCCGGGTGATCTCGTCGTCGGTGACGCAGACGGCGTTACGGTGATCGAACGCGACAAGGCGGCTGCCATGTTGCCGCTGGCCGAGCAAAAGGTGGTGGCTGAAAACAAGCGCATTTCCGAGATCAAATCACGCAAGGCATTGGCGCCCTCGTGGCTGGATGGCGCTTTGCGTGCAGCGGGAGTCATCAAGGAAGGGGAAACACTGTGAGCGCCAAACCAGCTTTGTTGGTCACCGCGGCTGATTTGGCACCCCAAGCCCTTGCTCTATTGAACGACCTCGAAATCGTGTATGCGGGGAAAACGCCTACCGAGCAAGACATTGTGGCTCTCTGCCGACAACACAACCCCGTGGCGATCATTGTTCGCTACAGCAAGGTCGGTGCCGCGGCCATGGACGCCGCGCCGAGTCTTAAGGTTATCTCGAAGCACGGCAGCGGGACAGACACCATCGACAAAGCAGCCGCAGAGCAGCGCGGGATCAAGGTAGTCGCAGCGATTGGTGCAAACGCTGCTGCCGTTGCTGAGCAGGCGCTGGCGTTGCTTCTTGCCTGCGCCAAGTCGGTAGTGGCGTTGAATGAACGCATGCATACCGGTTTCTGGGACAAAGCTACACATAAGAGCATCGAGTTGGAAGGCCGTACGGTCGGCGTAATCGGTTTAGGGGCCATCGGGCTTCGTTTTGCTCGGATGGCCAATGCGATGGGAATGCGCATCTTAGGCTTTGATCCCTACGCCAAGAATCTGCCGGGCCATATCGCTCAGGTGGATTTGGAGACGATATGGCGAGAGTCCGACGTCATTTCCCTGCATTGTCCGCTCACCGATGAAAACCGAGAGTTGCTGAATTCGAGAACACTGGCAGCGTGTAAAAAAGGGGTAATCGTCGTCAATACGGCACGCGGCGGGCTCATTAACGAGTCGGCATTGTTGAACGCCGTTCGTTCGGGTCATGTTGCTTTTGCTGGGTTGGATAGCTTCGCCATTGAACCCATGACAGCTCCCCATCCATTTCATGGAGAACCACGCCTTATATTGAGCCCGCATATCGGTGGAGTTACCGCCGATGCTTACGTAAAAATGGGTGTGGCGGCGGCAAAGAATGTTTTGGGAGTTCTCCATAACGTACCTGCGTCGGCTTGATGCCGTTTTGTAGGAAAGCCCCCCATGTTCTTCCTCAGCCCACCGGAGATTCGCGAGGCAGCTATTTTCACGGCCATGCCAAATCGCTTTCGCCGCAAAGGCATTCGGTCCGCTTGGGCGGATGCCAACCGGGGAGGCATCGAGACAGACTCGTTTCTGGAAGGGCCGGTCGTCGATCGTGAAGGAAACCTGTTTGTCACTGATATACCGTTTGGCCGGATTTTCCGCATTGACGCGACTGGAGAATGGGAGCTGATCGCCGAGTATGACGGCGAACCAAACGGGATGAAGTTTCGTAGTGCGCAGGAATTACTGATCGCCGATTACAAGAACGGCCTGATGATTTGCGATATCCGGACCGGTCAAGTCCAGCCCTTTCTGGAGCGCCGCCACAGTGAGCGCTTTCGAGGACTCAATGACCTTACCTTCGATACCGCAGGAAATCTCTACTTCACTGACCAAGGCCAAAGCGGCCTGCACGACCCAAGCGGTAGGGTTTATCGCTTGAGACCGACCGGGCAATTGGATTTGTTACTTGCCAATGTCCCCAGTCCGAACGGTATCGTCTTGTCGCCGGATGAACGCGTCCTCTTTGTTGCCGCCACACGTGGAAATTGCGTCTGGCGAGCACCGTTGATGGAAGATGGCAGCCTGTCCAAAGTCGGTCAGTTCTTCACATCAAATGGTCCAAGCGGTCCAGACGGCCTGGCCATGGATGAGGCCGGACGGCTCATCGTAGCCAATACGGGGATCGGCTTGGCCTGGGTCCTGAACAAGAAGGCTGAACCGGAAGTGGTAATCCGAAGTCCCGCCGGCACGTCGCTTACCAATATCGCCTTTGGCGGACCGCACCGGAAAACGTTGTACTGCACCGAGTCGGTCAGCGGCAGTATTCTGCGTATCGACCTCGACTTTCCCGGGGTGCCGCAGCGCTGGGGACGGGATTGACCAATCGGGCACTTCTCGTCGCATAACGTACGACGAGCAACCCTCCATTGCCTCGTTGCGCTCGTTATCGACCACGCTCATCCGCGATGTTTGTCGTCCGCCTGATCAGAGTCATCTTCACGCAGCCGAAACACCGCGCCGACCGTGGGTTTGCACCGCATGGTTGCGTGTTTGTCACTCCAGTTGCTCTACCTCCGGAGTAAACGGAAACCGCGTGGCGATTACACCGCGCGGTTTCTGTTGCCACCTGCAAGACCTGATTCTTCAATCCTCTTCAGCAAAGGCCTCCTGGCGTTTCTTGCGCAGGGCGGGGAGAAGGACCGTCACCATGGCTACAGCGGCAAGTACCAGCATGGTGGCGCTGAGCGGCCGACGGATGAATACAGACGGGTCGCCTTTGGACAACAAAAGCGCTCGACGAAGGAACTCCTCCATCATTGGCCCAAGAATGAAGCCAAGCATCATCGGTGCCGGCTCGCATTCGAGTTTTCGGAAGATGTAGCCAAGTAGGCCAAAGGCCGCCATGAAATACACATCGAAAGTCGTATTGGCGAGACTGAACACCCCGATCGCACAAAAGACGAGGATCGCCGGAAAGAGAAAATGGTACGGTACTGAGACCATCTTCACCCACAGTCCGATCAGCGGCAGATTGAGGATTACCAAGAACACGTTGCCAATCCACATCGACGCGACGATCCCCCAGAAGAGCGCCGGCTGCTCTGTCATCACCGACGGACCAGGCTGAATCCCCTGGATGATCATGGCACCGATCATTAGCGCCATCACCGGATTGGACGGAATACCGAGTGTGAGCATGGGGATGAACGAAGCCTGTGCCCCGGCGTTATTGGCTGACTCCGGCGCTGCGACACCTTCGATCGCACCCTTGCCAAAATTCGCGGCGTTCTTCGAGACCTTCTTCTCCAATGCGTAGGCAGCAAATGAGGAGAGCATCGCGCCCCCCCCGGGGAGAATACCCAGCACAGAGCCGAGCGCCGTGCCTCGCAGTACCGGTGCAGCGATAGCCTTGAAGTCCTCCTTGCTAAGCATCAGTCCGGTGACTTTTTTCACCATGAGGTTACGTTCAGCTTCGTTCTCCAGATTGCCGATGATTTCGCCTAAACCGAACACACCCATGGCGACGACCACGAAATTGATGCCGTCCGTCAACTCCGGCACATCGAAACTGAAACGCGCCACTCCCGAATTGACATCGGTGCCGATGATCCCGAGCAGAAGGCCAAATACGATCATGCCAAGCGCATGAAGCAGTGAGCCGTGTGCGAGAACGATTGACGCTACGAGGCCGAGGACCATCAGCGAGAAGTATTCGGCCGGACCAAACTTTAGCGCGACCTCCGCGAGCGGAGGGGAAAAGAGAGCGATCAGAAAGGTGGTCACCGTGCCGGCAAAGAACGAGCCGAGGGCGGCGGTAGCCAGGGCCTTCCCGGCTTGGCCTCGCTTGGCCATTTCGTGGCCATCGAGGGCCGTGATAACCGAGGATGCTTCACCGGGCAGGTTGACCAGGATGGCGGTGGTCGAGCCGCCGTATTGAGCGCCGTAAAAGATCCCGGCGAGCATGATCAAAGACGATACCGGGTCCAAGCCAAAAGTAATCGGCAAGAGCATGGCGATCGTCGCCACGGGGCCGAGCCCGGGCAGAACGCCAATCGCTGTACCTAGCGCGACACCGATAAGGCAATAGAACAGATTAATAAAGCTTGCGGCGGTTTGGAAACCGAGTAGGAGATTGGAAAGAACGTCCATGTCGTGAATCCTCTACGCGCCGAACCAGGAACCGAACAACCGCATCGGGAGCCCCAAGCCTGTAACGAATACCAAGACGCAGAAGGCGACAAGCGCGAGGGCGAGCAAGGTTGCGCGCCATTCGAATCGAAAGTGGGTACTGGCCGTAGCGCTTCCGAAAATAAGCACGAGCAGGGCAATGATTAAACCGGCACGTGGAAGCAAAAAACCAAATGCCGCTGTAGCGGCGAGAACAATCGCCGCCTTGCGCCAAGCGAATCCTCCAAACGCCGTTCCGTCTTTGCGCATACCCCGGGCGAGCGCCAGGATACCGAACCCAATAAGCAGGCAAGAGAGAACCGACGGAAAGTAGCCAGGGCCCATTCGCCCAGCACTGCCAAATGCATAGTCGCGCGATATCACAAAGGCAATCCCGCCAAAGCCTGAGTACATCACGCCCGTCCAGAAATCTTTCGGACTCTTGATTATGGGTGACACCGCTATCCTCCGTCGTTGTTTGAAGTAGCCAAAATATCCGCTTCCGTGACAGCGGAGAATTGCTGCCTGATTGCGTGAGCGTTACCAAGCGTGATCGTTACAGTCGTAGGGCCCGCTCCCACTGATTCCTCGTGATTATCGAAACCGGTCATCCCAGCACCGATGACGCGCGTATCGCAATCCGTTCGGCACTAGGTACCTATTGCTTTTCTATGTCGGCATGCTTGGCAACCTGTGCCCAACGAGCGTTTTCCTCTTTGATCAAACGAAGAAACCCGTCCGCTTCAAGGTTGCCCGCTTCGGCGCTCATTCCACCGAGAAAGTCTTTCATGTCCGACGAATCGAGCGCCTTTCGGATCTCAACATTGAGTCGCGACACGATTTCTTTTGGCGTGCCCAAAGGCGCCGCGATGCCCACCCAGTTCGTAATGCCAAAACCCGGCATACCGGCTTCTGCAAAGGTGGGGATATTGGGGAAACTCGCTAGTCGCTTGTTGCCACTCGTCGCCAGCGCACGAACCCGATTCGCTTTAAGTTGGGATACTGCTGAAGGCGTCGAGAGGAGGACCATGTCGATTTGTCCGGAAATCAAACCGGTCATAGCTTCGCCGGCACCTTTGTAGGGCACGTGCATCAGCTTCACCCCCGCGGCCTGCTGAAAGGCTTCTGCCGAAAAATGAGGTGCACTTCCTGCCCCGCCGGTGCCGTAAGTCACGGTATCCGGGTTTGCTTTGGCGTAATTGACAAGACTCGCCAAGTCCTTATAAGGGGAATCACCTTTGACCAGGATAACTACGGGTTGCAATGCCGCGACTGCAATCGGAATGAACGGCACCTCCTGCTCCCATGGCAATTTCTTGAACACAAAGGGCAACAACGCAAAAGTGTTGTCGAGGGCGAGCAACGTATAACCATCGGGTGCCGAGCGAATCACTTGTTGTGTTCCTATCGTCCCCGTGGCACCTGGTTTGTTCTCAACGACGAACGTTCCCTTGGTTTGCTCGGAGAGCTTCTGAGCAACCTTCCGCGCGATGACGTCAACCGCTCCACCGGGTGCCCAGGAAACGACAAGGCGAACCGGTTTGTCTGGATACTCCGCCGCAAAGGCCGAAGAGAGACTTACCAACGTACAAATGACGATGAGCAAACGGATACACATGGTTGGAATCCTTTATCGAGGACCGATCGTTATCCGCCCCAGACAATCAACGCCCGCCCGTCGGCGTAGCTATCACGGAATGGGGTGCATCTTGGTGGGTGCCTTGCCCCCGGGGTTACCCAGGGGCGCGCCCTTCCTGACAACCATTCATCCCAAGCGATTAAGCTTCATCGACGCAATCGCTCAGGAGACCCAAGAGTGGTTTCCTGCTTTTCCAAAGAGCGCATTGGATGGGGTGTAATCGACGTTTTTGTACTGACTAGTCGATCTTTGCCCCGGACTCCTTGACCAGCCTCGCCCATTTCGGGAGTTCTGTCGCCAGGAAGCGGGCAAAATCCTGCGATGTTCCACCGAGTGGTCCGCCGCCTTCAACGGCGATTTTTTCTTTCACATCGGGCAAAACGAGGATTTTGTTTACTTCAGTGTTGATACGCTCGACGATTGCAGGCGGGGTGCCGGCCGGTGCTAGAAGGCCAAACCACGTGGAGGCGTCGAATCCCTGATAGCCGGCCTCGTCGATGGTTGGCACATCAGGCATTGAGTCGACCCGTTTTTTTCCGGTTACTGCGAGTGCCCGCAACTTACCGCCCTTGATGTGTCCGATCGCTGTCGTTACCGATGACATATAGGAATCGGTACTGCCGCCCATGAGGTCGGTGATCGCTTGCGCGGCTCCCTTATACGGGATGTGCTGATATTTGGTACCTGATGCGCTTTGGAACATCTCGATCGTTAGGTGGGCAACAGTGCCGTTACCTGGCGATCCCAAGCTGATGTCTCCGGGCTTTTGCTTGGCGGCCGCTACGAATTCCTTGATCGTTTTGTAAGAGGATTGTGCAGGTACCACTAACGTCAAGGGAGAATCGGCGACGAGCACAATCGGCACCAAATCCTTAAGCGGGTCATAAGGAAGCTTCTTGTACAACGTGGGATTGATGGCCAGATTACTGGTTTGCCCGAGCACGATTGTGTAACCATCCGCCGGGGATTTGGCCGCGGCATCCACACCGATGTTCCCGCCGGCACCCGGTTTGTTGTCAACTATGACGACCCATTTCAGACGCTCTGACAGTTTGTTGGAAATAACGCGAGCGAAGATATCTGTTCCTCCCCCCGCAGGGAAAGGAACGATCAATCGGATCGGTTTATTCGGATAATCAGCTTGTGCGAGGGTACTTCCCGACGCGATAGCTAGTGAAGCAAACAACACAGTCATCGCGGTCCGTTTTGCTTTGTGGCTCATGGTGCCCCTTCCCAGTTGTCGTGTGCGGACGATCAAGACTAATGCCTGTAGCCTCAGTCCATAATCAGGACATCAATCCATCAAGTCCAATCGTTTTTTTCTTCGCAACGATAATTCCTACTGATTGATTCGGCTAGATCGGTGATTCACCCCTTCGCTTCTCGGCGGCAATCTTCCGGTCGCATAGCAGCAGATTCGAGATCAAGGAACTGGACTGTTTGCCGCTTTGGTCGAGATTCCTGCCACACGCCCTGACACAGTGCAGCAGTCCAGGCAGAGCTGGCCTTTGCGACTAAGGAAGCTAACGGCGGCTTGCGCTAGATAGAAGACGGTCAAAGCTTGCGTGCTCAACTTCCGCTTTGGCCGATCAACGGACAGTCCGTTTTTTTGAGTGATCCCGAAAAAGCTCACGTGTGAGGAAGATCAGTCAGGAACAAGAAACGGCCGACCCGAGGTGAATCACAGTGGTTCTTCAAGGCGAGAGTCGCAATCAGTCGTCGGCAGGAAAGCCCATCTGCAAGTGCGTCGTTGTGTCCGTTCGCCCTCTCATGCTCTGGCGGTGGCCCCGCGCCAGCCTGGACCGAAGACGGGCAGTGGTTGCCCTCGCCTGCGGAACGCCCCGATCAGGGACGGCGAAGTCCCTGCACTTCAGCGTGCCGAGGACAACTCACCAAGTGGTCATTCACCATCCCCGAGGCCTGCATGAAGGCATAGCAAATCGTCGAGCCGACGAATTTGAAGCCCGCGCGCACCAGGGCCTTGCTCATCGCATCCGACTGACTCGTCTTGGCGGGAACCTCGGACAAGGATTTCCAGCGGTTCTGTACGGGAGAATTCCCGACGAATCCCCAGAGAAAGGCGCTGAATGTCTGGCCTGCGGACTGGAGGGCTAGACAAGCCCTCGCGTTCTGAATGGCCGCAGCCACTTTGGCCCGGTTGCGGATAATCCCAGGGTCGGCCATTAGCTCAGCGACCTTCTGATCACCATAATCGGCAACCAGCGCAGGTTCGAAATCATCGAACACTTGTCGGTAGTGCTCGCGCTTCTTCAGTACGGTCGACCACGACAGCCCGGCCTGCGCCCCCTCCAAAATGAGCAATTCGAACAAGGCGCGGTCATCGTAGAGCGGAGCGCCCCACTCTTTATCATGGTACTCACGATAAAGATCAAATCCTTCACTCCATGGGCAACGTTCCATCAGGGTAGCGCTTGTCACGTTGATAACCTCTGCCTGTTGAGCTAACGGCAAAGCATACTAAGAAAACAAAAAGCTTGGGCGTACGTTTCGGCCGATGGGCGACACTACGTCACTCCCCTGCCCTTCGCCGGTAGGCATTATCACCCCTTGAGTCGATATATCTTTGGTGAGCCGTTCAGCGCGGCAGCTCTGCGACGGATCGTGTCACACAGAACGCCGTTCAACGAAGGTCTTGACGCCCAACGTCACCAGCGCAAGCAAGGCCAACAGAGAGGCAACGGCGAAGGCGGCCGCAAAGTTGTACTCGTTATAGAGAATCTCCACCTGCAGCGGCATGGTGTTTGTTTTCCCGCGAATGTGGCCGGAGACTACTGAGACTGCGCCGAATTCCCCCATGGCACGGGCGTTGCACAGAATAACGCCATAGAGGAGCCCCCACTTGATGTTCGGAAGCGTCACGCGGCGGAAGGTTGTCCATCCGCTCGCGCCGAGCACCACAGCCGCTTCTTCTTCGTCGCTCCCTTGCGCTTGCATCAAGGGAATGAGTTCGCGCGCGACAAAGGGAAAGGTAACGAACACCGTCGCCAGCACAAGCCCCGGTACGGCATAGAGAATGCCCACGTCCCAAGCCTCGAGTTGGGGACCAAACCATCCCTGCGCGCCGAACAGCAGGACGTAGATCAAGCCCGAGACGACGGGCGATACGGAGAATGGTAGATCGATCAGGGTGATCAGGATGTTCTTCCCACGGAAGTCGAATTTGGCAATGGCCCAGGCCGCCGCTACGCCAAACACCAGGTTAAGCGGCACGGCGATGGCCGCGACGAGCAACGTGAGCCGGATCGCCGAGAGGGCGTCCGGACTCAGTATCCCTGATGCATAGGCCTCCCATCCCTTCTTGAACGCCTCGGCGAAAACGACAGCCAGCGGCATTAGCAAGAACAGGCCGAAAAATGCCAGCACGAGTCCAATCAACAACGCGCGAACGAGCACCGGCTCGTCAGTCGCGGAGGGCCGCGTTTGCGCCGGCGTGCTTGATAAACCTTTTCGCGACACGATGCCGGCCATCGCTTTCTCCTACCGGCCCCGTTGGCCGCGTTGCGTCCAGGCCTGCAGCCCGTTGATGATCAAGAGGAGAACGAACGAGAGCACGAGCATCACGACCGCAATCGCTGTCGCACCCGCGTAGTCGTACTGCTCAAGCTTAGTGATGATCATGAGCGGGGCAATTTCGGAGACGAAGGGCATATTGCCCGCAATGAAAATGACAGACCCGTATTCGCCAACCGCGCGTGCGAACGCCAGGGCAAAGCCGGTGAGCAAGGCCGGCGTGAGATAAGGCAGGATGACCCGGCGAAACGTCTGCCAGCGCGTCGCCCCCAGGCAAGCCGCCGCTTCCTCGACTTCGGCTTCAATATCTTCCAACACCGGTTGCACGGTCCGCACGACAAACGGCAACCCGATGAAGACCAAAGCAACGAAGACGCCGGTGGGGGTGTAGGCGATTTCCCAGCCGAGTGGTTCGAGCAGACTCCCAATCCAGCCGTTCTTGGCGTACAAGGTGGCCAGGGCGATGCCGGCCACGGCAGTGGGCAAAGCGAACGGCAGGTCGACGAGCGCATCCACGAGCCCTCTGCCGAGGAAACGGTATCGGACGAGCACCCAAGCGAACAGTAACCCGAAGGCTGCATTGATCGCCGCCGCGATCAATGACGCGCCAAAGCTAAGGCGAAACGACGCCAGTACGCGCGGATGAACCACCGTGTGCCAGAACCCATCCCAGCCGACTGACGCCGATTTGAGAAATACGGCGGAGAGTGGAATCAGGACGATCAGCGCCAGATAGACAACGGAATAGCCGAGCGCGAGTGAGAATCCCGGCAGGATACTGTGCCGGCGCGCTAGAAGACCGGGGCGATGGACAATCGCCCCTTTGGCAGGAGTATCGACGTCCAAAGCGTCGATCGTTGCGGCTGGCATGGGTCCTCGCCCGTCCACCTCGCGGCGCCCGCCCTACTTCGCCGCCCCGTAGATCTGATCGAACGTGCCGCCGTCGGCGAAGTGCGTCTTCTGCGCCTTGTCCCAGCCGCCGAAGACTTCATCGATGGTGATCAGGTTCACCTTGGCGAACTGCTTGGCGTACTTGGCGGCGACCTTCTCGTCGCGCGGCCGGTAGTAGTGTTTGGCGGCGATCTCCTGCCCTTCCGGGGAATAGAGGTAGTTGAGGTACGTTTCGGCGACGGGGCGCGTGCCGCGCTTGTCGACGGTCTTGTCGACGACCGACACGGGCGGTTCGGCGAGGATGGAGAGCGACGGGGTGACGATCTCGAACTTCTCGGGACCGAGCTCTTTCACCGCCAGGAAGGCTTCGTTCTCCCAGGCGAGCAGCACGTCGCCGATGCCGCGCTCGGTGAAGGTGGTGGTGGCGCCGCGGGCGCCGGAGTCGAGCACCTTGACGTTGCGGAACAGTTGGCCGACGAAGTCTTTGGCTTTGTCGTCGCTGCCGCCGGGTTGCTTGAGGGCGTAGGCCCAGGCGGCGAGGTAGTTCCAGCGGGCGCCGCCGGAGGTCTTGGGATTGGGGGTGACGATGCCGAGGCCGGGTTTGACGAGGTCGCCCCAGTCGCGGATCTGTTTGGGGTTGCCCTTGCGCACGAGGAAGACGATGGTCGAGGTGTAGGGCGCGGCGTTCTGCGGCAGGCGTTGCTGCCAGTTCTCGGGGATGAGTTTCTTTTCGGCGAGGGCGGTGACGTCGTAGGCGAGCGCCAGGGTGACGACGTCGGCGGCGAGGCCGTCGATGACGCTGCGGGCCTGCTTGCCGGAGCCGCCGTGCGACTGGTTGATGCTCACCGTTTCCTGGGTCTTGGCTTTCCAGTACTTGGCGAAGGCGGCGTTGTAGTCCTGGTAAAACTCGCGGGTGGGGTCGTAGGAGACGTTGAGCAGGGTGGTTTCGGCGCGGACGATACCGGGGCCGGCGGCAAGCGCGGCCCCGAGGACGAGGCTGAGGGCGAGTTGGCGAACGGTATGCAGGGGCAGACGGGTCATGGCGGCTTCCTCAAGGATGACAGCCCCCGAGTCTAGGGACGTCGGCTACCGTTCCAAACGACTTAGTTTTTATTTGTTTATGCGCGAAGGACGAGATAGCGCGTCGGATACCCGCCCTTGTCAGGCGGCCCTTCCTCCTAATGGATGCGGGATAGCAGCGCTCCCCGACCTATTCAGGGCCATGAACGACGTACCCGCCGGATCGCAATAGCCGAATGGCGCGTTCGAGCTCGCGTCGCCTTCGCGCCTGGCGACTGTTCGGCAATGCCCTCGGCATTCCGGACAATTGGTAGCCATAGCCATTCAGCCATGCGTTGATCAGGTCAAGGCTTTTTCTGCCGATTCCCGGGGCCCGCGCCACGACCCGAAAGTCGAGCGCCGCGATCTCCTGCGGTGAGAAACTCGGCTTATCCAGCAAGGCCCGCAACGCGTTTCTCTGCCTGGTTGGCAACGCAGGGGATAAAGAACCGTCCCTCGATTCGGGACGACAGTCGGACGTGTCGGACATGCGCAACACCTCGTGCCAGGACACCCATCGAAAATGGAAACCGGGGAGCCGCGGCTTCACCCAGCGAGCGCAGCATACGGGCCTTGCGTATCGGTGCCAACGAACAAATCCTGATATCGATATCCGGCGCTGGCCGGCACGTTCTTATGCTCTGCAGGAATAAGTTTCTCGCCATTTATTCGTTCCGCCGCAACTCCCGGCCCTTTAGATTTGACATGGGTTGTCAAATTGAAAGGGCGCCATGATTACGCTCCTTGTTGGTGGAGACCGCATCAAGACGTACAGCGATTACCTGCAGGCAAACGGGTTAGGGCCGGTCCTGCATTGGAACGGCCGCAAACATAGTGAATGTCACCGCGCCATTCCGTTGCATACGCGGCTGGTCGTCATTCTCGTGGATCAGGTAAATCACGGTTTGGCGACGAAGACGCGGCGTATGGCCGGCCAGCGCGATCTGCCGATCGTCTATTCGCCGCGCTCGCTCAGTCATCTGGATGAAGTCATCGGCCGTTTTCGCCGCGCCATTGGCCGCCCTTCTCATTGAGCATCGAGGAGCCCCGCATGGAGCCGACCGTACTGATCGTCCCCGGCCGCAGCAACAGCGGCGATGACCATTGGCAAACGCACATGGAGGCGCATTTTGCCGGAGCGCAGCGCGTGCATCAGGACGAATGGGGAAACCCCGCGCTCGAGGTGTGGAGCCGCCGCGTCGACGAAACCGTGCGCACGCTGCCCGGCCCTGCCCTGCTGGTAGCCCATAGCTTCGGCTGCTTGGCGGCCGCCCACGCTCAGATCATGTTCGACACACCCGTGTTCGCCACCCTCTTCGTTGCGCCAGCCGATCCGGCCCGGTTCGACCTCCCTCGCGCGCTGTTCGACCAGCCGCTTCCAAATCCGGGGTTCCTGGTAGCCAGCGACAACGATCCCTGGATGTCGCACGAATCAGCCGTTTCTCTCGCGGTTTCGTGGGGCATTGCCCATGTCACCCTGAGGAACGCCGGGCACATCAACGTCGCTTCGGGATACGGCGAATGGCCGTTGGGTGAAGCGCTGGTCGCACGCATGCGCACCACGATTCGGAACGCGGGTGGCGTACGGTCGGTGCCTCCATGGTACCCAGGGCTGAGCGAACGATCGGGCAATCTGCATATATCGAAATAGGAAAGAAATCGTTCGCCCGTGCAAATGGGCTTGCTAGATTGCGGTTCTGCCGACAAGCGCGGCGCAACATCGACATAAGAATCGAACCCGCCGTGACCCGACTCACGGCTATTTCGCCAGTCCAGAAAAATGCTCATTGGCACAAAAAAAGACCTCCTGCGTATAACCGCCGCACACGGCATCCCCCAACGCGGCCACGGCGAGCGGCGGGCATCCGGCGGGCTTTCTCAAGAAGATTAAAAAAGCCGCTGCTGTTCAGGGGCCTTCGTTCCTGCATGTGTACGCCCCCTGCCCGACGGGCTGGGGTTGCGAGTCGGACGCCACGATCCCTCTGGGTAAATCGGTCGTCGATACAGGATTATGGCCACTCGCCGAATGGGAAAACGGCTCACTGACCATCACGCGCAAGCCCTCGGCCTTTGACCCACTACAGACCTATTTCGGCGAACAGGGACGGTTCCGGTCCGTTGATGCCGAAAGCATCGCCGCCATCGAACGCAACCGCGACGAGACTTGGCGGCAATTGCGTGCGTGGGAATGTGAAACGGCGGGGATCATTGCAATGGGCTAGGCAGAGATGTGACAACCCGGACATCGATTCTCGCGACGCAGCGTGACGCCTGCATCGCAGCAATCGTCTGGTTTCGAAATTGCTGTTCGAGATTGAGCACGACGTGGTTTCCGTCTCGCCGTGGTTTCCGTCTCGCCCGCTCGTCGGCCAATCCGGCCATTGATCCTACATGCTACCAACGACCGCAATGTGCCGGTCAGCCGTCATAGCGCGGCAAATTGGCAAGTATGTCCGCTTCGCAGTTCTCTTTACAGCTGATAGTCTCATCCGTCATGCTTAGCAAGACAATAACCATCGAAATTGAGCAGTTATCCACCATACCTCGGGGAGAGACGAATGCGCTTGGAGACTGTCACGCTGAAAAATTTCCGGTGCTATGAGGATGAAATCAAAGTCGATTTTTCAGACCTCACTACCTTCGTTGGCCGGAACGATACTGGTAAGTCATCGGTACTGGAAGCCCTGGAGATCTTTTTCAACAATGGCGTCGTCTCAATTGAACAAAGCGATGCGCACGTACACAGCGGAAACGAAAAGGTCGAAATCACCTGTGAATTTACCGATTTCCCTGATTCGCTAACCCTCGACGCTGGGGCTCAAACATCCCTCGCAGAGGAGTTCCTGTTGACGGACACGGGAACCCTGAAGCTCAGAAAAGTTTATGACTGCGGCAACAAGAAACCGTCGCTCGAAATCTTCGTGATTGCCAAACACCCCTCGGCTCCCGGTTTTCAAAACCTCCTTGAACTCAAGGAAAAAGAACTACAGGCGAAGGTCAAAGAGCTGAAGCTGAATGTGCCGCTAAAGGGCAACCCCGGAATGCGCAAGGCGATCTGGGCAGTGGGAGGTGATTTGCAGTTCACGGAAACCGCTATCCCCGTCAGTAAAGCCAAGGAAGACGCTAAGAGAATCTGGGATCAGATCGAGAGTTACCTTCCAATGTTCGCGCTCTTTCAAAGCGACAGAAGCAGCAAGGATTCCGATGATGAAGTGCAAAGCCCAATGAAGGCAGCCGTTGCCGCTGCATTGGCCGAAGTCCAAGCGGATATTGCCAAGATTCAGCAGCGTGTCCAAGAAAAGGTCGAGGAAATCGCCAGAAACACCCACGAAGCATTGAAAACCATAGACCCTGGGCTAGCCAGCGAGTTGAATCCAGAATTCACTCCACCGACAGCAGCCAAGTGGCAGGGATTGTTCTCCGTCGGACTTAACACTGATTCCGGCATTCCGCTGAACAAACGTGGCAGCGGTGTTCGGCGGCTGGTTCTCGTTAGTTTCTTTAAGGCAGAGGCCGAACGTCGTCTCAAGATCAGCAATCGTCGTAGCATTATTTACGCAATCGAAGAGCCGGAAACCGCCCAGCATCCCAACAACCAACGAATATTGATCGAGTCGTTCAAGTCTCTCGCTTCGGAAGCAGGATGCCAGGTCATTCTTACGACACACAGCCCAGGGTTTGCCGCCGATCTTCCAAATGACAGTATTCGCTTTATCTTCCGGGATACCACAACAAGAAAGCCTGTTATCCAAGCTGGTGCTGACGTTTTTGGTGCTGTCGCGGAAACACTTGGGGTGACACCGGATAGTCGTGTAAAGGTATTGTTGTGCGTAGAAGGCCCAACTGACGTTGCCGCGTTCAAGGCTCTCAGCAAGGCGCTACACTTGGAAAACGAGTCGCTGCCAAATCTAGAAAACGATGACCGAGTTGCGTTCGTTGTGCTGGGTGGGGGCACCTTGAAGCATTGGGTCGATGAATACTACTTGCGTGCTCTCAACAGAAAAGAGGTGCACATCTACGACCGCGATGTTGCTAGCTACGCCGAGGCAGCCGCCAAGGTGAATGCGCGGCAGGACGGTTCTTGGGCCGTGCAAACAGAAAAACATGAAATCGAAAGCTATCTACATTCTGATGCGATCCTTGAAGCCTTCAATGTTGCAGTCGAGGTGACCGATCATCCAGTCGATGGAAAAGCGACGCCAAAACGATTCTCGGAGGCATACTCGAACCTCCAGGGATTCGACGCGGTAATGGGGGATACGAAGGCAAAGCTCCGCCTCGCGGAACGCGCGTTTCCGCTGATGACTGCTGCAAGGATTCATGAACGTGACCCGCAAGGGGAGGTTCTTGGGTGGATGACCAGGATTCGAGACATGATCCAGTAACCATGCCGTTGCCGCTGGGCTAAAGATGACAGGGGCAGAGCTAATGGGAACGGTGCGCAATGCTCACTCTACGAATTGCACGTCAGTTTTTCGATTAGGTGAACTCATACCGACGACCCGGAGGTTCAATTCAGGTTTTCGCTTTTTGGTGATGACCGTTTTGGGGCCTCCGGCCATTACCTGCAACCTCTGTGTTGAAGCAGACTGCATGACGGAATGTTAGCTAACTCTTCGTAGAAAAAGAGCACGACGATTTTCATGTTTCATCTTCACACATTAGGCTGGCACAGCTTCCAACAACTGTGTCTGTCCGTGTCGCGCGAGGTTCTCGGTCAAACTGTCCAGTCCTTTCTCGATACCAATGATGGTGGTAGAGATGGCGCGTTTTCAGGTATCTGGAGACAACAGGACGGTGAGTCACTCTCAGGCCGGTTTGTCATCCAATGCAAGTTCACCGCTCGCGCCGGTTACGCCCTCACGCCATCAGATCTCGAAGAAGAATTCAGCAAGGTCAGACGGTTGGTCAGCAAGAACGAATGTGACGTCTACATTTTGATAACAAATGCAGGCGTTTCCGGTGAGACTGAACTGAAGGTCAAGGAGAGGCTCTACCAGGCGGGTGTCAATGGCCTCCGGATATTTGGCGTCACTTGGCTGGAAGACCAGATTCGTGGAAGCAAGCACCTAAGGATGATGGTTCCACGGGTTTACGGTCTCGGGGACCTAAGTCAGATCCTAGACGAGCGAGCGTATGCCCAGGCCACGGCGGTCCTGGAATCCATGCGCGAAGATCTGGCTAAAGTCGTTATAACGGAATCCTATAGGAAGGCAGCAAGATCTCTCGACTCACATCGCTTCGTACTCCTCGTTGGCGAGCCAGCGTCAGGAAAGACGACTTTAGCCTCGTTACTCGCGATGTCGTCTGCTGACCAGTGGGGCGCGTCAGTAGTTAAGCTAGCGACTCCGGAGTCTCTTGTTGAGCACTGGAATCCACATGAGAAGTCTCAGCTCTTCTGGATCGACGACGCCTTCGGAGTGACTCAGTACGAAAGCTGTCTTGTCTCAGGCTGGAATCATGTCCTTAACGAGGTGAAGACGATCCTCCGCCAAGGTAACCGTGTGGTAATGACGTCACGAGACTACATCTACAACCGTGCCCGTCAGGAGTTAAAGGAAGGAGCGTTTCCTCTGTTCCAAGAGAGCCAGGTTGTTATCGATGTCCATGACCTTACGGTAGACGAACGACGACAGATTCTTTACAACCATTTGAAACTGGGAAAGCAGCCACGCGAGTTCCGTACTGCGGTAAAGCCGCATCTAGAGTTTGTAGCGGATCACGAAAGATTCATTCCAGAGATTGCCAGGAGGTTGGCAGATCCCTTCTTTACCAAGAAGCTGCACTTATCTGAGTGGAGCTTGGCGAATTTTGTCGACAAGGGCGAGCAATTCCTCATAGGCGTCTGTAAGGAACTAGACAAAGACAGCAAAGCGGCGCTGGCATTGATTTATATGTCCAACGGACGTCTGCCGAGTCCGATTTCATTATCGGCTGCTGAAGATGAGGCTCTGAGACGCTTGGATAGCGATTTGGGTGCGTGTACTGCGGCTCTCGAAGCTCTGCGCGGCAGTCTGGCTGTCCATGTGACCTCGGACGGAGAGACCTATTGGGCTTTCAAGCACCCAACCATTGGCGATGCGTACTCTTCCATGCTTCGAGTAAATCCGGAGTTACTTGGGATCTATGTACGCGGTAGCGACATCGAAAGGCTGACGCGACAGATAACTTGCGGAGACGTAGGAGTTGAAGGTGCCGTTTCGCTTCCTAGCTCATTGTTTTTACTAGTTATTGAGCGCCTTGCAGCGTATAAGACAAGTTCTGCATACAAGACCGAATGGATGTCAGGTTGGGAGGCTCGGCGGGGGCTACTGGTCTTTCTGGCCAAACGATGTAGCAAGCAGTTTCTGGAGGCGTATCTTGCGGTTGACCCGAAATTGATTGAGTCAATTGTTAACCCTATGCCGTATTTAGAGTTCTCTGTCGAAGTCGAACTTGCTATTCGCCTATTCAAGTTTGGCCTACTACCAGAAAAAGCGCGTCAAACATTGGTAGAAAATGTCAGTAAATACGCTCGCGATGCTCTCGATGCTCGCGTCCTATGCGATCCGGAGTTGCGTTCACTGTTGAACGACAAGGAACTGAGAAGACTAAGGGAGACGGTTCGTACTGAGGTGCTGCCACGCATCGAGGAGGTACGCCTTGAACATCAAGCAGGCCGTGAAGCGGAAGATGACCCTGAATGGCACATGAGGCGCTTTACACAGTTTCTATCCGCCATCGAGGAAGCATATCCGCAGAGTTGGCGTATAAGAAGGATTGTAAAAAGGGAGCGTCTGCAGGTTCGGGAGTGGATAGATGGAAACCCAACGGAGGCCGATAGCTCGGTTTCTCGGGATATCACGGTTAATGAACCGAGTGCAAACCATGACGTCAGCCGCAGCATTTTTGATGACATAGACGAGTAATTTGCGTTCGCCGGCGCCTGCCGTATTTTTCTGTTTTGGCGCCATGCAGTACGTTTGCGCTGCTCCATCGCTCGCGAAGCCGACTTCTACTGTCTGTGGGACACTTGCCGCTTGTTTGGCGCCATTCGTATGACTGGTTTGGCCGAACACCCGCCCCGCCCCCCAGGATCCTCGAACTACTGTGCAGCACAGAATTTCCGCTGCCAAACACCGATAATAGCGGCCGCTTCTTTTTGAACGCCATTCTTGGATTCCCGCATGGAAATTAAGGTTAATTTTCTCGACAAGCTTCGTCTCGAAGCCAAATTCGATGACTTCACGGTCATCGCCGACCAGCCGATCCGCTACAAGGGCGATGGCTCCGCGCCGGGGCCGTTCGATTACTTTCTGGCTTCGTCGGCTTTGTGCGCGGCGTATTTTGTGAAGTTGTACTGCGACACCCGCAAGATCACCACCGAGAACATCCGCCTGTCGCAGAACAACATCGTCGATCCGGAGAACCGCTACAAGCAGATCTTTAAGATCCAAGTCGAGTTGCCGGCGGATATTTCCGACAAAGACCGGCTGGGCATTCTGCGCTCCATCGACCGTTGCACCGTGAAAAAGGCGGTGCAGACCGGGCCTGAGTTCGTGATCGAGGAGGTGGAAAACCTGGATGCCGATGCGCAGGCCTTGCTGACGCTGAAACCCGATTCACGATCGAGCACCTATATCGCCGGCAAGGATCTGCCGCTGGAGCAGACGATCGCCAACATGTCGGGCGTCTTGGCGGATCTGGGCATCAAGATTGAAATCGCCTCCTGGCGCAACATCGTCCCCAATGTGTGGTCGCTGCATATCCGCGATGCGCATTCGCCGATGTGTTTCACCAATGGCAAGGGCGCGACCAAGGAGAGCGCCTTGGCGTCGGCGTTGGGTGAGTTCATCGAGCGGACGAGCTGCAATCATTTCTACAACGACCAGTTTTGGGGCGAGGACATCGCCAACGCGGCGTTTGTGCATTACCCGAACGAGCGCTGGTTCAAGCTTGGCCGCAAGGATGCGCTGCCGGCGGGAATTCTCGACGACTACTGCCTGGCCATCTACAACGTCGACGGCGAGCTGCGCGGCTCGCATCTCCTCGACACCAACTCCGGCAACGTGCAACGCGGCATCTGTGCGCTACCGTATGTGCGCCAGTCGGATGGCGAAGTGGTGTATTTCCCGACCAACCTGATCGACAACCTGTTCCTCAGCAATGGCATGAGCGCTGGCAATACGCTGGCCGAAGCGCAGGTGCAATGCCTGTCGGAAATTTTCGAGCGTGCGGTCAAGCGCGAGATCATCGAGGGCGAGATTGCCCTGCCGGATGTCCCGCCTGACGTGCTGGCGAGGTTTCCCGGCATCCTGGCCGGCATCGAGGAATTGGAGAAGCAGGGTTTCCCGGTGCTGGTGAAGGACGCCTCGCTGGGCGGGGAGTTCCCCGTAATGTGCGTCACGCTGATGAACCCGCGTACCGGCGGCGTGTTTGCCTCGTTCGGCGCGCACCCCAGCATGGAGGTGGCGCTGGAACGCAGCTTGACCGAACTGCTGCAGGGTCGCAGTTTCGAAGGCTTGAACGATTTGCCGCAGCCGACCTTTGTCAGCAACGCCGTGACCGAGCCGAACAACTTCGTCGAGCACTTCATCGATTCGAGCGGCGTCGTGTCGTGGCGTTTTTTCAGCGCCAAGGCGGATTACGACTTCGTCGACTGGGATTTCTCCGGTCACGGCGATAACACAAAAATGAGCTCCAATGCCGAAGAAGCCGCAACGCTGTTTGGCATCCTCGAAGACATGGGCAAGGAAGTGTACGTCGCGGTGTATGACCAACTCGGCGCAACGGCCTGCCGCATCCTGGTGCCCGGCTATTCGGAAATCTATCCAGTCGAGGATCTGATCTGGGACAACACCAACAAGGCGCTGGCGTTCCGCGCCGACATCCTGAACCTGCATCGGCTGGACGATGCCGCGCTGGCCGCCCTCCTCAAACGACTGGAAGACAGCGAACTGGATGATTACACCGACATCATCACCTTGATCGGCGTGGAGTTCGACGAGAACACGGTCTGGGGGCAGCTGACGATTCTGGAGTTGAAGCTGCTGATCCATCTCGCATTGAAGCAATTCGAAGCGGCGCAGGAGTTGGTGCAGGCCTTCCTGCAGTACAACGAAAACACGGTCGAGCGCGGACTGTTCTATCAGGCGTTGAACGTCGTGCTCGGGGTGCTGCTGGACGATGACCTGGAACTGGACGATTACGAGCTCAATTTCCGCCGGATGTTCGGCAACGAGCGCATGGACGCGGCGATAGGGTCAGTGGACGGCAGCGTGCGCTTCTTCGGACTCACTCCCACGAGCATGAAGCTGGAGGGGCTCGATCGGCACCAGCGCCTGATCGACAGTTACAAGAAACTGCACCGGGCGCGGGCCAAGATGGCAGTGACATCGAGTTAGAACTGGGAGCCCGAAGAAATTCTAGGTGGGCCTCCGATGCGGGCGAACGATGCATTCCTTATTTGCTTATACGGCGGGCACAGCCTTTTTCGCGCGGGAGTATTGCTGTCGTGTGAGATGAGGCGAATAGCATCGCTGGTTTTCGAATCCCGCCGCCCCGCCCATTGATACAAGGCTAACTTTCGTCGGTTGACCTTTTTCTTTATGGACGGCCGGGGCCGAGTCGGTTTATCACGGCCTTGGTTCGACTGTTTCGCTCATCTAGCTCGCCCGACCAGTGCTGACAAGGTACCCCGCGAGTTTCTGCCAGTCGAAGGACACGCCGATTCCCGGGGCATCGGGAGCCACGGCCCTGAATTCTTCCACGACGAGGGGCCGCATCGTATATGCGTCGATCGGGAAACTGTGCACCTCAAGCCAGCCGGCGTTCGATTGCGCGGAAAGCAGGCTGACGTGCAATTCCTGCATGCCATGCGTACACACGGTGATGCCGTATTGTCGCGACAATTCGGCGACGCGTAGCCATCCGGTGATGCCGCCGCAATTTGACGCGTCGGGCTGGATGTACGAGAGCTTGGCATGCTTGAACGCGCAGCCGAACTCGTGAAGCGTATGCAAGTTTTCGCCCATTGCCAAAGGCATGCCGGTCGCTTCCGCGATGCGCGCATAACCTTCGTAATCGTCAGGAATAATCGGTTCCTCGAACCAGTAAATGTCGTAAGGCGCAAAGCCTTCGGCAGCTCGAATCGCCTGCTCGATACTCATCGAATAGTTGGCATCTACCATGAATGTGATGTCCGGACCGACGAGTTGCCGGACCACTTTGACGCGCTCAATATCCTCACGCAGATTGGCGTGCCCCACCTTGATCTTCACACCGTTGAACCCGCGCTCCAAATAGCCTTCGATACTTCGCAACAGCTTGTCCATCGGGAAGCCGAGATCGATTCCTCCGCAATAAGCGCGGGTAGTCTTGTCAGCCCCCCCGGCGGCCTTCCAAAGCGGTTGTCCGAGCGATCTGCAACGGATATCCCAGAGTGCGATGTCGATCGCCGAGATGGCGAAGGAAGCGATTCCACCACGGCCCACATAGTGTACGTGCCACCCCATGAAGTCGAAGAGTTCTTCGACTCGTTCCGCGTTACGCCCAACGATGGCCGGACCGAGGTCGTGCGCGATCATGGCCTGGATCGCGTGACCGCCCTTCCCCCCCGTGTAGGTGTATCCGGTGCCTTCCCGTCCGTCGGCAAGGGTCACGGTGACGGTAACCAGCTCGAAGTGCGTGTGATCGCCGTGTTTTGCGTCTGAGAGAACCTCGGCCAAGGGAACGGCATACAGCCGCGTTTCAATCTGCTTGATGGTGTCGTTGCTCATCTCTCCTCACTCCGGAAACTCTGACCTGGTCTTTCTTCGTGTTTCGAGCATGGAACCCGTAAAGCCCCATGTCCACGGCGATCCTTTTTGGCGTCGCCGTAGGCAAAGACCTCCACGCCATGCGAGCCACCTGTTGCCCAAGCAAACGAGTTGCCCGTTCACCTGCGTTCTATCCATCCTCTTCCGCAGTCCCCATAATTGCGCCCATGAATACACCCGCCTGGATCAACCGGAGCTTCACCCCCCCCTTCACCACGACCGGCGTCAGTGCCTTGGTCCCGCCGCCTCCCTGGCATTACGCGGGCTGGCTGATCAACGTCGAGTTTTCGTTTGACCGCGACAGAGCCCGATCGTTGGTGCCTGAAACTGCCGGTTCACCCACCGGTACGGGGTGCGTGCATTTCGCGGACTGGCAAGCCTGCACCGACGGCCACGAGCTGCTCGATCCCATCCTCGCGCAGTACCGCGAAACGATCGTCGTCCTCGAACTGGAACGCCCAGACGGCAGCCACTGTATGTACTGCCCGGCAATTTGGGTCGACCAGGACGTTTCCCTCTTGAGAGGCTTGCTTCAAGGATGGCCGAAGAAGATGGGCAGCACATGGCTGACCCGAAGTCTGCCGATCGACCATCCAGCCGCTGCGCCGCTACGCGCCGGCACCCGTCTCGGCGCAAGCTTGGCGGTAAAAGACCGTCGAGTAATCGACGCGCAAGCGGTTCTCACCGGTGCCCCGGGGAGGCCGTTGGGCTTCCTTTCGATGCCAACCCTCGGCGCCGTCGGCTGGCCCGATTTGCGCTGCCCTGCCACGATTCCCGAGCCAACAATTGTCCGGCCTGACATCCGCGACCGCGTGCAAAGCGAATGGTATGCGCTGGACGCGGCGCTATCTCTGTATCCCCACCCGACGGAAGAACTCCACGGCTTGGGAACGATCGCGGCCACAGAAGGCAGCGCCGGCTGGATCGCGCTGACGATCGAGGGTGCGCGCGATGCATGACGCCATATCTGTCGAGAAAGTCGCCATTGTCCTTGCCGCTGGCCTCGCGTCGGGTGACGGAGCCAACGTCGCCGCGTGCATCGCGGCCGGGCTGCATAATGAGCAAGCGAGTTGGGCCGGTCGCACATTGGTCGATCGAGACGGCTTTGCATCTTCCGCCTCGTCCCATTTGCCGATTGTCGTGTTGGAAGCGGACGAAGAACGCATGTCCGGGTTACTTCAGCGTATGGTGGCAACGCCACGACCGGAGGGCGGCACCGTTACGCTGTTTCCTGCTTACGCCAAGGATATCCATAGCGCCGAAGCCTATTGGCAACGACACGGTACTCTGTCACATTGCAACGAATCGATGTTCGGAATTGGAGTCGCAGGACCCAAACGATGGGTGAATCGTTTAGTCGGAAGCCTTCCCTTGAAGCGCTGAAACGCTCGGAAGTTCGCCGCTGGCGCCTGCCGACGCTGGAACACGTGCGTCATCGGCACCCGGGCCAGGAATGGATTCCCCATTGGCATAGCGAATGGTCGTTCGGGGCGATCGTGCGCGGCGCCTGTCTGTGCAGCATCGACGGTAAGCCGGCGAAGGCGGTAGCCGGCGACGTGCTGGCGATTTCGCCGCATACCGTGCACACCGGGGCTTTGGCCGATATCGATGGGAGCGAAAGCGTTTCGGTCGTGATGCTTTACGTAGCGACCGAATGGCTGGAAGAGAAGGCGCTCGTCCCGCCTCGTGGAAGCGGCTTTGTCTCGCAACCGGAGTCGGCCCGCGCTGCATCCAATCTGCATTCGCCCGAGCAGATCGAGCAATGGCTCCGAGCCCTGTTGCCCTGGTTGTGCGATGCCTTGCCGATCCAATCGAGCAATCCCACCGCCTCGGCGCGACAGACACTCAAGGCGTTCGAGCAAGGCGTTCTCGAAGGGGAGTTGTCGATTCACGCACTAGCGGAACGCTGCCGCATCAGCCGCGAGCGTCTGCATCGCGTGATCAGCCGATGGACTGGGATGAACCCCAGCGAGTACCTGCGGGCACTTCGCGTCAATAGAGCCCGGGAACTTCTGCTCGACGGCGAGCCGCTCTCGGCAATCGCCGCAGCCAGCGGCTTCGCCGACCAAGCGCATTTCACCCGTGCATTCCGCCAGTCCTTCGGTTACACACCGGGTGATCTGCAGGCCGCCCTAAGAAAACGTGCCGACGCAGACGGACAACCTGCGGTCGCCTAGGCCGTGGGCGCCGGTGACCAAGGCGCACGCCGACAGCCGCCACCCGGCAGAAGCACGGAGACGAGTTCGCTTTATCGGTTGGGATCCGGAATAGCGAGCAGTTCCCTGAGTTGCCCGAGCGTGCTTTGGTCCTTGATGACTGAGGCGAGCCATTGATCAAGCGGCATTTCAGCCCAGCTTGCCGCCCGCTCCGCGAGCAGGGCAACCGGACTGTGCGGTTCGTTGTGACGAAAATAGGCAGCCACGTCGCGCAATGCCTGAACCGCATCGCCGCGGTTGACGATGATGCCACCCGCCGCACGTGCCACTGGCTGTGCCGTTTGTTCGAGGTGATGCGCATCCTTGGACGACATTGACGCGTCGACGTTTGGCGCCGCCGTCGTACCCATTTGCCCTCCCAGCCGGATCAGCAGTTTGCCGACGAGCTCGTCGCAGGCCTGCAGCGCGTTTTGCACGTCTTTGAAGCTGGGCGCATCGTGGCCAAAGCGCTCGTCGACGCGCGAGCTCAGTGCTGCAGCACTCTCAACGGCTTCCCGAATCCGGGCATGCAATTTTTCGTAGTACGGCCGACCGGAAGCCTGCACCGCCTTGTCGAAAGCCTCGCCGCTGAGCTTACCGTCGGCGACCGCTTTGTCCCGAGCCGCCGGGTCTTTCAATCCGAGGTTGTCGATGGCACGCGATTCCTCCCATTTGAGCCACGAATAACCGCCGGAGGAGCGATCGGTAAGCGGAATCTCCCGAATCACGGCCGCCAGTTGCTTGTTCAGCCATTCGATCTTGACCGCGCGTTCCTCCAGATCGTCGGGATCGAAGCTCGGATAGCAAAACTCCCAGAACTCGTCGATCAATCCCTCCATGACGCGAAGGCCGGTACTGACCCCCTCGAATCCCTTCATGCGACCCATCGCCTCCGTGTACCAGGCCGCCACCTGCATATCCTTGCTTTGACGGCAGAGGATGTCCTCCGTCAATTCCTTTACCTTTGGCCACTCGGCCGTCTTGAGCTGCGTTTCCCACTCGCCTTGCGCCAAGCTCACGTCGTCTTCTCGACGCGCTTCACGTATTTCGTCGAAAACCGACGAGAACGACATGTCGGTCCCGCCGATATCGTCGCCGGGGATGGGTTCAAGGAGTTGGTTAGGCTGAATGCTGATCATGGATTCCCACCCTAGTATTTTCGTCCTTCAAATTCGCAATCTTCTGAACACTCAGCCGGTGGATCGCCCAAGTGTCGGAAGCGTTGAAATAAGCGAAGCCCCGCAGCTTGTCTTGTGTCCTTCGAGAGCGACGGGCCGACCATCTTCCGACCACGAGGCATCACCCTCTACGATCGTCACGGCACCGTGTCCTTTTATCGGGCAGGTGACGGTATCTCCGACACGCGCAACCTGCTTTCCGTTGATCACGGTATTCGAAGCCGCGCTGACCACCGTTCCCCCGTGAGACGTTGGATCGCCGAGGCGAATTACGTGTTTCATAGATGCTCATCCCCGTTCATAAAAAGACTGTCTCAGTTCATCGGGCAAGCGAAGTACAACGAGACGTCATCTCGCCCCGAAAACTCGGCGCATAGCACGGGTTCGCTCGTGTCGGCCGCTCTCGCCGCGGCGATCGCCAGCATGGCAACGCTGCGGGCTTCGCCTAGATCTCCAAGTTGGATGACGACGTTCGTGGCTGACTCGATCGGGTCGAGGTCGTATCCCCGTTTTGCCATTGCAACGCTGATCCCGGCCAGCCGTTTGCCGCAGACGTCTACGTCTCCAGCGTTGTGCACCAGCCACCCGCACGCAGGTGCGGCTGACTCTCTTTCTTCTGGAATGTTGTCGACCGCGGCAACAAACGGAACGTCCACCAGACCAGCGTTGATCTGTGCCTGTTCGATGATTCCGCCCAGGGCGCGCGCAAACTCCATAGGGCGCTCCGCCTTTCCGGCGAACGTCGAGGAGACTGTGCGATGGATGCGTGCAAGGGCCGGCATAGCAATGAGGCTCTCGCGCAATGATTGAGAGAGTCCGGCAAGAAAAGCGGACCGGGCTGCGACCGCCGCCCCTTTCTCCCAGTACGGAGTCATTACGTCGAACCCACCTTGCTGCACGGGCAATTCGGAGAGCATCTCTGGAAGCCGGGGGTTGGTAACGAACACCGCGAAGACGCCCTGGCTCGGAGAACCGTTTCGTGGTCGCTCGGGCCGCTCTTCTTCTTCGCCCTGTAGTGCCGCACGCAACCATGGCGAATCAAAGGCAAGCACCACGGCACCCGGAAGCTCGGGGTTGTTTTCGAACAGTTCGATCACGCTATTACCCGCGCCATCCCGCGAGCGGAGGAAAAGTACTCTTCCGTATTCCGTAGGGGTTTCGAGATCGATGTCCAATTCAATGAACAGCTTTCTCTGGATCTGCCTCACCGCCGCAACCGCTTGCTCGCCGACAGTGTCTGGAGGGGGAACGATATAGATCGGGAACGTCGCGGCCGCCGGGCAATACGCGTAAACACCGCGTAGCGCCTCGTCGACGCCTGCACCCAGGAAATCAGCCGCGGAAACAGCTAAGTCCTCGTCGGGAGAATCCGGTTGAATCTGCGACCAGTAAACACCGTCCCCTTCTGGCACGGGAGAATTCTCCAGACCGTCCGGTACCACGACTTGAGCCAGCGCCACGGCGCGGCAATCGCATCCAAATTGGCGGCGAGCCATCTCTTCGGCATGCGCACAGCGTGCGGCAGCGATCTGCGCTTCGTTCTCTTTGCTCAAGGCGGCTTCTCGATCCGCCGCGAGCGCGGCCGCCTTTCCGATCCGCCAACGCCGCCAGAATTGCCAGGCGGTCCAAAGACCGACGGGTGGCAAGGCGTGCAGGGCGGCCATTTCGCGTAGTGGCCAATGGTTGAAATCAGGCGCGATCAAGAACCACAACGCGCCCACCCATCCGGCAATGAGCGCGACGAGTACAACCAATGCGCGAATCACGTGCTCAAACCCCCGAATAATCAGGTATCTATTTGACGGTAACTGCCAGTTTGTCCTTGCGTACCTTGAGATCCACGGTGCGTATCGGCTGACCTTCGGCCATCCGCGCCAGAACCTGTTCGGAAATCTGCGCCAATACTGTGTTGGTGATAATCGCCTCCGCATCGCGCGCACCGCTGTCCACCTCGGTGCACCGGGTGACGATCAGGTCCACCAGCGAATCCTCGAACGTGAGCGCAGATCCATGGTTCTCAAGCATGCGTTTCTTCACCTTTGAGAGCTTGAGTCCAACGATCAGGCGCATTATTTCGTCGGAGATTGGGTAATACGGAATCACGGACAGGCGACCGAGGAAGGCCGGCTTGAACGAACGCTGCAAGCTGGGCCGCAAGAGTTCGATGAGATCGTCGGGCGTCGGCGCGCGGTTGACCTCGTCGACCGTCACACCATGTTCGACGGCTTTCATGACGATGTCCGTGCCGACATTCGACGTGAGGATAATGATCGTGTTCTTGAAATCGACCTCGCGTCCCTCGGCGTCTTCCAGCACCCCTTTGTCGAAGACCTGAAAGAAGAGTTCAAGAACGTCAGGATGCGCCTTCTCCACCTCGTCGAGCAGTACAACGGAATACGGCTTGCGCCGTACGGCTTCGGTCAATACACCGCCCTCGCCATACCCCACGTACCCCGGAGGCGAACCTTTGAGGCCGGAAACGCTGTGGGCCTCCTGGTACTCCGACATGTTGATGGTGATCAGATTGCGTTCGCCACCATACAAGGTATCGGCAAGGGCGAGCGCGGTCTCCGTCTTACCCACGCCCGAAGGCCCGACGAGAAGAAACACGCCCTTCGGCTTACCCGGGTCTTCAAGATTCGCTTTGGCAATCTGGATACGGCGCGCAATAAGCCGCAAGGCATGCGCCTGCCCAACGACCCGCTGCTCCAACAGTTGAGGCAAGTTCCGCACGGTATCGATTTCGTCGGCCACCATACCGCCGAGCGGAATACCGGTCCAACCCGAAATGACATCGGCAATGGTGGAAGCGTCGACGCATTCGTAGATCAAGGGCTGGCTTTTGTGCAGGTCGTGCAACTTGCCTTGCGCGCAAAGCAGGTTTTCACGTTCGGTCGATGGCTTGGCCTTGTTACTTTTGACTGGCACCTTGCTCGCCTTAACACTCGCTTTGGACAACGGAAGCGTTTCACGTGGCGAGCCTGTGATCTCGCCAGCCCCCATTTGCTTACGCAACGCGATGATTTCCTCGACCAACCGCCGCTGCTCGACGAACGCCGCCTGATGTACGGCCAGGTCCTTCTCCAATGCCTGGCGACGATCCGCAAGCTCGGCCAGGCGCTTGCCGTGCGCCGGGTCCTGTTCCTTCTTCAATGCGGCCGACTCGCGATCGATGTTCTGGATCAAGCGCTCGACATCCTCTATTGCTGCGGGTTTGCTCGACCGCGAAAGCGCGACGCGTGCACACGCCGTGTCCAGCACGCTGATCGCCTTGTCCGGCAACTGACGCCCGGCGATATAGCGGCTGGAAAGCTTCACCGCCTCCTCCACCGCCTCATCGAGAATGCGTACCTTGTGATGCTCTTCCATCTTGTCGGCGATGCCACGCAGCATTTGGATCGCCGCGTCCTCCGAAGGCTCGTCGATCTTCACTACCTGAAACCGCCGTGCCAGAGCCGCATCTTTCTCGAAGTATTTCTTGTATTCCGACCAGGTCGTTGCGGCAATAGTGCGCAACTCACCGCGCGCCAACGCAGGCTTGAGTAGATTTGCCGCGTCGTTCTGCCCGGCGGACCCACCGGCGCCGATCAAGGTGTGCGCTTCATCGATGAAAAGAATGATGGGCTTCAGACTCGCCTTCACCTCATCGATCACCGAGCGCAACCGGTTTTCGAACTCACCTTTCACGCTCGCGCCAGCCTGGAGAAGGCCGAGGTCGAGCGTGCGCAATGTGACATTCTTCAACACCTCAGGCACGTCGCCCTGCTCGATGCGCAACGCCAGCCCTTCGACCACCGCCGTTTTGCCGACACCCGGCTCGCCCGTGAGGATGGGATTGTTCTGCCGTCGGCGCAGCAATATGTCGATCATCTGCCGAATCTCGCCGTCGCGCCCAAGCACCGGGTCGATCTTTCCCGCCTTCGCCTGCGCCGTCAGGTCCACCGTGTACTTGTCGAGATTCGGCGTGTTCTTCGAATGCGTCCGGCCGATCTCGGAGCCTTCGTCGTCGTCCACCACGGCGGCGGCATGTCCTTTCGCTTTTCTGCTCCCCGAACCGCCACCCGCCACGCGCAGGATCGTCATCAAGTTGTCCCGGAGGTCATCCGGCGGCAATCGCTTCAATGCCGCGCAAGAACCGGCAAGCAGGCGTTGCAACTCCTCGTCGCTGACCAACGCAAGCAGGAGCAGCCCGCCCCCCAAGCGCTCGGCTCCATAGTTGACGCTGCCCGCCAGCCACGCTGCCTCAAGCCAACGCAAGATATTGCGGGAGAGCACGGGGTTACGCGTGTTGCCGGTTCGGAAACGCTCCAGAGCGGCTAGTAGGTCAGCCTGAAAACGCTCCACGTCTACGTGATAGGCGGACAGGATCCGCACTAACTCACCATCCGAAGCCGCGAGGAGTTCGAGCAGCACATGCTCAACGTCGACTTCGTGGTGCGTCCTCGAAAGCGCGACGTTGGCCGCCGACTCCATCGCCTTGCGCGTGGGAGTATCCAGTTTTCCGATTAATGATTTCAGGTCAATGGTCATAAGTTTGTTGTCGTTTTATTGTTGACTCGGCGAACACAACGATCCGGCTCATCCGCACGCAAAAATGTGACTCTCCGATTCGCTAGATTCCAGACAGGCTTTCTCCATTAGGTTGTCCCGTGAACCAAACCGGATTTCGAAAGCTACCGCCGGCTAAGGCTGCGAGCGATTGTCGAGTGGATGCTGTGTCCGTTGCGAACATAAAGGCACAAGATTCCTTTGGCGCGCTGCACCAATTTCGGAACGGATGCGGCTGCTGCGGTCTGAACGGGGGATGAACAATGCCGCCCCACAGTGCCCAAAATTCTTTCTTGCCAATCTCACCTTCAGCTTTGTTGGAAAAAGGTCGTTCTCGGACGCCCTGGAACGGAATTTCGACGTCGGCTTCCATATGCAGATGGAGATTCGTCTGGCGGGAAAAGTCTTATTAATCCCCTCTGTTCCACGTTATTGCGTTTTTAGTTCGGCGGAAAGGAAGTGCGACGGATAGGAGCTATCGTTCTGATGCAAATAAGCAGGCTCATAAAATACCAAGCCCACACGCTTCCCAGTCTTTGGCGAGACATAGTCAAACCGAAACCTGAGCGTCTTGATTCCATCAATGTCTTCGGCCTCGCCAATGCCGAGAAACGTAAGGGACAGCGAGTCGAATACTTCTTTGTCGATTTTTGGAACGACACGTCTCATTTGAGAGGCCTTTCCAACGCCTGACCAAACCGTTGAGGTTTCCCAGGCTTCTTTTCCATAGGCTCTGTGGAAACGAATAGAGTTTACTTCTCTGAATGAAGAACAAAACAGCGACGGCCCACCCGCCTTCGGTGATTGATACTCGAAATTGGGCAAGAGTGTCAGTTGACTCTCAACTGAGTTTTCCGTTGCCAGTATACGAATGGCCGCCTTGATCATGCCGATCAGTTCGGCATTCTGTTCGGGAGTGTAATACTCGGTTTTCATCGGTACGTTACCAAAATCCATTGCGCCAACTCCATGAACGAAAACGAACAGCAAAAATAGCCCGGCGAGTAACCGCCTACTTGATCGTTTCAAATTCAAATGCGGATAGGGGATCATCGCTATTCTCATACAGTATCGGGTTCGGAAATATCTTTCTGACCGCCTTGTACTTCTCGTTCATGTTTTTGTGCCACATGTACGGATTAACCAGATGGACTCTGGACAGGGTGCCGTTGACGCGGATTTGCCCGGAACCATCAGGGATGTCCGGGAGGGTTTTCTTGATGATATCCCGCGCGGTTTCGGCGCAGGTGTCATTGATCCACGCGGTGTACTTCTGCTCACCGCTTTCGATCTTCTTCCTGACCCGCTCCGCCTCCTTACGGATCGATTCTTCCTGCGCCTGGGTGAGCCTGAGCCGAAAGGCGGTGACCGGTTCGCTAATACGATAACTCGCATCGCCCGGCCGCGCGCGCGCGTGCATTGGGATAGGATTCAGATCCTTAGTCTGAATATCCGTAAAAGGGACGCTAACCCTTTTCTCCTCGCCTCCTCCAGCCGGGCCAAAGCTGAAAAAACAGGTCACCACGCCATTCTTGGTGAGGTAGAAGAACGCGTGTCCGTAGTCACCATCATTTGGCGGCGGGTACCCCGGCCCTCCGATTTGCTGGATGTCGTCCTTGAAGTATTCCGGATAATTAACTTCAAAACCAATTGTTAATCCATAGTTCGACTGAACAAAAACTTCTTTGCGCGTCTCGTTTTCCAGCGGCGAGGTTACGGAGTCGCCGGCTTTCTTCCACTTCGGAGTATTTTCCCCGGCGGAGTCGCTGCTCGTCATTTGAGTACCTCGACAACCAGTTTTTCGATGTCGGCGCCAGAGACCAAGTGCGTACGCCCCTTGTCATCGGTAAGGCCGACTTCGTAGCTTCCGTTAGCCCGCTTGATGCGATACGGAAGTTGGGGCAGCGGCTCGCCGGTATTGCGATCCTTGATGATGAAAGCTTCGTCATACAGTTTTGCGCGTGCATCGGGCAAGTCGGGAAGAGCCACGTTCATGCTGTCCGGCCCCCGGATCAAATGCTCGGCCCCCTTGATGCTCACCGTACCGGGGCAATGCACATCGATGTTGCCGGCGGCGGTAAGGCGGATGTAGCCACCTCCTGACGTGATGACGATCTCTTCCTTGGCCGCGACAACGACCTTTCCCTTGCACGACGTGACGGTCACGTCTTTGTCCGCCGTGACCTCGACCTCCCCATGTTGCGCCTGGACCTGGACCTTGCCCTGAGCCGCGATGAGTTTCATCGCGATGGTGTCCTTCACCCCGTTGACGAAGAGGCTCATGTGCTGGCCGACGTTGTGCAGCCACCGCCGGCCGCTCGTCTGGTTCGTATCGCGCTGGGCGGTGAAGTCAAGGTTCGTGCCCGTGGCGAGCGAGAGGTTCTGCCCCGTGAGCGCCGCGATCCCCGCCGGAGCGGAGAGGACCAGCAGCGGTTGCCGTCCGGCTTCGTCGTGCGCCGTCTTGCCGTCCTTATCGGTATTGCTCCCCGCCTCCCAGGCCTTGAGCGCCTCGACGTGGTGTTTCAAGTGCCCGGCGGTGGTTTTCCCTTCCCGGGCGTTGTCCGGGCTGACGGTCTCGGGACCGTGTTCGAGCGTGTCGGCGAGTTGTTTCGTGGCAACGTCGGCCAAACTCTTCGTGAGTTCATACGCCGCGTCGAGCTGGCTCTGCGCGTGCGCGCGCGCGAGCTGCTTACCGGTGGCGCCGGTCTGCGCCTCGGTGGTCAGGAAGAGCCCGTCCTTGGCCCGGATCGCCCCGTGGTGGTCGGTCCGCAGTTCAAAGCCTTCGCCGCGCGGTGCGCCTTGGCCGTCGGTGCGCGGGTGAATGAGGTACCCCTGGTTGAGCTGCGTCTTGCCGTGTTCGGACGAGAGCTTGGCGCGGATCTCGTTCGTCGTGTCGTCGAAGAGGAGTTCGTTGTAGCGGCTCCCCTTGTACTCCTTGCTCTTGATTCCCGAGAGCGTCTTGTTCGCCGGCAGGTGCCCGGCGCCCGAGAAAGTCGGCGGGCGGTGCGTGCCGTTATAGACGACGCCGGTCACCAGCGGCCGGTCGATGTCGCCTTCGACGAAGTCGATCACCACTTCCTGGCCGATGCGCGGGATGTGCTGCGTGCCCCAGTCGGCCCCGGCACTCGGGTAGGCGACGCGCACCCAGGTCGAGGACTTGTCGTCGTAGTCGGCGCCGCCCTCGGGGTGATCCGCCGGGCGTTGCCAATGGAACTGGATCTTGATGCGTCCGTGCTCGTCGGTGAAGATCTCTTCCCCCGCGGGACCGACGACGGTGGCCGTGGTGAGGCCCTTCGCCGTCGGTTTCTGGTGCGCGGTGCGGTCGAAGGTCGGCACGATCGGCACCGGCCGGCGCACGGCGGTGAAGGTGTTGCGGTACGGCGGCGTGGCTTGGGCGGTTTCTGCCGTGCCCAGCGGACGGGGCCGGTTCAGGCCGGCGGTGCCTGTCAGACTTCCCCCCGTTTCGCGGGGGAAGAGTCCGCCCAGGGCCTGCTTGGCTTCCGGAATCAGGTTGTTCTCGGCGTCGAAGGTGAGGCCCGTGACGAGGAATTCGCGGTCTTCGGGGGCGTCCTGGTCGTGCAGCGGGTGGTCGGTGAGTTCGACCCAGGTGCCGGGGAGGAGACCGCGCACGGTGCCGGCGCCGCGGAAGGTCTTGCCGGCGAGGTCGCGGGCGGCCTGGCGCAGGCCGGCGTAGCGGGTCACTTCGTCGGGGTCCGTGCCGTAGTAGAGCGTCTGCGGGTCGTAGTCTTCGAGCCCGTCGCTGAGCGCGGTGCCCACCGACCCTTGGTCGGTACGGCTCGTTTCGCCGCCCGTGTGCACGCTCACGGCCTTGTAGTCGTAGCTCGCGAGGGAGGTCTGGCCGCTCTGGATCTGCCGCGTGCCTTCCCAGACATCGACGGCATCGTCGGCTTCGACGCCGTCGGTGCGGTGGAAACGCACCTGTTGCAGCGGGTTTGAGGGCAGGACGGTCTGGCGGTCGAAGAGGATCAGGGTGTGTACGGGGACGCCGGCGCCGGCGTCGGTCTCGGCGGCGTCTCCCGACGTGCGCCCGGAAGCACTCCCCGAAGCGGCGCCGCCCCCGGCCCGGGCACCGGCCTCGCCCGGGGGGGCGGTGTCGGGGTCGGGGCCGTGGGTGTAGCGCCAGGAAATGCCTTCTTCGGCGAGCAGGCGGGTGATGAAGGCCAGATCCGATTCGCGGTACTGCAGGCAGTAGGAGCGGACGGGGTAGGTCTGGGTGAGGTCGTTACGCCAGGTGAAGCTCGCGAGGA
>NZ_JANZKY010000022.1 GCF_025770765.1 Propionivibrio soli | reverse complement strand
GACCCCTTTTTGTGCATCGATCGCCGCGGAGAGTCCATCGACACCGACGAGAATCAAAGCCACTACCGAGACGACGATTAGAAGGATGAGCCGCTTGGCGATGGTAAGGTTTTTCATAGGAAATGCCTTTTTATGAGCACAGCGATGCCGTTGACGTTCTGACGTTTCGGCGAAGTGTACGCACTTGCGAGAAGAGGGAACATCAGGGAAAGCCTGAGATTCCTCGACGAAAAACCCCAGCGTTCAGCTGAGGTGCCCCCTCTGTTAGTGCCAAGAGCGTTCTAGTAAAAGTCCTTGGTGAGGCTGGCCCGGTTTTAGTACCGGCCTGAGCTGGAGATTTCCGGCTCTACTGGACCCGCCAATGCGGGCGATCGCCCGCATTGGCGGGCAAACTCGGCGGGTGTCATCCAGCCCTGCGCCGAGGGTGGACGATCCTCGTTATAGTACCGCCGCCACGCGTCGATTTTTCTCCTCGCGTCCTCCAGAGACAAGAACCAGTGGGCATTCAGGCACTCCTCCCGAACGCGCCCGTTGAACGACTCGACCTTGGCGTTATCAGTCGGCCGGCCGGGACGCGAGAAGTCGAGTTCAACACCATACTCATAAGCCCATTTGTCCATCGCCTTCGAAATGAACTTGCTACCATTGTCGACCTTGATCGTCTTCGGCAGTCCGCGGATCAGGCGTAGTTGTTCAAGCACGCGCACGACATCATCCCTTTTCAGACTTTGTCCCACTTCAATTGCCAAGCATTCGCTCGTGTAGTTGTCGACGATCGGCAGCGTCAGCAGGCGGCGCCCATCGAACAGCGCGTCGGCGACGAAATCCATGCTCCATATCTCGTTGATTGCCGATGCGTGATGCTTTGGTTGGCGCAGACGCGCGGCCTTTTCCGTCGCGGCCGCCGGTGCCGCAAGGACAACCTGTCGGCCCGATACAGGCGATAAACACGTTTGATATTGTCTTTCCAGCCTTCCCGCCGCAACAGCAAGTGGACAAGCCGATATCCGTAATGCACCCGCGTCATCGTAATCTCGCGAATGCGCATGAGCAGCGGCCGCGCATCGCGAGCCCGCGACCGATAGCCATACACCGAGCGCGAGATCTTCATGACGCTGCATGCCTGGCACTGACTGGCACCGTGCCGGTCGATCAGGTGGTCGACGAGTTCCCTGCGGCGGAAAGGCTTCAAAGCTTTTTTGAGAGCACGTCCTGCAGCATCACCTTGTCGAGAGAGAGATCCGCCACCAGGCGCTTTAGTTTGCGGTTCTCTTCTTCGAGTTGTTTCAGGCGGCGGAGCTCCGACGGGCCGAGCCCGCCGTATTTCTTGCGCCAGCTATAGAACGTCGCGTTCGAAATCCCCATCTTGCGGCACACCTCTTCGACCGGTGTCCCGACCTCCGCCTGCTTCAATGCAAAGGTGATCTGCTCTTCCGTAAACTTCGATCGTTTCATCGCACAATCTCCTTCTGCTACTTGGAAAGTGTGCCGAAAATTCCAGCTCAATTCGGTACGAAATTACGGGGTAGCCTCACCCCTCCCGCTCAACAGCAATCTGCAGTGCCGCAAGGGAAAGATTCACTCAAATGTCATTTCACAAACCTGCTGGCAAGCTACCCTTCTAGCTCCTAGCGCAATGGTTGTCCACCCGGTATCGCAAAGCCTTGTCGACGCGGCATACCGCATAATGGCGGCCACTAAGAAGACACTCCGTGCCGATTCTCTCGCGCCGAGTACACAAATCGCAACGATCCGCGGGGCCGCGACTCGCGTCCTCCACTCCGAACGCAGGCAGGGCATCGCTCTCGTCTTGATCACTATGCTGCTTTTCGCCGCCCATGACGCTTTGTCCAAGCATCTGGCGCGGTACTACCCGGCTTCCGAACTGCCCTGGGTACGTTATCTGACGCACGTGGTCTTGATAGTTGCCCTATTTGGCCGACACATGGGGGTGGCCCGTTCAGACCGGCCGGCCAGCCACCGGGCTCGAGGGGCCGGTTGTGGCGACTCTGGCACGGCAGCCCAGCTGGTTCATGACGACGCCGGGCGACTCCTTGCTGATGGGCTGCCTCGGCATCTCGACGGGTCTCGGCCACTACCTGCTGATCGAAGCCTTCCTGCACATAGCCCCCACCGTAGCCGCGCCTTTTCCTACACGCATCTCGTGTGGGCGGTCCTTCCGTGGGACCCGCACTCGGCGAGGCGCGCGATGCGGGTACCCTGACTGGGATCGCCGTGATCGCGGGTGGCATCCACACCGCGCGCCAGCAGGAGAAACGCTGAGGCGGTAAGCGTCTGGGCACCCCCCCGGGGCGGTCCAGCGACTCCCAAAGTCGGCCCTTCGGGGCGGCTTCCCGAATGCCCCCCATCGCCCAACGTCTCCGGGCGCAGATACCCGCGCTGGTTTTCTTTGCCACGTTGTCGATTTGATCGCGCCTCGCGCGTCGTACTCGTGAAGGCATGCGCCGCGTGCCGATTCTTTCCGTGGAGGACACCGCTATGACCTACGTCGATGGATTCGTACTCGCCGTTCCGACGGTCAACCGTGAGCAATACCGGCAATACGCCGAAACGGTGGCTTCGACCTTCAAGGAGCACGGCGCCCTGAGCGTCGTCGAGTGTTGGGGTGACGACGTTCCGGAGGGGAAGGTGACTTCGTTCCCGATGGCCGTGAAGAAGAACGACGATGAGAGTGTGGTTTTTGCCTGGATAACCTGGCCATCACGGGAGGCGCGCGATGCAGGCATGAAACGGGTGATGGACGACACTCGCTCGCAGGCGGCAATGAACTCGATGCCCTTCGATGGCAAACGCCTGATCTATGGCGGATTTGAAATGATCGTCAACGCCTAGGGCCATGCAAGAACGGCGCATCCCCTACACGGGGACGTGCGCCACGAACCGTAACAATGAAAGACGAAAGGAACAGCCATGCCGAGTCAATCCACTCTCGCGCCCGCAACCGAATTGGCAAGGAAAAACGGCGTGCGTTTCCCGAACGAGAGCGGCGAGTACCGCGCCGCCCGGGACGCGCTGCTGGCCGAGGAGATCGAGTTGAGGCGCCATATCGAGCGCGTTGCCGAGCAGCGCCGCGCCTTGCCACCCGGTGGCGAGCTGCCTCGCCGCTACACTTTCGATGGACCCGACGGGCCTGCGGACTTCGAGAGTCTGTTCGGCGACAAAACGACCCTGGCCATCTACAGCTGGATGTATGGTCCCGCCCGGGCGCAGCCTTGTCCGATGTGCACCTCGTTGCTTTCGGCGTGGGATGGTGAAGCGCTCGACATTGGTCAGCACATTGCGCTAGTCGTCGTTGCCCGCTCGCCGATCGAGCGCCTTTTGGCGTTCAAGGAGCAACGCGGTTGGCGCAATCTGCGCCTCTATTCCGACACCCGCGGCGATTACACGCGCGACTATGTAAGCGCGGAAGACGCCGACATGCCGGCGTTCAACGTGTTCAGCCGGCGCGACGGCAAGATCCGCCATTTCTGGAGTGGCGAAATGGGGTCGGTGACCGCCGACCCGGGGCAAGATCCGCGCGGCGCCCCCGACCTCATGCCTTTGTGGACGGTGCTCGATTGCACGCCGGAGGGCCGCGGCAGCGACTGGTACCCGAAACTCAGCTACTCCGAGACTTCGACCTGATCGTTTTCGTAAGCGCCTACGGAAGAACGTTGCGCGTTGCGCCGGTTGAACGAAATGACATCGATGGCCAGAGCCTCCTCCCACTGCTTCGGCATGTGCCAGCGCGCCAGCCATGCCGGTATCGATGTTGCCTCCATCGGCCGCGCAATGCCGTACCCCTGGGCGCGATCACAGCCGCAATGCAGCAGCGGGACGGCATGTTCGAGCGTCTCGACGCCTTCGGCAACGACGGTTCGCTTCAGCGTGTGCGCCATGCCTACGATGCCTTGGACGAGCGCCTTGTCCTCGTTGTTGTCGAGCATGTCGCGCACGAAGGTGCGGTCGATCTTCACGCAGAACACCGGCAATTGCCGCAGGTAGGTCAGCGACGAGTACCCGGTACCGAAGTCGTCGAGCGAGAAACGCACGCCGAGGGGCGCGCATTCCTTGATCCGCTCGGTAATTTCGCTGAGGTCTTCAAGCGCCGTGGTTTCGAGTATTTCGAGTTCGAGACCCGTGGGGTCGAGTTGCGGGTAGGCTTTGAGAATGCCGGCCAGGCGATCCGCGAAATCGGCGCGCTGCAGGTGCAGGCCGAATACGTTGACGCTCACCTCAAGATCGATGCCTTCGGCCAGCCAGCGCTGCCTCTGGGCCAGGGCTTCCTCCAGCACCCATTCGCCGACCGGGAGAACGAGTTCGGTGGCTTCGATCGACGGCAGGAAGTGCGATGGCGCCAGGAGCCCGAGTTCCGGGTGCTGCCAGCGCAGCAGCGCCTCCACACCGACGACCTTGCCCGTTCGCAACTCGACTTTGGGCTGGTAGACGAGCCGCAGTTCGTCGCTGGCAATCGCCTCCACCAGTCGTACGTATTGCTGTTGGTGATGCCGCAAGCGGCGGTCGCTCTCCGTATCGAAGAAGTGCATGCGATTCTTGCCCGCACGCTTGGCGTCGTACATGGCCTGGTCGGCATGTCGCAGCAAGGCATCGGGATCATCGACCGCATCGTACGGATAGAGCGTGACGCCCACGCTGATGGTCACGTACGAACTGACGCCGCCGATGTGGTAGGGCTCCGCGGCTGCCCGGATCATGCGCGAGACCGCGCTTTCAACCTCGGCAAGCTGCGTCAGCCCGCAGAAGAGGACGACGAATTCGTCGCCGCCCAGGCGGGCGACGGTATCGCTGTCGCGAGTGCAGCCCTGCAAGCGCTGGGCCACTTCGATCAAAAGCTGGTCGCCCGCCTCGTGGCCCAAACGGTCGTTGACCTCCTTGAATCCGTCGAGGTCAAGCGCACAAACCCCAAGCAACTCGTTGCCTTTTCGGCGGCATTGAGACATGGCGTGCGCCATCCGGTCGGCGAGCAGCCCTCGGTTCGCAAGCCCCGTCAATCGGTCGTAGTAAGCCATGCGTTCGAGTTGGCGCTGGCTTTCCTTTAGCTCCGTCACATCCGCAATCACGGCGGCCAGGCTGGACATATGTCCGCTCGGGTCGCGCAACGCCGACACGCGGGATTGTTGCGTGTAGGGTTCGCCACTCTTGCGGCGGCTGGCTACTTCCCCTTCCCAATACCCTTTCTCACGCAGCGACTCGCGCACCTCGGCGCGTATCGCCTCGTCTTCGGATGGCGACACCAGACGGTAAAGATCCAACTGGGCAAGGTCCTCCTGTGTATAGCCCGTGATCTTGGTGAAGGCGGGGTTCGACTCGATCGCGATGCCCTCAGCATCGGTAATCAGGATGCCGTTCGAAGAGTTCTGGAAGACGGCCCTCGCTAATTGCAGTCGCTCCTCGGCAAATTTGCGCTCGCTGATATCCTGAGACGTGCCCACCAGACGGACCGGCTTACCTTCCGCGTCGAACTCGAGTTTGCCCAACCCGTGTAGCCACACGACCTTACCGTCGCTCGGGCGCACCACGCGGTATTCGTAATCGAAGATGCCGTGTTTGCCGATCACTTCATCGCGGAAGTACGCTTGCATCGGCGCGAGATCGTCTGGGTGCACGAGTTTTCGCCACCCCTCGACGGTTGGCGGATACGCGGTGTCTATGCCGAAAATTTCCCTGATCTTGTCCGAATTCCTCCAGACGCCGCTCGCCAGGTCAAGCGTGTAGGTACCAAGGCCGCCGGCGTCTTGCGCGGCGATGAGCGCCTTATCGCGTTCCTCGATTTCGCGTACCGACCCTTGCAGGCGCGCATTGGTTTCCTGCAGCGAAACGGCATAGGAACGCTCCCGCCGCCAGTGGCGAAAGGCGAACGCGGCCGAAGCATCGGTGACGAGCAAGAAAACGCCGAGGAACCCCAAGAGAGCTGAAGTCAATCGCCTCCAGTCTGCCAGATAATCATGTTTCGAGACGCCGACGAAGGTGTAGAAAGACGCGTTGCTGATGGCGCGGAAACTGTAAATTCGCTCTATGTCGTCGATGACGGTGCGCGCATGATATGTCCCAGACGTTTTTCCCGCCGCTAGCAGCTCGGTGGCCTCCGGGCTCATGCGGGCATCGCCCACGGTGACTGGTATGCCACGATAGCTGGAGGGCGCACGAGCGATCAGTCCTAGCTGACTATCGCGCAACGAGATCACACCGCGCGGCCCGACATCGAAACGCGAAAGCATCGCGTCGAGATACGAAACAGGTAGCGGAACGGCAACGACGCCGGCGAAGGCACCTGACTGGTCGGTGTAAGCCCGTGCGAGAACGATAACGAGATTTCCGGTGACACGGCTTACCAGCGGTTCGGTAACTACAAATCCCGTCCGTTTCCCGCTCTTGAGGTCTTTGAAATACTCCCGATTGGCGGCCGAATACGTGGTGTTCCCGTTCTCTTCATGGAAAACCATTGTCCCGCTGGCATCCGCGATTCCCCACCCTTCCGTCTCCTTGAATTGTGCCTGGTGTGGAGTGACGAGGCCGTAGATGTTGGAGGCCCGGTCTTCGCCTTCGCCGAGATGATGGTGACCAAGATCATCGATGGTCGCCACAAGCGCCACGTCGATCTTCGCGATCTCATTGGTCAGCGCCAGGTCGATCGCCAACGACACGTTCTGGCTGCGGATCTCGGCTTCCCGGATATTGCGGTCGTAGAGAAAGTTGACACCGGAGAGGACACCAGCGATAGCGACGAGGTTGAGCGCCAGCAGCGCGATCACTACCCAACGAGCCTGCAGCCGCTGAACTCCCGGCCGGGCAAGGGCGGGGTTTTCCTCGCTCGCCGCGGCGCCGCCATCGCGAACGCTGTCCGCCGGACCGCTCGGATCATGTGGGGTAGTCTGACTTTCCATCGCGCTCTTCTTCTCGATTGTTCGCGGGAGCGGCCCCGAAACGCCGCTCGTCCCGCGAGTGCGAGTAACCCTGACCGTACACACACTCTAGTACACACGGAATGGTGACAACATGGAAACTTGCGCAAGCAAGCCACCTCGCCGCTGCGATACGTGGCAGAAAGCGACGAGAAGATTAGCGCCGACGCGGGCATAAACGAGAGTATCTGTAACCAAGCGCCGGCTAGGCTACGGCGCGAGCGCCTTGGACGCGCATGTACCAGATGGTGCGCCTGGCGGGCGGTGGAGTACCTGCGACTATATCGGCGTCAGTCTCGCCCCAACGCGGGCCGGATCGATTTCGCCCCGCCGGGCGGGTTGCAGAACCTCCGCCCAGATTTTCTCGGAGAACCTCCGTTGGCCCTTACCTTTAGGCAACGAACCGAAGTCACGGTACTCAAGTGAGCACGCCGCGCCCGTCGGTCCTGACCATCTGTAGGCAGTCGCCCACAAACGAGCCGCCGTGCCGTCAGCCTCAACGCACGCTGTTCCGCAAGTGGCCGATGAAGTCATCACTCGTCATCGGTTTCGCAAAAAGGTAGCCCTGCCCGTCCGTGCATCCCATCGCCCGCACACGTTGCCGCTGCTCTTCGGTTTCGATGCCTTCGGCAACCGTCTTCAAGCCAAGTTGCGCGGCGAGTTGCAGCACGATCCCCGCAATGCTGAAGTTGCCGTCACGGCTTTCCGCCCCGCTGATGAATGAGCGGTCGATCTTCAGACGGTCAACATTGAGCTGCCGAACAATATTGAGCGAGGAATAACCCGTGCCGAAATCGTCGATCGAAACCGCGATACCGGCGCCACGCACGGCAGTGAGCTTTTTCACGATCAACTTGATGTTGTCGATAGCCACCGATTCCGTCAGTTCGATCTCAAGCATCCCTGGAAGCGTGCCGAATTCCCGGGCGATTGACACGAGCTTCTCGACGAAATCAGGTTCACGGAATTGCACATGAGAGACATTGATCGCCATGCGCAGACCGGGGTATCCGGAAAGGGCGAGTTGCCGCTGGAACTGCAGGGCCGTGCGCACGACCCATTCGCCGATCGGCACCATCAGACCGGATTGTTCTGCGATGGGAATAAATGTGTCCGGCGGGATAAATTCGCCCTGCTCGGTACGCCAACGAAGCAAGGCTTCGGCACCAACGATTCGCCCACTGGTCAACTCAACGACCGGCTGGTAGACGAGGAACAGCCGCTCCGCCGAAAAGCTCAGACGCAGCCGGTTCAACATTTGCATTCGTGCCCGCGCCGCGGCGGCATGCGCCGCTTCAAAATAAAGAGCCTTGCCGCGGTTGAATGACTTCGCCTGTTTCAATGCAATGCTGGCGTTTTTCAGAAGCTCCACGGCCTTTTCCCGATCCTCGTCCAACCGCAATAGTCCGGTCGTGGCGGACAGGCGCAGTTTTTCGCCGACAATCTCGTACGGCGACAAGAAAACGGCCTCAATGGCGCCGGTGTTCACCTCGTCGTGTGCGCCGAGAATGCCGAACACATCGTTGCCAATACGCGCTATTTCCACTGCGGTGGAGAAACTCTCGCGCAGGCGCTGAGCTACCGCCTTGAGTACCGCGTCGCCAAATTCCTGATCGAGCACGCTATTGATGTCGGCAAAGCCGTCAATATCGATCAAGGCCAGCACGTCGGCCTCAGGCCCCCGCTGGTTTATGCGGGCGACAAAGCTGTTTCGGTTCGGCAGCTTCAATAACGAGTCTTCATAGGCGAGATCGGATATGCGCTTGAGCAGCACCGTGTTGTCGAAAGCGACCGCGATATTGCTGCAGAAAAGCCCAAGCAATTCCAGATCGACGTTGCTCAATTGGTGGTCGACATCGACAAAGGCCGCAATAGATCCACCGTCGGAGGCACTGAAAAACAGGCGTGTCGTTTGACCAAAATGATGTCGGCGGTCAGTCAGCGATCTTTCGAGTTCGACCCGTACCCGTTGATCAGGAACGCTTGCCAGCGACATGCCTATCCATTGCGAGTAACGGCCGGCAGCGGCAAGGATATAGGGAGATTCCCCAGAATGGCCATCGCTGGAATTGGCGGCTGCGCAAACGACGCCCTCTTCGGGAACGGAGAGCAGTGCGCACAATTGCGTGACGATGCCCTCGGCGAAACGCTGCAGTCCCTTAGGCTGGCTCAGATCGGTGCTCGCGGCGACGATCATTTCCAGACCGCGACGATTGGCCTCGAGCTGGTGAATCTGCCAATAGGAGCGGACGGCCACGGTCAGGCTCGTAAACAAGCGGACGCGAGTTAACTCCGATTTCGTCTTGTAATCGTTGATATCGAAAGCTCGGATGGTGTCGATTTCCGGCGCATAGCCAGGCTGACCCGTGCGCAGAATGACACGCAATGCGTGATTGCCTAGTTCTTCCCGCACATAACGGACGAATTGCAGACCGGCATCCGGCGTTTCCATCACCACGTCGAGCAACACGACAGCCAGGTCATCGTGTTGCTCGACACAAAGACGAGCCTGTTGCGCGGAATAGGCGTGGAGGAATTCGACGGTGCGGCCCTCGATAACTACGCCGCTCAACGCAATCTCGGTCGCCTTGTGGACGTCCGGCTCATCATCGACGATGAGCACGCGCCATCGAGGCTTTTCAACGGCCGGAGCGGCATCACGTTCGCCAAGGAACGACATCAACTCTTCGTCTGTTTCTGAGGTAATCATTAGTGACGCCTCCCTGGGCTTTTTTTAGCGCGATGAAAGACCGTCGCTTTCCGGCAAGTAATTCGATCCTTCGTTACACGAGTCGCTACGCACCGCCGGTGCGGCAAGCGGCAGTTCAATGGTGAATCGAGTCCCTGCGCCGACCGCCGATTCGGCACGGATCTCGCCGCCAAGTACGCCGGTGACGAGGTTGTAAGCGATGCTCAAGCCCAAGCCGGAGCCCCCGCTGCCCAGGCGGGTAGTAAAGAAAGGATCAAAGATGCGGGCGAGATGTCGCGTTTCGATGCCTTTGCCGTTGTCCTCGACGGTGATACGCACAAATCCTGCTTCTCTTTCTGCGGCAACGACGACGGCGCAAGACGGGCGGCTTTCGCCCCCATGAATAACCGCATTGTCGATCAGATTGCCGACCACCTGCTCCAACGCGCCCGGGTAGCTGTCGAGGACGATGTCTGGGGGAATATTCATCTCGAAGGTCACGGGTGCATGTTTGTGGCGGAGGCTCACGGCCGCCATCATTTCGTTCATCGTCTCCCGGAGTTCGAATTCGCGTCGCCGTGCGCTGGTCTGGTCAACGGCAACCTGCTTGAAATCATGAACGAGCCGAGCCGCCCGCTGCAGGCTGCTCTGCGCCAGTGCGGCGGCCTGTGCAATATCGTCAAGCATGGTATCGAGCTGAGAACGGCGGATTCCCGCATCAATCTGATGGCGTAGTTCAAGGCATTTGTCGCTGATGGTGCTGACGACGGTAACGCACGTCCCGATCGGGGTGTTGAGTTCGTGTGACACGCCGGCGACCAAGGAGCCGAGCGACGCAAGTTTTTCCGATTGAACGAGATGGGTCTGCATACGCTGCAACTCGTCCAGCGTCGACTGCAAGCGGGTGTTGACTGCCTTGAGCGTGTGGGTACGTTCGTCCACCTGTTCCTCGAGGTGATTCACCGATGCAGACAATGTCTGGCGCATGCTGTCGAGGCGGCCAGCCAACTCGCCAAACTCATCGGGAGCGAGCTTGACCACAGGTGTCTGCAAATCGCCGGCAGCGATGCCCTCCGCGCTTTCCTCAAGCTTGCGCAGCGGAATCAACACTCGCCGGGACAACCAGAGACCAAGGATGGCTAACGACGCTAGAACCTGGGTGGCAATTATGACGAGCAGGCGCCCGGACGCCTCCCAGGCAAAATCCGTAGCTGCCTGAGTAGAATAGCTGAGAGTCACTTCGGCCAGCCGCTCTCCATCATGGCGGACCATCCGGGAAGCAACGACCGTCTGGCTCTCCGAAGAGGCTCCGTTGCGGTAGCTGAAGATGGTTTTTTGCTCCGGATCGATGACATCGATCGCGACAACCGACGGATCGGCGGTGATAGCGCCGATCAGCGGTTGTGCGCTCTCCGGAGTCATGTCCCAGAGCGGCCGTTCCAGCCCGGCTTGGAGCAGGTCAACAAGCTTGTCGCTGCGTTTGCGTACGTCGCTTTCGATGATTTCCTGCCGATTCAAATAGATCATCGTCAGCCCGGCGACGATGCCAGGCACGATCAGCGAAACCATGACGGCGAATACGAGCGCGCGTCGCAACCCCCGTTGCTTCTTGGGCTGTCCCTGCCCCAGCACCTTCGATGGCCGAATAGCGGATTCGGGAAGCATTACGGAACTCGGCCTCCTCGTTTGCCAGTGTCTATGGCCTGATCGACGACCGGGGTCGTCAAATGGTATTCGGTGAAGTAGTGGTCGAATCTACCGCTTGCGTGCAGTGCAGCAAGGCCCTGGTTGAAACGCTCGACGAGCGTCTGGCTGGCCGGATTTTTCCGCGACAGGGTGAGACAAATCAGCGACCGGCTGAGTCTGCGCGGATGGAAGGTGATTTGCTCCGCCTGGCTCGGTGTGAAGGCGGTGCGTAGCAAATAGAGCCCAACCTCCAGATCAATGGCAATCGCGTCGAGGCGGTTGTCGAGCAACTTGCGGAGGTTCTGCTCGTCGAGCGCCACCGATTCCACCTGCAAAACGCCACTGCGCACGGCGGTGTCCCACTCTTCGCCGTACGAGTAGCCGGCCGCCGCTCCCAGGCGCCAGCGTTTCAGATCCTCAACACGGGACCACTCAATCGGTACGGCCTTGCGGTAGAAAAGCACTTTGTCCGCATAGATCACCGGGTCGCTCATGACGAACTCAACGACGCGTACCGAATCCCTCGCCCACCCCACCGAGCCATCCCAAGTGCCGTTGCGGGCGTATTCGTAAGCGCGCTTCCATGGGAAATACCCGTACTCGACTGTGACTCCGACCTGCTTGAAAGCATCCGCGACGACGCGCGAGAGCGGCCCGCCTTGAGGCAGGCTCTGCGAGGTAAACGGCGGCCACTCGCCGTTGGTGATACGCAACGTTTCTGCCCGCAACGATGATGGGCTAGCGATAAGGACCGACAACGTGACAAGCGCGAGTTGGTGAAAACGCATGGCCGTAGGTGTTCTGCCCAGAGGGTGTTCGCCGGTCCCATGTAACATAGGCGTATGACGCTACTATAGATCACCCGCGGAGATTCCCCGGAAAGCCGCCGGAAGGGCTGCGATTGTTAGAGCGAACGGAGTCTCGGTGCGAGCAACGGCGACGAAGCGACGGGCGTTCATGGATTCGGGACCTTGGCCTCGAATGTGCCGAAGGTGCCGCAACGCGCGGGCGAAGCATTCATCGGAGCGGCCCGCCATTCACCCGAACCCAGGCTCACCCAGACCCGGGCACGTACACCCGCCTACAACCGATACGAGGCCAACACCTTGTGAATGTCCTTGGCCATCGTATCGAGCTCGCGTGCCGTCTGCGCGTCGCGTGCCGCGCTCGCGGCCCCGGCGTCGGCCATCTGCGCCATCTGCTCGATAAGCCGCGCCACGTTCTGGCTGGCGCCGCCTTGCGACTTGATCGCGTCGGTGATTTCGGCGACGGAGCTGACGGTGCGCCGGCTGCTCTCGCCGATTCTGACGATGGCTTCGCCCGCCCCCTCGGCGTGGCTCACGGTTTTCTTGACGCAGCTCACGGTCGTCTCCATGTTGCTTGCCACGGTCTGAGCGCTGCCCTGGATCTTGGCCACCGTCGCCGCGATCTCCTCGGTCGACCGAGCGGCGCGTTCCGCGAGCTTGCGCACTTCGTCGGCAACCACCGCAAAGCCGCGTCCCTGTTCACCCGCTCGCGCCGCCTCGATGGCCGCGTTGAGCGCCAGCAGATTGGTCTGGTCGGCGATCTCGCGGATCGTCTGCACAACCGAGCGTATCGTCGTGCTTTGCATCTGCAGCTCGTTAACGAGTTCCGTCGCATTGGTCACAACGCCGGCGATTTCGTTGATGTCCTCAACCGCCTGCGTAATCACGGCCGACCCGGACGTGGCGAGCGCACTCGCCTCCGACGTCGAGGCGTGCGACTGGGTCGCCTGGTCGCCGACGTGGGCGATGCTCACCGAAAGCTCCTGCATCGCCGCCGCCATTCCTGTCGCGGCTTCGCTTTGGTTCTGCGAGTTCGCGGCACTGCGCGTGGCACCGTCGGCCATCTCGGTAGACGCCGTGGCAACGGCCACCGCGACGTTGCGTAGTTGCGTCAGGTTGTTCTGCAATTGTTCGAGCAGCCGATTGAGCGAATCGGCCATGTCGCCCAGCTCGTCGTGCGAAAGGACCGGCACACGCGCCGTGAAGTCGAGATCGCGGCCGATGCGCGCCACGGTTTCCTGCATGCCGCGAACCGCGCCCCCAATGCCACGGACAGTAAACAGCCCGATGAAAACGACTACCGTCCCGGCGATGGCCATCCCGATCCACGAGACGAGATTGCCGACGCTCGCCTGCCGCTCGGATTGCGCGCGCACCGCGTCGGCCTGCCGCCGGTTGTGCTCCGTGTGGTCGAGCATCACTTTCTTGAGTTGCTGGCTGATCGGCCGCAGTTTGCCGAACATGAGCAGCGTCGCCGCGTCAACGTCATAAGCGCGCGAGGCTTCCATCATCTGCTGCGCTACCGGCATATACGACTTGAGCAGCGACTGCTCGGTGGCCAGCATCTTCTTGCCTTCCTCATCGTCGACCAGCTTGGCGAACTCCGTGAATTGCACCTCGAGCTTCTTGTAGGCCGCGTCGACGTTCTGTTGCGCGGAATCCTTGATCGTCGGTTCCTTGGTTGCAATATGGCCCGACGCTTCGACCTCGAGCACGAGAAAGGTGGATTGGATTTCGCCGAGCATCGCGTTGCGCGGCATCGTTTCCTCGATCAGCGAAGACGCCGTACCTTGCGCCGTTCGCGTCGTCCAGCTGCCGATCGCGCCGACACCGAGCAATGCCACGATGCTGACAATGACCATCGCCGACAGGCGGGCCGTGATCGTTCTTCTCATAACGTCTTCCCTCGCACTGTTTTTTGTTTGTGGCGCCAAGCGCCTTCGGCCGCAGGATCATCCCATACGTTTTCGTATGGGCAAAAAACTAATTCAGAACGGTGTCACTCCGACACAAACCCCGTGGCGCCTTGCTTTGAGACGAGCGATTGGAATTGGTCAGGTGGCCAGCAAACGCTTCAACCACTCCGGCAACACGGTCGGCAATCGCTCCGGATGCGACAGCAAAGCGTGATGGCCTTTGCCGAAGACGTACGGCACGTAAGCGGCCGCCTGCCGATCGACCGTCAGGCAGAAAATCGACAGCCCGCGCTGCCGGCCTTCCAGCACCGCCTGCCGCGTGTCTTCCAGTCCATAGCGCCCTTCGTATTGATCGTTGTCGTTCGGTTTGCCGTCGGAAAGCAGGAGCAGCAAGCGATGCCGCGCCCGGCGCTCGGCAAGCAGAGCGCAGGCGTGACGCAGTGCGGCGCCCGCACGCGTGTAGCGCTCTGGCTCGAGGCCGGCGATACGCAAGGCAACCTCATCACCATGATGTTCGTCGAAGCCTTTGACGCGCCGAACAGAAACGCCATGCGCGCCCTCTCCGGAAAACGCGAGGATCGCGTGCGGCTCGCCAAGACTGTCGAGGGCGATCGACAGCGGCAATAGCGCTTCGCGCTCCACGTCGATGATGCGCCGCTGCCCGGATACCCAGCCGTCGGTCGAGCCACTGACGTCCACGAGAACGACGATCGCGGTATCGCGCCGAGCCGGACGACTCTGCCGATACAAGCGTTGCGAAAGAGCGGCGCCGCCGCGCAGGTCGGCACGTGCTTCGATGCACGCATCGATGTCGATCTCGTCACCCTCGTACTGGCGGTAACGGGCGACGCGCCGCACACGCAAGCGTTCGAACTGCCGCCGGATCTGGCCAAGCATCGACCGCTGTTCGGCAAGCGTGCGCTCGACCCACGACCGCGCCCCCGGCATGGCAGTGGTTTCAAACACCGTGGTGCCGGGCTCGCTATACGATTGTCGGCGGTAGTCCCACTCCGGATAGCGCACGCCGCCTCCGCTGGCCGACACCTTTACCGTCTCCAACACGGTTTTCGTTTGCGGAGGGTCGTCGGAAAGCAGCACCTCATGCGCGCGCTGCGACGTACGCACGAGGCGCGCTTCGTTCAGCTCGGAGACGGAATCGGCATACGCTTCCGCCGCGCTATCGGCGTCACGGTCCGCGGGCCGCTGAACACCCATCGGGTCTTCGGCATGTTCATGCGGCTGCGCAGTTTGCACCATGAACGCGCCGGGGGCGGCATCGTCGTCTTCGCCCTCTCGGCGCTGCCGCACACGCGGTCGCCGGTCCAGGCGCGCGCTGCGGACGGGAACATCGTCGAGCGGCGTTTCCCCGCCACCCATGGCCGCCGACGTTCCTTCCTCGCGCGGCCAATCACCCGTCCACCAATCCTTGAACAACGTGCTAGCGGGATGTGGCCATGCGGCCGCCAGCTCCTGTGCTGCGGCTTCCAGCGAAGCGGCGTCGAGCATGCCGGTCCACGCCTCGCTGCGTGCGAGATACCACTGTTCGAGCGCCCGCCGGTGCGGCGGGAAGCGCTCCAGCGGCGGGCGCCGGCGCCGCGCTTCTTCGCGCAGCCGGCGCAGGTCGTCGGCCAAACCCGGCAGGGCACGTCCCAGCGCCGCATCCGCCGCCTCAGCCTCGAGGACAAGCAGAAATTCGCAGGCCAGCGGATCGAGTGGCCCTTGCCGCCCCATCTCTTCCCGCCGCACGGCGCGCAGGCCTTGCTGCAACGCCATGGCGCGAAACAGCGCCGGCGCACGATCAACCGCCACACCCTTCAGCTCGCTCGGCAGCCAAACGGTTCTCCCTGCACAAGATGGCAGCGCGAGGTCTGGCCAGGGGCGTTCCTTGCCACGGAAAACCCGTGTCAGCAGGGTCGGGGGAAGAGCAGGAGGTGCCGCGCGCAACGACCAATGGCCGCCATGCACGGCGGTCAGCAGAAACGCGAGCCGAGCGGCGAGATCGGCGAGGCGCGGTGCACCGTCGCGCGGCGCCTTGCGGTGCCGTTGCCAGAGGGCTTGCCCGTACGCCGTGACGTGCCGTGCGGCGTCGACGATGAGGTCTTCGCCTTCCGCCATGCCGTCAAACGAACGTTGCGTCGACGAGATCGCGCATCGCGTCAACGAGCGTGGCGTCGTCAGAGAGCGGTGCCACGATCGCCGCCATGCATGCCGTTCGCAAATCGATCCCGGCCGCCGCTAAGCGTGCGGCGGCGACGAGCAGCCGCGTACTCGGCACTTCGGCCAAGCCCTTTTCGTGCAGCGCGCGCAGGCGCTGGGCGAGCGTCACCAGCGCCACGGCGTCGGCTTCCGACACGCCGCCTTCGCGCTGCACGATGCGCGTCTCGATGCCGGGGGCCGGAAGATCGAATTCGAAGGCGACGAACCGTTGCCGGGTACTTGGCTTGAGATCCTTGAGCATGTGCTGGTAGCCGGGGTTGTAGGAGATGACGAGCATGAACGACGGCGCGGCATGCAGCGTCTCGCCCGTTTTGTCGATCGGCAGCAGACGGCGGTGATCGGTGAGCGCGTGCAGGACGACGATCGTGTCCGAGCGGGCCTCGACCACTTCGTCGAGGTAGCAGATGGCGCCTTCGCGCACGGCGCGCGTGAGCGGCCCGTCGTGCCACATCGTGCTGTCATGATGGATCAGGTAGCGGCCGACGAGGTCGCTGGCCGACAGATCGTCGTGGCAGGCGATGCTGATTAGCGGACGCCCGAGCCGCCACGCCATGTATTCGACGAAACGCGTCTTGCCGCAACCGGTCGGCCCCTTGAGCATGACGGCGAGTTGGCGCGCCGCGCATTGCTCGAACAACTCGACCTCATTGCCGACCGCGAGATAGAACGGCGGGCTGCCGTCGCCAAGCTCTTCGTTTCCGATCCGATCCACGCGTTACACGGCCCGTATGCGCGAGGCGCCGGTGAGCGCGGCGCCCGCCGGAGCCCCGGCACGCACGGCGGACTCCTCGATCACCTCAAAGCGTGGCCGATAACGGAAGAAATCCCAGATGAAAGCGCCGACGCCCAACGCAAAGATCCCGCCGGTGGCGAGCAGCATCAGAAAGTGCACCTGGATCTTGAGCTGCGTATCGAGATAGCCGAGCCCAAGAATACGTTCAAGGTAAACCTGCCCGATGCCCGCCGTGGCGAACGATAGCGTCATCCCGAACATGCCGCCGATCTGTAGCCAGAACGCCCAATAACCCAGGCTGGAACCTTCTTCGCGGCGGTCGGGCGTCATCGCGGGCAAGGCGTAAGTGATCATCGCCATGACGATCATCGCGTAGGCGCCGAAGAACGCCGCATGGCCGTGCATCGCGGTGATGAGCGTGCCGTGCGTCCATTTGTTCACCGACGGCCAGGTGTGCGCGAGGCCAAGTACGCCAGCCCCGAAAAGCGTGAACACGGCACTGCCGATCGTCCAGTGCAACGCCAGCGTGTTCGGGTGCGCCAGCCCCGTGCGGCGGATCGCGCCGTACGCATACATCGCCATGCCGATCAGCGCCACGGGTTCGAGCGCGCTGAAGAAGCCGCCGATAGGCAGCCAATAGTGCGGCACGCCTACCCAGTAATAATGGTGCGCGGTGCCCAGGATGCCGGCGATGAAGACGAGGCCGACGATCACGTACAGCCACTTCTCCATCACTTCCCGATCCGCGCCTGAGAGGCGGATCAGCAGGTAGGCGAGGAAGCCGCCCTGAATCATTTCCCACACGCCCTCAACCCACAGGTGAATCGTCCACCAGCGATAGAAGATCGCCACCGTATAGTTTTCGAACTCCAGCAGCGCCGGCAGGTAAAGCACTGCCGCCATGCCGAGCCCGATCAGCAACACGCCTTCGCTGGTGGTAAAGCGACCGGCCTTACGGATCGTCATGCCGACGTTGTAGAGGAACATCAACATCACGACAACGACGGTGAGCTTCGACGGCAGCGGCTGCTCGAGCAGCTTGTTGCCGGTGCCGTACCGGAATAAGTAGCCGATGATCGTCGCCACGCCCATCACGGCCCACAGGGCAAGCTGCCAGTACGCAAGGCGCACGCTATACAACTCGGTGCGTGATTCGTCGGGCACCATCCAGTAGGTGGCGCCCATGAAGCCGGTGAGCACCCAGACGACGAGCAAATTCGTGTGGATGACCTTGGTAACATCGAAGGGCAGCACGTACAGCAAGGGGTCCGGCCCGAGGTACTTGGTGGCCGAGAGCAGGCCGAAGACGATCTGCAGGCCGAAGAGCAGCATAGCGACGGCAAAGTACCAGTAAGCGACTTGCTGCGATCGGTATCTCATGGATGCCCTCCTCCCTTTGCTTTCATGTTGGTTCGTACGGGAACGTCATCCGCCTACTTCAAGGTCGCCAGATAAGCCACAAGCTGGTCGATCTGCTCCGAATTGAGCTCCTTGGCGTACGTCGCGGGCATGAACGATTGCCCGTTGGCCGAGTACATCGCGCCCGGGACCACGTACGCGCTGGGATGTTCGATGGACTCGCGGATATAGCCCGCGGCGTCTTTCGCTTGGCCCTTGTAGTCCGGCGTTCCGATGTGCTGTTGCGCCCGCGTCGCGACGCCGGCGAGCGAGGGCCCGGCCATGTTCACGCCCGGCGCCACCGAATGGCAGGCCGCGCACGCCGGCGCCACCGAACGGAACAGCGACTGGCCGAGGGCGATGGGGTCCTGGCCGCTGCCGACCGGCCGAGCGCCGGGAGGTTGGCTGCCGCCCTGCTCGGCCTTGGTCGCCTGCTGTTCGGTGGTGAGATCGGTGCCGGGGATCGACGCGCCTGTCACCAGAATCGGCCGGGGCGGCCATCCCTGGTTATCCACTTTGGAAACCCAGTCGAGGAAGGCGATGAGGTCGGTGATCTCGTTTTCCGCCAGATTCTGCTTGGGCATCAAACGGCGGTGACGCGTCTCGTCGTAGAACTTCGACGGGTCCTGCATGTAGGCGTGAAGATAGGCTTCGCCTCGATGCTGCGCGATCTTGGTCAAATCGGGCGCGTAATAAGCGCCCTCGCCGAACAGCGTATGGCAATTGACGCAGTTGTATTTGTGCCAGACGTCCTTGCCGTGGGCGACGGCCGGGGTAATGTTCTTGGCGTTGGTGAGAGCGTCGAACTGCCGGTGGCTGTCAACCGTCATTCCGAGAAAGGCGACGGCGGCCAATGCGGTGGAGACGACCGCGAAGAGGCGACTTTGGCGTTTGTTCATTTTCGCCCCCGACTCAGACGCCGATGCCGGTCCAGTGCATGATCGCCATATACCCGGAGTAGCACGCGGCGACGATCATGATGAGCAGAACCGCGATACTGACGATTCTGAGAAGTCCGTAAAGCGACTCTGCCTCCATCGCCACCTCCGCTTTGCCGTTGTTGTTGCGGCAGCGGCGGCAACCCCCATGCCCGGCTATGCCGCCGATCACCTGCCCCGGTCTGCACAAAGAGGCGAATCTGCGCACGATGTCGTCTTACCTGCTACCCCAATGCAAGGTGTTCGGCAAATATTGCAGAAGAAAACGGCAAAAAGCTGGGGTGATGATGCGCCGGCGAGGTTCCCTGGCGGGCGGCTCCCGACACCTGGGTGCAATCCAATACCCGCACCGGTGACCGGTCAACTTGAGCCGCACAGCACCTTTTCCTTCTGCGGATCGACAATCCGCCACCCTGCCTTTGTGGTCGGCACCGCGTGTGATACGCTCGCTAAGCCTTGGTCTTGGTTCAAAGAACAAGCGCGCGCCGAATTTCCGCCGCGCTTACTGCACCCTGGCTGCTCCGTTTAGTTCAATTACTTCCCGGTTTTTCTGTGCGCGTTTTCTTCGGCCATCGTTCTTTTCTTGCGGGTTGCAAGCAACCCCGGCCAACTGAAAACATCACGCGCACAGTGTCCAACATCGAGCGGATGCCTCCGTTGCACGACCGCCCACCTGCCGATCAGCGGCGAGCCGGCGCCTTTCCCGAATGACTTCTCCTACGCCAAACCGCCTTCGCGGCTCGCTGCTCTTCATCGGCGCGCTGCTCATTTTTTCCGTCTCCGACGCGACGGCTAAGTACCTTTCGGTCTACTTCGCCGTCCCTCTTCTAGCCTGGGCGCGTTATGCCTCGCAACTCGTCTTCATGTTGACCACGACGGCTCGCCGCGAAGGCTGGAGTATCGTCCGTACCGAGCACCCGCTGCTGATGATTGCCCGTGGCTTGAGTCAGGTGCTGACGACTGTCTTCGTCCTCTTCGCGTTTCGCACATTGCCGCTCGCCGAGACGACGGCAATCGTGTTCATCACGCCCCTGCTGGTGGCGCTGATGGCCAGCCCCATCCTCGGAGAAAAACTGCGGCGCAGCACGTGGCTGGCGACGCTCGGTGGTTTTGCCGGCGTGCTGTTCATCGCCCGCCCCGGCGGGGTCATGGAGGGCATCGGAGTGGCGCTCGCACTCTGTTCCGCGCTGTGCTACGCGATCTACAACATCCTGACGCGCAAGCTGACGGCGACCGAGCCGCCGGCGCGGCAATTGTTTTACATCGCTCTGATCGGCGCAGTGACGATGTCGCTCTTCCTGCCGACGTTCTGGACCGGAACGGTGCCTTCGCTCGGTCAAGGCCTCATGATTCTCTCGCTCGGATTCTGCGGGGGTGTTGGCCACTCCTTGCTCATCCGCGCAATGCACCATGCGCCGGCGTCCAGCTTGTCGCCGTTGCTATACATTCAGCTGATCTGGTCGACGGCGCTCGGCTGGGCCGTCTTCGGCCACCTTCCCGATGCCTGGTCGGTGCTCGGCATGGCGATCATCGGCGTTTCGGGACTGATCCTCGTCCTGCCACGACGCCTGCTCGCGCTGTAACACCGACACCGCACCTGGCGCACCAGAGGCAGCGACCGCCGAGACACGCCCGATGTCCTCAAGCAGGAAACCCATTACTGTTTCCCACCAGTCAGCATCGACTCTTGCCATCCAGTCGTTGTGGTCCGCCGACGGAATGACGAACAGGCGCTTGCTTCCGCTAAGCCGTGCCATGAGTTCCTTGCCGAGCGACGCCGGAACGATGCTGTCGCGCTCTGCGACGATCACCGCGACGCGTCCTTCGTAGCCGTCGAGATTGTCCACGTTGTCGTACCGGTCCTGCAGGAAGAGCCCGACGGGAAGCCACGGGAAATGGTGCTTGGCCACGTTCTCGATCCGATCCCAGGGCGTGATCAGGAGCAACTCGCTCACGTCGGCGGGGCGCGCGATGGCCGCCGCCACACCGGCGCCCAACGACTCGCCGGCGAGCATGATCGGCCCCGGAAACGCCTGGCGAGCCCGCTCAAAAGTCTGCAGCGCGTCCGCCACCAGGGCCTCTTCGCCGAGCTTGCCTTTGCGCGAGCCGTAGGCCGGGTATTCGGCGAGAATCACCCGCACGCCAAAGCGCGAGAGGATTTCCGCGTAGACCGCGCGCTGTCCCGCGTGGCCGGCATTGCCGTGAAAGAGCACCAGTGTCGCGCGAGCCGCTTCGCTCGGTTCGCGAACCAGGCCCCGGTAATCGTGCTCGCTCGGCCATGGCCGCAAACCGTTTTCGCGCGCGGCGTTAACGATCTCCTTGCGCGACGGGTTTTCCGGAAAGTAAATCTGCCGATCCTGAAACATCACCACACCTCCTGCGAGAACGACCAGCACGATCGCCAGCGAGAGCAGCAAGGCGCCGGCCGTACGTTTCTCGTACCCTTTCCCTTTCCCTTTCCCTTTCCCCGCGGGTGCGGACGCTGTGCCAGGCTCGACGCCTCCAGGCCTTTCGTTCTTCTCGTCGATTTCCAATCGCCTATTCATGGCACATCCTTAAGTCATGCGGTGGATGCCGCGGCAACTCGCTTATGCGCCTCGCCGCCGAATCAGCCGGCGTGCAAGCACCAGATAGGCTGTGGCATTGACGGCGAGGACGACCAGGCCCAACCCCGTCTGCATCTCGCGGGTCAAGCCGCCGGGATAGATCAGAGGAACAACCCAGTGCTCGACGAAGCCGCCGGTGTAGCCGCTTTCGCCGCCGAGCCTACGTAAGCGATTCTCAAGCGGTGTGAGCGGACATATGCCTCCGGAAAGCTCGATAGCCGCAGCCCACAGCACAGCGGGGAGATGCAGCCAGATCAAGCGTAACGACCGCCAGACGAGGATTACGCCGCACGCCGCAAAGAGGATGAACGCAAGGTGGATAAGTACGACGACGTCGGCGAGCAAGCTGAACAACATGAGGTCTCGATTTGGGCATAAAGCGCCTGAGCGGCAACTCGCGCGGGCCACTCGCGTGGACGCCCTGCCGGCGGCACGGGACGCCATGAACTGATGATCTAGACCGGGACGAAGGCAGGCAGGTTCCACAGGTTCTGCAGCCACTGAGGAGCGCCAGGCAAGAAGGGAGCAATTCGTGAGCCGGGCCGCCACACCCGGCGCGTCACCTTCATCGGAACCTTTCTTGCCCTCATAGCGACAAATCCCAATCACTTTTCCGGCCTCCGCCGGATTCTCTGCCGGTACCACCTCTGTGGTGTTCCGCATCGGCAACGTCAACCCGACTTGAATGGAGACTCCAATTGCCGACCGACAGCCCCGTTGTTCATCCTGCGCAAGAAGAGATCGTGTCCGGCCTGAGCCGGGAACCGCCCATGATTCCGCCCAAATACTTCTACGATTCCCACGGATCGATGCTTTTCGAGCGCATTACGCGCCTTCCCGAGTATTACCCCACCCGCACTGAACGTTCGATCATGGGCACGCACGGCCGCGACATGGCGCAGCGCATCCCGGCCGAGTCGACGGTGATCGAGCTCGGAGCCGGCAACTGCGAGAAAGCGCACGAGCTCTGTTCGCTGATCCGGCCGGCCTGCTATGTGCCGATCGACATCTCGGCCGACTTCCTGCATGACGCTGCACAGGCCTTGCGCGACGCACATCCGACGCTCGACGTGCGCCCGGTGGTCGCCGACCTCGCCGCCGACATCGATCTCGACGGCGAGGTGCCGGCCGAACGCCGCCTCGTCTTCTATCCGGGTTCGTCGATCGGTAACTTCGAACCCGACGACGCGGCCGGCCTTCTCTCCCGTTCCCGCCGCCTGCTCGACGGCGACGGGGCCATGCTGGTGGGCGTCGACCTCGTCAAGGAGGAATCGGTACTCCACGCGGCGTACAACGACGCCGAAAACGTCACGGCGGCCTTCAACCTGAATGCGCTCGCCCATCTCAATCGGCTCATCGGCAGCAATTTCGATCTCCGCGAATGGCGGCATCACGCGTTCTTCAATCACGCGCGTTCGAGGATCGAGATGCACCTCGAAGCGCTCGTAGACACCACCGTGGCCTGGATGGGTGGCGAGCGCCGTTTTCGTCGCGGAGAGCGCATACACACCGAAAACAGCTACAAGTACGGCATTGAAGACTTCGCCGGCCTGCTTGATCGGGCCGGCTTCTCCAGCATCGTGTGCTGGACGGACCCCCGCCGCTGGTTCGCGGTTTTCCTCGCCCACGCCTGACTCGAAAGAACGACATGGACACCCGTACGCTTGCTCAACGCTATCTCGCCGTGCGCGAGCAGACGCTGGCGCTCGCCGCACCGCTCTCCGCCGAAGACTGTTGTGCGCAATCGATGGCCGACGCCAGCCCGGTCAAGTGGCACCTCGCCCACACCACCTGGTTCTTCGAAACCTTCATCCTCGAACGCTGGCAGCCGGATTTCCGGCCGTTTCACCCCGCCTTTCGCGTCCTCTTCAATTCCTACTACAACGCCGTCGGCGACAAACATCCGCGCCCGCAACGGGGCCTTCTGACCCGCCCCCCGCTGACCGCCGTGCGCGAGTACCGCAATGACGTCGATAGGCGAATCCTCGCCGTGCTCGACGCCGCCGAAGGCGGGGGGAAACGCAGGGACGACGCAGCGTTGTCCGACCTGCTCACGCTGGGTCTGCATCACGAGCAGCAGCACCAGGAACTCATCCTCACCGATCTCAAACACCTGTTCTCGCGCAACCCGTTGGCTCCTGCCTACAGCAAACCGCCGCAAATTTCCGAGCGCGCGCCCGAGCTCTCCTGGCTGGAATGCCCGGGGGGCGTCGCCGAAATCGGCCATCGCGGAGACGACTTTTGTTTCGACAACGAAACGCCGAGGCATCGCGTCTTCATCGAGCCGTTCCAGCTCGCCTCGCGGCTGGTGACGAATCGCGAGTATCTGGAATTCGTCGATGCCGGCGGCTACGCCGATCCCCGTTTTTGGCTATCGGAAGGCTGGGATTGGCGCGTAGCGGAGAATCGCCATCACCCGCTTTATTGGCATCCGGGCGAACGGTGGCAAGAAATCACGCTCGGCGGCTTGTCACCGCTCGATCTGGAGCGGCCGGTCGTTCACGTCTCCTACTATGAGGCCGACGCCTTCGCCCGCTGGGCCGAGGCTCGGCTTCCGTCCGAAGCGGAATGGGAACTCGCTGCCACGACGCAGCCTGTGGAAGAGCATTTCGGCGCGGACGGGGTCTTTCACCCGCGCGCGGCTTCCGATTCCGGCATGAGGCAGTTTTTCGGCGACGCCTGGCAATGGACGCAGTCGAGCTACGCTCCCTACCCCGGCTTCCGCGCCAGCGCGGGCGCGGTCGGCGAATACAACGGGAAGTTCATGGTGAACCAGTACGTGCTGCGGGGCAGCTCTTGCGTAACGCCTCCCGGACACGCCCGGGTGACCTACCGGAACTTTTTCCCCGCTTCGGCATGTTGGCAATTCTCGGGAATCCGCCTGGCCCGCGATTAGCCGACTCGCACCGCAAGGACGCTGCCTGAGCGACAAGCCGAAACGGCGCACCATCCCCACGATCCGCACCATCCACGGCGCCGTGCGCCAAGGTCGCTTTCAGATCGATGGCGCACTGCCCCTTCTAAATAAAGACCGGATTCCGCTCCCGGTGTTGCGCTTTTTCCCCCGGCGGCGCGTACGGCGGCGAATTGCTCACGGACGGCACAATGTGGTCACGTTCGCCATGGTAAACTCGCCCGCATGGGTGCCGAGTCGCAACAGAAATTGACCCCTTTACAAACAAGAGTGGCCAGGGAGATCGTCGCAATGGTTCGCCGGGAAAACCGGCGCGCCGGCGAACACTTGCCCGAAGCCGTGCTCTCGGAACAGATTGGCACATCGCGGTCGCCGATCCAGGCGGCATTGCGCCACCTTCTGAGCCTCGGCGTCGTGCAGCAGGACGCCAACCGAGGCTTTTTCCTCGCCAAGGACGCCCGTGATTGGGATCAAGTCGCGGCGATGTACTCGTCACAGCCGGACGATCCGCTCTATCTAGCCATTGCCGAAGAGCGACACGCCGGCCGCCTCCCGGACGAAGTAAGCGAAGCGGAACTCATGCGCCACTTCAAGGTGGCGCGCAGCACGCTGCGCAAGATTCTCGCGCGCATCAGCGAGGAAGGCTGGATTCGTCAGCGCGTAGGGCACCGCTGGACCTTTCAATCGATGATCGATTCGCCGGAAGCCTACGAAGAGAGCTTCCTGTTCCGGCAGGCAATCGAGCCAATCTGCTTTCTCGGTTCTTCGTTCCGCTACGATCCGGCGCAACTCGTCGCGCTGCGGCGCGAACAGCAGGCGATCGTCGACGGCGGCTACGAGACGATGACCGTCATCGAGCTGTTCGAATCCAACAGCCGTTTCCACGAGATGGTCGCGGAGTGGTCGAACAACCGCTTCATTCTGCACTCGGTACGCCGCGTCAATCGACTGCGCCGTCTCGTGGAATACAAGCAACCGGCGAAACGCAGCGCGCGGCGTCGGCAGGCGCAGGAACACATCGGCATTCTCGACGCGATTGCCAAACACGATCTCCTGCTCGCGGCCTCGTTGATGCGGGCGCATCTCGACGATGCGCGTCAGGATACGGTTCACGGGGAAGCGCTTCCTCCCTCGCTCCCTTAATCCGCTATTTCCTCTTGCCGCCAAAGTCATGTGCGGCTGCCGGCGTAAGGCCTTCTCAGGAACAACATTCCGTTTTTTCGAGTCGCGTGACTCCTGCCCGGCAATGACTACGTAGTTCCCGCAATTTCTTGCACAAAGTACGGATGCACAAGCGTCCGTGACTTTGGGAACATGTTCGCGATCAAGGCGGTACGGGCGTTTCGTCAAAACCGCCGGCTCATCGACGTATGAGGAAACCAGGGAATGAATGCAGTCGAGAATGCGCGTATGACCAATCCTGAAAGCCGTACTGAACAGCCTGAGGGCGTGTTCGCCATCCGTAACGTACGCGCGCAGGAAGCGCTCGCCCGCTTCGCCGGAGACCGCGAGCGCTACGCGCACTGGCTGTTCGATTTCACGACGCACGGCCCGGCCGCGGCATCGCAAATCCGGCAGGCCATCGCCAACGGATCGCACGAAGCAGCCGTCAACCTGACGCACGCGCTCAAGGGCCGTACGGGCATGCTGGGAATGACCGAGTTGCACTCGATCGCACTCTCGCTCGAGATGACGCTCAAGAATGGCGAACCGGCCGTCTTCTGGCTCGATGAACTCGAGCGCACGGCCGGCGAGATGAGCCGTGAAATTCTCTCCGTCCTGGGAAAAGACGACACGTAGAAAGCTTGGCATAGCTCGCTATTCGACGACAGATCCGGACGGCTCCTCCAAAGGCAGACAGATCGGCGTGCGCACCGAAAAACACAGGCATTGAGGAACAGCATGACTTCGTCATTCAAGGTGTTCGTCGTCGACGACGACCCCGTCGTACTGGATATCATCCACGCCACGCTCGAACCGGATTGCCAGATCCATACGTTCATGAGTGCCGAGGAGTGTCTAGCGCGGCTGGAAACCGAGAAGCCGGATTTCTTCCTCCTCGACGTGAGTCTTCCGGGGATGGACGGCTACTCGCTTTGCGAGCACATCAAGAACGACCCGAGTCTGCACGGCACCCCGGTGACCTTCGTCTCGGGGCGCGACACGATCGAGGAACGGGTCCGCGGTTATGACGCTGGAGGCCAGGACTTCATCGTCAAGCCGTTCGATCCGGAGGAACTTCTGCGCAAGCTGCTGGTGGCGCAGACGATGGTCATCAGCCAGCGCTCGCTGGCCGTGCAGATCGAAGAAGCGGAAATGCTTTCGTCGCTGGTCATGGCCAACATGGACGAGACCGGCATCCTGTTGCAATTCATGAGCAAGCTGATCGCCATGGAGAGCGCCGAGGAAATTGCCTCCGAGCTGCTTGATTTGCTCAAGCGCTACCGCCTCGACGGCGTGGTGCAGACGCGCATCGGCGGTGACACGCAAACCCGGAGCGCGGCCGGCAACAATTTGCCGCTGGAAACGTCGGTCATCGAGCACGTACGCTCGCAGGGCCGGATCTTCGAATTCCGGCGCCGCAGCGTACACAACTTCGAGCGCATCACGCTGATGATCAACAATCTGCCGATCGACGATCCCGAGTATTGCGGCCGCCTCCGCGACCATCTGTCGGTCGCCGCGCAGGGCGTCGATTCGCGGCTGAAAGCCATCCATACCGAGCAGGCACACCGTAGAGCGCAACAAGGCATTCTCGCCGCGCTGGAAAGCGTCGGCAATACGATCATGGAACTGCGCGACGCGCACCAGGAAACCACAACGGTGAGTTCCAAGCTGATCGTCGACCTGCAGGAAACCTTGCTCAACTCGTTCTTCAAACTCGGGCTCACCGAGAACCAGGAAAAGTTCCTCCAGGACATGGTCGGCGATTTCATGACCCGCATGGTGGAAATGCTCAATCGCGGCGCGCAGACGCAGGAGACGCTGCAGCGGCTCAACGGCAAGCTGAGCCAGTTGCGCAACGTCTAGCGACCGGCGCGGAGAGGACCCGTTGGACTATGCCAGTCTTCCGGCCAGGGACATCGAGCGCCACGCGCGGAACGTCCAGCCCGGCGCATGGAGCGTGGATGATCGGCAGCCGCTGTCGACGCTGCTCGGTTCCTGCGTCGCCGTTTGCCTTTTCGACCCGCAACTGAAGATTGGCGGCATCAACCACTTCATGCTGCCCAATATCGGGCGCAGCAAGCACGGCGATGTGGATTCATTGTTGTCCGGCAACTTCGCCATGGAGGCGCTGCTCAACGCGCTGCTCACCCGCGGCGCCAAGAAGCCCCGATTGCAGGCCAAGGCGTTCGGGGGCGGCACGATCATCGATGCGGACGCCGGCTCGTTGACGATCGGCATGCGCAACGCCAGCTTCACCAAGGAATGGTTGGCCCGCGAAGGAATCCCGCTGCTCTCGTCCGACTTCCTCGGGCCCTGGTCGCGCAAGGTGCTCTTTCTTCCCTTCAACGGCGAAGCTTTTTGCAAGCGGCTGGTCACCAGCATGGCGACCGCTACGGTCATCGACCGCGAAGAAAAAGCCTACGCGGCGACGTTGGCGCAGCAGCCGAAATCGACCGACAAGAAAATTGAGTTGTTCTGATGATCGACGCCGGAATCAGCGACGGAGAATATGCGCTCTTCCAGCGCCTCATCTATCGGATAGCTGGTATCAGCCTTTCCGAAGCGAAGAAAGTGCTGCTCGTGGGGCGGCTGACGAAGCGCCTGCGCGCCTACGATCTTGCGAGTTTCGGCGACTACTACCGAATGCTGGCGCGCGGCGATCATCCCGACGAACTGCAAACGATGGTCGACCTGCTGACGACCAACGAAACCTATTTCTTCCGGGAGCCTCAGCACTTCGAGTTCCTGCGTACCGAGGCCGCCGGAGCTCGCGCACGTTCGACGGCTTTCCGCGTCTGGAGCGCGGCAAGTTCCAGTGGCGAGGAAGCCTATTCGATCGCCATGACGCTCGCCGAAACGCTGCCGGAAACGCCCTGGGACGTGCTGGGCACCGACATCAGCACGCGGGTGCTCGCCCGCGCGCGTTCCGGCCACTACACGATGGCCCGCGTCGAGGGGATTCCGCCGGGCTACATGCGCAAATACTGCCTGAAAGGCGTGCGCTCGCATGCCGGGAGCTTCCTGATTGCGCCCGAGTTGCGCCGCCGGGTTGCCTTCCACCAGGTTAACCTGATGCAGCCGGCCCCCGCCGATCTCGGCGAGTTCGACGTCGTTTTCCTGCGCAACGTGATGATCTACTTTGACCCGGAAACCAAGACCCGCGTCGTGCACAACATCCTGCCCCGGCTCAAACGCGGCGGGCACCTCATCGTCGGTCATTCGGAAACGCTCAACGGCATCACCGACCGGGTCGCCACCGTACGTCCGACGGTTTATCGCAAACCATGACCGGGCGCACCGCCAACACCGACGACATCATCCAGGTCGTCCTCAAGCCCGGCGACTTTCATTTCGGGGGCGGCAGGACGCGCATCTCGACGCTGCTCGGGTCTTGCGTTTCGGTCACGCTTTGGCACCCGAAAAAGCACATCGGCGGCATGTGCCACTACATGCTCACCGAGCGCGACCGGCCCTCCGGCGTTCCGCTCGATGGCCGGTATGCCGCGGAGGCCTTTGCTTTGTTCCTGCAGAATGTGGCCGCCGCAAGTACGCGACCCTGCGAATACCAGGCCAAGCTCTTCGGCGGCGCCAATATGTTCAACTGGAACCAGGGCGACGGTTCCGACATCGGCGCGCGCAACATCGAATACGCGCATCGCATGCTGGCCGCCAACCACATCACGCTCATGGCGGAGCACGTCGCGGGCAGCGGGCGACGCAAGCTGCATTTCGACGTTTGGAGCGGCGAGGTGTGGCTGGCCTTTCCCGACGGCGAAAACGCACGGATCAGGAATCCCAATGGATGACAGGCGGCGTTCGCGGTGGCCGAAGCGTGAGGATCGTGAGGATCGCGAGCATCGGGCTTTGACCGTCACCAACCGCCCTTTGCCGCCCGGCCAGGGCGTGGAGCCGTTGTTCGGCCGCGCCTTACGCCCGGGAATGGCCGCCTCGGGCCAGCCCATTGTGGCCCTTGGCACATCGACCGGCGGTACGCAAGCCCTCGAGTCGATCCTCACCCGGCTGCCCGAGAATTCCCCGGCCATCGTCATCGTGCAGCACATGCCGCCTGTATTCACCGCCATGTTTGCCGACCGCCTGAACAATCTCTGCCGCATCGAGGTGCGCGAAGCGCGCCAGGGTGATCGCTTGCGCCCCGGCCTGGCCCTCGTTGCTCCGGGTGGGAAGCAGATGCTGGTGAAACGGTTTGGCGGCGAGTTGAGCGCGGCCATCACCGACGATCCGCCCGTTAACCGCCACCGTCCGTCCGTCGACGTGCTCTTCCGCTCAATCGCCGTTCTTGGCAGCGCGAAGGCGCTCGGCATCATCATGACCGGCATGGGTGACGACGGCGCCCGCGGCCTCAAGGAAATGCACGACGCCGGCGCGCGGACGATCGCCCAGAACGAGGCGAGTTGCGTCGTTTTCGGCATGCCGAAGGAAGCCATCCTGCGCGGCGCGGTCGACCTGACCCTGCCGCTCGACCAGATTGCGCCGGCGATCGTCGCCTTCGGCAAGAGTTCTTTTTCAGGTACTGGAGAAGCTTGATGGACGTAAACGCGACACTGAATACGATTGCGGCCGACGTCGAGCGCGGCAACATCGTTTTTCCAACCCACGCCGAGATCGCGCTGCGCGTGCAACGCCTGCTCGACGACCCCGATTGCTCGCTATCGGCGCTTGGCAAGGTCGTCGCCGCCGAACCGGTGCTGCATGCGCGCGTGCTGTCTGTGGCCAATTCGATCGCCTACAACCCCGGTGGCCGGGCGATCACCGAGATCGGCGCCGCCATCTCGCGTCTGGGGTTTGGCACCTTGCGTGCGCTCGCCGCGGCAGTCGTGGTACGGCAGATGAAAGAACTGCCGCGGCTTCCGGAACACCGCGCGCTCGCCGGCGCGCTCTGGGAACACACGGCGCATGTAGCGGCGCTTGCACGTACGCTGGCGCGCAAAGTCACGCATCAAAACCCCGACGCCGCCTTCTTCGGCGGCATCGTGCACGAGATGGGCGGCTTCTACCTGATCGCCCGGGCCGCTTCTTATCCCGGCCTGATCGAAGGCGATCTCGAGGCGTGGCACGGCGACGGAGAGGCGCGCATCGGGCACGCCGTACTCAGTGCGCTGGATACGCCCCCGGCCATCCTCGAAGCCTTGCACATCATGTGGACGGGCTACCTCGCCATGCCGCCGGCGTCGCTCGGCGATACGCTGCTCCTCGCCGACCAGCTCACGCCGACCGAATCCCCGCTCGATGCCCTCGCCGGCATGAGCCGCAAAGGCATGAACGTTGAGCTGCAGATGCTCGTCGACGATGAAGAACTGAGCGAAATCCTCGCCGAATCGGCCGACGAGGTCGCGTCGCTGGATGCGGCGCTCAAGGCATGACCGCCCTCTGGGCCGCGGCTTTCCGCCCAATCCATCAGGGGTGCGACAGACGGTCGGCGCCGGGGTACGTAGTTTCCGCAGTTTTCTGCGGATTTCACGGATGCACAAGGCGCCGCTTCTTTGAGAGCATGCATTGCTGTTTCGTAACGAACGACACCGGAACGCGACTCCGGCGGGAGCCGGAAACCGGGAGGAAAAATGAGCACGATCATGTTGGTGGACGACTCGGCCACCATCCTGTTAAGCATATCAAGCATTCTTACGAAGGCCGGCTATTCCGTTGAAAAAGCCTCCAATTCGGAAGCCGCGCTGCAGAAGTTCAACGCCAACGTCAAGGTCGACCTGCTGATCACCGACCTCAACATGCCGGGAATGAACGGCATCGAGTTGATTCGCGAGGTGCGCCAGCTGCCGCCTTATAAATTCATGCCGATCCTTTTCCTGACCACGGAGTCCCAGCAGGCTAAACGCCAGGAGGCAAAAGCGGCGGGGGCCTCGGGCTGGATCGTCAAGCCGGCGACGGCCGACGAGCTCCTCAATACGATCAAACTGGTGTTGAGGTAGGCATGTTAGGCGTCTTCGGTTCCGTGCCGTCGTTACGGCACCCAGCACACCCCGCTTCCCTGTATTCCGACCCGGGCCACGCCACGGAGCATCTGAGATGACAGAGAGCCGCCGCCTTGCCCTGAGCCAGAACCTCACCATCTACCAGGCGCTGGAGCAGAAGCACGAACTGCTCGACGCCCTTGCCGACGCCGACGAACTCGAACTCGATCTCGCCCAGGTGGCCGAGATCGACGCCGCCGGTCTACAACTGCTGATCCTGCTCAAGAAGGAAGCGCAGCATGCCGGCAAACGCGTTTCCATCGTTGCGCATAGCCAGGCCGTGCGCGCCGTGATCGATTTCTGCAATCTTGCCGCCGAACTCGGCGACCCGCTTGTCATACCCGCCTGCGAAGCGTCGTAGGACACCAAGACTACGCATCGCACGGAGAACCAGTATGGACGAACTGACCAGCGTATTCATTCAGGAAAGCCGCGAGCAACTGGCGGAAATGGAAGCCGGCCTGCTGCGCCTCGAGCAAACGCCGGACGACGCCAGCGGAATTGATACCATCTTTCGTGCCGCGCACACGATCAAAGGCGCTTCCGGCGTCATCGAATGCCAGTTCATCGAGACCTTCATGCATCGCGTCGAAAACATCCTCGACGCGCTGCGCAACGGCGAGGCCGACATTTCCGCCGCGCTGACGACGCTCCTGCTTGAATGTTGCGATCACCTGGGCTCGCTGCTCGATGTCCTGGCCGCGCAGGCCAGCGAACCAAGCGCCGATGTCGCCGCCCGCGGCGAGGCTCTGAGCGAGCATCTGGAACAGTTCCTCTCAGCCATCGTTCCGACGCAGGAACCAGCCGCGCGCACCAATCTCGCCGCGCAGGACGATGACGGCGAAGTGGAAAGTTCAGGCGGCGGTGTCGTCAACACCGATAGCTGGCACATCTCGGTCCGCTTCGGACCCAACGTCATGCGCGGCGGCGTCGATCCCCTGTCGCTGCTTCGCTACCTTGGTGGCCTGGGCGAGATCATCGGCATCGAAACCGTCTCGGACGGTCTGCCACCAGCGGCCGACATGGACCCCGAATCATGCTACCTCGGCTTCGAAGTCCGCCTGCAGACAAAGGCTTCGAAAGCGGACATCGAGCGTGTCTTCACTTTTGTGAGCGACGAGTGCGACCTGCGCATCCTGCCGCCGCACAGCAATGTCGCCGACTACATTCGTCTCATACAAGAATTGCCTGAAGACGACATGCGAATCGGCGAGATCCTCGTCCGTTGCGGCGCGCTGACCCAGGCCGAGGTTGACCACGGACTGCAGGCGCAACACGAAGTACTGCTTGCTCAGGGAGAAAGCTCCGGCGGCGCGGACACAACCGCCGCGTCGCCGGCACCGCTCGGGGCCATCCTCGTCGACAGCAAGGTCGTGCACAAAGAGACCGTCGAGGCGGCGATCGCCAAGCAAAACCAGGTGGTGGACAAACGAGCGCGCGAAGCGCAGCTGGTGCGCGTGCATGCCGACAAGCTTGACAAGTTGATCGACCTCGTCGGCGAACTCGTCATCGCCGGCGCATCCGCCAACCTGCTGGCTCTGAAGAGCCGGCAAACCGATCTCGTCGAAGCGACTTCCGTTCTGTCGCGCCTCGTCGAGGACATTCGCGACTCGGCATTGCAACTGCGCATGGTGCAGATCGGCGATACCTTCAACCGCTTCCATCGCGTCGTACGCGACGTGTCGAAAGATCTCGGCAAGGAAATCGAATTGTCGATCAGCGGTGCCGAAACCGAACTCGACAAGACGGTCGTTGAGAAAATCGGCGACCCGCTCATGCATCTCGTGCGCAATTCGCTCGACCACGGCATCGAACCGGTCGCCGTCCGACTCGAACGCGGCAAGCCGGCTTGTGGGCGCGTTTCGCTCAACGCCTATCATGATTCCGGGAGCATCGTGATCGAAGTCTCCGACGACGGCGGCGGCCTCAATCTGGAAAGAATTCGCGCCAAGGCCATCGAGCGCGAGTTGATCCAGCCGGGCGACACGCTCAGCGAAAGCGACATCCAGAATCTCATCTTCGAGCCGGGCTTCTCGACCGTCGAAACCGTCTCCAAGCTTTCCGGCCGCGGCGTCGGCATGGATGTCGTGCGGCGCAACATAACTGCCCTGCGTGGCACGGTCGATGTCGCCTCGGTTGCCGGTGAAGGCGCGACTTTCACGATCCGGCTGCCGCTGACGCTAGCGATCATCGACGGCTTCCTCGTCGGTGTCGACAAGGCCGCCTACGTCATCCCGCTCGATTCGGTGGTCGAGTGCATCGAACACAAGGACATCTCGGGCGGACGCAATTTCCTGAATCTGCGCGGCGAGCCCCTGCCGTTCATCCGTTTGCGCGAACTGTTCGAGGTGGGCGGCCAGGCACCGGCCCGCGAAAGCATCGTTGTCGTGCAATTTGGCGGCCAACGCGCGGGCATTGTCGTAGATCAGTTGATGGGCGAGTTCCAGACAGTCATCAAACCACTCGGCCGCCTGTTCGCGAAGCTGCGCGGCATCGGCGGCTCGACGATCCTCGGCAGCGGGGAAGTGGCGTTGATCCTGGACGTCGCCGCGCTCGTGAACATGGTCTCGCGCAGCGAGGAAACGTTGCTTTACGGACACCGCGTTGCGTCGCCGTTTGCACTGTCTGGCAGCAACACCGTCATAAGGGGGAATGAGCACTGACATCGCCAACCTCTGACGTAGAGACATGAATGCGCCACGCGGCGCCTGAAGCTGCTGTTCGATCCACCGCTTTTTGGAATTGCCTCAATGCTGAATCATCTGAAACTCCGCACCATGCTCCTCGGCGGCTTCATCATCATCGCCGCGTTCTCACTGATTGTCGGCCTGATCGGCGTGCGCAACATGGGCACCATCAACGACATGGCTGACCGCCTGTACGAGAAGGAGTTGCTCGGCCTCTCATACGTCAAGGAAGCCAACATCAACCTCGTTTACATGGGCCGCGATTGGCGGACGGTCGCGTTGGCCACGACGCCTGAAGAGCGCGCGAAAGCGACGAAGGCCTTCAACGACCACGCACGCGCCGTGCGCGATTACATTGATAAATCGCGCACCTTGTTCTACAGCGAGGAAGGCCTCGCCGGCCTAAAGAAGGTAGACGCGGTATTTCCAGCCTATGTGCAAAGCACCGAGAGAATGCTTGCATTGATCGAAAAAACCCCAATGGCATCGCGCTCTGAGGAAATGTCGCGTGTGAACAGCGAAATGCTCAGTACGGGCAACGCAGCCGACGACTTGCTGACCGAGCTCACCAAGATCAAGGAAAACGTCGCCAAGAAGGCTTCGGAAGAAAGCATGGAGATCTACCTCAGCAGCCGGGTTCTGATGATCGGCCTTTCCGTCGGCAGCTTGCTGATCGGCGTTCTTCTCGGTTACTTTCTGACCCGGCGCGTCGAGAAACAGCTCGGCGGCGAGCCGGCCTACGTCACCGAAGTCGTGCAACAAGTGGCCGATGGCGATCTCACGGTGCAGATCGAACTCAAGGGCAACGACAACAGCAGCATGCTGGCCGCCATCAAAGCCATGATCGGCAAACTGACGCAGATCATCGGCGAAGTGCGCAGTGCGGCCGACAACCTGACCAATGCGGCGAACCAGGTTTCGGCCACCGCGCAGACGCTTTCGCAGTCCTCCTCCGAACAGGCCGCTTCCGTCGAGGAAACGACCGCGTCGATCGAGGAAATGACGGCGTCGATCGGCCGCAATACCGAAAACTCGAAGGTCACTGACACCATGGCGACCAAAGCCGCCCGCGAAGCCGCTGAGGGCGGCGATGCCGTGACCCGCACGGTCGATGACATGAAGAGCATCGCCGGCAAGATCGGCATCATCGACGACATCGCGTATCAGACCAACCTGCTCGCCCTCAATGCCGCCATCGAGGCGGCCCGCGCGGGCGACCACGGCAAGGGCTTTGCCGTCGTCGCCGCCGAGGTGCGCAAGCTCGCGGAACGTTCGCAGATTGCGGCGCAGGAGATCGGCAGTCTCGCCAGCTCCTCCGTCGAACAAGCCGAACGGGCCGGTTCGTTGCTGGTCGAGATGGTTCCGACAATCCGCCGTACCTCCGAACTCGTTCAAGAAATCACGCTTGCCAGCGAGGAGCAAACGACCGGGGTGGCGCAGATCAACAGCGCCATGGGGCAGCTCAATCAGGCGACGCAGCAGAACGCGTCGGCTTCCGAGGAATTGGCTGCAACGGCTGAAGAGCTTGGGTCCCAGGCCGAGCAACTGCAGCAGACGATGACCTTCTTCCGCATGGATGAAACCCGGCGTAGCCATGCCGCCAGCGCCCACGCGAGAACACCGGCGCGCTCGGTCATGGGAACGCGCGCATCCACGGTGCAGATCAACGAAAGCGACTTCGAACGCTACTAGGAGCGACTATGGGAGAGCTCGTTCAGGCAACAGGCAGAACCCAGCGCGCCGCTGCGACGCCGAAGGGCGCCGTAGCGGTGCGTTCGGAACCTCCGCCTCAATATCTGACGTTCACGCTCGGCGGGGAGATGTTTGCCGTCGGCATATTGAACGTCAAGGAGATCATCGAGTACGGCAATCTCACCACGATACCGATGATGCCGAGTTTCATCCGCGGCGTGATCAACTTGCGTGGCAGCGTCGTTCCGGTCATCGATCTGTCTGCCCGTTTCGGCGGCAAACCGACCGAGGTCGCGCGCCGCACATGCATCGTCATTCTTGAAGTGGCGGACACGGAGAGCGAGGACGACGTACACCACGACGTCGGCGTCCTCGTCGACTCCGTATCCGAGGTACTCGACATCCCGGCCAGCGAAATCGAGCCGCCCCCCTCGTTCGGGGCAAGAATCCGCGCTGATTTCATTTCCGGCATGGGTAAGGTGGCCGGCAAGTTCGTCATCCTGCTCAACATCGGCAAGGTGCTCTCGGTCGAGGAAATCGCCCTGCTCACCGAAACGGGGACGATGGCGGAGTCCGCCGCCGCGGTGTGACGACAGTGACAAGACATTGGCAACAACAGGCGCAGAGGATGTGCGGACTCCCTGGGTTACGGGAAGCCGAAACCGTATGACTCGCAGTAACTATTCGATGGGGTAGGAAGGGTGGCTTCCGCATCCTGCTCCGGCGGCAACGCCGGAGCAGGCGGGAAACCGGGAAAGATGGAGTAGGTAGCGAATTCTGAACAAGAAATAACGGAATCACGCTGATAACGACCCGACGTGGCACCGCCTTCTTGCCGGCATTGGCGGAAGGCCAAACCGGAACCCGGTAGCCGCGGCGGCACAAGGAGAATGAGAATGAATTTTCGCTCCGTATCGATTCGCAACCGCCTGATCGGGCTCGTCGCACTCGCCGTGATTCTGCTCGCCGCCGTGGCCGGCTTTGCGCTGATCATGGAACGGAATCAGATGCTGCGTGATCGCCAGGAGAAAACGCGCAGCGTCGTTGAGATCGCCGACACCGTCGTCGCCTACTACGGCAGCCAGGCAAGTGCCGGCAAGCTCAGCCTTGCAGACGCGCAGGAGCGCGCGCGGCTCGCCATAAGGCACATGCGCTTCGAAGGCGACAATTACATCACCATCATGGACACCGACGCGGTGGTGGTCGAGCATCCGATCAAGCCGGAAATGAACGGCAAGAATTTCTCGGATTTCAAAGACGAGAACGGCGTTCATCTCTTTACCGAAATCGTCGCCGCGGCGAAACGCGGCCGCAACGAGACCACCGAATACCTGTGGCCGAAGCCAGGCCATTCCGCGCCGGTGGAGAAAGTCGCCGCGAGCAAGCTGTACGCCCCCTGGGGCTGGGTATTCACGGCCGGCGTCTATCTCGACGATGTGCAAACCGAATTCAACCGGCTTGCGTCGATCATGGCCGGCGTCATCGGCGTCGCCCTCGCCTTGTTGATTGCGCTCGCCGTGCTCATCACACGCTCGGTCACACGACCGCTCACCGAAGCCGTCGCAGCCGCCGGCCGGCTTGCCGAAGGCGATCTTTCGGTGCAACTGGAGACGACGAGTCGCGACGAAGTGGGCACACTGATGACGGCGATGCAGAACATGATCGGCCGTCTGACGCAGATCATCGGCGAAGTGCGCGACGCTGCCGACAACCTCACCAACGCCGCCGGCCAGGTCTCGTCGACCGCCCAGGCCCTCTCGCAATCGTCCTCCGAACAGGCCGCTTCGGTCGAGGAAACCACTGCGTCGATGGAGGAGATGACGGCGTCCATTGCCAGCAACACCGACAACGCCAAGGCCACCGATGGCATGGCGGCCAAGGCCGCCAACGAAGCGGCCGAGGGTGGCCAGGCGGTCAACCAGACCGTCGAGGACATGAAGAGCATCGCCGGCAAGATCGGCATCATCGACGACATCGCGTATCAGACCAATCTCTTGGCCTTGAATGCTGCCATCGAGGCGGCCCGCGCCGGCGACCACGGCAAGGGCTTCGCCGTCGTCGCCGCGGAGGTGCGCAAGCTCGCGGAACGTTCGCAGATCGCGGCTCAAGAAATCGGCAGCCTGGCCGATTCTTCGGTGAAGCAGGCGGAACGCGCCGGCCATCTGCTCACCGAGATGGTGCCGTCGATTCGCCGCACGTCGGAACTCGTGCAGGAGATCGCGTCGGCGAGCCAGCAGCAGACGACCGGGGTGGCGCAGATCAACAGCGCCATGGGGCAGCTCAATCAGGCGACGCAGCAGAATGCGTCGGCTTCGGAGGAGCTGGCGGCCACGGCGGAGGAACTCGGGGCGCAGGCGGAGCAATTGCAGCAGACGATGACCTTCTTCCGCCTCGGCAACGAGGGACGCCGTTCGGCGTCGGCGGCCCCCGCCTCGCCAGCCGCACGCAAACCCGTGACCCGCTCCCCAACCTCCTCCCTTCAAATCAACGAGGGCGACTTCGAACGGTATTGAACGACATCATGTTCCGGCCATCCTTTCCGGCGCACCCGCCGGTTTTCACGTTCACGATGACGTACCGACGGTCTATGGAGCGCGTCGCTCGCTGCATAGCTCTACGGTCGTCGGTGGCGACCAGCCAACTCAACAATTATTAGAAAAGCAGGGAAATCCAGATGAAGACGCGCACGCTTTCCTTCCGCGACTGGCCGATAGCCCACAAGCTGAATCTCGTGCTATTTGCGGCGGCCATCGTTCTTTTCGCCGGCATGACGTACTTCCTCAGCGGCTACGTGGCGCGCATGCTCAAGGAAGACAGCCTCGCCAGCCTGCAAAAGATCGCGCGGCTCAACATCGATATGATCGACGCGTACGGGTTGAGTCTCAAGGCGAATATCAACAGCCTCAGCCAGGTCTTCGCGGCGGACTTTACCGAACCGTTCACCCTTGACGACAAGACGCGTATCACCATCAACGGCCGCTCGACGCCCGCGCTGCGCAATGGCAAGACCGTGTTGAATCAGGACTTCGCGGCCGTTGATCGATTCCGTGCCGCCAGCGGCGCCATCGCCACCGTGTTCGTCCGGGACGGCGAGGATCTCGTACGAATCACTACGTCATTGATGAACGAGCGCGGCGAACGCGCCCTTGGGACCGTTCTCGATCATGGTCACCCCGCGTACGCCAAGACCTTGGCCGGCGAAACCTACGTCGGCAAGGCTAATCTGTTCGGCCGGGAGTACATGACCAAGTACCTGCCGATTCGCGACACGGCCGGCAAAGTCATCGGGGCGCTCTTCGTCGGCATGGATTTCACCGACGAACTCAAACATCTGAAGGACAAGATCCGGCCGACCAAGATCGGCACCACAGGCTATCTTTACGTCCTCGACGCGGCCGAGGGCAAGAACCTCGGCACGCTCGTCATCCACCCCGAGAACGAGGGCCAGAACCTGGTCGGCGCGCGGGACGCCGACGGCCGCGAGTTCATCCGCGACATGACGACGCGCAAATCCGGCGTTTCCGAATACCGTTGGAAGAATCCGGGCGAGTCGACGCCGCGCGAAAAGATCGCCGTCTTCGAGCATTACCCGGAGTGGAATTGGGTCGTCGTTGCCGGAAGTTACCTCGATGAGTTCACCGCGCTCAGTCGCAGCGTCCGCAACGGGCTCGTGGTTTCGGTGGCGCTGACCATCGCCGTTCTCATGGCCCTGGCGTTCTTCGGTCTGCGCTATTGGGTCGCGCGCCCGATACAGCTCGCGCTCGCGGCGGCGACGCGCCTCTCGGAAGGTGATCTTTCGGTGCAACTGGAGACGACGAGCCGCGACGAAGTGGGCACACTGATGACGGCGATGCAGAACATGATCGGCCGTCTGACGCAGATCATCGGCGAAGTGCGCGATGCCGCCGACAATCTCACCAACGCCGCCGGCCAAGTCTCGTCGACCGCCCAGGCCCTCTCGCAATCGTCCTCCGAACAGGCCGCTTCGGTCGAGGAAACCACCGCGTCGATGGAGGAGATGACGGCGTCCATCGCCAGCAACACCGACAACGCCAAGGCCACCGATGGCATGGCGGCCAAGGCCGCCAACGAAGCGGCCGAGGGTGGCCAGGCGGTCAACCAGACCGTCGAGGACATGAAGAGCATCGCCGGCAAGATCGGCATCATCGACGACATCGCGTATCAGACCAATCTCTTGGCCTTGAATGCCGCCATCGAGGCGGCCCGCGCCGGCGACCACGGCAAGGGCTTTGCCGTCGTCGCCGCGGAGGTGCGCAAACTCGCGGAACGTTCGCAGATCGCGGCTCAAGAAATCGGCAGCTTGGCCGATTCTTCGGTGAAGCAGGCGGAACGCGCCGGCCATCTGCTCACCGAGATGGTGCCGTCGATTCGCCGCACGTCGGAACTCGTGCAGGAGATCGCGTCGGCGAGCCAGCAGCAGACGACCGGAGTGGCGCAGATCAACAGCGCCATGGGCCAGCTCAATCAGGCGACGCAGCAGAATGCGTCGGCTTCGGAGGAGCTGGCGGCCACGGCGGAGGAACTCGGGGCGCAGGCGGAGCAGTTGCAGCAGACGATGACCTTCTTCCGCCTCGGCAACGAGGGACGCCGTTCGGCGTCGGCGGCCCCCGCCTCGCCGGCCGCACGCAAACCCGTGACCCGCGCCCCAACCTCCTCCCTTCAAATCAACGAGGGCGACTTCGAACGGTATTGAGGATTCGGCCCGGTGACGGCCGACGAAATTTGTAACTTGCCGGCCGATGTGCTTTTTGTCGAGCGGACCATTGGAGAAATGATGACAGACGAACACGCCCGAAGAATCCGGGGATATCAACGAGCCGAAAGCTCGGCCACCGTGTCGATGTCATCACGCGCTCTCGGCTCGGGATCCTCACTGCTCGCCGACCTTCAGCCGCCCGCGCCGCTGCGCCGAAGGGCCACCGACAATGAGGTCATCCTGCTCGTCGATGACTCGCCCGAGAATCTCAGCGTTCTCGGCGAGCTTCTGCAAAACGCCGGCTACCGCGTCAAGGTCGCCAATTGCGGGCGTACCGCGCTGCACCTCGCCATGCAGGAACCGCGCCCTTCACTGATCATGCTCGACATCGTGATGCCCGACATGAGCGGTTACGAGGTTCTGCGCGACCTGCGCAACAACGGCGTCGCGCGCGATATTCCGGTGATCTTCCTCACGGCAAAAGATAACGACGAAGACGAAGAGCGGGCATTCAGCGAGGGCGTGTCCGACTACATCATCAAACCCTTCAAGCCGCTCGTCGTGCTGGCGCGGGTACGCAATCAGTTGCTGGTGCGCAACGCGCGTCTGTGGCTCGTCGACCAGAACCATGCGCTGGAGGCCGAAGTCGCCCGGCGCATGCGCGAGAACGAACAGATCCAGGCCGTAAGCATGCGTGCGCTGGCGCACCTGGCCGAGACGCGCGACAACGAGACGGGCAACCACATCCAGCGGACGCAAGGTTATGTGCACCTACTGGCGACGCGGCTGGTCGATCACCCGCGTTTCATCGACACGCTGAGCGCAAAGTACATCGAGACGCTGGTACGCTCGGCGCCGCTGCACGATATCGGCAAAGTGGGCATCCCCGACCACATCCTGCTCAAACCCGGCAAGCTCTCGCCGGATGAGTGGGAGATCATGAAAACGCATACGCTGCTTGGCAGCGAAGCGATCACGCTCGCCGAGCGCGACGTGGATGCGTCGGTGGAATTTCTCGCGCAGGCAAAGGAAGTCGTGCGCTGGCACCACGAACACTGGAACGGTGCCGGTTACCCGGACGGACTCGCCGGTGACGCGATTCCTCTCTCCGCACGTTTGATGGCGTTGGCCGACGTGTTTGACGCGCTGATCTCGAAACGCGTTTACAAGGAAGCGATGCCGTTCTCTCAGGTGTGGGAGATTATCGCCGACGGGCGCGGCAAGCAATTCGACCCGGACATCACGGATAGTTTTCTTGCCGGTCGCAAGGAGTTCGAGGCGATCGCCCTTCACTACGGAATCGAACGCTGAGTGCCGGCGGCGCTCGCTGGAGTCAGGCGCGAGCCGCGAGAGAATAGGCTAGCAAGGGAGTTTGGACGTCACATGCCACCACTGCCCGAATCGAACAAAACGTCCGGTTTCATGCGTAACCTGGGGCCCGTCGGAATCACGCTCGCCTACGCGTTCGTCGCGGTGCCGTGGATCATCGGTTCGCACATCTTTTTCGGACAGCACGCCGGAGCGCCGGACCAATGGGCGGAATTGTCGTTGCACGCCCTGTTCGTATTCGTTTCCGGTGTTCTGCTCTATTTGCTCCTGCTTTACCACGCCAGAGATGCCCAACGCAGTACAACGTCGTCCGCGGCCGTGACGCCTCCCCCGTACCGCACGCGTTACCTCGCGCTAATCTTTCTTGCGCTGTCGCTGTTTGTCCCGCTGCTCGGTTGGGTTTACGTCAAGCTGCAAGTGCCGCAGATCGAGCGGGACACCTACAACAGCCTGGAGGCCATCGTCCGCCTGCGCGCGCAGCAAGTGGAACTGTGGTTGAAGGAACGCAAGGCCGACATCGACCTGTATTCGACCCGGGCGGTGATCACCGACGAGGTCGAACGCCTGCAGAAAAACGACAAAGACCACGCGGCACGCGATTCTCTTGTCAAACACCTGCGCGGATTGAGACTGACGCAGGGTTACGGATCGGTATCGCTGTTTTCGCCGCACGGTGAGTTGCTGCTCAACGAGGGGGAGATACCTCGCCTACCGGACGACGTGAAAGCCATCTTCGACAAGGGCACATCGCCGCGCTGGGCACAGCAAAGCGAGCTGTCGTTGACGGAGGGTGGTCAGCCGGTCATGCACTTCGTGGCCCCCATCCTCAAGGGCGGTGCTGTGCCCGGAGCGGCCGCCGCCCCCGTCGGCTACCTCGTGACGAGCGTGGACTTCGGTGCCGGAGTCCTCTCGCGCCTCGGCCATTGGCCCACGCCGAGCCGAAGCGGCGAAACGATGATTGTCCACAGCCAAGGAGATGAGGCAGTCTATCTCGGCCCGCTCAAGGAAATAGGGGCTTTCGGTTCGGTTCGTGTGCCCTTGGCGCAAACCGGCCGACCCGCTGTGCGCGCGATCCTCGACAACCAGCCCGGCACGATGAGTGGTCTCGACTACCGAGGCATCCCAGTGTACGCCGCCTACCGTCCGATCGAGGGCACACCGTGGCAATTGATCGCGAAGATCGACCGGGATGACGTGCTGGCGCCGATGTGGCGTACAGGGCAGTGGATCGGCGCCATCGGCTTGGCCGCCGTCATCGCCATCATGGGCGCTCTGTTCCTCCTCTGGCGGCATCGCGAACACGCGCAGCAACTCTCGTTGCTTGCCGAACAATCGAAGGCTGACGAACTGCTGCATAACTTTTTCAACCTGCCGTTCGTCAGCATGTTCGTCATGGAAGCCGAGACGCGCCATTTCCTGCGCGTCAACGACCATGTTTGCGCGCTCACCGGTTATCTACGCGAAGAACTGCTGGAAAAAACGCTGCGCGACATTACCCACGCCGACGATTTCGAGCACGTCTCGGCCGAGATCCGTCGCATCTGCGATGGCGAGCACGATTCGGCGGCGTTCGAGCAACGCGTCGTGCGCAAAGACGCGTCCATCGTCTTTATCGGCATCGACGTCAAAGGCGTGCGCAAGACCGATGGCCGACTCGACTACCTCTTCTGCACCGCGCAAGACATCACCGAGCGCAAGATGCACGAAATGGCGCTCAACATCGCCAACGCGCAGCTGAAGACGAACCAGGCCGAATTGCGAGCGCAGAACGAAAGCCTGCGCGAAACCAAGACCGAACTCGAGGAGTCGCGCAGTCAGTACGTCAACTTGTACGAGTTTGCGCCGGTGGCTTATCTGACGCTTTCTCCGCAAGGCGAGATCCAGCGCATCAACAACACCGGCGCCTCGCTGCTCGGCTTGCGCCTCGATCTCATCGCCGACCGCAAATTTGAATCTTTCGTCGCCCCCGATGGGGTAGATCGCTGGCGCCGCTTCCTGGCGTTGTCGATGCAAGGCGGCGATCGCCAACGTGATGAATTCGCCTTGGTGCATAGCGATGACACCCTGTTCTTCGTTAATGCGGAAAGCTCGCTGCAGGCCCACGCCGACGAAGAACCCGTCATCCGCCTGGCGTTGACCGACATCACCGGCCGCCGCCAAGCCGAGATGGCATTGCGGGCCAGCATCGAACGCTACGAGGCGGTGACGCAATCGTCGAACGATGCGATCATCACGGTGAACAGTGGTGGCTCGATCATCGCCTGGAACCCGGCCGCCGAGCGGATCTTCGGCTACACCACGGTTGAAATCACCGGGCGATCCGCCCGCCTGCTGGTGCCCAATCGCCACCACGCGCGCTTCCGCTTCTGGCTCGACAAGGTGCTCGCCAGCAGTGAAGGCCATGACGCCGACCACGGCGTCGAGACCAATGGCTTGCGCAAGGACGGCACCGAATTCGACATGGATGTGTCAATCACGCGCTGGAAGGTCGCCGACGGCGTTTACTTGACGGGAACCGTGCGCGACATCACCCAGCGCAAGAAGACCGAACAGACGCTGCGCATCCTGTCCGAAGCCGTTGGGCAGAGTCCGGAAGCGGTGGTCATCACCGATACGAACGCGTGCATCGAGTATGTAAACGAAGCCTTCGTCGCGCATACTGGCTACAGCCGCGAGGAAGCGATCGGGCAGAACCCCCGCCTGCTCAACTCCGGCCGGACGCCGCCCGAGACCTATCGGACCATGTGGGCGGCACTGACCCGCGGCGATTCGTGGCGAGGCGAGTTCTACAACAGGCGCAAGGATGGCAGCCTGTTCATCGAGTTCGCTGTCATTGCCCCGATCCGCCAGGTCGACGGCACGATCACGCACTACGTCGCCATTAAAGAAGAAGTCACCGAGAAGAAACGGCTCGCCGAGGAACTCGAGAACTATCGCTATCATCTCGAAGAGGTGGTCGAACAGCGCACGGCGCAGCTTGCCGACGCACGCATTCAGGCCGAGGCGGCGAACGTCGCCAAGAGTTCCTTCCTCGCCAACATGAGCCATGAGATCCGCACGCCGATGAATGCCATCGTCGGCCTCACGCACCTGCTGCGCAACAGCGGTCCGACGCCGCGCCAGCTTGATCGGCTCGACAAGATCGACAAGGCCGCGGCGCATCTCCTGTCGCTGATCAACAACATTCTCGATCTCACCAAGATCGAATCGGGCAAGATGGAACTCGAGGAGACGGACTTCTCCTTGACGGCGATTCTCGACAACGTTCGCTCGATGATCATGAACCAGGCGCGCGAGAAACGGCTGCCGATCATTTTCGACGTCAGCGGCGTTCCCGTCTGGCTACGCGGCGATCCGACGCGGCTGCGCCAAGCACTGCTCAATTACGCCGCCAACGCGGTCAAGTTCACGCAAGAAGGCCGCATTACGCTACGCGCCATCCTGATCGAAGAGAACGAGCAAGGCCTGCTGATTCGCTTCGAAGTCGAGGATACGGGGATCGGCATCGCGCCCGAAAAACTGCCCGGACTCTTCAAGGCCTTCGAACAGGCCGACACCTCGATTACGCGCAAGTACGGCGGCACCGGGCTCGGCCTCGCAATTACGCGCCGGCTGGCACAACTCATGGGCGGCGAGGTCGGCGTCGCAAGCGAACGCCACCACGGCAGCACGTTCTGGCTCACCGCACGCCTGAAGCGCGGCGTGGGCATCATGCCGAACGTCGTAGAAGCGGTGATTGAGCATCACGAAGACGAGTTGCGCCTGCACTATGCCGATGCCCGCATCCTGATCGCCGACGACGTCGAGGTAAACCTGGAGGTCGCACAACTGCTGTTGCACGGTGCCGGCTTGCAGGTCGACTCGGCGAGAAACGGGCGCGAGGCCGTGGACAAGGCACGCATCACCCGCTACGACCTGATCCTCATGGACATTCAGATGCCGGAGCTGAACGGACTCGAAGCGACGCGGGCGATCCGCCAGCTCTCCGGCCGTTCCGACATCCCGATCCTCGCCATGACGGCCAACGCCTTCGACGAGGACAGACGCAGCTGCCTAGAAGCCGGAATGAACGATTTCGTCACCAAGCCGGTGGATCCGGACACCCTCTACTCGGTGCTGCTCAAGTGGCTACCGCCCACGGGAAAACCACAATCGCCGACGCCTGGAAAACCGGAAACCGCACGGCCTCAGCCCCCCGCGCTGAAGCACACGCTACGCGAGAAACTCGCCGACGTGACCGGACTCGACGTCGAAAATGGTCTGGCTCGGGTGCGCGGCAACGAGGACAAATACAATCAAGTGATCGGCCTCTTCCTGACCGGCCACGAGCACGACGCCGAGAAAATTGCCGAGGCGGTCAAGGCCGGCGAGTTCATCGTCGCCGAGCAGTTGGCACACGCTTTGAAAGGTTCCGCCGGGCTGATTGGCGCCGGCGTCGTGGCCGAGCGTTCGGCGGCGCTGCTTGACGCGATCCGCGAGAAACTGCCGGCGGAGAAGATCGAGTCCACCGCTGCCGCGCTGAGCCCCGCCCTGCGCAGCCTCATCGACGGGCTCAAACGCGCCCAGGAAGCGCCGCGGAACGGAGCTTCGGAGGCCACCATCGACCGCAATCGTTGCGAGGACATTCTGTCCCGGCTTGAGTACATGCTCGAAAACGGCGACATCGCGGCAAGCACGCTGGCCCGCGCCGAAAAGTCGCTGCTCTGCGCGGCTCTCGGCATTACCGGGCAACAAATGCTGGCGGCGATTCAGGTCTTCGATTTTCAGGGGGCTTTGATGCTGCTGCATACGGCGCGCGAGACGCGACTGCCCACCATGCTCGCGTCGTGAACCGGCGCGAGCGTTGAATGGAGTAGCTGGGTGCGTCGATCGGCTCCGCCAAGGGGGGTTTCGGAACGGCTTATTGAGAATGTGCTTGCCGGGACGAGAAGGCGGCTGCTCGCGCCGTTATTCGCGGACGTCAGCGCTGAACGAACGGTGCTCGGGCATCGCTTCGATCACGAAACGGACGAGTTCGGCCACGGAACCCGCCTGCAGTTTCTGCATGATGAGTTGCCGATAGGTTTCGGCCGTCCGTACACCGATGCCGAGTTCCTCGGCGATCACCTTGGTCAGTTTGCCTTCGAAGATGCCCTGCAGGACTTCTTTTTCGCGCGGGGTAAGCTGAGCGATGCGTTCGCCCATGCGACGGTTGCGCGCCAATAGTTCGGCACGTTCGCGGTCGATACGCAGCCCGTCCTGGATGCGTTCGATGAGTTGTTGCGACGAAAACGGTTTCTGGAAGAAATCGAGCGCGCCACCGCGCATCGCCCGTACGACGGACTGCACTTCCGCGTAAGCGGAAACAAAGATGATCGGCAGGTTCACGCCGCGCTTGTGTAACTCGTCCTGCAGTTCCAGGCCGCTCATTCCCGGCATGCGCAGGTCGGTGACGATGCAGCCTTCGAGTCCCTCAACGCCGTGATCGAGAAACTTCACGGCGCTTTCGTAAACCTCGTAAGGCAGATTGACGGATTCGGCCAGGTCGACCAGAAGAAACGTGACTACCGGATCGTCGTCGATCAGATAGACCTTTGGCACTGCTCGCTCGGACTGTTTTTGATTCATATATATGCCGGGCAACAGAGGTTGGTCGGGAGGATAACGGCCGAAAAAGATGATACAAGTTCGAGATTGTCGTTGCAACAATATGAATTCACGTCACCTTCTCGCGCCAGAACGATGAGTTTTTGACCTTGCGCAACGACTCGGAACAGGAATCGTTCGCGGGTATCGCTGAAACCACAGGGAAAGCGAGCAAGCGCTCACCCCTCTTCCCGGCCATACCAAAAGGAGCGGCCACCAAAACTCCGGTAGCTGATCCAACATTCCTGAAAGCTCGCGCGCGACAAACGGCGCGTTAACAACATTGCTGCCGACAGGCACGAATATCTTGCTGAACAGCGGTCGTCATGCCCTGCGGCTAAAGCCGGCGTGCGAATCTGCTGGCCCGCATGCGAATCTGATTATTCGACCGGGCGAAATGTAAAGCGTTCGCTCCATCCGCTCTCCTTCTCCGGACTTCCATGACACTTGGGCCAAATCGGAAATGTGAATCGCCAGGCCGGGTGACGGAGGAAATGAAGATTCCTCCGCCACCTTACACCAGCCGGCGGTCTCGCGAACCGTCAATTCGTTGCCTTACTGGATGATCCCGCGCGCCTTCATCCGATCGCAGGCATTCTGCCGAGCGATCGGCAAGGTAACGCCTTTCTCCTTGGCACGCGCTTCCATCGCGGCGTGCTGTTCAGCCTGTACGGTCTTGCATTCGTCGTAGGTTTTGACACCGCGCATCTTCGCCTGGTGTTCGGTTCGCTCCTGCGGTGTCATCAAGCCCCAGCCGCGCGTATTGTTCTGGTTGAACATCATCCCTCGCCCCTGCCCGGCCTGGCCGCCACGCATGCCACGGCCACCCGCTCCCGGACCCATACCTTGGCCTCGGGGCGTCGGCGTCTGCACGGCGGGATCGCTGCCCGCGGCTGAACCCGCGGAACCTTGAGCCAATACCGGGGCAGCAAGCGCCGCACCAAGCAGCACGACGGCCGTCATTGCTTTCAATTGAATCGTTTTCATAGCATCTCCTGTACGTTGATGGTGATGGTCAAGGACGCCGGTCACCGCTCGTCCTTGGCTACAATTAAAGACGTCAGATGTAAGCGGGGTGTTGCCGGGAGCCACCGATTTGCATCGCCGCGTTGCGTGCCCGGGGAGCGTTACACTGGGTTACAAACCCGGCGCCGGGAAACGGAAAAAAGCGGTTTAATCATCCTGTCGCGCTAGGCGCAGGCAAAAGAACGTAGACCCAACGTAGGCCGAGTGATGGACAACCCCGATTGCATACTTATCGTAGACGACGACCTGGAGATCCGCCGGTTGCTCGTGGATTACCTCGCGCGCAACGGTTTCGAAGCGATCGCCGCGCGCGACGGCCGCGAGATGTGGCAGACGCTCGAACGCCGCGTCGTGGATCTGATCGTGCTCGACCTGATGCTGCCGGGAACCGACGGTCTGACGCTCTGCCGCGACCTGCGTGCTCGGCAAAATCTCGCGAACATTCCCGTCCTGATGCTCACCGCGCGTGGTGAGGAGACCGACCGCATCATCGGTATCGAGATGGGCGCCGACGACTACCTTGTCAAACCGTTCAACCCGCGCGAGCTTCTGGCCCGCATCAAGACGATCCTGCGCCGCACGCGGGCACTGCCGCCCAATCTTCGTCCCGAACCCGCCCGCTGCCTGTGTTTCGCCGGGTGGTGCCTGGATACCGCCGAACGCCTGCTCACCGCGCCCGATGGCGTCGCGACCCCGCTCTCCGGCGGCGAGTACCGCCTGCTGCGTACCCTGCTCGACCACCCGAACCGCGTGCTCAATCGCGACCAACTGATGGAACTCATCCACGGACGCGAAGCGGAACCCTTTGACCGCTCCATCGACGTGCAGGTGAGCCGGCTGCGGCAACGCCTGCGCGACGACAGCCGGGAGCCCCAACTGATCAAGACCGTGCGCGGCGAGGGTTACGTACTCGCCTCGGCCGTCGAGTCTCGCAGCACCTGCCCGTGAAGACCGCTCGCTTTTCGCTCATGCCGTCGAGCCTCTTCGCGCGCATGGCGCTGATCCTGCTGGGCGGCCTGCTCGCCGCCCAGCTGACAAGCCTCTGGCTGCAATGGGACGAGCGCGCCGCCGTCGTCTCTCAGGCGCGCGGGCTCCATGTGGCCGACCGCATTGCCGAGGCCGTACGTGTTCTCGAAGCCACCGAGCCGACGCGCCGCGAGGGCGCTCTGCCCGCCCTGCAGGGGGCGGACATGAAGCTCATGCTGATCGGCGAGAACCAGGTATCGCCGACGGTTCCTCACGGCACGATCCAGAACGCCGTCTCGGCGCGCCTGGGCAGCGAACGCGAGATTCGCTCGTTCGGCGCCGGTCAGGGAAGAGGAATGGGCGGCGGCATGGGCGCCGGGATGGGCCGAATGGGCGCCGGCTCATCAACCGGACAAACGCCGGGGCCAGGCCAAGGACTGGGACGCGGCATGGGTGGCATGGGTGCTGGCCCGATGGGCTGGCGTACCTTCGACGTGCGCCTCAACGACGGCCAGTGGGTACGCGTTTCCGCGTTGCGCGATGCCGAAGCGGCACCGGCGTTACCGAACGATTTGCTGCTCCAACTGGCGTTGACGCTGTTGGCCACGCTTGCCGGCGTGACGATCGCCGTACGACTGGCCACGAAGCCGCTGCAGCGGCTGGCCCACGCGGCCGACGCGCTGGGCAGCGACCTCGACGCTCCTCCACTCCCTGAAGACGGGCCGGCCGAAACGGCGCTGGCCGCCCAGGCGTTCAATCGCATGCAAACGCGAATCAAGCGCCTGATCGACGAACGGGCGCGCGCCCTCGCCGCCGTTTCGCACGACCTGCGTACGCCACTCACCCGCTTGCGCCTGCGAGCCGAACTCGTCGACGACGACACCCTACGCGAACAGATGGGCGCCGACCTCGAGGCGATGGCGACGATGATCGACGGTACGCTCGACTACTTGCGCGGATTGCAGGAAAGCGAACCGACACGCCCCATCGACGTCAACGCCCTGCTGCAAAGCCTGGCCGAAGATGCGGCGGTCCTCGGTCGCCCGGTCAGCGTCGAAGGCGCCGCGCAAAAGCCATACACCGGCCGCCTCTCGGCCCTGCGCCGCGCGCTGCAGAACCTCGTCGACAACGCGATCAAATACGGACGGTGCGCCCGCCTGCATGTCGAAGATGACGGCCAGACGCTGCTTATCGCCGTCGACGACGAGGGTGAAGGTATCGCCCCCGAAGAACTTGAGAAGGTGACCGAACCCTACTATCGTCCTGACGCCTCGCGCAACAGGGATACGGGCGGTGTTGGCCTGGGCCTCTCGATCGTCAAGGACATCGCCTTGCTGCACGGCGGCGATCTCAAACTCGAAAACCGCCGCGAGGGCGGCCTGCGCGCGGCACTCGTCCTACCCCGCGGCTCGCACGCCGCCTGAGATGATGTGAGCGCTACGCCGCGTGGATGACGTCGTGGACGCTCTGCTTTGACAAGAACGCCTCGCGCGGAGCCCCGAGGAAATCAAGGCCTCGCCGCGTGAAAACCAGAGCCGAGACTTAGAACCAGCTTTCGACCTTGTCGCGCGACGGCACCCCGCCGGCATGCACGACCTTGCCGTCGATGACCACACCGGGTGTCGACATCACGCCATAGCTCATGATCGACGGCAGATCCTCGACCTTATCGAGCTTGATCGCGGCGCCTTTCTCGCGCGCCACCTGTTCGACGAGGGCCACCGTATTGCGGCAGTTGGCGCACCCGGTGCCCAGTACTTTGACTTCTTTCATTCGTATTTCCCCTTTTTTTGTGTGTCGTAAAGTCGATATTTTTCTCCGCGGCTGGCGGAGAGTCCGTACGCAGTTCATCCCCGTGCGGACCTGGCCTCGTCAGCTCGTCAGCTTGGCGTGCATCGCGCCGATCCTGCTTTGCAGCATACCGACGATTTCGGCCTCGCTTTCCGCCAGCGGACGCACGGGGACGAGGTCGAGTGCGCGCTGCCGCGGCACATCGCTGGCGAACAGCAGATCGACCGTACCCTGCAACATGGCGTGCATCGCCGCACGCGAGGCATCGGGGTCGAGCCCGAACGATTGCGCGAGCGCATCGACGGTCGCGAACTGGAAGCCGAAATACGTCGGTCCCATGGCGCTGATCACCGCATAGGTTTCCAGTCGGTCTTCAGGAACTTCGGGCATCTGACCGAGGGGCTGGAGAAGTTCGAAAAACGCATGGCGCGCCGCGGCCGGCAGCCCCTCCCCGAAGGCGACCGGATTGTAGCCGTGGCCGATAATGCTCGGGGCATTCGGGTTCATGCGTACCACGCGTGAGAATCCGCCGAGCCGCTCCTTCAGGGCAGCCAGTTTCACCTTGGGCGCCAGCGAACAGACGATGGTGTCCGTGCGTAACTGCCCGGCGATACGGTCCAGTGTCTCGCCCATGACCGGCGGATGGACAGCCGCAAAGACGACGTCAGCCGCCGCGGCCTCCTCCAGCGCAGCGGCCTTTACCGCCGGGAAAGCCGCCTGCAGGGCCGCGATGGCGACCGAGTTGGCGTCGTACGCGACGACGTTCGCCGGCATCTTTTTCGCACGCGCCCAGCCACCGAGCATGATATGGGCGACCCTTCCGGATCCGATGAAACTCACGGTTTGATTCGATTGAGCCATTTCTTCCTCCTTGTTTGTTTGGATCGAGCGATCTGGAGTTTTGGAAAGCGGTTATCCGAGGATCACCGACTGGAATACCGCGTTGAAGACATACCCCACCAACATGATTCCTGATGCAACAACACCGACAAAGGTCGCGATCAGCGCCGGACGCAGAGCCTTGCGCAGGATGATGAGTTCGGGGGCGGAGAGTGCGATCACGGCCATCATGAACGCGAGCACGGTACCGAGCGCGGCCCCCTTGCCGAGCAGCGCCTGGACGATCGGGATGATTCCCGCGGCATTCGAATACATCGGCACACCAAGGAGCACGGCGGCCGGCACCGCCCACCATACGTCGCGCCCCATGAATGAGGCCATGAACGATTCCGGCACGTAACCATGGATTCCAGCGCCAAGGGCGATGCCCATGAGCACGTACACCCACACCTTGCCGACGATCTGACGCACATGCCGGGTGCCGGACTCAAAACGTTCCACCCAATGCAGCGACTCCGCGTCGGAAGCAATCGCGGGCGAGGCCTGGATCTTCCGCACCCAGTCTTCGAGATGCTTTTCCATTCCCAGGCGGCCGATCACCAACCCCGCAACGATCGCCACCAGCAAGCCCATCGCCAGGTAAAGCGCGGCCACCTTCCAGCCGAACAGGCCGAAGAGGAGCACGAGAGCCACTTCGTTCACCATCGGCGCCGAGATCAGGAACGAGAACGTCACGCCGAGCGGCACGCCGGCCGAGAGAAAGCCGATGAACAAAGGCACGGCCGAGCACGAACAGAACGGCGTCACGATGCCGAGCGTCGCCGCCAGAACGTTGCCGATTCCGAGGCGGCGCCCGGCAAGCAAGGTGCGCGTGCGCTCCGGGGCAAAGAAGGTCTGCACTACGCCCATCACGAAAACGACGGCGACGAGCAGCAGGAGCACTTTCGGCGTATCGAAGACGAAAAAGTGAACCGCCTCGCCGAAATGTGTGTTCCGGTCGAGCCCGAAGGCCGTTACGACACTGTCGGCAAATACGTCAAGCCGGCTATACGCGAAGAACCAGAGCAGCGCCGCGCCGGCAAGGCCGGCCAACCAGCGCTTCTGCGCCGTGGCCGGCAAGGTGATGGATGAATCTGTCACGAAATCCCCCGAGTTGTGTTGGTCTCAGAGGGGGAGACGAACGAGGGACAAAAAGGATGCAGGGTCCGGGCCGGAGTTTTCGGAGCCGGTACCGCCTATACGCACATGCCAGCGCCGGAGGCAGCTTAGGCCCGACGGCGCCGTAAGCAACTACACCGCGCTCAAGGCAGAACGTGCGGTCGACGAGAGACCGCCGATCGCCGAAGGTTAAAACTTACAGCCCGGTGGTGGCCCCGCGCACCCACTCGGTAAGGCTCGTCAGATCACTGGCGCCGACGCGCTGAGCGACCACCTTGCCGTGGTGAAAAATCGCGAGCGTCGGGATGGAGCGAATCGCGAACCGCGCGGCGATTGCCCCTTCGGCCTCGGTGTTGAGCTTGGCGACCCGCACCCGCCCGTCGAGCGCCTTGGCGGCGGCGGCAATCACCGGCGTCATCGAACGGCACGGCCCGCACCACGGGGCCCAGAAGTCGACCAGTACCGGCAGGTCCGAATTGCCGACGTGGCGATCGAAGTTCGCGGCGGTGAGTTCGAACGGTTCGCCGGTCAGCAGCGGTGCCTTGCAACGGCCGCAGACCGGGTTGTCGTCCATACGCTCGCGCGCCACCCGGTTGGCGGCATCGCAACCGGGGCAAACGAGTTGCAGGGTATCGGACATTGTGCGCTCCATTCCATAAGAAATAACTAATGTATGGCCGACCGACGGTATTTCAATGGACGGTTGGAGGTCCGCCCGTACCCTGCGTGGGCAGGGAGCGCGCCGCTCTCATTATTCGCTCGCGCATTGTCGGTCAGCACGATCCAGGACTGTGGCGCACCTGCTTCAGTACCTCGGACGGTGCCAAGCGCTTACCCGAACTTCACGAACAGTTTCGAGTACGGCGCTTTCACCTTGCCGAGCGCGTCCTTCATTGCGGCGGCATCGTGAGCGCGCAGCGCCGCCTTGAGATCGGCCATCGATTTCTCAACGTTTGCCAGCAGCGCGAGAAACTCGTCGTTCTTCAGGTATTCAACCGGCGCTTCGGCCTTCAGGCGACTCGCGAGATAGTCCAAAGCCCCTGCCTGCAACGCGAAGTCCGTTTGCCCCTCGGCGCCAGCAAGCAGACTCGGACCGTCGTCGAGCAACCGTTCCATTTGCGCGTGATAGGCGTTCATGTGGTCGCTGAAGGTCACCACCTGATTGCGGCGGCGCAGGTCGGCGACCAGATCGCGCACTTCTTCCAACGTATCGTGTGCGGCGGCGAGTTGATTGGCGGCAACCTGTTCGCTTGCCCGCGCGTATACGCGTTCCACGTCCGAGAGGGTCCGGGAGAACCGATCGTCGCCCGCATACGGCACGGAGGGTGCGGCGCCGTAATCGGCCGCAACACGTGACCAGCCCTGCCACGCCTCGGCGACGGCCTGCGCCGCTTCGGCTTGCGACTTGCCGTTGGTCTTGAACAGTGCCACGCGATACGGCGCATAGGCACGCTGCATTGCCTCGGTGATAGGGTCAGCGGCAGCCGCCGATCCGGCGAGCGCAAAAAGCGACAGAGAAATCAGCAGGGGCTTGAACATGGTCGTGCTCCGCATGCAAGGTGTCTCGTTACGCGGCTTACTGGATCAATCCGCGCGCTTTGAGGTTGTCGCAGGGATTGCCGCGCGGCGCGAACAACGCGACGCCTTTCTCCTTCGCACGCTTTTCCATCAGGGTGCGGTGTTCCGTCCGCACGAGCTTGCACTCGTCGTAGCTCTTGACGGCGCGCATCTTCGCCTGCTGAGCGGTCTGTTCTTCAGGCGTCATCAACGCCCGACCCGGGGTACCAGCGGCACCGCCCATCGTTCCCCGGCCCGGGCCCATGCCGGCGGCCATACCGCGGCCCATCCCCCGACCCATACCTTGGCCCATGCCCGCTACACGGCCAGCGCCCATGCCGCGCATGCAGCCAGCGCCCGCGCCGCCTTGCGCTGCGACGCACCCCTGCATGCGTGGGCCGCCGCCAGGCCCCATGCCCCATCCACCGCCCATTCCCGGGCCCATTTGCGCCATTGCCGGCGTTGCCAAGGCGGCGCCGAGCAGAGTCACTTGGAAGATACGTTTGACGATCGATTGCGTTTTCATGGCGGTCTCCTCGTTGCCAGTGTCTGAACCGAAACGGAATTCGACGAACTCCGTTTCCATGGCGACATTAGAGGCGCGACGTGTAAGCGGCATGTTGCTTGAGCACGCCGTTTTGCATCGCTCGGTTGCAGAACGGCGATGCGTTACACAGCGTTACAAATGGAGGCGGCTGGGAGATCGGGCAGGCCATGCGCGACGGCCCCAACCGGCAACTACGATTTCTGGGAAGGTTCGAGAGACGAGTCGAGAGGCGCCTGCAGCGGCGGACGTGGAACGAAGCAGCAGACTTTCCCCGCTTCGTCGAACGTGACCTTGCACGCGCTGACCAATTGAGCCTGCAAGCGCTGCCGAGCCCGCTGCACGCGCGACTTCGCTCCGGGCAGCGATATTCCGTGGCGATCGGCGAAGTCTTTCTGGGTCACGCCTTGAATGTCGCAGAGCACGATGGCTTCGCGATCTTCGGGCGAAAGCTCCGACAGTACGCGCGGCAGACAGTGGCTCAGCAGATCGACGGGGGCGACCTCCCCGAGCGGCTCGGCGGCCACGTCGTCAGGCAGCGGCGCATGATCCTTTTCGAGCCGCAAGCGATCGACGAGCAGATTGCGCGCCACCTGAAAGAGCCATGCCCGCCGGTTGTCGATGTCGCAGAAGCCCCTTCCTAGCATGAGCGCCTTGAGAAAAAGCTCCTGCAGGAGATCGTCAGCCGCCGCCGCATCGCCCATGCGGTGCACAAGAAAGCTGCGAATCTCTTTCTTGTGCGCTCGCCAGGCCTTGTTGAGGCATTGATAGTCGGTCTTGCCGTCCATGGCTCATTCTTGCACAACGCCAGCCCTTCGGTCAGCCGCAGCCGCATCCGCTTGGAGCGCAGGCGGATGCGGCTTTCGCGAGGACATCGACGACTTTCTTGTCCATCGCCGCACCTGCGCCACGGCGAACCTGCTTGCCGACCTCGACCGCTGCGCTGATGTCTTCGTCACTGACACCGTGATTTCTCGCACTCGCCACGTGATGATCGAGGCACGGCTGGCAGTTGGCCGTTACCGACGCACCGATGGCAACCAGATCGTTCGTTCTTTCGTCGAGCATTTTGATTCTCCTCTCAGCGGGTTTTTTCTACGGCGGCGCAAACGGAAGCGCAATCGCGGTGCGTAACATCCGGTTTCGACGAGGTACCGCGATCCTTCAAGAGACCGAGAATCTTCTCGGCGACGCTTTGTGCCGTGTCGCGCCGCTCGGCTTCGGCGACGTCATCCATGTGGAAGACCTTCGAGAACCGCTTGTGCAAGGGGAGCGCATCGATGTGCACAACTCGCTCGCGATCCACGAGGTTGTTCACCACGCGCCCGATGCATTTGAGGAAACAACCATCGATGACAACCACTTCTTCGGCTTGCTTGACCCAACGGGCCATCGCGGAGTGCGGCACGAGGATCGTTTCCGCATAACACGCTCGCGCGTACGGCGGCTGTCTGGCCACGAGATTGGCCGAAAGGCGCGCAATCTCGCCCCGAATGCACGGGCCTTCGCACGAGAGCACCGGAACGGCACCGCGGGCGATCTTGTCTTCCGCCCAGGCTTCGCCCGAGGGACAGTATCCGGCCACCGCATCGACATCGAGCGAGAACCGGTCGTTCGCATCCTTCATTGTTTCGTCCTTTCTTTGGTGGGCTAGCGGAAGGCATGCGGCCCCTTCCGCGAGGTGTGCACTGTTGGCACACCGGTTGGACGAATCAGCCTACAAAAAGGATACGTCGGTGGAGAAAACGTGCGCGGCTCGCCCGTGACTAGGCCACCCTCAGGGCAATGGCAAGTACCGTGTTAGCTCAATCCCAGAACGCGCGCTGGATTGGCCTTCGTCATCCGGTCCAGGGCTGCCGACGGTACGCCGGCCTGTCTCAGGAAACGTATGTATTCAGCCAGCGCTTCACTCCACATCGGATTTTCAACCTGGCCACCATCGGTCGCAACGATCGTCGATTCGAAACCGATGGCCTCCATCGCTTTCAGATTGCGGTGGAAGTTCTTCTCGTACGCACCGCCGACGTTACGCGCGTAACAACGCTCGAAGAACACGTCGAATTGCGCGAGCCGCTTCTGGTCGTCAATCGACATATCAATCGTTGTCCATTCGGGATGATTGACGATGATTTTTCCCACTCCCTGTTTCCTGGCCTCCTCGACGACAACCAGTATTTCCGCTGGCGTCCCGTGCCCGGTGCCGAGCGCGATATCGGCCTCGGCCACCATTTTCAGGATCGGAATCAGCGCTGGGGCGGCCTTGCCGCCCATCACCGTCTCGATCCCGTCGCTCTTGCCCTGCCGTTTTCGTTCGTTGGCAGAAAACGATGTCGGCAGCCAGACGATCTTTGCACCCAGCTTGATCGCCGTATCGACTGCGACGGCATTAAGGCCGCCGACATGCGGATTGAGGACGATGCCTCCGAACACGTCGATGCCCGGTACAGCTTCGCGGGCAATCGTCGCCCGGTCCATGGTCGTTACCAGATGGGACTTGATGACGATGGCCCGAGCCCCGACCCGCCGTGCTTCGGCGGCGAGCTGCAAGTCGGAGAGGCGCCGGAGGCGTATGTCCGGATTGGTGTGGATGTGGATGTCGACGACGCCTTGCAACAAGGTTTCCGATGTGCTCATGACAATTATCTAGAAGACGAAGAGGAGCCCGATGGAAAGCAACAGCGCAGCCACGAATCCGATCGGCACGGCTCGGAACAACAGCTGCGGGAACAATTCACTACGCCCTTCTTCCGTCACGCACGCCCCAAGCACGAGGCTACCGCCAGAGGAGAACGGTGAAATCGCTGACGCTTGGGCGCCTACGACGATGGCGATGAACAGGAGCATCGGCTCGATCCCCAGTGACGAGGACAACGACGGTACGAGCGGGAACAGCGCGGGCGTGACCACACCGAGCGTGCTCGAAAACAGCGACATGATTGCCGCCACCACGCACATCGCGAGCGGCACGAGAATCTTCGGCAGGCTGGTTCCGATCCATGCCGCCAGTTGGTTGATTGTTCCAGCTTTGATAGCCACCGAGATCAACATACCGACGCCGCAGATCATGATCAGCGTACTCCACGGCACCATGGCGATGACCTTCTTCTCGTCGCCTAGCTTCAACAGCAAGGCGATGACCACGAACACGCTGGCGACGAGGCCGATGTCCATCTTCGAATTGACGAAAGTGATCGTCTTGTTGGCAGGCAGCGCCAAGTGCAGGAGCGGAGCGGCGAGTACGATTCCCATCATCAGCGCGATCAGAAACAGCGTCGTCTTCTGGTGGCGGTCAAAGGGCGCGGGACGTTCGGAAAGCGCGACGCCGTTGCTCATCGTCTTCCGGTGGTCGGTGAAGAACACGAGGAAACCGAGAACGAGGACCGGAATCACCATCGTGCTTACGAAAATCCCGATCGAATCGACAAACGCCGCGTCAGCCGATAGGCCGGCCGTTTGCATAAGACCGCGGAAGATCAGACCGCTCTGGCTGGCCATGAAATTCGCACCCGCCAGCGCACCATAGTTGACCGCCATCGCGCCAATCATCTTGCCCATGCCGGTCTTCTCACACAGCAATAGCGTGATCGGCGCCATGAACGCGAGCACCGTGTAGAAACCGGCACCCATGCCGGCGATCAGCGTCGCCGCCAGGAACACGGCGAATGGCAGCATGTGCGGGAACTTTCGGCAACCGTACATCAGGTGCCCGGCGAGCTTCTCCAGCGTGCCATTCACCAGGGCAAAGTTGTAGAAGATCGACACTGCGAAGATGACGAAGAAGATGCTGATCGGCCACATCTTCACGATGTCTGGAGCCTTCACGTCCATCGCGAAACATCCGATCAGGTAAGCGAACGCAATGGCGAAGAAACCTGTGTTTATCTTTGTTCTATAACCCAGCGCGATCGAGATCACGATCGCAACTACGACGACCAAACTCATCATGACTCTTCCCCCTGTTATCTTCTAGCTATATGTACGTACGATCGTCGTCCGGCGAGCCCCACAACGACAACGACCGGTTTGTTTCGGGAACTGAGACTATCTTTCTCGTTTTCGACATCCCCGACACCGACGACCGATTCATCTATTCATATATATGAATTGAAGCGCATGCTAGGCGCACGGAATCGGGATGTCAAGTGACTCCGAAGCAACGCCGCGATTGGACTTATTGCCCCCATGCAGATAGAGTTGTCAGCCTTCTGGACATCCGGACGGCTGTATGAATTCAGGCATGCTGGCGCAAGATGAACGCCTCCCCCTCTACCAACGGTTACGCGACGAAATGGCGGAAAAAATTACCGCCGGGGAGTGGCGCCCGGATCAGGCAATTCCCACCGAGGCCGAGCTCACGAAAATCTACGGCGTCGCCGTGGGAACGATCAGGAAAGCCGTAGACGTGCTCGTCGCAGAAGGTCTACTGGAACGCGCGCAAGGTCGCGGCACCTTCGTGCGGCGGCCAAGTTTCGACGGATCGCTCTTCCGCTTTTTCCGTCACCTAACTAGCGAAGGCGGACGCACGGTGCCCGAGGGGAGAGTTCTCTCGCGTACCGTCGAGCCCCCCCCCGAGCACGTCGCGGCGGAGTTGGGTCTGACAGCAAAGTCCAAGGCAATCCGTCTCGACCGGTTGCGCCTGATCGACGGTCTGGTCGTCCTCGTCGAGGAGATTTGGCTTCCGAAGGCACGCTTCGCCTCGTTGTTGAACATCGAACTCGCCGACTTCGAAAATCTGCTCTACCCGTTCTACGAGTCACGTTGCGGACAGGTCATCGCCTCGGCGAAAGAAACGCTGACGGTCGACTCGGCCAATGCCGCCGTTGCCAAGGCGCTCGGGATCAAGGAAGGCAAACCCGTCGTCGTCATCGAGCGGCTTGCCTTGGGATTCGACCGTAAGCCCATCGAATGGCGCCGTTCGCACGGCGCCGCCGATACCTTCCGTTATCAGATCGACATCTGCTGACAGCGCTACGCTAGGCTGGTCCGCCTCGAAAAAAATAACAGGGTTTAGCTCGGAATTCTGTTTTTTGGAACGCACCGACATACGCCATCGGCTTCCTGAAGCACCTCGCAGTGTTTTTCCAGCACCGATTTCATCGCCCGCCGCGCACGATGCAAACGTATCTTCGCGTTGCCGGTCGTTATCCCTTCATCTTTGGCAATTTCCGCAACTTTGCGGTCGTGCATGTCCGCCTGGGCGAGAACGTATCGTTGTTCGGGCAGCAGCCGCCCCATGAGTTCCTGGACGCATTGGCTCATCTGGCGACGTTCGATGTCTTCCGTATCGTCAGCCTCGATAGGAATGTCGGCGCCCGCGCCATCGTGGGCGCTATCCTCAACCGAAACGCAAGGTTGCCGCTGCTGCTTGCGCAGGAGATCGTAGGCAAGATTCATCCCGATCCGATGCAGCCACGTGGATAGCGCTGCGTCCTCTCGGAAATCGCCAATCGCTTTTGTAGCGCGCACCAACGTCTCGTCGGCTACATCTTCGGCTTCGGTGGGGCCGACCAGACGCGAGAGGCTGGCGACCAATTGCTTGCGACAAGCGGGATACAGGCGCAGCAGATCGTCCTGCGTCATGTCAGTTGCTTACGCAGGCACTTGGCGCTTGCCGGGCAGAGTCCCCGAAATTGAGGATGGCCGGAAATGGAAGCCGGCGCTGACTCTCGCGGTACGTCGTCGTATCCGCGCCTGCGGAAATAGTCCGCCGCGGTCGTCGTCAGCAAATAGAGCGCCGTCACGCGGTCCCGTCGCGCCTGGTCTTCGCACCAGTCGACCAACCGCGCCGCCAAGCCGCGGCCGCGCCTTGGCGGGGCGACAGCGAGGGAGCGCAGCAAGCCGTTTGATCCGAACATCTCCACGCCGGAGACGCCGACGATCTCGCCATCGACCTCGCCGATGCAGAACGAACCGGGAAGCGATTCAGCGAGGTCGCCGGTCGGCAAACTGCAGCTTTCGAGCAACGCCCTGATGGCAGGTAGATCCGCTTCCTGGGCGCGGCGCAACTCAAGCGTTTCTTCTTTCATACCAATCCTTGCTGGCATTAACGACCTTCACCACTCCGAGCATCACCGGCACTTCAATCAGCACGCCCACCACCGTCGCCAGCGCGGCACCGGACTCGAAACCGAACAGGCTGATCGCTGCCGCGACGGCGAGTTCGAAGAAGTTCGACGCGCCGATCAGCGCTGACGGACAGGCGACGTTGTGCTTTTCGCCGAGCGCGCGATTGAGCCCGTAAGCAAGCGCCGAATTGAAGAAGACCTGGATCAGGATCGGCACGGCGAGCAGCGCGATGACGAGCGGCTGGTCGATGATGGCCTTGCCCTGAAAGGCGAACAGCAGCACGAGCGTGGCGAGAAGCGCCGTGATCGACCAGGGGCCGATCTTCTCCATCGCCGCATCGAACGCCGCCTGCCCGCGCGAGAGCAACGACTTGCGCCAGAACTGCGCGAGGATCAACGGAATCACGATGTACAGGACGACCGACGTAAACAAGGTATCCCAAGGCACAGTGATCGCCGAAATACCGAGCAGGAAGCCGACCAGGGGCGCGAAGGCGAAGATCATGATCGTATCGTTGAGCGCCACCTGCGACAGCGTAAAAAGCGGGTCGCCATTCGACAACCGGCTCCACACAAAGACCATCGCCGTGCACGGTGCGGCGGCGAGCAGGATGAGTCCCGCGATGTAGCTGTCGATCTGCCCCGCGGGAAGATGCGGCGCAAAGACCTGGCGCACGAAAAGCCACCCGAGAAAGGCCATCGAGAACGGCTTGACCAGCCAATTGACGAACAACGTAACGCCGATCCCGCGCACGTGTTGACGCACCTCGTGCAAGGCGCCGAAATCCACCTTGACCAGCATTGGGATGATCATCACCCAGATCAGGAGCCCGACGGGCAGATTGACCTGCGCGACCTCCATGCGCCCAATCGACTGAAACAACACGGGCAGCATTTGTCCCAGCACGATACCGGCAACAATGCAGAGAAAGACCCAGACGCTGAGATAACGCTCGAAGACACTCATCGGCGCTCCGGCCGCCGCCTTCGCGGTGATTTCACATTGCGCGCTCATTCGACCTCCGATGCGGCTTCGTGGATCATCCGCGCCGCCATGACGACATCCTTGCAGGACAACACGCTGAGATCGAGCGCGAGGAAGGCCCGGATACGCTTCTCCAACGAGCGGAAAGCCCTCTCGAATGCCTCGCGCCGCGCCTCCTCCGGTTCAATATGCGCCGGGTCTGCAATACTCCAGTGGATCGTCGCGGGATGCCCCGGCCAGACCGGACAGGCCTCGCCCGCTGCGCTCGCACACACCGTGAAGATGTAATCGAAATGCGGCGCTCCTAGCGCAGCGAATTCATCCCACGATTTGCTGCGTACATCAGCGGGAGCTTGAATGCTATGACGCGCCAGCGTTTCCAGCGCCATGGGGTTAACGATTCCCGCCGGGTGGCTGCCGGCCGAGTAAGCCCGCACGCGACCCGCACCGAGATGATTGAAGAGCGCCTCGGCCAGAATAGAGCGGGCGGAGTTGCCGGTGCACAACACCAGCACGTTGATGAACGGACGGGAACTCATGAGCTGCCTTTCGTAGAACAACGTTTTGGATTTCCTCGGCAGCAGTCCTCTTTAAGGAAGGCTACCAGGGCATCGACCCCGGCAAGCACCGCGCGATAACGAACATACCGCCCTTCCTGCACCATGCTTACGAGCCCCGCCTGCGCCAGCGTTTTGAGATGAAACGACAGCGTCGGCGCCGGCATCTCCAGCTGCTCGCCGATCAACCCCGCGGTCAATCCCTCGGGAGCATTACGAACAAGCAGCCGGAATACCGCCAGGCGGCTTTCCTGGGCCAACGCGGCCAAAGCAAGAACAGCGTCTTTCGTTTCCATTATTCCAATAATATGGAAATGACGGGATGTTGGCAAGAGGGAAACTCATATTATCGTCCGCAGCTTAAGTTGAGACTTTCGCAGCTTAAGTTGAGACTCTTGAAATGCCGACCTTCATTGTGCTTCGAATTCGATTTATGAACTTTGTGTCAGCAGGCTCTTTCCACGATGCCTACGACTCTAGTTCGCCCGAAGCCGACGTTGCCCCATCTAGTCAGAAGGGGCCAAAATACAGCAATTGATGCCAACGAAGTGACATGGCACTATCATTCCGACTCACTTCATTTGCGCACGGCAGATACGGAATGAAAATAACAACTTGCCTCCTTTTGTCCCTGTGTTTCTTTTCCGGGTCCGCACTGGCCCTCAATGTCACGCTAGTAGCCAAAGCCGACCGCGGAAGCAAGCCCACCATTACGGGGGTGACAAACCTTCCGGACGGGATTGATCTCATGATCACTATCTCTCGAAAGGAAAGTCAGTATATGGCTCAAGACAAAGTAAAGGTCAAAGCAGGCACGTTTCGCTCTGCTGAGTTTTCGCAGAAGGGAAATGCACTAAATCCAGGCAAGTACACAATTGAGATGTCCATGCCTATTGCAGCCGTGCAGCCTCCCAATACTTGGCCAGTAATCGGTAACGATGGCGCAAAGCTGGAAGGCCCTTTGGTGAAGAAGAATTCGTTTGGCGGCAAGGTCGTCGAGTACAAAACTTCTATGGTTATCGGCTCGGGGGAAGCCTCTTCAGAACGCGACAACATGGCACGCGAGCAAGAACAAAAGGACAAGCACGAGTGGTGGCTTCGCTCCTGTACCGACACCTGCAGAATGACACAGGGCATCGCACAGAAACGAGGCGAGGCATTTAACTGGGACCGTTGTTACTACAGGTGCGTGGCTGACGAGCCAAACATGAAATCACCATAGAGGGAGAATTCATGACTGTTCGGTTCAGTAAATCAAACATGTTGGCGCCGAAACGACTTGGCCCCCGTGCGGCTCTATCGGGATCGGCAATCGAGGTCTTTTCTCAACGTTGGCATTCCCCGAACTGCTCTCTATTCTCGTCAGTCCCTAGTTGGCAGCAGCAGTATGCCGAGGCAGCAAGCCAGCGTTTCGCTTACTATTAACCCGGCAACAAATTACCAAACAGCTCAGGCGGCATAGCGAATTTTTTCGTGTTTGAAGTACGACCGAATCCGTTCAGGCTGTTTTTGCAGGCTTCGCAGATGCCCGAGCAG
>NZ_JANZKY010000021.1 GCF_025770765.1 Propionivibrio soli | reverse complement strand
CAAACCAAACTGCTCGGGCATCTGCGAAGCCTGCAAAAACAGCCTGAACGGATTCGGTCGTACTTCAAACACGAAAAAATTCGCTATGCCGCCTGAGCTGTTTGGTAATTTGTTGCCGGGTTAATAGTTACCCATGGCATGAGACAGGTGTTCGGCCACGGCGGACCTTGCCTTCAGCGTCGGGTGGCAACATGCGACAACCCCAGTCCATCCCCACACTGACTTTCCCAAGGTTCGCGCCCCGTCCGGTTTAGGTGCCATGTCTGTTTGGCTCCATGCCCCTCCCTGGCGCTCGCCGCTCCGGTGATCGCCGACGACGAGAACGTCGTCGGCTTTCTCTTGCCTGGGCGTGCGCTCAGGAAATGTCGGCGAGGATTGCTTTAAGCAGGCGCCAGCAGCGCTCGACCGAAGCGACTTCGACCGTCTCGCCGGGCGCATGCGCGCCGTGGATCGTCGGGCCGAAAGAGACCATGTCGAGGTCGGGATACTTGCCGCCGATGATTCCGCACTCGAGTCCGGCGTGGATCACCTGCGTCTTCGAGTCGGCGCCGAAGGCGTTGCGGTAGGCCGCCTGACAAACGGCGAGCAGCGGCGAAGCCGGGTTGGGCCGCCAGCCCGGGTAGTAGCCCGACTGTTCGGCGCGCGTTTGCGTCAGCGCAAACAGGCTGACGATCTCGTCGGCGAGCTCGATCCCGGCGCTATCGACGAGCGAGCGCACCATGAAGTTGCAGCGCCCTTCTTCGGGCGAGAGCGCGACGATACCAAGGTTGTTCGAGGTTTCCACGACGCCGGGGACCTGTACACTCATCCGCCGCACGCCGTAAGGCCCGGCGTGCAAGGCGGCGAGCCAGATCGACTGCTCGGCCTTGGCCATCACCGCGCTGGCTTCGCATGGCGTCAACGTGACGCTGACTTCCTCGTCGATCCCGGCGAGCTCACGGCGCAGTGTCGCCTGCAGCTCGGTGAGCGCCGCACCCATCGACTCCATCGAGTCTGCGGGAATGGCGAGCGTTGCCGACGCTTCGCGCGGCAACGCGTTGCGCGCGGTACCGCCTTGCAACGTCGCCAGGCGGCATTCGCCGCGCGCCTCTAGCTGGCGCAGGACGCGAACGAGCAGCTTGACCGCGTTGCCACGGCCTTCGTGAATGTTGAGGCCTGAGTGCCCGCCGCGTAGGCCGCGCACGTCGATGCGGATAAAGACGCTGCCTTCGTTCGCGGCCTCGGGCTTGCCCGGGCGGTGCACGTTCACATCGATTCCGCCAGCGCAGCCGAGGTAAAACTCGCCCCATTCCTCGCTATCGAGGTTGAGCATCAGCCGCGATCGCAAGCTGTCGGCACCGAGTCCGCGCGCACCGCCCATGCCGGCTTCTTCGTCGACGGTGAACAGCGCCTCGATCGGGCCGTGCTCGAGACTCTTATCTTCGAGAACGGCGAGAATCAGCGCGACACCGACGCCGTTGTCGGCACCAAGCGTTGTTCCCGGCGCGACCAGCCAGCCGTCGCGTAACACCGGGACGATCGCGTCGCGAGTGAAGTCGTGCTCGGTATCGGCGTTTTTCTGGCACACCATGTCGAGATGCGATTGCAGGACGACGCCCGCGACCGACTCGCGGCCCGGACTCGCCGGCTTGCGCACGATCAGGTTGCCTATCGGATCGACCATTGTCTCGAGGCCGCGTGCCTTGGCCCACGATTGAAGGTAATCGCGCACGCGCGCTTCGCCTTTCGACGGGCGGGGAATCGCGCAGAGCGCGGCAAAGTGGGCCCAGACAATCGTGGGTTCGAGCGTGGCAACGACGGGATCTAGCGTTATCGAGGACATAGGATTCACGGGAAAAATGGTAGAGGGGGCGGCGCCGACGCCGCCGACAAGAGCGTTAGTTTAGTGCCAATTGTCACGGCCTGACGAGGAGCTGGCGCGCGGGAATCCCGACTGAACAAATGGCTTCCGTTAGCAAAGGAAATCATGAGGGAGTGTCGATTGACTGCCCCGGCCCAGATCGTGGAAACTGCCAGGATTTACTCTTTGGCAGATTTTTCCATGACTGAACGACTGAGCGGCGAAGAATTGACCGCCCTGGTGCATCGCGTGTTTGCGCCCCGCGATAACGAAAAGGGATTGGCGGTTCTCGTCGATTTGCCCGATGAACGCATTCCCGATGAGGCCGAATGGGCCGAGCGGCGGGAGATGGCGGCGCTGTGGGTCGATGAACTCACCGCGAACGAGGCACAACTTGGCTTGAAACCGGTGCTCGTCCTTTATCGAAACGCACACACGAACAATGGCGATTTGCCCGAGCGCTGCTGGATTCACCGCGCGGGACCGTTGCCGAAAAGCGTCGACGAACTTGACCCGGCGCAATCGATCTCGTTTGCCGAACTGTTTGCCGATCATCCGATCCTGCTCGCGCCGACGCATTTCTCGGCGACCGCGCCGCTCAAAGTCGTTGCCAAGACGACGCCGATCCGTGCAGCGACGATGCGCGGCTTTGGCGAAGCGATGATCCCGTCGGTTCGCCTCGACTACACCGAGGTCAACCGCCGCGTCGTCTATCTCAAGAAGAAGCTCGATGAGGCGACCGGCGCCGACTTCGTTTTCGCGTATCCGGGCGGCGAAGCGAGACTCCATCTCGACCTGCGCTTCCGTTCCGCGCATGCCTCGGGCGGCCTGCTGCACAAGCCCGGCGCCGGCAACCTGCCTTCGGGCGAGGCGTATATCGTTCCTTTCGAAGGAGAGAGCGAAGCGAGCCGTAGCGCCGGCGTCCTGCCGGTGCAGTTTGGCGACGAAATCGTTCTTTACCGCATCGAAAACAACAAGGCAGTCGAAGTCATCAGCGAAGGCCCAGTTGCGCGCGCCGAAGCCGAGCACCTGGTACGCGAACCCGCCTACGGGAACATCGCCGAGTTGGGCCTCGGTGTTCTCGCGGCCTTCGGCGTTAAGCCGATCGGCAAAGTTCTGCTCGACGAGAAACTCGGCTTGCACATCGCCTTCGGCCGCAGCGAGCACTTTGGCGGCCAGGTCGGACCCGAGCATTTTTCGACGCCGGACGCCGTGATCCATATCGACCGCGTCTATGTTCCAGAGACTCAGCCCGACGTGATCGTCAAACGCGTCGATCTCATCATGGGCGAGGGGCAGGCGCTACCGCTGATGCGCGACGGCCAGTACGTCGTCGACTTCAGCTAATAAAAAAAGGGGAGGCAACATGAAGCGCACTGAAGCGATGCGGCCGCACGCCGGGTGGCGGCTATGAAAATCCGCGAAGTATTGATCGGCAAGGTCAGCATCCCGCTCAAAAAACCGTTCAAGACCGCGCTGCGTGAAGTGAATTCGGCCGAAGACATCATCGTCAAGGTCGTCGCCGACAGTGGAGAAATCGGTTTTGGCAACGCACCACCGACGGCGGTCATCACCGGCGACAGCCAGGCTTCGATCGTCGCTGCGATTCGCGAAACGCTGGCACCCAGGATCGTCGGCATGGACGTCGAGAATCTCGAAGGGATCATGACGACGCTCGATCGCGCGATGCTGCACAACAGTTCGGCGAAGGCAGCGCTGGACATCGCCGTGCACGACCTGTTCGGCAAGCGTTTCGGCCTGCCGCTCTACAAGTTCTTCGGCGGTTTTCGCACTCGGCTCGAGACCGATCTGACAATCAGCCTCAATGCGCCGGAAGAGATGGTCCGCGACGCGCTCGAAGCAATCGCTGAAGGCTATACCGCGCTCAAGCTCAAGGTCGGCAACGACCCGATGCTCGACCGGCAGCGTGTTCACGCGATACGCAGCGCCGTCGGCAAGGACGTGAAAATCCGGCTCGATGCCAATCAGGGCTGGAATGCGAAGGAAGCCGTCCGTATAATCCGCGGCTTCGAAGCCGACGGACTCGACATCGAGCTGATCGAGCAGCCGGTCAAGGCGCACGACGTTGCCGGACTAAAGTATGTGACCGATCGCGTCGAGACCGAGATCATGGCCGACGAGTCGGCTTTCGGCGCCTTCGAAGTGTTTGAGCTGCTCTCGTTGCGCGCCTGCGACCTGATCAACATCAAGCTGATGAAGGCCGGCGGATTGCACAACGCAATCAAGATCGCCCACTTCGCCGAGACGATGGACGTCGGCTGCATGATGGGATGCATGCTCGAAAGCAAGGTCGGCATCACGGCAGCGGCGAGCATTGCCGCCGGCAAGCGAATTGTGAGCCGGACCGACCTCGACGCGGCGGTGCTGCTCGCGGCGGACCCCGTCGTCGGCGGAGTCAGCGTCAGCGGCAAGGAAATTCTCATTCCCGAGGCGCCAGGCCTCGGCATCAGCGATGTAGTTGGTTGGGAGCCGGTGCATTAGCCGGCTCAACGGTTTGTTTTTTTAAAAAGCTAATTAACAGGTAGGGGGAAATCGTGGGTATCGTCATTTCACTGATCGTGACTTTTTGGGCGGGCTTTCTGATCGTCAAAAAGTTCAAACCACAGCCGGTGCTCTTCATGGCCGGACTGGTCCTGATGCTGGTCGCCGTGTATCTCGGCCTCGGCGTCATTTTACCGGCGAAGGAAAGCACCGGACTCGCGCTTTTCGACGCTTTTGAGTTCATCAAGAAGACCTTCAGTTCGCGTGCCGCCGGTCTCGGTCTTAACATCATGGCGGTCGGCGGTTTTGCCCGCTACATGGACCACATCGGCGCGAGCAAGGCGCTCGTCAAACTGACGATCCGCCCGCTTCTCGCGCTGCGCTCGCCGTACATCGTCATGGCCGGCGCCTGGGTTCTTGGCATGTTCCTCGGTCTGGCCATCAACAGCGCATCGGGCCTCGCCATGCTCTTGATGGTGACGGTCTTCCCGATCCTGATCAGCCTCGGCGTCAGCCGTCTGTCGGCGGTCGCGGTGATTGCGACGACGCTCTGCCTCGACTGGAGCCCGAGCGACACCGGTACGATCCTCGCTGCCACCACGGCCGGCGTTGACCCAGTGATCTACTGGGTCAAGTACCAGATTCCGATCGCTTCGGTCGTCATTCCGGTCGTCGCCGTTCTGCACTTCTTCACGCAGAAATGGATGGACAAGCGCGACGGTCACGTCGTCCAGGTTTCCGAACTCGTTGCACCGGTCAACAAGGACGGCAAAGTCGAGCCGCTGCCGCCGATGATCTACGCCATCCTGCCGGTCCTGCCGCTCGCGCTGATCCTGATCTTCAGCGACCTGTGGATCTCGTGGATCAAGATGGACATCATCAAGGCGATGTTCATCGGCATGGCGATCGGCATGATCTTCGAATACGTCCGCCTGCGTGATGGCATGAAGGTTCTTGCCGACATACAGTCGTTCTTCGACGGACTCGGCATGCAGATGGCCAACGTCATCACGCTGATCGTCGCCGGCGAAACCTTCGCCAAAGGTCTCGTCGCGATTGGAACGATCGACTCGGTGATTTCGTCGGCGCAGACTTCCGGGTTCGGCGCCGCCGCGATGATCCTCGTCATGATCACGATCATTGCCGTCTGTTCGATCCTGATGGGTTCGGGTAACGCGCCCTTCTTCGCATTCGCCGCGCTGACGCCGACGGTCGCGGCCAAGATGTCGGTCGCACCGGTCGTCATGCTGTTGCCCATGCACTTGGCAGCGAGCGCCGCGCGCGCGATGTCGCCAATCACCGCGGTCATCGTCGTTTCGTCGGGCATGGGCGGCGTATCGCCATTCGACGTCGTCAAGCGAACCTGGATTCCGATGGCCGGCGCGCTAATCACGCTTGTCGTCGCGAACTTCGTTTTCTTCTACTGAACATCTAGCGGACCGGGGATCGTCGATCCCTGCAAAGGCCGGGAGTCTCGATGAGACTTCCGGCCTTTTTCTTTGTGCAGGTATAGGTCTGTGCCATCGCTTTGCGTGATCTCTTAAGTCGTTGACATCTGGTGTTGACTCAAGCTCCGACCGATATCGTTCCGCCCTAGAGTCCAGTCGCCACTTCTTCGTCAGATAGCCGGGGTTTAAGTCACGGTTAAGGAACGGATCGCACTATCCAACAACCCCCTGAGCCCGCCCCTTGAAACACCTGGGCTGAATGCGACGCGTAGTGTTCCGTGATCCAGGGCTTACGTCCTTTCGTGCCATACGTTCCTAGGAGATACCCCGATGAAAACTCGCTTCCTCATTCCTTGCGGCCTGGCTTTGCTGACCTCCGCGGCCTTCGCCGATGGGTTTTATGGCGTCGGCCAAGTGACTCACTCGAGCAATTCGCTTTCCAAGAACTATTTCAATGGCGAACTTACCGACCGCGGAGCGACCGGGCTTTCCAGCAGCGAGAGCGGTTCCGGCAATCAGTGGCGCTTGCAGGGCGGATATCGATTCAATGAGTATCTGGCGGTAGAAGCGGGCTACATCGACTTTGGGAAAGCCGATTACAAGGCGAATTACGCCGGAGGTTCCGCCCGCGGTGACTTGAAAGCTGGCGGAATCGACGTGGCGGCCTTGGCCTCACTTCCGGTGACCGACAGGTTCTCGGTGTTCGGCAAGGCGGGGGCGGTTTTCGCTCACACCAAATCCAGCCTCTCCGCGAGCGGTCCTGCCAGCCTTGCCAGCGATAGCCAGTCGAGCAATGTCGTTCGCCCGCTGGTAGGAATAGGTGCAAACTACAAGCTCACACAGAACGTCGATCTGCGGGCGGACTTCGACCATGTCAGCGGACTTGGAAAATCTGGAAAGACCGGGAAAATGGACGTCAACATGGCGTCCATAGGCGTGGCCTACAATTTCTGAACGATCAACGCCAGATCCCGGACCCGCGGGTTTTCACCACGGGAGGCTTGAAAATGGAGGATCGATCAAAACACCGCTACGGTGCAGTCACTCAGGCCATTCACTGGGCGACCGCCATTCTGGTCGTCGCCGCTTTTACCTATGGCCTCGGGGGTTCCGAGCAGCGCGTCTATTCAGCCGCGAAGGATTTCCAGCGGCAATTGCATGAGACGCTCGGCATGTGCGTGTTCGCGCTTACAGTGATACGGCTACTGTGGCGCGTCGTTGACCGAGCCCCCGAGCCTGAGGAAATGCCGCGGTGGATGCGGATCGCCGCCAAATCTGTCCAAGGCGTTTTGTACCTGCTCCTTTTCGCAGTTCCTCTTACCGCGGTAATTGGAGCGTGGCTTGAAGGCCACCCTCTGACGTTTCTCGGCAACGTGACGCTGGCGCCTCTGTTGCCGGCGTCGCATGATGCCGGAGCGGTGCTCGCAAAGATTCATACCGTGCTGGGCGATGCCATTCTCTGGGTAGCCGGCTTGCACGCATTGGCGGCCATATACCACCATGTCATGTTGAAGGATCGCGTGCTTCTGACTATGCTACCGGCGTGGATATCCTCACATTCAAGATCTTGACTGGAATTGCAGGATCCCGACAAAGGGATTCTCTGCACGTATGGTGAAGAGTTGTTTCAGACGAAGAGGACATGATGACTCAAAGCCTGAATCAGTACTTGGGCCGAATCGTTCGCCTCAACCAACGAGTTTTCGAAGAGATCAAGCAACGGGCAAGCCGGCAGGGAGTCGCGCTTGAGAACTCTTTCCTGGTCGTTCAGGTCAATCGGAAAATCAATAAGCTCATCTGCTACGGAGCGCGTTTCCGGGTCGTTGTTTCTTCCGCGGATGTGGTACTCGTATAGATCAGCCAAATTTGGCGAACGTACCTCTCGACTCAAGGACGATCAGGTAGACCTATAACTCGGAGACGAGGCAACTCGACAGACCGTCGCAACTTGTCGCCCTGTCGACGGCATATCAAAACTACATATGATCGCCGAGTTCATCACGACGTACGGTTACCTGGCGGTACTGCTCGGAACGTTGCTTGAAGGCGAGACGATCTTGCTGGCCGCCGGTTTTGCCTGTCACCAGGGGCTTATGGATTGGCGCCTGGTCTTCTTGTTGGCTCTCTTTGGGGCCACACTGGGGGATCAAGGCGCCTTTCTGATCGGGCGATGGAAAGGAACCCAATTGCTAAGCCGCTTCCCATCGCTTGGCCGGACATTGCCGCGAGTGAATGCCTTGCTCGACCGATATCACACTCCCGTCATTCTGCTGCTCAGGTTCACGTACGGGATGCGTATCGCCGGCCCCGTGCTTTTGGGCATGAGTGAGTTGCCTCTACGTCGATTTGCTCTGCTCAACTTGATCGGGGCTGTTGTATGGGTGATGCTCGTCACCTTAGCTGGCTATCTTTTTGGGGCGACCATGGCGGTGCTGCTCTCCAACGTGCGGGAAGTTGAGGAGTTGCTGTTCGGGGGACTGCTCGTTCTCGGCGGCGGCTTTTGGCTGTTCCGGATGACGCGTGCGAAGCGATCGCGGAAAAACTAAAAATGACTACAGCATTCTATGAACTGGAATTCCTGATCCTGGTTTTTACTTCGCTACTGCTGCCTTGCGGGATCTACGCTCTTCTGTTGTTCAAGAAAACCATTTCCCACTGGACGGTACTTTTCCTGGCGCTCGTACTGATCGCTCTTTCGGGGATTGATCTCGTGCTGCTGCAGATGCTCACGGAGAAAGCCAAGGTATCCCTATCGACCTTAGACGATCGCTTCTTCGTAACAGAACTGTCGATGACGCTGTATATCTTGCCCGCTGTTTTCGCAGGCATCGGCATCAATCTCGTTTCGCATGTTTTGATCAGGCACTTGAATCGGGCAGAAAGCCGGTTCGACCATGACGTCCATGAAAAGCCGACGAGCTAGCCGCATCGAACGCGGCGATGAATCCGCACCCTGCCGTAACGTTCACGGAGCGCGATCGGAAGCGTCGCATCCCAAACATCGGGCAGCGGAAGCCAAAGCGGCTAGCGCAGAATCTTCTCCATCGTTTTTCCTTGCGCGAGTTCGTCGATGAGCTTGTCCAGATATCGGATTTGTTTCATCAACGGATCCTCGATCTCTTCAACGCGGATACCGCACACAACGCCTTTGATAAGCGAAGCATTGGGATGAATCGCCGGGGCTTGAGCAAGAAAAGTCTCGAACGTGTTTCGTTGCTCGATCTGCCTACCCAGGCCCGCTTGGTCATAGCCCGTCAGCCAGCGGATGATCTGATCAACTTCACCTTTCGTGCGATTTTTCCGTTCCGCCTTTTGAAGATATAGCGCATATATCTTCGAGAACTCGGTGGTGAAGATTCGAGGCTTGGGCATGCGTCGAGCTCCTGGGAGAGAGTGGACACCGCTTAAGACCGAAGCCAGCTCGACTGCCCATTAGTTGGTAAACCGGGCCGTCACGGCGACACTTGCATACGCTCGCCTACGCAGCAAGGTTGAGCTGCCACGACACGCCAAACCGGTCATTGACCCAACCGAACCGTGGACTGAATCCGTAGTTGTCGAGCGCCATGAGGATGCCACCGCCTTCCGCCAGCAAGCCAAAGATGCGGTCCAGCTCGCTAACCGAATCGAACTCGACAAACGTCGAGTTCGCGGGCGTAAAGGTAAAGTTGTGCCTGATCGGGCTGTCTGAGCACATGAATTCACGGCCGCAAAGTTTGAATACCGCCACCTTGATCGTGCCCGCCAGACCTGGCTCACCGTGCGCATAGCGCTCGATACGAACCACGCCGGAATCCGGGAACGTCGCCAGATAGAGGTCCAGCGCGGCCTGCGCCTTACCGTTCTGAAACATGAAGAAAGGTTTCGCTGTCGTCATAAAGCACCTCATGGAAAATTAGCTGCCGAGAAAAATGGAGCGTCAGAGGAGCCGAGGGCTGACCGAGAGAGAACAAGCGAGCACACTAAGTTCCCGGCAATGGATTGTCTCTGTAAGCTCCTTCTGGCGCTGTTTGCGGCGGGACCTGCGAAGTAGTCCACCACGACCGGACAGGCATTTTGTCAGCCCTCATCGGCCTTAGCGAAGTTGTGCTCCCGCCCCCCGGAGGCGCACTCGTGGAGGATTGCCTCTAGACTCCCTCGGCGAGGTACGAGCAAGCGGCGCGCCTACTATCGCCGCGGACAAGCATCCACTTCTGAAAGGAGTTCAACGCCGTGCTACTCACCCTCATTAGCGGTACGCCCGGGGCGGGCAAGACCTCCCTCGCCCGTTTTCTCGCATCGAGCGATCCGAACGGTGTCCATATCGAGTCGGATATCTTCTTTCGTTTCTTGGCCCACAGAGTCGATCCATCGCTTCCCGCAGCACATGGCCAGAATGTGACCGTAGTTCGCGCCTACGTGGCCGCCGCCGTCGAGTACTCGGCGCACGGATATTCGGTTTATTTGGACGGCGTGATTGGGCCGTGGATGTTGCCGCTGATTGTGTCGATGGCCCCGACGATCGAATACGTGCTGTTGCACGTTCCGCGAGACGTCGCTCTAGCCCGTACTCAAGAGCGCGCATCTCAGGCATCGGCGAAGCCGGAGGTCGTTGGCCGAATGCATGAGCAGTTCTCGCAGTTCCTGATTCCCTATCGAAAGCATGTCATCCAAACCCATGGAAAGAGTGTCGAAGAGGTAGCCGACGAGTTCCGGTCGGGAAGAACTGCCGGGGCCTACGTACTGCAGGACTCCTGAACGGCGACCCGGGCACGATTTTCGCCCCTTGTCTGTCCATCGATCTCGTTTCTCAACTCATCGTCGCCCATGAGCCGGTTTGGATCAGACCCCCTTTCCTTCTTTGAGACCGTCTACCGGGAAAAGGCACCGTGGGACATGGCCGGCCCGCAGCCGGCCATGGTCTCGCTGCTCGCGGAGTATCCACCCGACGGTCCGGTTCTCGATCTGGGCTGCGGTACCGGCGATCTTGCCATTCATCTGGCGACCAGCGGGGTTGAAACCATCGGTGTCGACTTCGTCGAGTTAGCCGTTAACCAGGCGCAAGCAAAAAAGGCCGCACTTCCTCCCGAGGTAGCCAGTCGCCTCGATTTCCATGTCGCCGATGCCCTTCACCCCTCGCTACTGCGGAAGACGTTTGGGGCTGTAGTGGATTCGGGCTTCTTCCATCTGTTCGATCCCGAGCAGTGCGAGACGTTGCTGGATGAACTCCCGAAAGTATTCCGCCAAGGCGGTCGGTACTATCTGCATGAGTTTGCCGTCACGTTTCCCGTTCCGAACGTTCCTCGTCAAGTGACCGAAGCGGAGTTGAGAGACCGCTTCACCGTTGATCAAGGCTGGCGAATCCTCACGGTTCGCAGCGGCGAGTTTCTGAGCCGGGTGGCGTCGGTCCCCGCAACGCTCGCCTGCGTCGAATATCTCGGCATGCCGGAATGAGCCATGCCTGATCCGGCGCCCCCTTGTCCCGGACGGACCCTGCAACCGCGTTCGGGCCGCCAACCTCCAGCTTTCGGGCAGTCTTCGCTGGAGCGGAAGCGTACGCTAGCCTGCGTCGCATCCGCGGTGGCGTTGGAAGTGCCGAGGTGCTCCCAACACACCGAGAGATCGCATTTGAAACACTCGCAGATTCCTGTTGAAGGCGGCAGTCTGCATGTCGTCGAGACGGAGGATGAACACGGCACGGCGGTGCTCTTTCTGCACGGCTGGCCGGAAGACTGGTCGGCGTGGAGTCAAGTCATGGAGCTGGCGACCGAGCACGTGCATGCGCTCGCGGTCGACCTCCCAGGAATCGGCGGCTCGCTAGTCTCCGCGCCGCCCGCGACCACGCACGATATGGCCGACATGCTGTTCGGCGTGATATCCAAGTTGGCGCCCAGGAAGCTGGCGATTGTCGGGCACGACATCGGCGGACAAGTCGCTTATGCCTATCTCATGCGACACGCGCACAAGCTTGATGCTTTGGCGATCATGAACGTGGCGGTTCCTGGAGTCCCGCCCTGGGAAGACGTGCTCCGCAATCCATCGATCTGGCACTTTGCCTTCCACGCCGTACCCGACCTTCCGGAGCTGCTTGTGCACGGCAAGGAAGGCCCGTACTTCGATTTCTTCTACGAGGCGCTTACGAAGCATCCAGACCGCATTTCATCGCAAGCCCACGCAACCTATGCTTCCGCCTACGCGAGACCCGAGGCTTTGCGTGCGGGATTCGGCTGGTATCGCGCCTTTCCTGAAGACGCGGCGCATAACAAAGCCCAGGCTGAAAGCAGCGCACCCATCGATACGCCGGTGCTCTACCTCCGCGGCCGCGCCGAAGGGGGCCATATCGCTGAGTATTTGTCGGGATTCCGTCATTCCGGGATTCGGAACATTCGCGGCGAACTCATTGACGATTGCGGACACTTTGCGCCCGAGGAACAGCCGGCCAAGGTGTGGAATGCGTTGCTTAGCTTCTTCGAAGAATCCGGAATCGTGCCGAAACGCGGGCGATCTTGAAGCGCTGATCGCAAGCGATTCCGACCACGCACACAGCCCGATCGACGGTGTACGCGAGGAGCCAAGCCGCAACCTCGAGTTGTTTCGAGTCAGTGACTGCACGGCGGCTTCTTGAACAAGCGAACCCCGAAGGCAGCGAGCGCAAAGAGCGTGGCGATCCCCGTTACAGCACCCCATCCCCATTGAGCCAGCATGGCGCTCCCCAAAGTGGCGCCCGCTGCCATGCCGACGAACATGCCGACAAACAGCACGGCGTTGAGACGGCTGCGAGCACCGGGGTCGATGCCATAGATGATCGTCTGATGCGCAATCAACGCGACCTGCACACCGAGATCGAACCCCACGGTGCCGATCCCGAGCAGCCAGAGCTGCGCCGCCGGAGAAAGGAACGGCCCGAAGCATAGGACGGCGAAGGAAAGCGCTGTGAGGCCCGTACCCAGGCGCGTCACCATCTCTGGCCCCCGCCGGTCGGCCAAGTGGCCCGCAAGAGGGGCTGCCAGGGCGCCGACCGCTCCCGCAAGACCGAAAGCCCCCGCCACGGCACTGCCCATGTGGAAAGGCTCGGCATGCAACATCACGGCCAGAGTGGACCAGAAGGCGCTGAAACCGACGGCCAGCAGACCTTGCGCCAGCGCTGCCCGGCGCAGCGCGGCATGCCGTCGCAGAAGATCGATGAGCGAACTCAGCAGGGCCCGATACGTCACGCGTGTCGTCGGCGCAAAGTGCGGCAGCCGGTACCAGACGGCTATCCCGATGGCGGCCACGCCGACTGCGGCAATGACGAACATGGTGCGCCAACCAAAGTGTTCGGCTACGAAGCCGCTCACGACACGGGAGAGCAATATGCCGAGGAGCAGCCCCGTCATCACCGTACCAACGACTCGTCCACGGCGGGTTTCATGGGCCAAGGTAGCGGCAGCCGGCACGATGTCTTGAGCCAGGGTGGCCGTCAGTCCGATCGCCAGACTGGCCCCGAGCAAGATATCGAGCGAAGGCGCAAACGCTGCCGCCAACAGAGACAAGACCAGCAGCGCGACCTTGATCAGAATGATGGTGCGGCGGTCATGACGGTCGCCCAATGGAGCGAGCAATAGAATGCCCAGGGCATATCCGAGTTGTGTCAGCGTGGGCACGAAGCCAATACTCAGATCGCTCACGCCGATGTCCGCCGCTAGAACCCCGAGCATCGGCTGGCTGTAGTAGAGAGAGGCCACCGATAAACCCGCACTCATGGCGAGGAGCAGCACCAAGCTCCGTGCGAGTTCGTGGTCTGCCGATGGGGCCAGCGGACGATCTTGTCCGGGGGATGTGCCCACATGCGCGCCGCCGGTTTGGCCATGCGAATTTTGAATGAATGCCATTTCCTTTTCCTCGGTGTGTTGCGACGGAATGGAGTCTGAACTTAGCCATCCCTAGGCGGTAGTACCGTCACCCGAAGAATTGATATACATTGAACGCATGACAAAGTCCGTAATTCACCCACCAAGCGGCTCGGCGAATAGGGCCTCATTCTCGGGTATTGGCGACCGAATGGAATTGATGCAAACGTTCGTTCGCATCGTGGAAGCCGGCAGTCTCTCGGCGGCGGCCGCCAACTTGGGCACCACACAACCTACCGTGAGTCGCCGCCTGCAAGCCCTGGAGCATTCCCTGGGATTGCGGCTGCTCAATCGCTCGACGCACTCCATGCGCCTCACGGCGGACGGAGAACGGTGCTACGAACGGGCCAAGGAGCTGTTGGCAAGCTGGGCCGCTTTTGAATCGGAACTCCGCGGGGTCGACGAGGAGCCTGAAGGCATCTTGAGGGTGGTGGCTCCCCACGCCTTCGGGCAGGAACGCTTGGTCAAGCCCTTGGCGGACTACCTGAAGCGTTATCCGAGGATGCACGTCGAGTGGCTGCTGCACGACGACAGCTCGGTTCAGGACTTCATCGCCGCCGGAATCGATTGTGCGATCCAGGTTGGCGAGATCACGGACTCGTCGCTTGTCGCCATCAAGCTGACGGAGGTGCCTCGTATTGCGGTGGCCGCCCCCTCAGTGCTGGAGGGGAACGGCCCGCCCGAACACGCGGCCGACCTGGCCGGCCTGCCTTGGCTCGCGTTGCGCACCTATTACCGCAACGAAGTCATCCTCCGCAACGTACGCAACGGCAAGCTGCAGCGCTTTTCAATTGCTCCTCGCATGAGCACCGACAGCCTCTACGCTCTACGCAGCGCGGCCTTGCAGGGTCTGGGCGCGGCCATCGGTTCAGCCTGGGTGCTTGCCGACGACTTGCGTGCGGGGCGCCTCGTCCACCTCGCGCCGGAATGGCAAGCAGCGCCGTTGCCGGTCAACCTCGTTTATCCCTATGCGCGCTTTTACCCGGCGAGGTTGCGCTATTTCATCGACATCATTCGGGCCGCAGGCCCCGGCGTGTTGGAGGCCTGATTCTCGGATGACTCATGGCTCGGCTTCAGCCTGTCGGTTGTCGGTTGTTTAGCTGAGAAGTGCCGTTTTCCACGCGTATCAACGTGAATTCTGACCAGGACATCCGCGCCGAGTACAACGACTCGATCTTGTTTGGTTTCTTTCCCCAACGCGAAATCAACATGCTGTAAGGCCTCGCACTTTGAAAAAAAAGAGCGCTGGAAGTGGTGGGCGCGTTGCGGAAAGGCCTTCATCACTTAACGCTTGGCTATACGCCGCCTTTCCATAAGTGTGCTGCAAATCCATTTAGAGTTCGGACCGTACCGGGCGTTGCTGTACACTTGCGGGCTCTTGCGACTCGACAAGAAAACGTCTGAGCAACAATTCAGGGAGCGCACAAATGGCCGCGAAAGAAGCCAAGGCCCGCATCAAGATCAACAAGCTTCTCGAAGAGTCCGGCTGGCGATTTTTCGATCAGGCCACGGGCAAAGCCAACATCGTTCTCGAACCCAAAGTCAAGCTGACCAAAGCCGTCGTCGATGCGCTCGGCGACAATTTCGAAGAAGCCCGCAATGGCTTCATCGACTTCCTGCTGCTCGACGAAAACAGTTTCCCGCTGCTGGTACTCGAAGCCAAATCGGAAGACAAGAACCCGCTGGTCGGCAAGGAGCAGGCACGCAAGTACGCCAAATCGCAGAACTGCCGTTTCGTCATCCTTTCCAACGGCAATCTGCATTACTTCTGGGATCTGGAACATGGCAACCCGCACATCATCACGCGCTTCCCTTCGCCGGACTCGATCAAGGGCTACCACCGCTTCCAGCCCAACCCGCAGAAACTTATCGCCGAGCAAATCAGCAAGGACTACATCGCCCTGACGCAGATGCCGGGTTATGCCGCAGAGGCCGGCTGGAACGCCCCTGCCGAGCGCAACGCCTTTATTCAGAAGAACCACCTGCGTTTCCTGCGCGACTACCAGAAACGCGCCATCGTGGCGATTCAGGATGCCGTCGCCGAAGGCCACAGCCGCTTTCTGTTCGAAATGGCCACCGGCACTGGCAAGACCCTGACGGCCGCTGCGGTCATCAAATTGTTCCTGCGCACCGGCAATGCCCGGCGCGTGCTGTTTCTGGTCGATCGGCTCGAGCTCGAAGATCAGGCTAAAAATGCATTCATTGCCCAGCTCAAGAACGATTACACCTCGGTGATCTACAAGGAACACCGTGACGAGTGGCGCAAGGCCGAGATCGTGGTGACCACCGTACAGTCGCTGCTATTCAACGACAAATACCGGCGCCTGTTTTCGCCGACCGACTTCGATCTGGTGATTTCCGACGAAGCGCACCGCTCCATCGGCGGCAATGCCCGCGCCGTATTCGAGTATTTCGTTGGCTACAAGCTGGGCCTGACCGCGACGCCGCGCGACTATCTCAAGAAGTTTGACAACAGTAAACCTACAACCCGCGACCCGCGCGAGGCCGAGCGACGCCTGCTGCTCGACACCTACCGCACCTTCGGTTGCGAATCCGGCCAGCCCACGTTCCGCTATTCCTTGCTCGATGGCGTGCGCGATGGCTACCTCATCAATCCGGTGGTGGTCGATGCCCGCACTGATATCACGACGCAACTCCTCTCCGATCAGGGCTACGCCGTCACCGTACCGCTGGCCGAGGGCGATGCGCAGGATAGCTTTTTCCAGAAAGACTTCGAGAAGCGATTCTTTTCCGAGGCGACCAATCGGCTCTTCTGTGCCACCCTCCTGAAGAATGCGTTGCGCGACCCCGTCAGTGGCGAACTGGGCAAATCCATCGTCTTCGCCGTCAGCCAGAACCACGCCGCCAAGCTGACCCAACTTTTGAATGAACTGGCGGATGCCCTTTGGCCCGGCAAGTACCAATCCGATTTCGCCGTACAGGTCACTTCCCTGATACCGGACGCGCAGCAGTACACGATCAACTTCACCAACAACAATCTGCTCGGCTCGGCCAACTTCATCGATACCTACAAGACCAGCAAGGCGCGCGTCTGCGTCACCGTCGGCATGATGACTACCGGCTACGACTGCCCGGACATCCTCAACCTCGGCCTGATGCGCCCGATCTTCTCCCCGTCGGACTTCGTGCAGATCAAGGGCCGTGGCACGCGCAAGCACGACTTCCTGGAACAATTGCTCGACAAGTCGCTGAAGGCCGAGTGGCTGGAGAACTCGGGCAAGCAGGAGAAGACGCAATACAAGCTGTTCGACTTTTTCGCCAACTGTGAGTACTTCGAAGAGAAGTTCGATTACGACGAGGTGCTGAAACTGCCGCGCCCCGGCGTAGGTGAAGGCACTGGAGAAGGTACGAGCGGCGGCACGACAGTCGGCCCGAACGGTGAATACATTCACGGCGGCGGCGATGCCCTCGCCCATATGGCCGAGGAACCCGTCGGTCCGCAGGGCATGAAAATCGACCGCATGTTCTTCGAGGGTTTCGAGAACACCGTCAAGGCCGATCCGGTCCTGCAGCAGCAGGTGGACAACGCGCAATGGGACCAGGCCATCGACTACGTCACGACGCACCTGCTCGACAAGCCGACCGAGTTCTACACGCTGGACAAGCTGCGTCGTGCGGCGGGCGTGGACCGTCGTCTCACCCTGCGCGAGATTTTGGAAAAAATCTTCGGCCTGATTCCCTACTTCAAGGGCAAGGATGAACTGCTCGAAGACGAGTTCCAGAAATTCCTGCTCGACCAGCCGCCAGAGGCCCTGAACAGCCATGCCGCCGCCATCGTCGCCATGAAATACTTCTTCAAGGCCTATGCCACCGATGGCCGCCTGCGCGACATCATCGAGAAGGGCAAGTTGACCGAACTCAACGTCAATCCCGCCTTCAACATGGCCGACTTCAAAGCCGTGCCCAAGGAATGGCGTGACCGCATCCCGGAGTACGTCAAGGACTACGTTCCGCTTAACCAGTTCATGTAGAGATGCAATGAAAAGAAGGACTTCCCCGCTTGTGCCAGAGACCGCCGATCTGACCATGGATCGCCTAGTCGATGCCATTTCGCAGACACACCGGTACTTTTCCATTCAGGCCGGCAAGGCGGTCAACGTCTCACTGACCCTGCGCAACTGGATGATGGGTTGCTTCATCCAGGAATACGAGCAATACGGCGCCGACCGCGCACAGTATGGCGAAGCGCTGCTGGCCCGGTTGGCGGAAGCCTTGGCGCAAAACGGCATGACGCAGGTTGCCGAACGGGATTTGCGCCGGTTCCGGCAGTTCTATCGGACCTATCCGGGAATTCGGCAGTCGCTGACTGCCGAATTGCAGCAGGCCCTTCCACCGTCACGAATTCGGCAGTCAGTGACTGCCGAATCGGACAACGCTGATCTGCTGGAGAAACTCTCCTTCACCCATTTCGTCGAACTGATCCAGATCGACGACGCCGAGAAGCGCGCGTTCTACGAAGCCGAATGCACGCGCGGCGTTTGGTCGGTGCGCGAACTCAAGCGCCAGATCGCCAGCCTCTACTACGAACGCAGCGCGCTTTCCCGCGACAAGAAGAAGCTGGCGGCGCAAACCCAATCCGCCGTATCGCCCGCCCCGGCCTTCCCTATCCGCGATCCCTACGTCTTTGAATTCCTCGGACTCAAGCCGCAGGAAGTGATGGGCGAATCGCAACTCGAAGACCAGTTGCTCGATCACCTGCAGAATTTCCTGCTCGAACTCGGCCACGGCTTCTGTTTCGAAGCACGGCAAAAGCGCCTGCTGATCGGCGAAACGCACGGCTTCGTCGATCTCGTCTTTTACCACCGCATTCTCAAATGCCATGTATTGGTCGAGCTCAAGCTGCAAGCCTTCAGCCACGAAGCCGTCGGCCAGCTCAACACCTACGTCACCTGGTACGCCCGCCACATGATGAGCGAAGGCGACAACCCGCCCATCGGCATCCTGTTGTGCACCGAAAAAGACCATGCCCTTGTCGACTACGCCATGGCCGGCATGGACAACCAGCTATTCGTTTCCCGCTATCAACTCGAACTGCCGAGCAAGGAAGTGTTGCAACGCTTCCTCGAAGACCATCTGAAAGACGCCTGACCCCATGCTCGACACTGAAACAAAACGCCGCATCGACGCCTGCCGTGACATCCTCGTCGGCAAAGTACCCGACCCGAAATCCCAGGTTGAACAGATCACCATCGCCCTGATCTACAAGTTCATGGACGACATGGACGCCGAAGCGGAAGAACTCGGCGGCAAACGCAGCTTCTTTGCCGGCGAATACGCCAAGTATGGCTGGGCCAAGTTGATGGCCCCCAGCCTCGGCGGCCACGATGTGCTGAACCTGTATTCCGAAGCCATCGGCAAGATGACCGAGAACCCCGGCATCCCGCCCCTCTTCCGCGACATCTTCAAGAACGCCTATCTGCCCTACCGCGACCCGGAGACATTGCGCAGCTTCCTCAAGGAAATCGACACCTTCACCTACGACCACTCCGAACGTCTGGGCGATGCATTCGAATACCTGCTCTCGGTGCTCGGCAGCCAGGGCGACGCCGGCCAGTTCCGCACGCCGCGCCACATCATCGACTTCATGGTCGAGGTCATCAATCCACAGAAGCACGAGAGCATTCTCGACCCGGCCTGCGGCACGGCGGGCTTCCTGATCTCGGCCTGGAAACACATCCTCAAACAGAATTCCTCCCCTCGCCCTCAGGGAGAGGGGCCAGGGGCGAGGGTGGGGGACCAACTCACGCCGGACCAACGCCAGCACCTCGCCGCCAACATCCACGGCTACGACATCTCGCCCGACATGGTGCGTCTGTCGCTGGTCAACATGTACCTGCACGGCTTCACCGACCCGCACATCGTCGAATACGACACGCTGACCAGCGAAGAGAAGTGGAACGAGACGGCGGACGTCATTCTCGCCAATCCGCCTTTCATGTCGCCAAAGGGCGGCATCAAACCGCACAAGCGCTTTTCCATCCAGGCCAAGCGCAGCGAAGTGCTCTTCGTCGATTATATGGCCGAGCATCTGTCGCCCACCGGCCGCGCCGCCATCATCGTGCCCGAAGGCGTCATCTTCCAGAGCCAGACCGCCTACAAGCAACTGCGTGAACTGCTGGTGAAGACCTCGCTGGTGGCCGTCGTCTCGCTGCCCGCCGGCTGCTTCAACCCCTATTCCGGTGTCAAGACCTCCATCCTCATCCTCGACAAGTCCGTCGCCCGCCGCAGCAACACCATCGCCTTCTTCAAGGTCGAAAACGACGGCTTCGGCCTCGGCGCCCAGCGCCGCGCCATCGACAAGAACGACCTGCCGCAGGTGAAGGCTGAACTCGCCCAATACCTTCAGGCGCTGCGTAGCGGTAAGCCGGTCGATGAACTCCAGCCGACTTGCGGACTGATCGTGGCAAAGGAGAAGATTGTCGCGAATGGCGAGTACAACCTGAGTGGGGAGCGGTATCGGGATGGAATTTCCCGATCATCGAACTATCCGACGGTACCCATTGGCGACATCTGCGAACTCTTCAACGGTCGTGCGTTCAAGCCGGAGGAATGGGAGGACGCAGGCAGTGGAGGAGTTCCGATAGTCAGGATTCAAAACCTGAACAACGCGGATAGTTCGTTCAATTACTTCACTGGCGAAGTTAGCGAGAGGAACACCATCAACAACGGTGAGCTCTTGTTCTCTTGGTCTGGTTCACGCGGTACGTCCTTTGGCGCTCATATTTGGAAGGGCCAAAAGGCGGTGCTCAATCAGCACATATTCAAGGTCGGCTTCGATGAGTCCCGCGCGACAAAGATGTATTTGCTCCACGCTCTCAACAAAGCGGTCACCGAGGTTGAAGAAAACCTCCACGGCGGAGTTGGCCTAGTTCACATAACCAAGGGCAATCTTGAGAAGATAGAAATCCCCCTGCCACCGCTGGAGGTGCAGATGGAGATCGTGGCGAAGATCGAGGGCTACCAGAAAGTCATCAACGGCGCCCGCGCCGTCCTCGACAACTATCGCCCCCAAATTCACATCCACCCCGAGTGGCCGAAACGCAATCTCGGCGGCCTCGCAAAGAACCTAGATTCACGTCGCGTTCCAATCACGAAAGGTGACCGCAAAGCAGGGCTGTTTCCCTACTACGGAGCGTCAGGAATCGTCGACTACGTCGCTGATTTCATCTTCGATGAAGACATCCTCCTCATTTCAGAAGATGGCGCAAACCTGCTCGCTCGCTCAACGCCGATTGCGTTTTCAGTCTCAGGAAAATGCTGGGTAAACAACCACGCTCATGTATTGAAGTTCGCGCAACCGGCAACCCAGAAATTTGTAGAGGTCTACCTAAACTCAATTTCTATCGAGGAGTTCGTTACCGGCGCAGCACAGCCAAAACTTAACCAGGATGCGCTGAGCAGGATTCCCATTCCGATCCCGGATGACCTTGCCACTCAGCAAGCCATCGTCGCCGAGATCGAAGCCGAGCAGAAACTGGTCGCCGCCAACCGCGAGCTGATCGCGCGCTTCGAGAAGAAGATCCAGGCCACGCTCGCCCGCGTCTGGGGCGAAGAAGAAGCGCCTGACGCCCCCGACGCCTGAGTTGGTTAAGAAGCCGCCGAACCCGGACTTCCTGCCGCTCTTCTTCCTGACGAAGGAGTAGGACGTAAGGTCACTGCAGCACTACCGTCGGCGGGTTCTGCGCAACTCTGCGTGCCAACGCCAACAGTCGGCGCTGGCGACATGGCGATCTAGACACGCTGGCCGCGCACTCCGGTGACTCGGCCCGCCCATTCGCCATCGATGGGCATTCGGCCTTCGAGGCCGAGTTCGGTGAAAAACGCAATGGCGGCCCCCAGGTCTTCCACCACGATGCCAACGTTGTCCATTCGCTTGACTGTCATGATTTCTCCTTACTGCTTTGCCAGGTAGTACGCAACCAGAGCATTGGCATGTCCATGGCCCAGCCCGTGCTCGGACTTGAGCAGGTTTACCAGCTCCATGTGCTTTCGTTTCCCGGCCTCTCGCAGAATCTCGAACCAATGCTCGACGGGCTGGCCATACTTCTTCTCTATTGACGGAAAGTAGGATGCTGGTCCCTTCATCTTTTCAGTCGATTCCACCATTGATCTCCTAAAACGCAACGAATGAGGCGTTACAGAACACGGCATGCGGCCGACCTGCTACGCCAGGCTACTGAAACGGCAAGGCCGCTTCACCCTCACGACGAACAAGCGAGTTCGTTTTCGACAACGGTTTAGATCTTTGCTACACAGATTTCAGGCTTCGACCGTCTTCAGAGTTAAACCAGCAGTAGCTGGCGTATAGCTACCTGAATTTGGGCGGAGACCGAACGTCAGAAAAAAACGTCCGGTTTGCCAAGGACCGGGCCGAGCAATTTTCTATTCTGATAGTGTCCCGCCACCGCATCACCTACTCATCGAACGGAGGGCTCGGGTCGATCGGTCGGCTTGCCATCCATTTCATTCGCATGCCGCTGACCTAATATACAAGTCATACGACCGACGGTTTCGGTCAAGCCCGGACCCCGCGATGACAACGCGGGTGCGTTACCCGATCCCTAAACCATGGGAGGTGTTGTTATGCGCCCATTGAAACTCAGCAAGGCTTTTACTCTGATGGAGTCCGGCCCCGTTATCCTGGTGACGACCGGTGACGGAGTACGCAACAACATCATGACGATTTCCTGGTCGATGGTCGTCGACTTCAGTCCCGTATTTGCGATCACCACAGGTGCGTGGAACTACTCCTTCGCTGCGTTACGCAAGCACAAGGAATGCGTCATTGCCATTCCGACCGTCGATCTGCTGGATAAAGTCGTCGGGATAGGAACCTGTTCGGGAGCCGACACGGACAAGTTCGCGAAATTCAAATTCACCGCGGTGCCGGGCAAGGTGGTCAAAGCCCCCTTGATCAAGGAGTGCTTGGCCAACATCGAGTGCAAGGTGATCGACATCGTCAGGAAGCACAACATTGTCGTGCTCGACGGCGTCGCCGCTTACATCGATTCCACCCGGAAAGAAAAACGCACCATTCACGCCGTCGGCGACGGCACGTTCATTGTCGATGGGAGGAAGCTGGACCGGAGAACGATGATGGCCTCCAAGTTGCCAGCCGGCCTTTAGCATGGCGTGAGAAAGTCGACCTGCGAGGCAGAGCCCGTCTTTTACTTGTGGTTGCCCGGCTGGATGCGCTTCTGCCAATCGCGCTGTTGCGTCTTTCCTGCGTCATAGCCATCGGTCCAGCCCTGGCGATACTGCTCGTCGTTTGCGAATCGCCGCGTATCCTTTTTCAAGCTGTAGCCCAAACCACCGGCAGCGTTCTTCCCGCTCGAGACGCCCTCCTCGTACCCCTGGCTGTACGACGCGTCCATTCCGTTGTGTTCCATTTGTTCGTGCATGCTTCCAAAGCAGCCCGTTAACGCAAGGCAAAGCGCAGTCATCAAAACTACGGGAGCGCTCTTCATCATTTATCTCCGTTGGAATAAACGCACAAATCATAGTCGCGCACAAAAATGCCAAACGACTATTTCCTTCGGGAATCCTTAAAGCGTTACTCGCCTGCGACGGAAGAAGCCGCCAAATAAGCTTTGAGTGACAACTACACAGAGATCGCCGCGCGACGCCGGCCGCGTTGGCTGAGAGGCAGCGCTCTGGAGCACCCGCCTCGCCCCGTGCGCGTCGGGCATCAAGAAGCGTCGGTGCTGATCGCCTCCACCTTCTTCTTTGACGACCTAATTTTCCTTGCCTTGACAATACTTGCCCGGGCAAGTATATTCATCACCATACCGTCTCGCAAAGGAAATTTCCGTGGTACATGCTCCGAACAAACCAGTCTCCGCTTCTTCGTTTTGTGGCGAGCCGGACAGTCTCGGCATGCTCCTGCATTTCGTTCGCCAAGGTCTGATCAAGCATTTGGAGCAAGCCTTGGCGGAGCAGGATCTCGGACTCAATTTCACGCAGTACCGCGTGCTCAAGACGCTGGCCGGCGTACCGCAAATCAGCGCCTCGGAGCTGGCACGCCGCATAGAGCATGACCCGGGCGCCCTCACCCGGCTTCTCGATAAGATGCAGGAACGGGGGTTTCTCCACCGGCACCCTTGCCCCGAAGACCGCCGTTCCGTGGAAATTTCGCTCACCGATGCCGGCCGTGCGCTGGCCCGTCCCCTGCGCGCCATCTCCGACCGCTTGACCGAGTATGCGTTGAGCGAGCTGTCGGAGGAGGAAAAAACAACGCTAACGACGCTGCTCCAACGTGTTCGAGCAACGCTGGAAAAGTAAGGAAATGAATTACATGCCTAGGCAACTAATAACCCTAAAACTAGCGTGTCTATCTGGCGTCATCTTCCTGGCCGGGTGTGCCGACATGGGCGGATTGGCCCCGTTTGGCCAACTGCGCTCGGAACAAACGGTCGCCGCCACGGCAAGCCTGGCCGGCGTGAAGCCGGCGCCCTGGCCGACCAACGATTGGTGGCGAGGGCTAGGTGACGAGTCGCTGGATACGCTGATCCGCGAGGCGGTCAAGGAGAACCCGGATATGGCGGCCGCGGACGCACGCATGCGGTTGGCGGCGGCGCAAGCTGGTTCTGCCGAAGCGGCGCTCTATCCGACGCTCGACGCCAAGGCGAGCTTCCCCGGCACACCCTTCCCCGACGATTTCCCGAAGCCCTTCGCTGGTTACACGTCGGCCAAGCAGATCAACCTGACGGCCGGGTATGTGTTCGACCTCTGGGGCGGGCAACGGGCCGCCTGGGAAGCGGCGCTCGGCCAACAACGCGCGACCGAAGTCGACGGCGAGGCGGCGAGGCTCACGCTTTCCACACGCGTCGCACAGGCGTACAGCGACCTCGCGTACGCCTTCGCCTCGCACGACGTTGCGATTGCCGACCTGGATCGGGCGCAGAAGCTGCTCGACCTCACCCGCCAGCGCGTCGACGCCGGTATCGACAGCCTCGCCCTGCTGCGCCAGGCGGAGTCGACACAGGCCAGCGCCGAACAGAAAAAGGCCCAGACGGCGCAGCGGATCGAGTCGGTGCGCATGCAACTCGCGGCCTTGCTTGGTCAGGGACCAGATCGCGGCCTGACGATCGAGCGACCGCGCGCGCTCAACGCCGCCGAGCTCAGCGTACCGGAAAACCTGCCTGCCGAACTGCTCGGGCGGCGTCCCGACATCGTCGCCGCACGCTGGCGCGTCGAAGCGACCCGCCGCAACATCGACGCGGCCAAGGCGCAGTTTTTCCCCAACATCAACCTGACGGCCGTGTTCGGCGTCATGGCGCTAAAGGGTGCCGACCTGCTCGAATCGCGGAGCCGTTTCGGACTGGTGACGCCGGCCATCTCACTGCCGATCTTCGACGGCGGCCGCTTGCGTTCCAACCTTGCCGGCCGCGACGCGGACTACGACCTCGCCGTGGCGCAGTACAACAAAACCCTGATCGGCGCTTTCAACGAGGTGGCGGAGAACCTGAGTCAATTGCGTTCGCTGCAGACTCAATTGGCATCGCAACAGCGCGCGTTGAGCAGCGCGCAACAAGCGTGGGAACTCTCCACGCAGCGTTACCGCAACGGCGTCGGCGGCTACCTGGAAGTGCTGGTCCTGCAGCAAGCGCTGCATCAGGCCGAAGATCGTTTGGCGGAAATCCAGAACCGCCGGATCGACGCCTCGATCAATCTCGTGCGCGCCCTGGGCGGTGGCTACCGTGCGGATACGCCGATCGCCTTATCCGCCGCATCCGCCGACGTTCAAGCAACAACAAAGGAAAACTGACATGAGTGACAAGCACCCCGCAGAAACGAAGCCCACCGCCTCGCGCCGCAAGCAATGGCTGGTCGGGCTGGGCATGGGCCTCGCGCTCGCCACAGCCGGATCCGGCGCTTATTACTATCTGGTCGGCCGCTGGTTTGAGAGCACCGAGGACGCTTATGCCAACGGCAATGTCGTGCAAATTTCGGCTCAAATACCGGGCACGGTGGTCGCCATTCACGCCGACAACAATGGCCTCGTGAAGACGGGCCAGGTGCTCGCTGAACTCGACACCAGCGACGCCCGCGTCGCACTCGAACAGGCCGAAGCCAATCTCGCACGCACCGTGCGCCAGGTGCGCGGGCTCTATGCCAACGTCGGCAGTGTACGTGCCGAAGTGGAATCGCGCCGCGCCATGTTCGAACGCGCGCAGGCAGACTACGAGCGACGCAAGGGCCTGGCAGCGACCGGCGCCATCCCGGCCGAAGAACTCTCGCACGCTCGCGAGGCACTGGCGGCCGCCGAAAGCGCCTTGGCCGCCTCCGACCAGCAATTGGTGAGCAGCCACGCGATGGTGGACAACACCGCGTTGCTCACGCATCCGGACGTCAAGGCAACGGCTGCGGCGTTGCGCCGCGCGTATCTGGATTACTCACGCAGCCGATTGCTGGCTCCGATTTCCGGGCATGTCGCGCAACGCAGCGTGCAAGTCGGTCAGCGCGTCCAGGCGGGTGTACCGCTGATGGCGGTGGTACCGCTCGACCAGATCTGGGTCGACGCCAACTTCAAGGAAACCCAGCTTGGCCACATGCGCATCGGCCAACCGGTCACGCTGCATTCGGACCTCTATGGCTCCGACATCACCTACCACGGCAAGGTCGATGGCCTGGGCGTCGGAACGGGCAGCGCCTTCTCGTTGTTGCCGGCGCAAAACGCCACGGGCAACTGGATCAAGATCGTGCAGCGCGTGCCGGTACGTATCGCGCTCGACCCGAAGGAACTGGCCGAGCACCCGCTCAAGATTGGCCTCTCGATGCACGCTGAAGTCGACATGCACGATCAATCGGGCCCGACATTGGCGCAAACGAGCAGCGCGACCGCGCTGTTCTCGACAGATGTATATGCGGGCGAATTGAACGAAGCCGAGCAACGCATTGCACGCGTCATCGAGGAAAACGCCGGAGCGGGTAGTGTCTCGAAGGCCAAGCTCGCCACCGCACAAAACGGAAAGCACGGCTGATGACCGCGCAATTCCGGCCCGACAATCTGGGGCTGTGCACCACGGCGCTGGCGCTCGCGACCTTCATGCAGGTCCTCGACACGACGATCGCCAACGTGTCGCTGCCGACGATTGCCGGCAACCTGGGCGTCAGCACGGACCAGAGCACGTGGGTCATCACCGCCTTTGCCGTGAGCAACGCCATCGCCTTGCCACTGACCGGCTGGTTGACGCGGCGTTTCGGCGAGGTGCGCCTGTTTGTGGCGGCCACGTTGCTGTTCACAATCGCCTCATTTCTGTGCGGCATCGCCTTCAGCATGGGCAGCCTGGTCGGTTTCCGCGCCTTGCAGGGTTTCGTCGCCGGGCCGATGTATCCGATCACGCAGGCCTTGCTGATCTCCATCTACCCCCCGAACAAACGCTCGCAGGCGCTCGCGCTATTGGCCACAGTGACCGTCGTCGCTCCGATCGCCGGTCCGATTCTCGGCGGCTGGATCACCGACAACTACTCGTGGCCGTGGATCTTCTTCATCAACGTGCCGATCGGTATCTTCTCGTCCTTCACTGTCTGGCGCCTGATGCGTCACAAGCCGGCGACGTTGGAAAAGCCGCGCATGGATTACGTGGGTCTCATCACCCTGGTGATCGGCGTCGGCGCATTGCAGCTCGTTCTCGACAAGGGCAACGAGGAGGACTGGTTCAACTCCGATTTCATCGTCGCCACGGCGATCATCTCGGCCATCGCGCTGACGATCTTCCTGATCTGGGAGCTGACCGAAAAAGAACCCATCGTCAATCTGAAGCTCTTCCGCCATCGCAACTTCAGTGCAGGAACGCTGACTTTGATGCTCGCCTACGGCGGTTTCTTCTCGATCGGCCTGCTCGTACCCCAGTGGCTGCAGACGCAGTTGCACTACACCGCCGTCTGGTCCGGCTTGGCTTCGGCGCCGATCGGCCTGCTGCCGGTATTGCTGACGCCATTCGTCGGCAAGTATGCGGCCAAGTTCGATATGCGCATGCTGGCGTCGACGGCTTTCCTGATCATGGGACTGTCGAGCTTTTACCGCTCCGGATTCAATGCCGACATCGACTTCGCGCGGATCGCCTGGGTGCAACTCTTCCAGGGCCTCGGCATCGCGTTCTTCTTCATGCCGGTGCTGACCATCCTGCTTTCGGATCTGGAAGGGCACGAGATCGCCGCCGGCTCGGGGCTGGCGACGTTCCTGCGCACGCTGGGCGGCAGTTTTTCGGCGTCGTTTACCACTTACTTGTGGAGCCACCGCGCGGTGATTCACCACGCGCATCTCACCGAAGCCATTTCGCCCTACAGCCCGAGCACTCAGGCGGCCGTGCAGCAATTGGGCCAAGGGGATGCGCAACGTGCCGCGGCACTGCTCGATCGCATGATCACGCAGCAGGCTTACCAGATCTCGTTCAACGAAATCTGCCACGGGCTCGGCTATCTGTTCCTCTGCCTGATCCTTGTCCTGTGGCTCGCCAAGGCTCCGTTTCACAAGGCCGCCAAACCGCAGGCAGAAACGGCCGGCGCACATTGACCTCGCCTGGCGTCGCGCGGGGCACCTGAAACAGCCCCGCCGCGAAGCCCTGCTGCTGCATTGCGCTTGGAACCGTCCATCCGCCTGGTTTCGCTCCCCGCTCCACGCAGCCACCTCATCCATCTTCATCGGCATCGGCGATTGCACTTTCTCGGACGCCGCGTAACCTATCGGCTTTTCCCATTCTTCTACCCGAATCACACCTTTCGAGGAGTGCGCAAATGACTGGATTGCACGATCGGTTTGCAGGGGCAAGGGCGATCGTTGTGACGGGGTTGCTCGGGGTATTGCTGGCCGGGTGTGCCACCAACAACGCACCGCAAACGACGGCGCTGGCGGATGGCGTGACACGCGTTGATCTTGGCGCCGTCGCCGTGACCATGCTGCGGGACGGTCAGGGATCGCGTCCATTGGATGCGGCCTTCGTGCGCAATGCGCCGCTCGTCGACGTTCAAGCCGCCTTGGCCGAAGCCAAGCTGCCTACAGATCGCCTTGAGGTTCCTTACACGCCGCTTGTCGTCGACGTCGGCTCCGAACGCGTGCTGTTCGATACGGGCAATGGCGAGTTCGGCGCGGCCGGCAGCGGCAAGCTGCTGGAGAACATGGCGAAGGCCCGAATCGATCCGCGGTCGATCACGGCGGTCGTCATCTCGCATTTCCACGGCGACCATATCAACGGCCTGCGCAGCCGGTCGGGGAACCTCGTCTTTCCCTATGCAAGAGTGTATGTGCCGGCTCCCGAGTGGAACTGGTGGATGGACGAAGCGCGCCTGGCGGCGACGCCGGAAGCGCAGCGTGGCGGCCTGAATACCGCGCGCCGGGTGTTCGCCCCACTCGCGGATGCCGTGGTGCGTTTCGAACCCGGCGTGGAGATTCTTCCCGGCGTGCGCTCCATCGCCGCCTTTGGTCACACGCCTGGGCACACGGTGTTCATGATCGAAGGCGGATCACGCAAGGTGCTGTACTGGGCCGATACGACAAACGTCTCGATGTTCGTGCGCCATCCGGATTGGGCCGTGGTCTTTGACATGGACGCCGAAGCCGCCAAGACGACACGTCGCCGCATCGCCGACCTCGCCATCCGCGAGAATGCGCTGGTCGCGGGTTTCCATCTCCCCGGTGCCGCCATCGGTACGCTGCAGGTGCGAGGCGACGGGTACGAGTTCACACCGCTGCCGTGAGTCCGCAAAACCTCGACAATGAGCAGGATGTCGCAAGCCCGGCGGTAAGCGAAGCGCCACAGGCTGTCATCGCCAGCCGGGCCGACATGATGCGCTACCACGACCCTGAACGCATCCAGGGATACTGCCAGTCTTGCGAGAAGCACGGTCAGTACTGGTCTTGCCCGCCCTTTGCCGAGCCGCCGCTGGCGCAATTGGGAGAGTGGACGCACGCCGTCCTTGTGACACAGAAAACGCGAGTTGCTTGCGGGGCAACGAAAGAAGAATTGATCGAATGTTTTCTTGAGGCGCGCCAAACACTTTGCAAGGCGATGCGCAATTCGGAGGTCGACGGCGCTCTGGCCGTTGTCGCCGGCCATTGTGAGGGCTGCTCGATCTGCACGCGTTCGCTCGGCATTGCCTGCTGCGCCCCGACACGAATGCGCTATTCGCTGGAAGCGCTCGGCTTCGACGTGACGGGCCTCGCGGAGGGGCTGGCCGAGCAGAAGGTACACTGGCCGGCACACGGCCTACCCGACTACTTGATGACCGTCGGTGCCTTGTTGTGTCCTAGCCCGGAGGTTGCGATGCGTTTGTATTCCTTGTTTCGGCTGGCACGTGACATGCCGCAATAATGCCGGCTCGCTACGCCATGGCAGAGGAGGTCGGGTGCTACTGCGCCTCCAGGGACTATGCTTCAGTTTCAGTAATCCGGCTCATGAGGTTGAAATGGCTTTGAAGGTTATCGCAAGAAAAAGCGGTTTGCACGGCAGGGGTTTGTTCGCCGCGAGTGACCTCGCCGCCGGGGAGCGGTTGATCGAGTACAAGGGAAAGCGCTACGCCGCGGGTGACTTGCCGGACATGAAAATCGAAGGCGTCACCAAATTTCTCGGTCTATCGGACGGAACGGGAATTGACGGAACGGGCTGGGCAGCCCTCGCCAACCACGCGTGCGAACCGAACTGCGAACTGCGTGAGCATGAGGGCCGAGGGCAGCTTAGGGCATGGCTGCATGCGCTCAGAGACATCAAGCAGGACGAAGAACTCGTGTGGGACTATCGCCTGGTCGTAAAGTCGAGGAAAGAAGCCTATTCGCGCTGGGCTTGCGCCTGCGGCGCGCCATCGTGCCGGGGCACCATGGCCAACCCGGAACTCTTCAGCAAGACCAGGAAGGACAAGGCGAAGGAACAGGCCTCATCACCTCAGTGAGATTGCAGAGAGATCGTTGCAGCCAACCAAGGCTGCGTGCTCCTACGCCACATGGCTGACTTCATTACATCGCATCACCATGCTGCTCTTCGAAATTCTTGCCGAACAACGGATTCGTGACGCGATCGCAAACGGCGAATTTGACAACTTACCGGGCGCGGGACAACCGATCGATTTCGAAGATGAACTGTTCGTCTCGCCGGAGCAGCGAATGGTCAGCCGCATCCTCAAACGCGCCGGCCTCGTTCCTTCCGACGTTTCGATGCGCCAGGCGATTGCCAGGCTGCGCGAGGAGATCAAGCAGCTCCCCGAGGATGACGCGCAGACCGAGAACAAGCGGCGGGAACTGACTTACCTGCTGCTCAAGGTCGAAGAGGAACGCGGGTTTTCCTGAGCCTCTGCGACTTGCTTCTCCGGCGCAAGACACCGTGCACCGGCAAGTCCGCCGCTTTCTACGAACCGGCCTCTTTTCCTGTCATGCGCCGGTACTCAAGCTCGGCGGCCTCGATCGACTTACCGTTGATCAGGCGCGACATCAAAGCCACGGCTACGGCACGCGTGCGACTGTTATATTCGGCGGCCCCGCTGTCGAGCAGCGGCATTTCGATCAACCCCAACTTGGCATAGAGCTGCTGCAGCCGGCCCTGCACGCTCCGCAGCGAGATGTTGCGCCGGTCGGCAATCGCCTGATCGGTGAGGCCGAGCGTAATATCGAGAAGGACTTCGTATTCGGCCTCCGACAGCCCTTCCGATCGGTCCTGCCCGCGTTGCTGCACGCCGCGGATCTCGCGATCGATCACGTTCTGCCCTTCGAGAAAAACACACTGAATGGAGCGGCGCAGACGGTCCTTCGACGACGTCTTGAGAATGTAGCCGTAGGTGGCGCATGCCGGGACGATCTTGGTTATGCCACGCACATAGGCTTCGTCATCATAGTTGGACCAGAAAACGATCGGCATCTTCGGGTTCTCGGCCCAGATGGCCTTAGCGGCCTGCACACCTGTCTTGTTCGGCATCTGCAGGTCCATGACGATGCCCTTGGGCTTGTATTCATGGACGCAGCGAATCGCTTCTTCACCGTCAGCCGCTTCGATGAGTTGCGTGCATTCAAGATCGGACTGGATGATGACTTCGCGCAGGAAGTTGCGGTGCAGCGCGTCGTCTTCAACGATCAGGAACGTGCTCATGCCTGTTTTTCTCCCTGGCTCTGGTGGGCCGGAGACGATGCCGGCAGAGCGATTTCAAGGCGCGTGCCCTTACCTCCCGGGCCCGCTGTCGCGGAAAGCTCGGCTTGTATCAGCGATGCGCGTGTGCGGATATTGCCGAGCCCTCCTGTCCGGCGCGCTCCGCCCTTCGGCAACCCGCTGCCGTCGTCTTCGACGACGATGTGTATCCGCTCGCCCGCCCGCTGTAGGCGGACCTCGATCGTCGACGCGTTGGCGTGACGTACGGTGTTGTTGATCGCTTCCTGGACGATGCGGTACAGGGCAACGACGGTGTTCGCCGGCAGGTCGTCGACGCCGGAACCGCCGTCGTCGCAAAGCCGATAGCTGAGCGGCGACGTCGCCGAACGCACGCTGCGCTCCAGCAAGGCCTCGACCGCCTCGCAAAAACCGAAGAACTGCAGAACCGAGGGTTTGGCGTTGTCGATGATGACGCGAAGTTCGCGCACGCAATGCTCGACGTCCTTCTGCACCAGCTGCAGTTCGCTGCCGCGCAGGGTCGGCTTGTTGACCAGCCGCTTCAGATTGCGCGCGATGCGCGTGAGATCGGCCAAGGTCTGGTCGTGCAGGTCCATGCCGATGGCCTGACGAGCGTTCTCGAGTTCTTCGGTCAAGCGTAGTGCACCGACCCGCAACCCCTCGGCGCGGGCCTCGGTCTCCCGCTTCTGTAACTCGCCCTGCTTGACGAGCTCGCTCTGCTGCAGCGAAAAGAAGTAGGAAGACAAAATGTCGGCAACGATTTGCGCGTTGTTCACGTCGCCCGGCCGGTAGGCGGCCGTCTTCTGCGTAGAGAACGATAGGGCGCCGCACACGCGCCCCTCGACCTTGAGGGGGACGTGCAGGCGGCTGTGCAAGCCGGCCGCGAAGATCGGCTGGGAGAAGGCGCCGGGAAAATGAAAGCGGGCGTCGGTCTGGGCGTCGTCGGTGACGATATGGTCCACCACGCCTGTAAACAGGTCGCGAATCGGGCTCGCCACCACCGGCTTGGTCGCCGTCGTGCTCGCGTCCCATTCGGTGTGCAGGCCTGTCTCGTACGCGACGACCAGCGTCCTGTCGCTGTTCAGCAAGGCGACGTCAAGGTGATCGTGCGGCAGGAGGTCGCGGATCTCTGCCGAAACGGCGCTGATTACGGCACGAAAGTCGATCTGTCCGGCGATGGCGCGGAGGATCGACAGGATCTGCGCCATGTCGATGCAGCGGGTTGAGTTTTGCATGGAGGTCCCATTTCCTGCAGCAAGACTACTGAATGATTGTGCCATGCGACAGAGGGGGAACCCGGATCGCATTGCGGGAACCCGCAAAAAAAATTCGCGATGTGCGCTTTATCGGCGATGCCGCGACAGCGATAGTTTGCGTCAGTTTCTAGACCGATAAACCAGCGCGGCATGGCAGGCAGATACCCGGCACGCTAGGGCGTTGTTTGTTGCCGCACCGACACGAGAAACGGATGAGGGCCAAGACGTTCAGGAGACTGCCGCGCGCCGATCTGGCGTTGACGGCGATGGGGCTCGGTTGCTCGCAGATGGGCGGGCTGTACCGCGCTACGACACCCAAGGAGGCTGCTGGCGTATTCGAAGCGGCCTGGGAGGCCGGCCTTCGCTATTTTGATACGGCCCCGTTCTACGGCTACACCCGTTCGGAACACCGCCTCGGAATGCTGCTCGCCGATTGTCCGCGCGCCGCCTATGTGTTGAGCAGCAAAGTCGGACGACTGATGCGCCCGGACGCAAGCGTTGCACCGGGTGATGACGGTTGGGCAACGCCGTATCCATTTCGCCCGTTCTACGACTACAGCTACGGCGGCGTAATGCGCTCGTTCGAGGACAGCCTGCAACGTCTCGGCGTCTCACGCATCGACGTGCTGTACGTACACGATATCGGCCGCTTCACGCATGGCGGGCAGCACGAGCATTACTGGGACCAACTGACCTCTGGAGGCGGCTTCCGTGCGCTCGACGAGCTCCGCCGTGGCGGCAACGTCTCCGCCGTCGGCCTTGGGGTCAACGAGAGCGAAGTCGTCGTTGATAGCCTGGGCGAATTCGATCTCGACTGCGTCATGCTCGCCGGCCGCTACACCCTGCTCGATCAAAGCAGCCTTTCGCCCTTGCTCGACGAGTGCACGCGGCGAGGTGTCGGGGTCGTAACAGCCGGGGTCTTCAACTCGGGCATCCTCGCCGGGAACAACAAGTTCAACTATGAGGATGCGCCGGCCGACGTCGTCGCGCGCGTCGGTGCGCTGCGCGCCGCGTGCGCCGAGTTTGGCGTGCCGATCCAGGCCGCGGCCCTGCAGTTCCCGATGGCGCATGCCGCCGTCGTCTCCTGTGTCGTAGGCACGCGCACGGCGGATCAATTGATTCAGAACCTGGACTGGTTCGAACAATCCATTCCCGACGCTTTCTGGGACGCTGTTCGGGAGCGCCGGCTGATCGATCCTGCCGCCCCTGTCCCGTCGTCCGGAGACATGCCGTGTTGATCGACGCGCACCAACATTTCTGGCGGCTGACAGACCGTGCCGGTTACTGGCCGCCGCCTGAGTTGGCCGCCATTTACCGCGACTTTTCGCCGGCCGATCTCGTACCCTCGTTGCGTCGGAGCGGTATCGACGGAACGGTGCTGGTGCAATCTTTGCCGAATGTGGCCGACACCGAGTACATGTTGGCGCTGGCTGAGGAAAACCTCTTCATCCTCGGCGTTGTAGGATGGGTGGACTTTGAGAGCCCAGACGTCCCGGCGTGCATTGCCCGCCTGGCCAGGAATCCCCTTCTGAAGGGATTACGGCCGATGCTGCAGGACCTCCCCGACAACCGCTGGATCGAGCGCTCGACGCTCGACCGTGCCGTCAAAGCCATGCTCGATCATCGGCTGCGTTTCGACGCCTTGGTGCTTCCTCGCCATCTCGAGCCGCTGCTCACCTTCGCGCAGAAGTATCCTGAGCTGCCGATCGTGATCGACCACGCGGCCAAGCCGGCCATCGCCGAGGGCATCGGCGATCCGTGGTTTTCCGATATGCGGCGTCTGGCCGCTCTGCCGCATGTGCATTGCAAGCTGTCCGGTTTGCTCACGGAAGCCGGTGACACACGGGATGCCGAAACGTTGTCGCCCTACGTGCGCGCCCTCATTGAGTTGTTCGGCCCAGAGCGGCTGCTGTGGGGTAGCGATTGGCCTGTCTTGCGGCTGGCCGGTGATTACCCGGGGTGGCTGGCGATGAGCCGTGGCTTCCTCGCTCACCTACCGGTCGATCAGCAGGCGGCTGTTTTCGGACACAACGCGATACGGTTCTATGACCTCGATACGGGACGCGTCGCCAAGGAACGACGATGAATAAAAGGCGCGACGCGGCATGCGTCCGGGCACCGTAAGTTCTGTTGCACGTGCTCCGGTTTTGATGCGATATTGATCCATCATTTTCGAAAAGACCACACTGTGACACCGATCGTAACCATCCGGCATCTGAACAAGACCTTCCCAGGCGTACGGGCACTCAACGACGCCCAGTTCGAGCTATTCCCCGGCGAAGTACATGCGCTGATGGGAGAAAACGGGGCAGGCAAGTCTACGCTGATGAAAGTACTCGCCGGCGTATACCAGAAGGATTCGGGTGAGATCCTGGTCAACGGCCAGGCAGTGGAAATCAACGATCCGCGCGAAGCCCAGGCGCTCGGCATCGGTATCATCCATCAGGAACTCAACCTGATGAGTCACCTCAGCGTCGCGCAGAATATCTTCATCGGGCGCGAACCGCGGACCCGCTCCGGGCTGTTCATCGACGTACCCCGGATGTGGCGCGATACGCAGGAAGTCCTCGATCGTCTGCATCTGACGCTCGATCCGCGTACGCTGGTCGGCGACTTGACGGTGGCCAAGCAGCAGATGGTCGAGATCGCGAAGGCGCTCTCGCACGCCGAATCGCGCGTCCTGATCATGGACGAGCCGACGGCGGCCCTGAACAATGCCGAGATCGACGAGCTGTTCCGCATCATCGGCCAATTGAAGAGTCACGGCGTGGGCATCGTTTACATCTCGCACAAGATGGACGAGCTCAAGCGCATCTCCGATCGCGTGACCGTGATGCGCGACGGCCAGTACATCGCCACCGTGCCGACTGCGGAAACGAGCATGGAGACGATCATCAGCATGATGGTCGGACGCACGCTGCTCGACACGGGCGGCCCACAGGTGCCGGCGGAGCAAAGCGAGGTGGTGCTGGAGGTGCGCAACCTGAACCGCGGCAAAGTGATCAAGGACGTAAACTTCGTCGTGCGCAAGGGCGAAATCCTCGGCTTCGCCGGACTGATGGGCGCGGGCCGTACCGAGGTTGCCCGTGCCGTGTTCGGCGCCGACAAGGTGGATTCGGGCGATATCCGAGTACGTGGCGAGAAGGTTTCGATCCGCCACCCGGCCGATGCAGTCCGTCTCGGCATCGGCTATCTCTCGGAAGACCGCAAGCGCTACGGCCTGGCGACCGGCATGGACGTATCTTCGAACGTTGTCCTCGCCAGCATGAAGCGCTTCCTCTGGTCGCAATTCGTCCTCAAGCGGCAAGCGATCCGCGCCACATGCGCGCAATTCGTCAAGCAGCTTGAAATCAAGACGCCGTCGTTGGACCAGAAGGTCGCACTGCTCTCCGGCGGCAATCAACAAAAGATTGTTATCGCGAAGTGGCTGGTGCGGGATTGCGAAATCCTCTTCTTCGACGAACCGACGCGCGGTATCGACGTCGGAGCCAAAAGCGAAATCTACAAGCTGCTGAATGCGCTGGCGCAGCAGGGCCGGGCCATCGTCATGATTTCGTCCGAACTGCCCGAGATTCTGCGTATGAGCCACCGGATTCTTGTGATGTGCGAGGGCCGCATCACCGGTGAGGTTTCGGCGGCCGAAGCGACCCAGGAAAGAATCATGCAGCTTGCCACGCGGCGTGAAACCGCGAAATCCAACTAGAACGGAAGACATCCATGTCTGAATCGACGACACAGCAAAAACCGAAGCGAGCACTCTTCAGCAGCAATACCCGGCAAAAGCTCCTCGCCTTTGCCAGCCTGATCGGACTCATGGTTTTCTTCAGCCTGGCGTCTCCGAGCTTCATGCAGACCGACAACATTGTCGGCATCCTCCAGGCCACGGCGGTAAACGGCGTGTTGGCGATCGCGTGCACCTTCGTAATCATCACGTCGGGAATCGACCTCTCGGTCGGCACCCTGATGACGTTCTGCTCGGTCATGGCCGGCGTCTTCCTCACCTATTGGGGGCTGCCTTTCTACGTCGGCGTTCTGGCGGCGATCTTCTTCGGCGCGCTTTCGGGTTTCATCTCCGGTACGCTGATCGCAAAGCTGAAGATTCCACCGTTCATCGCTACACTCGGCATGATGCTGGTGCTCAAGGGGCTGGCGCTGGTCATCTCCGGTACCAAACCGATCTATTTCAACGACACGCCGGAATTCACCAGCATCTCGCAGGAATCGCTGATCGGATACCTGTTGCCCGACCTGCCCATTCCCAACGCCGTCCTGATTCTATTTGTCATGGCTGTCGGCGCCAGTTTGATTTTGAACAAGACGGTGCTCGGCAACTACACGTTTGCACTCGGCAGCAACGAAGAAGCCGTCCGCCTTTCGGGCGTCAACGTCGATCGCTGGAAGATCGTCATTTACACCTTTGCCGGCGCCATTTGCGGCATTGCCGGCCTCCTCATTGCCTCGCGCCTCAACTCGGCACAGCCGTCGCTCGGGCAAGGCTACGAACTTGACGCCATTGCGGCCGTCGTCATCGGCGGCACATCGCTGAGCGGCGGCACGGGAACGATCCTGGGGACGATCATCGGCGCCTTCATCATCAGCGTGCTGACCAACGGACTGCGCATCATGTCGGTCGCTCAGGAATGGCAAACCGTCGTTACCGGGGCGATCATCATCCTGGCCGTCTTCGCCGATAACATGCGTAAGAGCAAATGACATGTACGGGAGGGTACTCCGCTCACGTTTTTCCTCGACTGCGCGCCTTCCCTTCGCGCAGCCCGGTCTTGTCGGTCAAAGGGAAAGAGTCACCGGGCGATGCTGTTGGTACGGTGTTTTTCCGTTCGTTAACGATGCAATCGTAACTGGAGAGATAAGATGGTCCTGCATAGAAAACTGTTGAGCTTGGCCGTTGGCCTCGGGTTTGGCCTGTCCGTCGGTTTCGCCGGGACGGCTTCTGCGGCTGATGACATGTACATTCCGCTCGTATCCAAAGGCTTCCAGCATCAATTCTGGCAGGCCGTGAAGGCGGGCGCGGAGCAGGCGGCGAAGGATCTGAAGGTCAAGATCACCTTCGAAGGCCCCGAGTCCGAATCGATGGTCGACAAGCAAATCGACATGTTGTCGGCCGCGCTGGCGAAGAAACCCACCGCCATCGGGTTTGCCGCGCTCGACAGCAAGGCCGCGATTCCCTTGCTGAAGAAGGCGCAAGCCTCGAAGATTCCCGTCATCGCCTTCGACTCGGGGGTGGACAGCGATATTCCCGTAACGACGACGACGACGGACAACGTCGCGGCCGCCGGGCTCGCCGCCGACAAAATGGCCGAGTTGATCGGCAAGGCGGGCGAAGTGGCGCTCGTGGTGCACGACCAGACGAGCCGCACCGGCATCGATCGCCGCGACGGATTCCTGAACCGTATGAAGTCGACCTACCCCAACATCAAGATCGTCAGCGTTCAGTACGGTGGGGGCGACCAATTGAAGTCCACGGAAATCACCAAGGCGATCCTGCAGGCGAATCCGAACATCAAGGGCATCTTCGGCGCCAATGAAGGTTCGGCTATCGGTGTGCTGAACGCCGCCCGGGAAATGAAGCGCAAGATCGTGATTATCGGGTACGACTCGGGAACGCAACAGAAAGCGGCGGTCGCCGACGGTTCGATGGCCGGCGCCATCACGCAAAACCCGGTCGGCATGGGCTACAAGACGGTCGAAGCCGCCGTCAAGGCGATCAAGGGCGAGAAGCTGCCGAAGGTCATCGACACCGGCTTCTACTGGTGGGATAAGAGCAACATGAACGACCCGAAGATCGCCGCCGTGTTGTACGACTGAGCACCGTGCAAGTAAGGGGGAAAGGCGTTCCCCCTGGCGTCCCTCCGCCGGTGTCCCTCCCACCGGTTGGAGGGACGTCCTGTATCCTGTGTCTGTAAAAACTGAGTATCGAGGCAGAGTCCGATGGCCAATGACGTAGTCGTTGTTCTCGATTGCGGCGCCACCAACGTACGTGCCATCGCGGTCGACGCGAACGGCCGCATCGTCGCCAAGAGCGTGTTGTCCAACGCCACGCAACCAGCGCAGGAGAATCCGACATGGCACGTCTGGGCGCTGGACGAAATCATGGGCAAGTTGGGTCGGTGCTGCCGCGAGATACGCGAGGCTCTCAACGGCGCCGATGCGCGTGTCGTCGGCCTGACCGTCACGTCGTTCGGTGTGGACGGCACGCTGCTCGACGCCGAGGGAAACTTGCTCTACCCGGTCATTAGCTGGAAGTGCCCGCGCACGGCGAGCGTGATGGCCGACATCCGGAAATACATCGACCCAGACCGTTTGCAGCGTGTTTCGGGAGTCGGTCATTTCACGTTCAACACGATCTACAAGCTGATCTGGCTGAAGGAAAACCGGCCAGAACTCGTCGCGCGAGCGACGACGTGGCTGTTCATCTCGTCATTGATCAACTTCCGGTTGACCGGTGTACGTTCAACGGACCGAACGATGGCCGGCACAAGCCAGTTGCTGGACTTGAACAGCGGCACGTTCAGCGAAGAAATCCTTGCCTGCGTCGGTATCGAACCGACGCTTTTCCCATCGATGGAGGCCCCCGGCACGGTCCTCGGTACCTTGCAATCCGAGGCGGCGGGATTGCTTGGATTGCCCGCCGGACTGCCGGTAACCTCTTCCGGCCACGACACGCAATTCGCCCTGTTCGGTTCCGGCGCCGGCATGAACCAACCGGTCCTCTCTTCGGGAACGTGGGAGATCCTCATGGTGAGGAGTGCGCACGTGGATACCGCGGCACTCACCGGTTTTCCCGGCTCGACCTGCGAGCTTGACGCCACGCCGGGCTATTTCAATCCTGGCCTGCAATGGCTCGCGTCCGGCGTCCTCGAATGGCTGAGGGAAACGTGCTGGAAAGACACCGATAGCGCCACCGTCTATACCCGAATGATGGAGGAGGCCGAGAAGGTGCCACGCGGCTGCAATGGCGTCAGGATGATTCCGGACCTGCTGATCGGAGAACTCGGGAGTGGAGCCGGTGCTCTCAGCGGCTTGTCGATCGCCACGTCGCGCGGGCATTTGTACCGTGCGGCCCTCGAGGCCCTCGCGGAAAAGCTCGCCGGTCAGTTGCGTGAGCTCGAGGAGATCGGCCGATTCGAAGCATCCGAATTGATCATCGTCGGCGGCGGCTCAAAGAACCATCTGTGGAACCAGATCAAGGCCGACGCGATACAGCGGCCTGTGCGTGCCGTTGCCGAAAACGAAACCACCGTACTCGGCGCCGCGTTGTACGCGTTTTTCGGGCTCGGTCGCTTCTCGTCGCCGGACGCGGCACGAGCCTCGGTGCACCATGATTACGCGCTGTTCGAGCCGGGCAGCGCAGACCTCCAACCGATCCCGTCGCAAGGAAACTGAATGAGTCCCGTAGATAACGCTACCTGGTCCATCACACCGGCGCTTCCGGACCCGGAATTCGTATGGAACGACGATGAACGTTATGTCTCGCCGGATGAAGTTCAGCGCTTCTTTCTCAGCGACCGGCTGGCCGTGCTGAAGGAACGTATCTGCGATATCGGGCGGCGGTTGTGGGCGCGCGAATACACCGACGGCAACGGCGGCAATATCTCCGTCCGCGTCGGGCATGACCTGGTGCTCTGCTCGCCGACGCTGATCAGCAAGGGGTTCATGAAGCCCGAAGACCTGTGCCTGGTGGACCTGGAAGGCCGCCAGAAAGCCGGCATCCGCCCCGCTTCGAGTGAAATCAAGACGCATCTCGCGATCATGAAGGCCACCGAGGCACGTGCCTGCGTGCATGCGCACCCGCCGCACGCCAATGCCTTCCTGATTTGCGGCATGGTGCCGCCGACCGGGATCATGCCCGAGCCGGACATCTTCTTTGGCGAAGTCGGCCTTGCGCACTACGCGACGCCTGGCTCTCCGCAAAATGCGATCAACGTCGCCACGGCCGCCAAGGACCATCAGTGCGTCTTCATGCAGAACCACGGCGTCATCGTCTGGGGACGGCACGTCGAAGACGCCTGCTGGAAAATGGAGAACGTCGACGCCTATTGCCGCATTCTTTTGCTTGCCGCCCGTCTCGATGCCCCGGTGACCCGGGTCGGTGCCGACTCGATGCGTGAACTCGTCAATATCCGCCTCAAGCTCGGCATGCCGGACGCTCGCGCCCACCGATCCGACGAAGCGCTGTTCAACGCTGATGCGTTTGCCGGCAAGCCCTTCAAAACTCTGTGAGGAAACACGATGCTCAAAGGAATTTCGCCCGCAATCTCGCCCGAACTGTTGAAGATTCTCTGCGAGATGGGCCACGGGGACGAAATCGTTCTTGCCGATGCCCACTTCCCGGGGCATAGCGTCAACCACCGCGCTATACGCGCCGACGGCGTCGCTATCGACACATTGCTACGGGGAATCGTCCCGCTCTTCGAACTCGATTCGTACGCGCCGCCGCTGATTATGATGGCGGCGGTCCCGGGCGACGAACTCGACCCGCAGGTGGAACGGCGATATCGCTACGCCTTGTTCCCCGATGGTGATGGCCCCGAAATACAGCGCATCGATCGCTTCGCGTTCTACGACCGAGCCAAGTCCGCTTTTGCCGTCGTCATGACGGGCGAAATCGCGAAGTACGGAAACATCATCTTGAAAAAGGGCGTAACGCCGGCTTTCGAGGGCTGAGCCACAGTAAACGCAAGGAATACGCTCGTGAAGGCGGCGGTCTCGACGCCACGCTCCGTTGGCCCGCACGCCGCGTCGGCGGAGCGCTTGACCACCGGGAGTCGGCGGCCCCGGCCACGATCGCCGATTAAGTCGCTGCCGAGGATCATTAGGTACCTGCCCGCTCGATTGAGCATCCCCCGTGCACCCCGCACGGCCCTGCTCCGATAAGACACTGGCCGCGGGGGTGGTATCCCGCGGCTTTGCTTTCCCTTTCGTTCGCCGAGTCAGGTCGTCGGTCGCCTAGACCTTATACACCGCCAGGGCCTGGGCGATCTCGCGGCTCATCTCGCTCATGCGATGCACGGCCTGCGCGGTGCTCTCGGCCGCCGCGGTGTTGCGCTCGGTCATCTGGGCGATCTGTTCGATGCGCTGGGAGATGGAGGTGCTGGCGGCGCTCTGTTCGCGCACGGCTTCGCTGATCTCTTCGACGGCGCCGACGACGGAGTTGGAGCCTTCTTTGATGCTTTGGATGGATTCGCCGGCGCGTTGGGCGTTCTCGACGCCGACGTCGACTTCGCGCACGGCAGCGACCATGCTGTCGACGGCTTGTTTGGCACTGCCTTGCATCTGTTGCAGGAGGGTGGAGATCTCTTGCGTGGATTTGGAGGTGCGTTCGGCGAGTTTGCGTACTTCGTCGGCGACGACGGCGAAGCCGCGCCCTTGTTCGCCGGCCCGGGCGGCTTCGATGGCGGCGTTGAGGGCGAGGAGGTTGGTCTGGTCGGCGATCTCTTTGATGATGTTGGCGACGGAGGAGATGCTTTCGCTGTCGTTGCGCAGGGCTTCGATGCGGCCGGAGGCTTCGCGCACGGAGTCGGAGATGGTCTGGATGCCGTGGACGGTGGAGAAGATGACGTCGGCGCCTTGGTCGGCTTTGTCGCGGGAGGCCTGGGTGTTGTGGCTGGCGTCCTGGGCCTGGTTGGCGACCATGGAGATGCTGACGGTGAGTTCTTCGATGGCGGCGGCCATGCCGGAGGAGGCGTCGCTCTGGGCTTGGGAGTTTTCGGCGATTTCGCTGGAGGTGGTGTTGACTTCGTCGGTGATGGCGGCCATGCGGGCGGCGGCGGCCTGAACTTCGCTGAAGCTCGAGCGCAGGCGGGTGAGGAGTTCGTTGTAGGCGTGCAAGGTGCGGCCGACTTCGTCGTTGGAGGTGACGGCAATGGTGTCGCGGAAGTCGAGTTCGTTGGCGGTGCGGGTGATGGCGCGTTGCATGGCGCCGAGCGGGCCGGTGATGGAGCGGCCGAAGAAGAAGCCCATGATGCCGATGACGGCGACGCCAAGCACGGCGGCGGAGAGGGTGATGGCCAGCGTCCGCGTGAAGGCCGATTCGGCCGAGGCGGCCACGGCGTTGACGTTGGTGACGTTGATCTTCACGAGTTCGTCGAAGGCCGCGGAGAGGCGCTGATGGACAGGAGTCACATCCTTCTGGATCACGCCCAAGGCCAGCTGCGGTTCGCCCGCGTTTGCCAGGGCGCCGACCCGTTTGGCATTCGCGATGTAGGAAGCGATCCCCATTTTCGCTTCGGTCAAAACTTTCTTCTCTTCTTCGTCCGTCGTACGTGCGGTGTAGTCGTTGATCTGCTTGATCAGGCTGTCGCAGCCCTCAGCGATGAGCTTTTCCTGGGCGGCCCCTTTTTCGGCCTCGGCTACGGCGGCTCGGTCGTAGAGTTGCGGCATCAGCGCGAGATAGCTTGTCCGCATGTTGCTCACGAGCATCAACGCCGGAACGGAATTTCCCGCGATCTCGACCATGTTGGAGTTGACCCGCTTCAACCCGTATAACCCGAAGGTCGAAACCGCGGCGCACGTCGCCATCGCAATTCCGACCAAAAGCCATACTTTTCTGCTGATCAACATCTGGACACTCCCTTTTTCCGATTTACCGATGGTCCGAATAGGCGGTACGACAAGCGGCCTTGGTTATTTGCTTGCCCGCGACAATTCTAGTCGACGCGGCGTTTGAGTGCGCAGCACGCGTTAGCTCTTGCGTACTATTTTTTTCTAACGGCGCGCAAGGCGATAACTTGGGGGCGTTTTTCTACCGAAAATTCTCGCGTCTTCCGCAACTCTCGATGGCTTACTCGATAAAACATGGAGAACAAAAAACAAGGGGCACAGCTCCGGCGATCGACGCCGAATACCGTACCCCTGCCTCAACCCTGAAGGAAGATGCTCGTTGGTTTTGAGAACTAAACGCGCACCTTGCCATCCATGTCGTCCGCGATGAACGCACGAACGATGCTCTCGAAATCCGCGTCGCCCCGGAAACCGAGCGAATGCGCGCGCGTCATGTCCCAACGCCCCGGCCAGCTGCCGACGATGCGCTGAATCGTTGCGTCACTTTCCCAGCGGACTTTGTCGACGGCCGCCTTGCCGGCCACCTTGCCGAGCGTTTCAACCATCTCTCCAACGGTCACGCTGACACCCGGCAGATTCACCATCCGGGTTTCGGCAAACGTCTCGCTGCCCAGGTCGTGCGCGAACATCAGACACTCGATGGCTTGGCGCGGAGAAAGGAGCCAAAGCCGCGTATCGCGTGTGACCGGGCAAACCGACTCCTCCGCATGCAACGGTTCGCGGATGATGCCGCTGGCGAACGACGAGGCGGCCTTGTTCGGCTTTCCGGGTCGCACCGAGATCGTCGGCAGACGCAGGCCGCGTCCGTCGATGAACCCCTTGCGACTGAAATCGGAGAGCAACAATTCACCGATCGCCTTCTGCACACCATACGATGATTTCGGGTTGAGCGCGGTATCGTTCTGCACCACCTCCGGCAGTTTGCCACCGAAGACGGCGACCGAACTCGTGAATACGACGCGCGGGCAATGCCCGAGTCGCCGGCATGTTTCGAACAGCAAACGCAGCGCGTCGACATTGATGCGCATGCCGAGGTCGAAGTCGGCCTCGGCTTGGCTGCTGACGATGGCCGCCAGATGGAAGATCGACGTCGTGCGCGTATCGACGATCGCGTTCAGGGCGTTGGGGTCGGCGATATCGCCGGTGACGACTTTCACCCGTGGGTCGGTAAAGCCTTCGGCGGGGACGACGTCGAACAACACGAGCTCGTCGATCCTCTCCTCCTGGCCCTGCGCGTTCTTCAGCGTGCCGCGCGCGAGCAGCCGCTTCGCGAGTCGCTTGCCGAGGAAGCCGGCGCCTCCGGTAATCAGGACCTTCATTGCATTTCCTTCAACCAGCCCAGGCCGTCTTCGGTCTTGCCGCGCGGACGGTATTCACAACCGACCCAACCCGAGTAGCCCGTTTCGTCGAGCAGCTTGAAGATATGGCGATAATCGACCTCGCCTTCATCCGGCTCGTGCCGCGCCGGGACGCTGGCGATCTGGACGTGGCCGATGCCCGCAAAGTTGTTCTTGAAGGTCATCGACAGATCGCCCTCCATGATCTGCGCATGGTAGAAGTCCATCTGCACCTTCAGGTTCGGTTCACCGATCTCCTTGCAAATGGCATGTGCCTCGGATTGCAGGTTGAGGAAATAGCCCGGCATGTCGCGCGTGTTGATCGGCTCAATGACCAGGGTCAGCCCGTGCTTGCCGAGTTCCTTGGCTGCATACCAGATGTTGTCGACGTACGTGACGCGGTGCGTATCGCGGTCGGCTTCCGGCGGCAGCAGACCGGCCATGGCGTGAACGGTCGGCGTGCCGAGCGCCTTCGCGTACTCGATCGCTTTCGCTACGCCGTCGCAGAATTCTTTTTCGCGGCCCGGGATCGACGCCATGCCACGGTCGCCAGCCGCCCAGTTGCCGGGAGGCATGTTGAACAGCGCATTCTTGAGCTTGTTCGCTTTCAGCCAGCCGGCCACTTCGGCCGGCGAGTAGTCGTACGGGAAGAGGAACTCAACGCCTTCGAACCCGGCTTTCGCCGCGGCGGCAAAGCGTTCCGGGAACGGGACTTCGTTGAACATCATGGTCAGATTGGCAGCAAATTTCGGCATGGCGCATCCTCAAATATCAAGTTTGAAAACCGTTTTCAATTCGTCGATCTGCTCGTCGTTGAGGCAATGGACCGACGTGTTGCGCAGGAGCAGGAATATCTTCGCCGTCTCCTCGAGTTCTTCCGACGCATAGATCGCGCCTTCCAGATCGGGGCCGGACACCACCGGGCCGTGATTGGCGAGCAGCACCGCACCATGGCGCGCGGCGAGGCCGCGGATCACGTCGCCGAGCGCCTTGTCGCCCGGGCGGTGATACGGCACCAGCGGCAGGCGGCCGATCTTCATCACGAAGTACGGTGTCAGCGGCGGGATGCAATTCTCGCGGTCGAGCCCGCCCATGCACGAGACGGCGGCCGAGTGCGTCGAGTGCAGGTGCACGATGGCCCCGGCTTTGGGCCGCGCTTCGTACATCGAGCGATGCAGGAAGGCTTCCTTCGACGGCGGATCGCCGGCGAGGAGCGTGCCGTTCCAGTCGAGTTTGGCGATGCGTGCCGGGTCGAGTTCGCCCAGGCAGGAGTTGGTCGGCGTCAGCAGCCAGCCGTCCTCCAGCCGGACGCTGATGTTGCCGCTGCTGCCGGCGGTCAGACCGCGCTCGTACAACGAGCGCGAGAGCGTCGCGATCTTTTCGCGCTGACGATTCTCTTCGGTGTGCATAAGGGCGGTCATTTGAGTTTCCCCCAGGCCTTGAGGAAGAAGTCAGGCGTACCGAAGTTGCCGGACTTGAGCGCAAGCGCGATCGGACGTCGAGTCGTGTCGCGAGTGATTGCCGTCGTCCAGGGCACGCCGGGGTCGATTTCAGGTCCGATGCGCAGGCCGTCGACGCCAAGGGCTTTCACCACCGCGCCGGAGGTCTCGCCGCCGGCGACGATCAGTTGGCCGACGCCCATGGCGACAAGGCCTTTCGCGATCGCGGCCAGAGCGTCCTCGACGAGGCTGCCGGCCTTCTCGACACCGAGCTGGGCCTGCACGGCTTTCACCGCTTCGGGTGTCGCGGTGGCGTAGAAGAGCACCGGTTCCTTCTCGATCTTGCCCTTGGTCCAGGCGAGCGCCTCAGCAACGACATCGGTGCCATGGGCGAGTTCGAAGGGGTCGATGTTGAACGCCGGGTGCTTCTCGCGCATGGCGGCGACCTGCCCTTGCGTGGCGATCGAGCAACTGCCAGAGATGATGGCGCGCAGGCCGCCGGTGGCAGGCAAGGCGTCGGCGACCTGGTTGTCGACCAGGAGTCCGGCTTGGCGGAAGTTCTGCGGCAGCCCGAGGGCGATGCCCGAGCCGGCGGTGACGAGCGGCAGGTCGGCACAGGCGGCACCGATGGCCATCAGGTCGTCGTTGCAGAGCGCGTCGGTAATCGCGAAGTTGCAGCCTTCGGCCTGGAGTTTTTCGAAACGCGCCTTGATGGCCTTCGCCCCTTGGCTGACGACGTTAAAGTCGACAAGGCCGACCTTGCCCTTGATCTGCGCTTGGAGGACGCGCACGAGGCTGGCGTCGCTCATCGGGGTCAGGGGGTGATTGCGCATGCCGGAGTCGGAGAGCAGGATGTCGCCGACGAAGAGGTGGCCCTTGTAGATGGTGCGGCCGTTCACCGGAAAGGCCGGGCAGGCGATCGTGAATTTTGTGCCGAGGGCCTGCATCAGGGCTTCGGCCACCGGACCGATATTGCCCTTGGGCGTGGAGTCGAAGGTCGAGCAGTACTTGAAGTAGAACTGCTGGCATCCGGCCTGTTGGAGCCAGCGCAACGCGGCCAGCGATTCGGCAATGGCGTCGTCCACCGGGCTCGTGCGCGACTTGAGGGCGATGACCACGGCGTCGATATCGTCGCCGATCGGCTCCTGTGGCACCCCAATCATCTGTACCGTGCGCATGCCGGCCTTCACCAGCATGCCTGCCAAATCCGTCCCACCCGTGAAATCGTCCGCTATACATCCAAGCCGTACTGCCATCGCTTACTCCTGATCAAAATAAAACTCAAAACATCCGGTTACCTACCGGATCATCAACAAAAGGTGCCTGGCGCCGCTCGATGCTCTGCAACCGAGAGAGTCCCGGTGCGGGCTCAGGGTATTGCACTTGCCACCTTTTGTTGCCGATCCGCATTCTCAACTGATGACCCAAACCACCTTGGGCTACATTCCCTCTGCGCGTTCTCACTGCACCGGTTCAAGAAAAGACGGGCCGTTGACCGGCCCGCCGAAAGTACCACCTCGTCACTTCATTCTTGGTCTGTCTGCTTGGCTATTTCTTGGCTTCCGGCAGTTTGATCCCCGGGAATACCTTGATCACCGCGGAGTCATCTTCACCGCCATGCCCGGCCGCCGACGCGGACATATACATCTGGTGCGCCGCCGCGGACAGCGGCAGAGGGAAGACTGCTTTCTTCGCGTAGTCGAGCACGATGCCGAGGTCTTTGACGAAGATGTTGACCGCCGACAAGGGCGTGTAGTCGCCGGCCAGGATATGCGGCACGCGGTTCTGGAACATCCACGAGTTGCCGGCGCTGTTGGTGATTACTTCATAAACCTGATCCGGATTGGCGCCGGCACGGATGGCAAGCGCCATGGCCTCGCCCGCCGCGGCGATGTGAACACCGGCGAGCAGCTGGTTGACCATCTTGACCACGGAACCAGGGCCGACTTCATTGCCCAGCCGGTAGACCTTGCCCGCGATCGCGTCGAGCACGTTTTCGCATTTGGCATACGCCTCCGGCGAACCCGACGACATGACGGTCATTTCTCCGGCCATGGCCTTTGCCGCCCCACCGGAAATCGGCCCATCGATCATCAGCAGCCCCGCGTCGGTCAGCCGCTTGCCAAGCGCTTTCGCAAACTCGGGCGAGACCGTCGCGCTGGCGATCACGACCGAGCCACTTTTCATGTGCGGCGCCGCGCCCTTCTCGCCGAAAAGCACCGTTTCGGTTTGATCGGCGTTGACGACGACGGTGATCAGCACATCGACCAACGGCGCCATCGCCGCGGGCGATTCGGCGCGGATTCCACCCGCGTCGACGACCTTCTGCACGGCTTCCGGACGCACATCGCAAGCATGGACTTCGAAGCCTTCCCGAAGCAGTGACATGGCCACGCCCATGCCCATGGCACCGAGGCCGATAACTCCGACCGGTTTCCTGGCTTTTGCGTTCATATGATTCTTCTTCCCTGTACGAATTGAAAATGCTCTTGCCGGCGGCGGCTAGTACCCGTATACCCAATCCCGGAGGAACAACGAGATCTGCGGGACATAGGTGATGATCATCAGACACGCGAGCACCGTCAGCACGAACGGAATGAGTTCGCGCACAATCTTGTCGAGAGAGATCTTGGCCACCGTACAGGCCGCGAACAGATTCACCCCGAATGGCGGCGTAATCATGCCAAGCGCAAGGTTCACCACCATGATCGTTCCGAAATGCACGGGATCGACGCCGAACTTCTGCGCCACCGGAGCCAAGATCGGGGCAAGGACGATGATCGACGCTGACGTCTCGATGAACATCCCGATAATGAACAATGCGATATTGACGCCAAGCAGGAACATACCGCCGGACGTCAGGTGCGCCTTGAGGAAGTCGCCGATCGCTTCCGGCACGCCGGCACGAGTGATCAGGAAGCTGAACAGCCCGGCGTTGGCGATGATGAACATGATCACGGCCGACGAAATCACCGACTTCCGGAAGATCGGGTAAAGATCTTTGACCTTGATTTCCTTGTAGATCAGCATGCCGACGATCAAGGCGTAGAAGACGGCCACGACCGCCGCTTCCGTCGGCGTGAACACGCCACCGTAGATGCCGCCGAGGATGATCACGGGCATCATCAGCGCCAGAGCCGCCTCCCGAGTAGCGTGCCCGAACTTCATGCGCCCTACGTGATCGTTCTTGCCGTAGCCCTTGTATTTCGACCAGCACCAGACGAAGAACATCAAACCGGAGCCGATCAGGATGCCTGGTCCGAAACCGGCGATGAACAGTTCCCCGATGGAGACTTCGGCCGAGACGCCATAGAGAATCATTGGGATCGACGGCGGGATGATGACGCCGAGCTCAGCACTCGTTGCCTGCAGTGCGGCGGCAAAGTTGGTGGGATAACCATGCTTGATCAGCGCAGGAATCAGGATGGCGCCAATCGCGAATGTCGTCGCGACGCTTGAACCCGAGACGGCCGCGAAGATCATGCACGTCATGACGCAGGTGATTCCCAACCCGCCCTGCAACCCGCCGACGATCGATTTGGCGAAATTGACGAGGCGGTTGGAAATGCCGCCGACCTCCATGAGGTTGCCGGCGAGGATGAAGAACGGGATCGCGCCGAGCGCGAACTTGTCGATCGACGAGAACATCTCCTTGGGCACAACCAGCATCGGTGTGTTGGTGAAGAAGAACAGGCTGGCGGTACCGGCAAATCCGATCGATACCGCGATCGGAATGCTGAAGGCAAAGAAGATGATCATCGAGAGGAACATTGCAGCGGTCATGATGACTCCTGAGTCGGTGATCGTTACGCGAGCTTATTGCTGCGTTTCGAGTTCGTTATGTTTCGGGTCGAGATAATTGGCGACGGCGGCGATGACCGCGAAAATCGCTCCGACTGGCAGTGCCGCATAACCAACGCTCATCGGCAAAAACTCCATGCCGCCGATTTCCTGGAAGCGCGTGCGCCAGGTGATGTCGAAGCCGTACCAGATGATTACAGCGAGGAAAAGGACCGCGACCACGGTGATCACGAAGTGCAGCGGTCGCTGAAACCGTCCGCTCAAGCGGAACATCAAGTCCACCGAAACTTGGGCGCCTTCGCGGAAAGCGATGACGACACCGAACATGACCATCCAGATAATGACCAGGCGGATCAAGACCTCGCTCCAACTGATCGGCTGGTTGAAAATGAACCGGCTCAGCACCTGCATCATCCCGAGGGTAGACGCGATGCCGAGCAGAACGCAGGCGGCGCGAATGATGATCGCCGATAGCCAGTGCTCGAAGCGTAGGAATGACTGTTTCATAGGTTGAACTCTCCCACCGGGAAGCGCTAAACGCTCCTTCCCGCTATTTATTCCTGGGTGTCGAGAAACCGCGCCGCTTGCTCGCGGCGCGGTAATACAAGGCTCTGTGCCGTTACTTAACGTCCATAATCCGCTTGATATTGGCCTCGCCGAACTCCTTGTTGAAGCTCGTGTAGGCCGACGCCACAGCCTTCTGGAAGGCCGCGTTGTCCACCTGCGTAATTACTTCGGTACCGGCCTTCTTCATGATGTCGATACCATTGGCTTCGTCGTCATTGACCTTCTTGCGGTTCGCGACCAGGGCGATCTTGGCGGCTTCCTTGAAGGCGTTCTTGTCCGCGTCGCTCATCTTGTTCCAGATGTCCTTGTTGATGATGAGAAGCGCGGGCGAATAGACGTGCGAATCAAGCGTCACGTACTTTTGCACGGTGTACAACTTGTTGGCGAGGATGACCGGAATCGGGTTCTCCTGACCGTCGACGGTACCGGTTTGCAGGGCAGTGAATACCTCGTTCATGTTCATCGGCGTCGGCAACGCGCCCATCGCCTTGAAGGCATCCATGTGCACCTTGTTTTCCATGGTGCGGATCTTGAGGCCCTTCACGTCCTCCGGCGTCTTGACCGGACGCTTGCTGTTCGTGATGTGGCGGAAACCGTTCTCCATCCAGCTGATCGCCACGAGTCCTTTTGACGGGAACTTGGTCAGCAACTCTTGACCGATCGGGCCGTCGAGAACCTTGCGAGCGTGATCGTAGTCGCGGAACAGATAGGGAATATCGACGATCCGTGTTTCCGGAACGAAGTTACCGACGGGTCCGGTCGAAGTAATGATCATCTCCTGCGTGCCGAGCTGCACGGCCTCGAGCATCTCGCGTTCGCCACCGAGAGCGCCGGACGGAAAATACTTGAGCTTGTAGCGACCATTCGTGCGTTTGGCGATTTCGTCGCCGAACGTGGTTACGCCAACGCCATAGTGCGAGTCAATCGTGTTTGTCCAGCCGATCTTCAGCTCGGTCTGCGCCTGAGCCGTTACCGCGGCGCCCATGCCCAAGCCCAATGCCAATATCAATCCTGCTGCAATGCGAGATGCTCTCATGTACCTCTCCTCTGTCGGAAAAACCTGCCCTGAACAGGGCGTCCACCCGAAGCCCGGTGGCCGGCAATCAGAACGTGATCGAGGTTTTTTACAGCGCCCTCTTTGTACGAGCCGGCCAGCTTCTTTTCATGTCCGGCTCAGCTTCTGACTCTTTATCGGTCAGTCCTTTTGGTACTTCTTTGTCGGCCTTTCTCTTGCTTGACAAGGCCCACAGCGAGCTTCAAAGTTGTCACACAATATTACAAATGACGAACTTCGAGCGAAGTAAAGCACATAACTTGTATAATTACAATACAGCTAGACAAATTTCCCGGGGATGTGAAATGGCGTTGTTTCCAGAGTTCAAAGTCGAGCGTTTGACCAACGGCGGTACGCTCGCGGATCGGGTTTGCGACAGTCTGATCCAGCTGATAAACAGCGACGATTTCCCTGCAGGAACACGGCTTCCCTCAGAAATGAGCATGGCCAGCCGCTTCGGCGTCAGTCGTACCGTGATTCGTGAAGCCGTCTCGCGGCTCAAATCCGAAGGCATGGTCGAATCCCGGCAAGGCAGCGGAGTCTTTGTGCGCAAGGGGAATCTCGATTCCCCATTCCGTTTCGACCGCAATGTGATGGCCTCGATGCAGTCGGTGCGACAGGTGGTGGAAGTTCGACAAGCCTTGGAGGGGGAGATCGCCGCGCTGGCCGCTGTTCGACGCACGAAGGCACAACTGGCGGCGGTCAAGCAAGCCGTGAAGCGTATCGACGAGGACGTGGCCAAAGGCAGTGACGGCGTCGACGCCGACATCGTGTTCCACCGTCGCATTGCCGAGGCTTGTGGGAATCCCCATTTCGTTGCCTTGGTTGAGTTCCTATTCAACGTTCTTCGCCGGGCCACGCAGATCACCCGCGCCATTGAAGCGACCAAAGTTGAACTCGCCCAGCAGGTCAGAGAAGAGCATCGAGCGATCGTGGAGGCTCTTGTCGCACAGGATCCGGAAGCGGCGCGCGCGGCGGCGCGGTTGCATATGGAGCGTGCATGTGCGCGTCTGGCCTCGCTTGACGACGACGGTGCGTTGCGGCGTTTCGTCGACAATCCGTCGGAAGAAATCGCATTTCCCGGTTGAGGCACGACGGATTTTCCGTCTCTCGATTGGACCTCTCCGGACACATTCCCACTCTGCAACATGCGGGAATGGGCGGCCGCTCTTTGCAGCGCAAACACGGAATGCACAGAATGCCGCAGCCTGGCATCGAGGGGAGCCGAGTCACAAGTCCAGCGATTATCCCGCATATCGAGAGCCGCCTTTCCGTTCCAACAGGTGCGCGTAACGGCCGTCCGTTCAGCCGGCATGAGCCTTCATATACGCGAGATTGTTCGCGTTCCACTGGTTTTCCAACCGGCATGTCTCTTCGAACGAGTCCTGCCACGTCAGCCAGTGCTCGACGATGCGGTTGATTCCGCGCGATTCCGGCGCCACTTTCCGGATCATGTAGTCGTAATCGAGGAGCCCCTGGCCGAGTTCGGTCCCTTCCAGCGTAAAACCAACCCAGCCGCCGCGACGCGTAAAGGCAAAGTCCTTCACGTGCAGATTCACGACGTACGGTGCGCATCGGTCGATGACATCGCGCGGGTGCTCGAGCGCCGCGACACAATTGGCGGGATCGAGGCAGATACCGAGACTTGGGCTTCCGATGGATTCAACGAGTGACACGAGCTCGCGCGAGCCGAGCTGCTCGTACGTTTCGAGCCCGATCTTCACGCCTGCCGCCTCGTAGGCCGGCAGTATCTCCTTAAGCAGCTTTTCAGCCTCGGACAACGTTGGGCGGTGATCGGGGGTGTTGACCATGCTGCGGAGGACTGTTGCTCCGAGCGCTTGCGCCATATGCAGGAACTTCGCCAGATGCGCCGGTTGGATGCCTTTCGTGCCGAGTTCGAGCACGATACCGGCCCGGTCAGCAACCGCTTTTACATCGCGGAGTTGAGCATCCGGGAAGTCGAGGATCGGAAGGTAGTCGCAGATCTGAAAGACTTCCCCTCCGAAATCCCGCGTCCGCTGAATCATGGCCGGCAAGTCGAGCGGCTGCGGCGCGCGCGCTGAATGCTGCCAAAAGAATGCGTAGGTGCCGAGGCCGATCATGTTCGTTTCCTTCCCGCGTATTACGCTGCCGACATTCAATACCATTCGTTCTCACCGTAACCGCTGCCGACTCTGCGGCCGGTTCGATTCGACGGGTAGCACCAAGGACTTCTGACCGCTGCGCTACCCGTTTGCATGGACTAGATTTTCGGATCGTCGGGGTGCAGCATCGTTGCGATACTGCGGTCGAGCACATCGTCTTCCCAGATACGTTTCCAGTCGTCACGCAACACCAGGCGGTTACCGAGCCCGACGGCCACCTTGCACGCATCGGACACTTGAACGTTACCCATCTTGCCGAGGAAGACCGCCGAGAGAATGTTGATGTGGCCCGTGAGGAAGGACACAGCGGCTTCGCGCGGGATACCGCGGCGCTCGGCCTCATTCACGGTCTCGGCCATGGCATACAGCGTGGACGCGCCGAGGATTTCGACCAGCGTCGGCTCAAGGAACGCGATGTCGCGAATGCCCATGACGAAACTCTTGCCGACGGGTGCGAACATCAGTTCGCTCACTTTACGTGCCGCGTCGAAATTCTTGTCATCGCCCTGGATCTTCGCCATGACAATATCCTGCTTGCCCGCGACCCCGCCGAAATAATCGTGCCGTGCTTCGTACGTTTCCTGGTCGGTAAAGTACGACGGGTGGCAGGGATGGGTAACGACGAACGAACAGTCGTCGCGCAGCGCCAGTTCCTTGGCCACCGCCGCCGCCGGGTCGAGAATGATCAGCGTGGCGCCCGGAGTCATCATGCTCACGATGCCGACGGAAACCTTCTTGATGATCACGTCCGGGACCGCGAGAACGACGATATCGCTCTTCGGTACAGCGGCCTCCGCCGGTACCGTATCGAAGCCACGCGCCCGAATCGACGCGATGCCGGCTTCAGAGGTCTCGCAGAAATGAAGCTCGATGCTCTCCGGATGCTTGGCGAGGTTGTTGGTAACCCGCGTACCCATCTTGCCGCCAGCCCCGATGACGCTGACCACGATCTTCTGTTGCATTGCGCGCTCCTCTTGTGAAAAAGCAAATCCGTCAAACATCAAACGTCTGATGTTTAGTTTGGCGCAACGCTATCACCGGCTTTTTTTGCTGTCAATCGAATTCGCTGGCCTCGCCAGCCGAGACGGAGGAATGCCGGGAGCGGCGGTTGTCAGGGCTTGAAAACGAGGTACTCCCAGAGCTCCATCGAATCCTCGACGGCCCGTTCCGCCGCGGCCTCGTCACGCTGCTCGATAGCGTGCAGGATCTTGGTGTGCGCCTCTCCGGTTTCCTGACTAGGCACCGTATGCTTGAGGAGGCTTTGCGCGATGTAGATCTTGAAGTACTGCATGACGAACTTGTAAACAGTCTCCAGCGGACCGTTCCGGCAGGCTTGCCCGAGCAGACGATGGAATTCCAGATCGTGCGCAAGCAGCTTCTCGTTATCGCGTTCGGGGCTGTTGCGCAACGCCACAGTCTGTTCCACACATTCCCGCAACGCGCGCAACTCGTCTTCGGACGCATTGCGGACCACGAGGCGAACCACGCTCTTCTCGAGGATCAAGCGCAACTCCTTCAGTTCGGCGAACTGCGGTTGCGAAACGATCATGCTGAAAAGGAGCGGGTCGAACACCGCCTCTACGCTGCGCGTCGAAATATACGTGCCGTCGCCCCGCTTCACCTCGACGATACCCAACGCCGAGAGGATTTTCATCGCTTCGCGCACCGAACCGCGGCTCACCGAAAGCAGCTTGGTCAGCTCCGTCTCCGCTGGTAGCCGATCGCCTGGCATGACCTTCTTGCTGAGCAGCAACTCCTTGATGCTGTTGACCACATGGTCGACGGACGATGCAGCCGGTCGGGCAGAAAGCAATGTTGAAAAGCCTGTAGCATCGGCGGAACCGGTCGAGGGCTCAGTCGAACCAAGGGGTGCCGGCGTGGGCTCCTCGCCCCTCTTCGGCGAATGCACCGATTTCGCTTGGTGTTCTTTTTCCTTGAGCATCGTCAACGTGGGCTTTCAACACGGAGGCTCCTCACATGGAGCGCTCGTCATCGTGATTCCGATATTATTCGGAGACAAGTACCAACAGGCCGGCTCGCCGCGCCCCATTTCACCGGGCAAAACGGAAGTCAGTTGCTATTCATATTTTAAACTGATTGAACTGCATGAAAGGAAAGACCCTATGACACCTTCGATCGCCTATCTTGGCCTTGGCAGCATGGGAATGTCCATGGCGGCCCGGCTGATCGAGGCCAGCTATCCGTTGACCGTTTGGAACCGCAGCGCCGGCAAGGCGGCACCGCTTACTGGAAAAGGAGCCCGTGAAGCCGCAACTCCGGAGGACGCCGTCAAGAACGCCGATTTCGTTTTTTCGATGGTTGCCGACGACCGCGCACTCGAGGACGTCGTGTCAGGCGACCACGGCATGCTGTCCGCGATGAAACCGGGCGCCGTCCACGTCTCGATGAGCACCATCCTGCCGGCCACGGCGCAACGCCTCGCGGCTGCCCATGCCGAACGCGACGTCGGCTACATCGCCGCGCCGGTCTTTGGCCGTCCGGAGGCCGCCGCAGCGGGCATGCTGTGGATCTGCCTATCAGGCAAAGCGGCCGACAAAGAGCGCTTGCTGCCGATCATCAAACCGCTATGCCAACAACACTATGACTTCGGCGAAGAGCCCCAAGCGGCCAACGTCATCAAGCTCTCCGGAAACTTCATGATCGCCTCCGCCATCGAGGCGATGTCCGAAGCCTTCGTATTCGGCGAAAAGAACGGCATCGATCAGGGCCGGCTTGCGGATTTTTTCGGCAGCACCATCTTCAACTGCCCGATCTACAAGAACTACGGGCGAATCATCGCGGAGCAGCGTTTCGATCCGCCCGGTTTCCGGCTCGCCCTCGGTCGCAAGGATATCCAACTCGTCGCCGAGACCGCACGTTCAAGCAATGTCCCGATGCCTTTCCTCGCCACGTTGCAAAACCGCTATACGGCACGGGTTGCGAAGGGCGGTGCGGAATCCGACTGGACGAGCATCGCGCTTGATGTGGCGAGCGACGCCGGTCTTGTCCGCTGAAAGTGCCACGAAGGCCATAAGGTGACGCAACTCAGCACTCGCCACGCTGCATGTCCGCAGCGTGGCGAGGGTTCCGATTCGTGGGCCTCCGAATACTTCCCTCCGAAGCGCACATCGACTGCCCGGCATTCGCCCTCTCTGGCAAGAAATTCAAGGCGAAAAAAAACCTCGCCCGAAGGCGAGGTTTATGGAGTACAGCAAATTCGTTATTTCAACTTGGTTTCCTTGTAGGCGACATGCTTGCGCGCCTTCGGATCGTATTTCATGATCTCCAGTTTTTCCGGAGTCGTTTTCTTGTTCTTGGTCGTCGTGTAGAAGTGGCCGGTTCCAGCTGTCGACTCGAGCTTGATCTTTTCACGCATGGCGATGTCCCCTGTCAGATTTCGCCGCGGGCGCGCAGGTCGGCGAGCACAGCGTCGATACCGTTTTTATCGATGATGCGCAGACCCGCGTTGGACACGCGCAGGCGCACCCAATGGTTCTCGCTTTCAACCCAAAAACGGCGGTATTGCAAGTTCGGGAGGAAGCGGCGCTTCGTTCTGTTATTGGCGTGGGAAACGTTATTCCCGACCATCGGGGCCTTGCCCGTTACTTGGCAAACACGCGCCATGATTTGTTGCTCCAATTAAGCTTGGGAAGAAAGCCGGCAATTCTAGCCCAACTGTCCGGAATAATTCAAGTCTTTTCTGACACCTAGGAGACACGCGCGCCTACAGCAACCCCCTCTCGGCGAACGAAAGCGGCTTTGCCCGCCCGGCGACGATGAAGTGGTCGAGCACGCGAACGTCGACCAGTGCCAACGAACGTTTGAGCTCCTGCGTCAGCATCTCGTCGGCCGCCGATGGCTCCGCGACGCCGGAAGGGTGGTTATGTGCGAGCACCACCGCGGCCGCATTGTGGGCCAACGCCTTTTTGACGACCTCGCGAGGGTAGACGCTCGTCTGCGTCAACGTTCCGCGGAACAGCTCCTCACCGGTAATCAATCGGTTCTGCGCGTCGAGCCAGAGCGCGAAAAACACTTCGTGCCCCAAATCGGCCAGATGCAGGCGCAAGTAATCCCGCACGGCCGCCGGACCGTCGAAAGCCGAAACGCTCTTTATCTCCTCGGCCAGCGCCCGCCGCGACATTTCCAACACGGCTTGAAGTTGAGCGTATTTGGCGGGTCCCATCCCGGGGATCTTTTCGAACTCATCCGCGCTCGCCGCAAACAGGCGGCTAAGGCTGCCGAAATGGCGAATCAGGTCGCGCGCGAGATCGACCGCACTCTTTCCCTTCATTCCGACACGCAGAAAGATTGCCAGCAACTCGCTGTCAGAAAGCGCCCTCGCTCCTTGGGTAAGCAGCCTCTCGCGCGGACGTTCGTCGGCCGGCCAGTCGGTAATTGGCATGAGACGATCTCAGTTAAAATGACCAGCCAGGCATTTTATCCAAGCAACCGGACCATTCAAATGGAATTAAGCGGCAAGCGTATCGTCCTCGGCGTAACGGGCGGCATCGCGGCTTACAAGGCGGCCGAACTCGTCCGTCTGCTGATCAAGCAGGACGCCTCGGTCCATGTCGTGATGACCGACGCCGCCTCGCATTTCGTTACCCCAGTCACCTTTCAGGCGCTTTCAGGCAACCCCGTTTTCACGGATCAGTGGGACCCGCGGATCGCCAACAACATGGCGCACATCGACCTCTCGCGGGAGGCGGACGCGCTGCTCGTTGCCCCGGCGTCGGCCGACTTTCTCGCCAAGACAGCCGCTGGTATCGCGGACAACCTGCTTACCACGCTGGTTCTCGCGCGGGACTGTCCATTGTTCGTCGCCCCCGCGATGAATCGCCAGATGTGGGAAAACCCAGCGACCCAACGCAATGTCGCGACGCTGCGCAATGACGGCATCGGCGTCCTCGGCCCCGCCGCCGGCGACCAAGCATGCGGTGAGGTCGGCCAGGGACGAATGCTCGAACCGGACGAGATAGTCGCCGAACTGATTGCGCACTTCCAACCCAAAGTCCTCGCCGGACGGAAAGTCCTCCTCACCGCTGGACCGACCTTCGAGGCTATCGACCCGGTGCGGGGTATCACCAACCTGTCGAGCGGGAAAATGGGCTTTGCCATCGCATGCGCCGCACAGGAGGCCGGGGCAGAGGTCACTCTGGTTTCTGGTCCGGTGACTCAACAGACCCCCCGCGGCGTCACGCGCGTGGACGTCACCAGCGGGCTGGAAATGCACGCCGCTGTCATGGAGCGCATTTCCGGGCAGGACGTATTCGTCGGTGTGGCCGCGGTGGCGGACTATCGGCCCGAAGCAATTGCTGATCGCAAGATCAAGAAGGAAGACGGCGCCACTCCCGATATCCGGCTCGTGCGCAACCCCGACATCCTCGCCGAAGTAGCCGCCCTGCCCGCCCCGCCGCTTTGCGTCGGTTTCGCCGCGGAAAGCCACGATCTTGCCGCTTACGCGGAACGCAAGCGTATGGCCAAGAAGATTCCCCTCATCGTCGGGAACCTGATCCAACACGGGTTCGGCGGCGACGACAACACGGTCGTCCTGTTCGACGACGCGGGTCAATGGCCGCTAACCCCAGGCCCCAAAATTCAACTCGCGCGTCAACTCATCGCGCGCATTGCTACCTTGCTGGAGAATCGCTGATGCATCGAATCGACGTCCGACTGCTGGATCCCAGGCTGAAGGACAGCCCTCCCCACTATGCAACGCCGGGTTCGGCCGGCCTGGACCTACGCGCGTGCGTCGAAGCGCCGGTGCGAATTCATCCCGGCGAAACGGTGCTCATTCCGACCGGCATGGCCATCCACCTTGCTGATCCAGGGCTCGCCGCGATGATCCTGCCGCGCTCCGGGCTCGGCCACAAGCATGGGATCGTTCTCGGCAATCTCGTGGGTCTGATCGACTCGGACTACCAGGGCGAGATCATGGTTTCCACCTGGAACCGTGGCAAGGAGGCGTTCACGATCAATCCGCTCGATCGGCTCGCTCAGCTGGTCGTAGTCCCCGTGTTGCAAGTGCAGTTCAATGTAGTCGACGAGTTCGACGCAAGTTCGCGGGGCGCTGGCGGCTTCGGAAGCACCGGGAAATCCTGACACGATAGCGGAAATCGCATGGTCTATCAGCAGACGATCGAAGTCGGCACGCGCGGGCGTGGAACGACCGACCTTACGGACGAAGTCGCGCACATCGTTCGCGACGCGAAGATCAGTACCGGTATTGCCCACGTATTCGTAAAGCATACAAGCTGCTCGGTGACCATTACCGAGAACGCCGATCCTTCCGTGCGGCGCGACCTGGAAATGCTCGCCAAGCGTTGGGCACCTGATGGCGACCCGGCGTATCAGCACGACGACGAAGGTGAGGACGACATGGCGGCGCACGCGAGGACCCTTCTTGCCGGCACGTCGGTGACTGTGCCGGTGGCGGCCGGTGCCCTTGCGCTCGGCACATGGCAAGGCATCTACCTTTGGGAACACCGTACTTCGTCGCACCGGCGGCGTATCGTGGTCACCGTTATTGGCTAAGCTTTTGATTAAGCCCGCGCGGCTTGCCAATCGAAGGTAACCGGCACCAAACCGCGTACGGCGTTGCCGAGGTAAACCGCAGCGCTGTCACGAAGGTCGGCAAGCGTCAGCGAGCATTCGACGGCGCGGCCAGTGTCGAGTAGATGGCCGCGCAGCACTCCGGGCAGCAGCCCGCATTCCACCGGCGGCGTCAGCAACGTGCCGCCCTCCTTAGCAACAAAGACATTGCTGCGCGCGCCTTCGCAGACCTCTCCCCGGGTGTTCAGGAATACGGCGTCGAATACGTTGGGGAAACCGGCCAGCCGCGCGAGTTCGCGCTCATAGCGTGCACGGGCTGTCGTCTTGTGACGCAGCAGATAGTCCTCCGGATCGAGCAATTCTTCGGCAAGAACCGCTCGCCACGGCCCGTTCGTTTCCTCTAGGGGCGTTTCCACAACGGCGATTGCGCCTTCATGCGCGAGCGTAAGACGAACCCGAAACAGCCCGTCGCTATGAGCGGCCGATCTTTCTGACAGCGCTTTCTTCACGCCCTCAATGTCGCATGAGAAACCTAGGGCTTTCGCGGACGCGGCAAGTCGAGCAAGGTGTCCCGACAACAACGGATAAGCGCCACGCTCCAGACGCAGCGTCTCAATGAGTTGGAATCCCGGATCGTACCCGGTAAGAAAACTCGCCTTAAGAAGGCATTCGGCGTATTCCCGCTCCGGCTTCGAGTCGATAACGACACCACTGCCGATGCCAAGCGTCGCTCGGCGCTCACGATCGATCTCCAGCGTACGGATCGCGACGTTGAAGCGGCAATCACCTCCAGGTGCCAGCCAACCCAATGCCCCTGTGTATAAACCGCGTGGCGACGTCTCCAATGCCGCGATCTTGCGCATTGCCGCGATTTTCGGTGCGCCGGTCACCGAGCCGCAGGGAAACAACGCGCGGAAAAGTTCGAAGAGAGAGACGCCGGGAAGATCGGCGGCAATCGTCGACACCATTTGCCAGACGGTGGGATAGTCTTCGGCCACGCAAAGCCCTTCGACGCACACCTTGCCAGGAGCCGCGAGGCGGCTGAGGTCGTTGCGCAGAAGGTCGACGATCATCACATTCTCGGCACGCTCTTTCTCAGATGCCAGCAGGGCATCGCGTGACGCCGCGTCTTCGATCGTCGTCTTCCCGCGCGGTGCCGTGCCTTTCATCGGTCGCGTGACGACTCGCGAACCGACGCGCTCGAAAAACAGCTCCGGCGAGTACGAAAGAATCGTTGCGCCAGGAACAAGAACGGCGGCGCCGTAACGAACCGGCTGGCGTTCGCGCAAACGGAGATATAGCGCGAGCGGATGTCCGAAAACGCGGCATCGAAGCGGGAAGGTGAAGTTGACCTGGTAACCGTCACCATCGTAGATCCAGCGCATGATCTGCTCGATTCGGGCGGCATACGTCGTCGAATCGATCCCGATCTCCGTTTCCGCTATGCCGACGACCCGATCGTGGGCCGCCACGCTCAGTAACCGTTGCGCGAAAAAAGCAGCAACCCCGCCGGCATCGAGGAGGGTCCTGCGGCCGAAGACCCAAGCACGCAACCTTGAACCCTGACGGCGTATCGCGGCGCCAGGTTCGAACCAAGCGCCGAGTTCATAGTCGGCCGCAACAACGACCCACTCCCCCTCTGCCGCCGCAGTCTCGACCGCGGCGAACGCATCGATCAATGCGTTCTCTCCGTCCCAATCCGCGGCCGCCACCGTGGAGTCGAAATCGATCGTCCGACTCAAGTCTTGGAACAGGACCGCGCCGCCCTGTCCATCATCAAAAAGAGCGACCGGGGCAGCTAGGCAGGTCATTGGAACGTCGGGAGCAACCGCACAAGCGCGCTACCGCGCTACTTGCGTTTGAAGAAGAACTCGAAGGTGCCGTCGGAATCCGCGTCGGAGAGAAGCTCGTTACCGGTCTGCTTGGCAAACGCTCGAAAATCCTTGACCGCATTCGGGTCGGTCGCTACGACGCGCAGAATCTGCCCTGAGGACATCTCTGAAAGGGCCTTCTTGGTGCGCAGAATCGGGAGAGGACAGTTCAATCCCTTGACATCGAGTTCGCGGTCGAAATTCATGAGCGGCTCCGCAGACGGAAGAAACTCATAATTCTAGCGTCTACCCGCCGTTCCTCTTGAGCTTAAGCTCCTCTTCCTGCAGCTTGCGCAGCTCACGTAGCCGAGCATCAACCGCCGACTGCTCGTAGAAGTTGCCGTCCGTCTCCTGCTGCGCAAACTGCAACTGTTCGACCGCTGCGCCGAGTTGACCTTGCAGCATGTAAAACTCAGCCTGCGCGCGATGCTGCTGCAAGCGTTTCCCCAACGCGGCATACGTTTTCGCCTGTAGGCCGTAAAGCTTGTAGTCGGAAGGATTCGATTGGAGTTGCGGCTCAAGGAAAGTTAGCGCCTTGTCGTAGTTGCGCCCTGCGTGAAGCGCTTCAGCGTAACCGTAGGCAAGCGACTTGGCTTGCGGGAAGCGCTGTAGTGCTTCCCGATAAATATTCTGAGCGGCGGCGAAGTCGCCCCCGGTTGCTTTCACCTCGGCCGCCAAGCCAGAAATGAATGGCGAAGCCGCCTTGAGCGCTTGTAAGGCTTCCACTTCCTTCTGCGCGTTCGCGACTTTCTTCGCTCTCATGAGGGCGACAGCAAGGCCGTAATGGACCGCCGCCTCGGACGCGTATTTTTTCTCCTTCAATTGCGTCTCGAATTCGGCGACACCCTCCTCCGGCGTCCCCATCATCGCCCGCAGCTTGGAACGCGCGAGGTAGAAGTCGAGGCTGCTAACTACCTGTCGGTAGGGGGCCTCCTCGGAACGGTTCTGCATATCCGAAATCCGCTCGACGGTCAGCGGGTGGGAACGCAGATAAACCGGGGCGTTGTTCTCGTAGAGCCGCCCGGCTTTCTGCAGACGCTCAAAAAAATCTGGCATACCGCGCACATCGAAGCCCGCCTTTTCGAGCGTCTGGAAGCCGACCCGGTCAGCTTCACGCTCGAAATCGCGCGAATACGCAAGCTGCGACTGCACCATCCCGGCTTGGGAAGAAGTCACGGCCGCCGCCGCCACTTGGGAGTTCGAACGCGCGGCCAGTATGCCAACGGCCATGGCGATCAGGCCAGGAATTGCCATTTGCTTCTGCTTCGATACTTGCCGCGCCAAATGGTGTTGGGTCACATGCCCGATTTCGTGCGCGAGGACGCTGGCCAGTTCGGACTCGGACTGCGCAGCCAACATCGTTCCGGTGTTCATGCCGATAAAGCCACCGAACATGGCGAAGGCGTTAACCGTCGTATCCCGAATGGCAAAAAAGTGGAAATCACCGGTCGGGTTGTCGCCCGCGGCCACCAGGCGCCTCCCCAAGCGATCGAGGTAATCGTTTATCTCGGGATCGTCGACGTACGTCGGCTCGCGCAGCCTGATTTCGTTCATGATGCTTTCGCCTATCCGACGCTCGACTTGCGGCGAAAGGTCGGCCCGCGCCGATTCTCCGAGGTCAGGGAGTTCCTCGGCGGCAATCGATGCCGTGGCGAGGACAACGCTCAGCGAGGCGGCTGCGACGGATTTCGCGAGGCGCAAGACCGGTTGGCGAATACGGGAAGAGAAGCAGAAGGAAATCACGGTAGGCATGAGAATACGCGCCGTTCGGTATCGGTCAATGATACTTGAGTCCCGACACCGTGCGTTGTTTCAAGTTGTTTCGCCCAATCGTAGAGCCCCTAGTCACGGGCGAAAAAAAACCCGCCGAAGCGGGTTTTTTCAGCGCTGTCTGGACTAGACGCGCGCGATGTTAGAAGCCTGTTTACCCTTTGGACCCTGAGTCACATCAAACGTAACTTTTTCGCCCTCTTTGAGGGTCTTGAATCCGCCCATGGTGATCGCCGAAAAATGGGCGAAGAGATCTTCGCTGCCATCGTCCGGAGTAATGAAACCGAACCCCTTGGCGTCGTTGAACCACTTGACAGTACCTGTTGCCATATTGCTACTTCCTTGAAAAAAGACTGGAACCGGGCATTCGCCCGACTTGCATGTTTGGTATGCGGACCGAAGTCCAAACCGAAACATTCAGTCTTTGTACGCTAGTTGTCACCGATGCGTCAAGCATTTTTCAACCCCGTACGGGAGCAAAAGACGTTTTATGTCCGCAGAAGCGGTCAATTCGCAATGTTGCGGAGCAGGAAAGACTGGTTAGAATTGGTTTATGGCAAAACAGCATCAGGAAGGATCGGTTCTCGAAGCCAAGCGCACCAAACTCGCGCCTCCGCCTCTCTATACCGTGTTACTGCTCAACGACGACTTCACTCCAATGGAGTTTGTCGTCCTCGTTCTACAGAAGTTTTTTTCGATGAGCAGAGAACGGGCGACGCAAATCATGCTCAAAGTACACGTGGAGGGAAGAGGTGTGTGTGGTATCTATCCACGCGACGTCGCCGCCACCAAGGTCGAGCAGGTTACGACCTTCGCACGGGAAAACCAGCACCCGCTGGCGTGCGTCATGGAGGAGAATTGAATGATTGCGCAGGAACTTGAAGTCAGCTTGCACATGGCCTTCGTCGAAGCCCGGCAGAAGCGCCATGAGTTCATTACGGTCGAGCATCTGCTGCTCGCGTTGCTCGACAACCCTTCGGCTGCCGAGACGTTGCGGGCATGCGGAGGGAACATCGAACAGCTCCGCAAGGATCTGACGAAGTTCATCGGCGAACATACCCCCACCGTCGAGGGACAGGAAGACATCGACACGCAACCGACGCTGGGTTTCCAACGCGTGATCCAGCGCGCGATTCTCCACGTGCAGTCTTCGGGCAAGAAGGAAGTCAACGGCGCGAACGTACTCGTTGCGATCTTCGGCGAGAAGGATTCGCACGCCGTCTACTACCTGCAAAAGCAGGGAATCTCTCGCCTCGACGTAGTGAATTTCATTTCGCACGGCATCAGCAAAGTGCCGCAGAACAACGCTGCTCGTCCGGAAAACGAAGCCGAGCCAGAGGGCGAACAACAAGCCGCGGCTGGCCCGTTGGACAGCTACACGATCAACCTCAACGCGCTCGCCATGCAGGGCAAGATCGATCCGTTGATTGGGCGCGACAGCGAACTTGAGCGCGTCGTGCAAACGCTTTGCCGCCGGCGCAAGAACAACCCTCTGCTGGTTGGCGAAGCCGGCGTAGGCAAGACTGCGATCGCGGAGGGCCTCGCACGCCGTATCGTGGAAGGCGAAGTGCCGGAGATTCTGTCCAAAGCGACGGTCTACTCGCTGGACATGGGCGCCCTGCTCGCCGGGACCAAGTATCGAGGCGACTTCGAGCAACGACTCAAGGCCGTGCTCAAGCAGCTGACCGAAAACCCGCTGGCGATCCTCTTCATCGATGAGATCCATACGCTGATCGGCGCCGGATCGGCGTCGGGCGGTACGCTGGACGCCTCCAACCTGCTCAAGCCGGCCCTATCCAACGGCCAGTTGAAGTGCATCGGCGCCACGACGTACACCGAGTACCGCGGCATCTTCGAGAAGGACCACGCGCTTTCGCGACGCTTCCAGAAGATCGATGTGAACGAGCCGTCAGCGGCCGAGACGATCGAAATCCTGAAAGGCCTCAAGGCGCGTTTCGAGTCGCATCACGGCATCAAGTATTCCTCGGCTGCGATCACGTCTGCCGTTGAACTCTCTGTGCGCTTCATCAGCGACCGTCACCTGCCGGACAAAGCGATCGACGTCATCGACGAAGCGGGAGCCGCACAGCGCATTCTGCCCAAGTCGCGGCAGAAGAAGATCATCGGCAAGCAGGATATCGAGGACATCATTTCGAAGATTGCGCGCATTCCGTCGACCCATGTGTCAACCGATGACCGTGGTGCCCTGAAGAACCTCGATCGCGACCTGAAGGCCGTGGTCTTCGGCCAGGAAATGGCTATTGATGCGCTTGCGAAGGCAATCAAGATGGCGCGCTCCGGCCTTGGCAATCCATCGAAGCCGATCGGCTGCTTCCTCTTCTCCGGCCCGACCGGGGTCGGCAAGACGGAGGTTGCGAAACAGCTCGCTTATTTCCTGGGCAACGAGCTGATCCGTTTCGACATGTCGGAGTACATGGAGCGGCACGCGGTGTCGCGGCTGATCGGTGCACCGCCCGGCTATGTCGGTTTCGACCAGGGCGGACAGCTCACAGAGGCCGTGACGAAGAAGCCGTACTGCGTGCTCCTGCTCGACGAAATCGAGAAGGCGCATCCGGACATCTTCAACATCTTGTTGCAGGTGATGGACCACGGGACGCTAACCGACAATAACGGGCGTAAGGCCGACTTCCGCAACGCGGTGATTATCATGACGACCAATGCCGGCCAGGAGGCGATCCAGCGGCCGAACATGGGCTTCACGAGCACCAAGCAGGTGGGCGACGAAATGGCCGAGATCAAGCGGCTGTTCACGCCGGAATTCCGTAACCGGCTCGATGCGACGATTTCGTTCAAGCCGCTCGACCACGAGGTCATCCTGCGCGTCGTCGACAAATTCCTGATGCAGCTCGAGGAGCAGTTGCAAGAGAAGAAGGTCGAAGCGACTTTCACGGAGGCGCTCAAGAACCACCTGGCGGAAAAAGGCTTCGACCCGCTGATGGGAGCCCGGCCGATGGCGCGGCTGATCCAGGACACGATCCGCTCGGCGCTTGCCGACGAACTCCTGTTCGGTCGGCTCGCGAACGGCGGTCACGTCACCGTGGACGTCGACGAGGAAGGCAAGGTCAAGCTGTCGTTCGAAGAGGAGGCCGCGGAGGTCGCATAAGCGCAGTTCAGCACAATCCGCATCTGACCTCGATGAACGGCCACGCACAAACGTGGCCGTTTCTTTTATTGACTTCGGATCGCGTCGGATACTAAATGCGCCACGGCCATGCGAAAATCCCCGCAGACCTTTTCCTTGGAGCACCCATGCAGCATTTTGCCAGCGACAACTATGCGGGAATCTGCCCCGAAGCCCTTGACGCCCTGCTCGCCGCCAACGTCGGTCATGCCCCGGCGTATGGGGACGATGACTGGACGCGCCAGGTTTCCGACCGTCTACGCGAATTGTTCGCCACCGACTGCGACGTGTATTTCGCCTTCAATGGGACAGCGGCCAATTCGCTCGCGCTGGCTTCGCTGTGTCAGAGCTATCACAGCGTGATTTGTCATGAGGTCGCGCACGTCGAGACGGACGAATGCGGCGGCCCGGAGTTTTTCTCCAACGGCTCCAAGTTGCTGCCGGCCAGGGGCAGCAATGGCAAGCTGACGCCCGACGCCATTCGCGAGGTCATTTCACGCCGGAGCGACATTCACTATCCGAAACCGCGAGTCGTAACGCTGACCCAAGCCACTGAAGTGGGCACGGTGTACCAACGCGACGAGGTGGCAGCGATCGCCGATTTGGCCCATGAGCACGGCCTGCGAGTGCATATGGACGGCGCGCGCTTCGCGAACGCGGTTGCCGCGCTTGGTGTCGCTCCGAGCGAAATTACATGGCGCGCTGGGGTGGATGTCCTCTGCTTTGGCGGAACGAAGATGGGGCTCCCGGTCGGCGAAGCCGTCGTCTTTTTCGACCGCTCGCTTTCCGAGGATTTCGCCTGGCGCTGCAAGCAAGCCGGGCAACTGGCGTCGAAAATGCGCTTCCTGGCGGCGCCCTGGCTCGGCATCCTCGAAGGCGGCGCGTGGTTGCGGCACGCCGGGCACGCGAACGCCATGGCACGGCGATTAGCCCACGGCATCACGGCTATCGGCGGCGTGGAAAGACTCTTCCCGGTCGAAGCCAACAGCGTTTTCGTTCTCTTGCCTGAGCAAGCTCAAGCAGCGTTGCGTGCCCGCGGTTGGCGGTTCTACACCTTCATCGGCGCTGGCGGCGTGCGTTTCATGTGCGCCTGGGACACGACCCCGGAAAGCGTCGACGCACTACTCGCCGATCTTCGCTCAGCACTGAGCTGAACGACGCAGGCGTGCGCATCTGCTCAACTACCGAGCAAAGCGCAGAAGCGCGTCAGGTCGACATTGCCCCCACTGATGATGACGCCTACCCGTTGACCGCGGAGTTGCGACTTCATCGCCCGTGCCGCTGCAAAACCGAGACAACCGGTCGGTTCGACGACGATCTTCATACGTGAGGCGAAAAAGCGCATGCAGTCGATCAACTCAAGATCGTTGGCGGTCAGGATGTCCTCGACATCGCGCCGTATGATCTCGAAAGTGTAATTGCCCAAGTGTTGCGTCTGCGCGCCGTCGGCAATCGTCTGCGGGGTGTCGATGTGGACAATGGCCCCTGAGCGGAACGAACGCTGGCCGTCGTTGCCGGCCTCCGGTTCGACCCCATAGATTCGGCAGTTCGGCGAGAGCGCGCGTGCCGACAGCGCCGATCCTGAAAGCAAGCCACCGCCCCCGAGACAAACGAAAAGCGCGTCGAGCTCGCCAACCTCCTCGAACAACTCCTTCGCCGCGGTACCCTGACCGGCGATCACATCAGGATGGTCATAGGGTGGGATAAGGGTCAGGCCCTGCTCCTCCGCGAGCGCTCGCCCGATCGCCTCACGGTCCTCCTTGTACCGATCGTACTCGACCACCTTGCCACCATACCCGCGCGTCGCCGCGACTTTTGAGGCAGGCGCGTCGTTCGGCATGATGATAGTCGAGGAGATGCCGAGCAGCGAGGCGGAAAGCGCGATCGCCTGAGCATGGTTGCCGGAGGAGAACGCCACGACGCCAGCACGTCGCTGCCGCTCGTCGAATTTCGACAGGGCGTTGAACGCGCCGCGAAACTTGAACGCCCCCATGCGTTGCAGATTCTCGCACTTGAAATAGACGCTAGCGCCTAACTCCTGGTCCACGGTACGCGACCGCATGACCGGAGTGCGATGGGCATGACCGGCTATTCGACCAGCCGCTGCAACGATATCATCGTAAGTGGGCAGATTGAGCATGGGGCAATTCCTTTCCAAGAGATTGTGGCCTACCACGGCCACGAGACGCGTACTCCGTGGCCGCTCGTCTCGGCACGCTCGAAGAGCAGTCGGGCAACAGTCAGATCCTGCAAGGCCAACCCGGTCATATCGAAGACGGTGACATCAGTCGCCTGTCGCTCCAGGTCCGTCTTGCCGGTGATGAAGTCTCCAAGTTCCGTGCAAGGCGTCGACGGCGCCCATTGCATCTCGCCAATCTGGCTGGCTTGCGTGCGGTCGTCGACTATCAGGCGCACGCGCGAGAGAAGGCCCTCTGGCAGTTCGCGCTTGCCGCGCGTGTCGGCGCCGACGCAGTTGAGGTGGGTCCCTGGGCGCACGGCGTTCGCGTCAAAGAGCGGACCCCTGCCCGGTGTCGCGGTAATCACGATATCGCTCTCGGCGACAGCGGCATTGAGGTCACTTGCCGGTGCGATGTCGCAACGATCCGCAAAACGCTTTTCGAAAGCGGCATCCGCCCCCCCGTGAGAAGCCACGTAGCGGACTTGCTTGATTCCATCCATGACCTGCAGCGCGAAATCCACTTGTACGGCCGCCTGCACGCCCGTACCAAAGACGCATAGCCGCGCACTGTCTGGGCGCGCAAGATAAATCAGCCCGAGCGCCCCGGCAGCGCCGGTGCGCAGGGTGGTGACGACGTTACCGTCGATAACGCAACGCGGCCGGCCCGTTTCAGGGTCGAAGAGCAGGATCGTTGCCTGATGCGGCTCTCCACCGCGCTGGCGGTTGGCGGGCCAGAAACCGGCGGCTTTGAATCCGAGCAGCCCTTGCGATGGGACATCGCCGGATTTGATGCCAAACACGGCACCCGACAGCAAGCGCTCACGCACAATAGGAAAGGTGCGACCTGCCTCAAGACTGTGGAGTTCGAATGCTTCACGCACGGCGCCAAGCGCGCTGGCAGAGTCGAGCAGCGCCTCCACCGTAGGCGCGTCCAACAGCAGCAGATGGGCGTCACTTGGCATCGTTGTACACCGTTGCGCGTGAAACGCCGAGATGCTGCGCGACGGTTTCTGTCGCTCGCCGCACCTCCATGCATCCGGCGGCCTTCAACTCGCGCACGAGAGCTCGCCGCTCCACCGCCTTAAGCGATCGCGGCGTGGTCGCGAGACGCGCCGCAAATTGATCGATGCGCTTCCGAATCGTCTCCGCCGCGGAAGGATCGAGCGTTTCAACCGTGGTCCCCGGCTCGTCGACTCGGCTGAATTGCCGAAGCATGTTTTGCAGTCCGTTGAACTGGCTGAGGTCCACATTCAAGCACAGGGCCGCCACGTAACGGCCACTCGCGTCCTTGAGGCCAATGGACGTGCTTTTCACCTGGCGGCCGTCAGCAAAGCGGTTGGCATAGTTTGCGATCACTTCCGGGTACGCAGGGTCGGCGATACGAGCCAAGCCTAGCTCGGTCACCGGATCGCCGACCGAACGGCCGGACAGGTTGTTATGAATGGCCAGTATGGCGTGTTCGGGGCGAGTCAGATCGTGCACTACCACTTCGCAAAACGGGGCAAACGTTTCCCCAAGGCCCTGCGCAATTTTCTCGATCTGCGCCAGAAAAGCGGCGTGCTCATTCGCTTTCGTTCTCATATGTACAGATTATCTAAGTTTGTACATTTTGTCAAAACTCGTTTGTGCTGATCGCGGCTTGTTATGCGAAGGACAAGCTCAGAAAGGTAGGGAAGCCAGGAAAAACCGCGCTCGGGATAGGACCATCATGCAGCAGTTGACCATGCCGAAGTGCGAGGCGCGAGATGCCGTAGGCAAGGCACCTCGAAAGCCCTACAGTACGACCTGCGTACCGAGTTCGACGACGCGGTTGCTGGGAATCTTGTAGAAGGTCGTGGCACTGCTCGCGTTGCGGAAGAGGAAGATGAACAGCTTTTCACGCCAGTACGCCATTTCCGAGCCGATCTTGGGTACCAAGGTGGCCCGGCCGAGGAAGAACGAGGTCTCCATCATGTTGATGTCGAGCCCCTGCGCGGCGCATAGGGAGAGGGCCTGCGGAATGTCTGGTTCGTCCTTGAACCCGTACTGCACGGTAATGCTGTAGAAATCGCCCTTCAGCTTATGGATTTCGACACGGTCGATCTCAGGCACATAGGGCACGTCGAACACCTTGACCGACACGACAAGCACACGTTCGTGCAGAACCTTGTTATGCATCAGGTTGTGCAGCATCGCGTTCGGCACGCGATCGTTGCTCGAGGTCATAAACACCGCGGTTCCCTGCACTCGCTCGGGCATCGAAACGAGCAACGCGTCGATGAAGGCAGTCAACGAAATTGCCTCGCCACTGGTTCGATCGGTGAGCAGTTGACCACCGCGCTTCCAGGTGCTCATCAGGAGAAAGACTGCCGACCCAACCGCCAAGGGGAACCAGCCACCGTCCGGGATCTTCAGCACGTTGGCAAACAGGAAGGTCGCTTCCACGCAGAGGAACACGGCGAAGAGAGCAATTGCCCGCCCCCACCCCCAGTTCCAGCTCTTGGCGGCTACGAAGGTGGCGAGAATCGAGGTAATGACCATATCGCCGGTTACCGCAATTCCGTACGCCGCTGCTAAGTTGTTCGTCGAGCGGAAACCGAGCACGAGAACCACCACCGCCAAGAATAGCCCCCAGTTAACCCCGGGCAGATACACCTGTCCCTGAGCTTTCTCTGACGTGTATTGAACCTCGAAGCGAGGTACGAAACCGAGCTGCATAGCCTGTCGGGTGACCGAGAAAGCACCCGAGATGACAGCTTGCGACGCGATCACCGTCGCTGCTGTCGCCAACGCGATAAGGGGATACAGGAACCAGTCCGGCGCGAGGTGATAGAACGGGTTCTCTATCGTGGCCGGATCCGCAATGATGAGCGCCCCCTGCCCATAGTAGTTGAGCAGCAACCCCGGCAGGACGAAGCCGAACCAGGCTTGGCGGATTGGTCGACTGCCGAAGTGGCCCATGTCGGCGTAAAGAGCCTCAGCGCCAGTCACGGATAGCACCACCGCGCCCATCGCCAGCACGGCGATATTACTGTGCTCGATCAGGAAGCGAATTCCATGCAGCGGGTTCACCGCGCCAAGCACCGCGGGATGGGCGGTTAAGCTGATAAAGCCCAGCACGCCGAGCGTCGAGAACCACATCACCATGATCGGCCCGAATAGCGCACCGACCGAAGCCGTTCCCCGCCGCTGAAAATAAAAAAGCAGGAAAAGGATGACCAAGGTCATCGGAATGATGAAGGGTCGGAATGCGGGCGTGGCCACATCAAGACCTTCGAGCGCGGAGAGAACTGACATGGCCGGCGTGACGACTCCGTCACCATAGAACATCCCTGCACCGACCAGGCCGGCGAGCAGGATCGCTTTCTCGCGGTGGCGATTGTTCTTGGCATTGTGCAGCGCAAGCGCGATGAGGGCCATGATTCCGCCCTCGCCCCGGTTGTCGGCGCGCATGATGAAAACGACATACTTGACGGAAACGATGATAATCAGCGCCCAGGTAATCAACGAGAGGATGCCGAGCACGTTTCCTGGGTTCAGAGGGATTGGGTGAATCCCAGCGAAGACTTCCTTCATCACGTACAGCGGACTGGTTCCGATATCACCGTAAACCACGCCGAGCGCAGCCAGTGCCAGCGCCGCTTGCTGCGCCCTGCTTTGATTCGTTCCGTTGTGCATTTATACGGTCTCTTTCAAATGCTGTTCTTTGCAACGGCGGGCGAAGGGCATATAGCGCGCCGAATGCAAAGTCCCCCTCGGGACTCTGATTCTTGTCGTTTCGAGGCAGGCGCTGCATCGCCCACTTCGGCGGGGTAAGGCTTCAATGCAAGGCTTCACGCGCCGGTACACGGCTGACAACAACGGGGAGTCGGGCGCACCGCGCCGGACTCCCCTGCGAATTTTCCTTGCTGAGCCGACGCCCAGACTTACGAGGCGCGATCTTACCCGATCGAGGCCTCACATGCACCTTCGGCCCCTTCGCGGTAGTTTCGGTTCTGGAAAAAAAAACGGCAGGAGATGTTCCCGCCGGAGGCAATCAGGAGAAGATGTTGCGTCAGAAAGGTCGATGAGCAACTGCGGATCGCTACGCCGAGAGGGCGATCCGCGTACCACTCCACGCGCCAGGAAGAATGGATGACGCGTTGGTCCGCTCGAAGCTTCCGTGCGTACCCGCTGTCGGTTTGCCTAAAAGGGAACCGACCATCGCCTGCCGGGCGGGAAGACGCGGCCCCGCTCGGCAGGCGTTCTTGCCGTTAACCGATCAGATGATCTGCGTCGACGTACTCATACCCGAGCGCGCGCGCCACGGCGGCGTACGTGACCTTACCTTCCGCGACGTTGAGTCCATTCTTGAGATGCACGCAGTCCTTAAGGGCTTTCTTCCACCCCTTGTCGGCCAGCGAAAGCGCATAGCCGATCGTCGCGTTGTTGAGCGCAAACGTCGAGGTGCGCGCCACGGCGCCGGGCATGTTGGCTACGCAGTAATGGACGACGCCGTCGACGATGAATGTCGGCTGTGCGTGCGTAGTCGGGTGGGAGGTTTCGAAACATCCGCCCTGGTCGATCGCCACGTCAACGATCACCGCCCCCTTCTTCATCTGCGAAATCATCCCAGCCGTCACCAGCTTCGGAGCCGCCGCACCTGGAATCAACACGCCGCCGACCACCAGATCCGCGTCCATGACGGCTTCTTCAATGTGCTGCGCGGTGGAAAACAACGTCGTGATGCGGTTACCATAAACAAGATCCAATTGGCGCAGCCGGTCGACGTTCTTGTCGATAACCGTAACCCGTGCGCCAACCCCCACGGCCATCTGCAATGCATTCGTGCCGACCACGCCTGCGCCAATGACTACGACGTGCGCTGCCGCAACGCCTGGTACGCCGCCGAGCAGAACGCCCATACCGCCCTTTGATTTTTCCAGATGCGCGGCACCGGCCTGAATGGCCATTCGCCCTGCCACTTCGCTCATCGGCGCCAGCAACGGCAGACCGCCGTTCGGACCGGTGATCGTTTCGTACGCCACGCAGATGGCACCCGAAGCGAGGAGCGCGGCCGTCTGTTCGGGATCAGGCGCCAGGTGGAGGTAGGTATAGAGAATCTGCCCCGGACGCAGCATCGCGCATTCCTGCGGCTGCGGTTCCTTGACCTTCACGATCATGTCGGCCGTGGCAAAGATCTCCGTCGGCTCGGCAAGAAGGGCAGCACCCGCCGCTTGGTAATGTTCGTCGAAGAGCCCGATGGCCTCGCCGGCCCCTTTTTGAACAAACACCGAATGGCCGCGCGAAACCAACTCGCGCACGCTGGCGGGTGTCAGTCCAACGCGATATTCGTGATTTTTGATTTCCTTAGGTACCCCGATTCGCATGACGTTTTCTCCATTGTGGGTTAAGTCGAAGCCGGTGCACGCAGTCTCGTGGAAGTCACTTGGGATTTAAAGTAGTATTAAACGAATTCACATTTAATAAGAATCGCTAATAGCCCTCGGAGGCATTCATGGATCGTTTTACGCCGGACCTTCTCGAATGCCTCGCGGCCATCGTCGAGGAAGGTGGCTTCGAGAAAGCGGCGCAGCGCCTGTCGATTACCCAATCGGCGGTGTCTCAGCGTTTGCGCGCGCTCGAAACGCAAGCAGGCACGGTGCTTATCGTGCGGGGACGACCGTTGCGGCCAACACCGGCCGGACGCCTTTTGCTCAAGCACACCATGCAAGTCCGGCTTCTGCATACCGACCTCGAACAGGAATTGCGCAAGCTCGCCCCAGGAACAACCGGTGGTAACAGCCTTGGCGAAAGTGAACGCATTTCCATCGCCGTCAACGCCGACAGCATCGCCACCTGGGCACTCCCTGCGTTCGACGCTTTGGTACGCCAGGGCGTTCCACTCGAGATCATTACCGACGATCAAGACTTCACGCAGGAATGGTTGCGAGAAGGGCAGGTATTGGGATGTGTCACGACGCTGAAACAGGCGCTTCGCGGCTGCAAGCTGGTTTTTCTCGGTTATATGGATTACGTGGCGGTAGGCAGCCCGGACACGGTCAAGCGTTTCTGCCCAGGCGGTCTGTCAGCGCATAACTTCCGGCAGTTGCCCTTCATCGCGTTCAATCGCAAGGACGATCTGCAGACCGAATTCGTGAGCCGCGCGTTCAAGCTGAAGCAAGCGAAGCTGAATCAGTGTTTCGTGCCTAGTTCAGAAGGCCAGGTACGCGCCGTTCTCGCTGGCTGGGGAGCCTGTGTCGTGCCCGAGATCCAAGTGCGGACGGAGCTCGAAAGCGGCGAACTGGTCAACCTCGTGCCGAATTCGCCGCTGCCTCTCGGCCTTTACTGGCACTGCTGGAATCTCGATTCCGCCGTGCTCAACGCGCTGTCAGCGGCGGTCGTGGACGCGGCGGCGAAGGTGCTGTGGCAAAGCAGCGGTAGCCGCACAGCGCGCGGCAAGGCGTAAGCCACCGGTAAGGGTTGCCCCGCTATGCTCGGAACAAAGCACTGGAATTTTGGTCTGCCACACATCGTTGACAACGGCCCACACATAAAAGAGAGAAACATGCAAAACGAGACCGTCAAGTATCTTCAACTGCTGTCCGAGAAATACCCGACCATTCAGGCGGCGTCGACGGCGATCATCAATCTGAGCGCTCTGCTCCAATTGCCCAAAGGTACAGAGCACTTCCTCTCCGATATCCATGGTGAATACGAGGCGTTCCAGCACGTCGTCCGTAACGGCGCGGGATCGATCTGGCGCAAGATCGAGGAAATGTTCGGCAACACGATGTCGAAGTCGGAACGGCGCAACCTGGCGACGCTGATCTACTACCCCGAATTGAAGACGCCGATGATGCTGCAATCGGTTGCCGACAGGGACGAGTGGAGCCGCCTGACGCTCGTTCGCCTGGCCAAGTTCTGCCGGCGCCTGAGCGCGAAGTACCGGCGCGAAACGGTACGCCGTTTTCTGCCGCCGCACGTCGCCGAGGCCATCGAGGAGTTGCTGTACGACCAGGAAGGCGTCGAACACAAGGCGGCGTACTACCAGAGCCAGATCGACATGATCGTCTCTACGGGCAGCGCGCAGACCTTCATCATCAGCCTCGCCGAACTCATCCAGCGCCTGGCGGTAGAGCGCCTGCACGTGATCGGTGACATCTACGACCGCGGGCCCGGCGCACACCTGATTCTCGATAGCCTCATGGAGTACCACCAAGTCGACATACAGTGGGGCAACCACGACATTCTGTGGATGGGAGCCGCCGCCGGCAGCGAGCCATGCATCGCCAACGTGATCCGCACCTGTCTGCGTTACGGCAATATGGAGACGCTCGAAAATGGCTACGGCGTCAGCCTGCTGCCGCTCGCGTCGTTCGCCCTCGAAACCTACAAGGACGACCCCTGCGAATTGTTCATTCCCAAGGTGTCGCCGGACGAGAAGTTCACTTCCCAGGAAATCCGCCTCATGGCGCAGATGCAGAAAGCCATGGCGATCATGCAGTTCAAGATCGAAAGCCAGGTCATCAAGCGCCGGCCCCACTACCAGATGGATGACCGGCTGCTGCTCGACAAGATCGATTACGAGCGCGGCGTTGTCCAACTCAACGGCGTCGACTATCCGCTGCTCGACACCTTCTTCCCGACCATCGACCCGAAAGCGCCCGATGCGCTGACGCCCGAAGAACAACAGGTCATGGACAAACTCAGGCTTTCCTTCGTCAACAGCAAGAAGCTGCAGCAGCACGTCCGCTTCCTCTTCTCGAACGGGAGCCTCTATCTAATTCACGACGGCAACCTCCTCTACCACGGCTGCATCGCCATGGAAGAAAACGGCGAGTTCAAGTCGTTCAACGTCGACGGCAAGTCTTTCAAGGGCAAGGAATTCCTCGACCGAGTGGACCGGCTGGCACGCCAGGGCTACTTCGCAACCGACAACCCCGAAGTCAAGCAATACGGCATGGACGCCATGTGGTTCCTGTGGTGTGCGCCGCAGTCGCCGCTGTTCGGGAAGGAAAAGATGGCCACCTTCGAACGCTACTTCCTGGCCGACAAGGTGACGCACGCCGAGAAGCGTAACGCCTACTACACGCTGCGTGACACGGAAGAATCAGCCACCAAGATCCTGCGCGAGTTCGGCCTCGATCCCAACACCGGGCGCATCATCAACGGCCACGTACCGGTCAAGGTGTCGAAGGGGGAACGCCCGATCAAGGCCAATGGCAAGCTTCTCGTTATCGACGGCGGTTTCTCGAAGGCCTATCAACGTGAAACGGGAATCGCCGGCTATACCTTGATTGCCAATTCACGAGGCATGCTGCTCGCAGCGCACCAGCCTTTCCACTCGACGCAGAAGGCCGTGTCGGAGGAAGTCGATATCGACAGCGAAACGGAGATCATCCACACGCATCCCTTCCGCATGTGTGTGCGCGACACCGATCGCGGTCGCGAGATCCAGCGCAAGATCGACGATTTGCAAGCGCTGCTGCATGCTTATCGCGAAGGCGTGATCAAGGAACACAGCGTCTGCTGATTCGGAAGTCCGGAGCGCCAGGCGCCAGAGACGGCAAAAGAAACGGCCTCCCTTGGGAGGCCGTTTCTTTTGGGGGCGCTTCGGACCGGACGGAGCGGCTCAGCGCGCCGCCCCGCCGGTTTAGTGGCGCCGCTTACCGGATGACGCGAGCGCCCTTGCCCTTCATGGCGGCTTCGACTTCCTCGACACGCACCATCGAGGTATCGCCGGGGGTGGTCATCGCCAAGGCACCG
>NZ_JANZKY010000020.1:51101-90186 GCF_025770765.1 Propionivibrio soli | reverse complement strand
TGCCTGTTCCCGGGCGACACGACAATGGCTATCGGGCGTACGGCCCGGAGCACGTGGAACGTCTTGCCTTCATACGCCACTGCCGGGCACTCGACATCGGGTTGGCCGACATTTCCCGGCTGCTTGACTTCGTCGCCCGTCCCGAAAGTGATTGCGGGGATATCGATCGCTTGATCGACGCACAACTCGACCGCGTCCGCGCCCGGTTACAAAGTTTGCAAGCGCTCGAGCGACAACTCACCGCGTTGCGCGGACGTTGCGGCACGACGCATCTTGCGGGCGACTGCGGCATCCTGCACGAACTCGTCGCCGCCGCGCATCAGGAAGGCTGCGTTTGCCACGGGACAGCGACAGGCGGAAACCGCTGAACACCAGCCCCGTTTCATTTCCCCGCGTCGCTCCTGTCCGAGTGCAAAGGACTCGCCACGTCACTCGGCCTTCATCGGCCGCTACCGCTTCTTCCCCTTGACTCTCTCGCCCGAACACCGCGGAACGAAGCAAGCGGCCTTCACTGCTTGCTTCCCGTAGGAGGAACGTGCACGGGGCCGCTCGGTCTACGCATGAGTTTTTTCCGGCAAACGGGAATAAATCGGGATCGGGATGCGTTTACCAGGTGCAATCCCCAGTCACCCACCGTACCAACCGAAGGAGGCCACCGTGAAAAACCGTATTTCGAAAGCCGCGTACGTCGTTTGCGTTTCCCTGTTTGCTCTCGCTGGAACGATTTCCCATGCCGCGGAGGCCCCGGCGGTCGTCGGGGACGGCATCCTGACCGGCACCAACGGCATGACCTTATACACCTTCGACCGCGACGTCGCGGGGAGCAACAAGAGTACATGCAACGACGCGTGTGCGAAGAACTGGCCGCCGCTGAAGGCCAATGCAGATGGCATGAACGACGGCAACTTCAGCGTCGTCACCCGCGACGACGGTAGCAAACAATGGGCTTACAAGGGCAAACCGTTGTATTTCTGGGTCAAGGATCAGAAACCGGGCGACAAGACCGGAGATGGCGTCAATAACGTTTGGCAAGTGGCCAAACCCTGATCGCCTCTGCCTGCACCGATGGTAGACAGCCGAGCGCTCGAAGCCGAGATTCCGCGCCTGCGCCGCTACGCGCGGGCGCTGCTCGGCGATCGTTCGGCCGCCGACGATCTGGTTCAGGATACGCTGGAGCGCGCCTGGGCGCGTAGCAGTCAATGGCGCTCCGGTAGCGATCTTCGAGCCTGGCTGTTCGGTATCATGCATAACCTCCGGGTCGATCAGCTGCGGCGAGCCGCGATACCTGTGCAGCCGATCGAAGAAGGTGCGCACGATGTCCCGGTGCGCGCCACACAGAGTGATCGCCTTGAAATGCTCGACCTCGACGTCGCGCTCAATAGACTTCCCGAAGAACAACGCGAGATCATGTTGCTGGTCGCTCTTGAAGATATGAGTTATTCGGACGTTGCAACACTTCTCCAACTCCCGGTTGGAACCGTGATGTCCCGCCTGGCCCGTGGACGCGAGCGTTTACGCCAGATTCTGGCCGGGAAGCCGGGAGATTCCGTGACGCATTTGCGAGTCGTCAAATGAGTCCGCGCACGCAAATTACTGAGAGCGACCTGCATGCCTACGTCGACGGCGAACTGCCGAAAGCGGACCATGAGCGGGTTGAACGCTTTCTCCGTAGGCACCCCGGAGACGCCGACCGGATGCGGGAATACGCGGCACAGAAACGCGCGTTGAAGGCGTTGTTCGACCCGGTTCTAGAGGAGCCGCTCCCCGAAAACCTGCGTCGCCTCACTTCCCCTCCGAACCCCGAATCGCCGCAGGGGATCGCCGCCGGCTGGCGCGCGATGTCAGGTTCGCGACGGCGGTACGAATGGTGGCAACGCATCGCCGCCGCCGTTCTCGTGGCGGCAATTGGCGGCGCCACGGGCTGGTTTGCGCGCGACAGATATGCGCCAACTCCAAGCCTCGCGGCCGTGGTTCCTTTGCCACGACAGGCGGCCGTCGCACACGCCGTTTATTCGCCGGACGTGCGCCGGCCGGTAGAGGTGCGCGGCGACCAGGAAGAACAATTGGTTACCTGGCTCTCGAAGCGCATCGGGGCGCAGGTGAAGGCGCCGAAACTCGGCGGGCTCGGTTATGAACTCGTCGGCGGGCGTTTGCTGCCGGGCAATGCGGCCCCGGTTGCCCAGTTCATGTATCAGGATGCAACCGGCCAGCGGCTTACGCTGTACGTTTCCACCGAAAACGTAACCAACCGGGAAACGGCGTTCCGCTTCGCCCAAGAAGGCAAGGTCAACGTCTTCTACTGGGTCGACGGCAAGTTCGGCTACGCACTATCGGCGACGATTGGCAAAGACGAGCTCGGGCGCGTGGCGAGCGCCGTGTACGACCAGCTTGAGAGACAGTAGACGGAGCACAAAACCCGGTCTTCGGCCAAGAACCGGACGGTGCCCATCCAAGCGTTCGGCGCCATGGGTTCGGCAAGACATGTGCGATCGCCCTGCAACCTTTCTAGGCGGTCGCCAGGGTCAATGTAAAGCGGGTGACTCCTTCCTCAGACACGACGCTCACGCTCCCCCCGTGAGCCTCGGCGATCGATTTGACGATCGCCAGGCCGAGACCCGACTGTCCGCCATCGCCGCTGCGCGCAGGATCGGCCCGATAGAAGCGATCGAACAGCCGCGGCAGATGCTCCGGAGGAATCGTCTCGCCCGTGTTTGCGATATCGACGGTCACCCGTCGACCACCGGGACTTCGCACTGTCACACTCACGCGCCCGCCTGGCGGCGTATGTCGGATCGCGTTCGAGAGCAAGTTGCTGATCGCGCGACGTAGCATCAGCGAATCGCCGAGTGCGACGCCGTCGCCTGAGCACGCCAGTTCAACTCCTTTGTCTTCAGCGGCAAGACGATGAAACTCTGCGAGTTCGTCGACCAGCCCCGCAAGGCAAAGTGCTTCCCGCGTCGGCACAATTTGTCCTTCATCGGCCTTGGCGATGAAGAGCATGTCGGCAATCATCCGCGACAGCCGTTCAAATTCCTCGACGTTCGAAGCCAGTACGTCGCGGTATTCGTCGACGGAGCGCGGCCGCGAGAGCATCACCTGCGTTTGCGTCAGCAGATTGCTGACCGGCGTCCGGAACTCATGCGCAAGGTCGGAAGAAAAATCGGAAAGCCGGCGGAAAGAGGCTTCCAAGCGCGACAACATGTCGTTGAGCGTCCGTGCCAGATCGGCCAGTTCGGCCGGTACCGATTCCTCGGCGATGCGCGCGTCCAGCCGATGCGCCGTAACCGCTGCCGCTTCCTTCCGGATGGCTTGTAGCGGAGCCAACCCGCGACGGACTGCCAACCAACCAAGGAATCCCGTCAGGACCGCGGCAAAAGCAACAAACGACCATAACGTGACGCGGAACGAAGCCATGAAATGCCGATGGTGCGAAATATCGATCGCCACGCCAACAATCGCCTGCGGCGCGCCTTCGATGCCGGTCCCGGTACGTACCACCACGCCGCGGAATGGACGTCCGCTATCCGCCTGCCAAACGACCGGACGCAACGCCTCGGATTCACTCAGTGGTTTCTCCAGGAGGGCTCGGGGGAAATCCGCGCCGCTCGTCGCAAAGATCAACTGATCGTTCGGAATCTTGACCACGACCGCGAGCCCCTCGTGCCCGACAAGAGAGTCGTCAAGCTGCTGTGCCAGATGGTCGAGGTCTGCCGAGCTTCGCACCTTCTCCAACATGCGCTGCGTCAGCTTGAGTTTGCCTATCAGCACATCGAGGTCCTGCTCCTCGAAGTGCCGCTCGACTGAGCCGCCGATCAGATAACCGAGAACGAGCAGCACAATTGTCGAGCCCACGGCGAAAAGGGCCGTCAGGCGCAGGGTGATCGACATACCCCGGACGGGCCTCACCCCGCTGCCTCCAACACATACCCCATACCGCGCACGGTACGGATCAGCTTCGGTTCGAATTCGTCATCCATCTTTGCGCGCAAGCGACGCATGGCCACCTCGATGACGTTGGTATCGCTGTCGAAGTTCATATCCCACACCTGCGACGCGATGAGCGAACGGGGCAACACTTCGCCCTGTCGGCGCAACAACAGTTCAAGCAGCAAAAATTCTTTTGCCGTCAATTCGATGCGTTTACCCGCACGCGTCACTCGGCGGCGTAAGAGATCGAGTTCGAGATCGGCGGCGCGGAGTACCTCCGCCTCCTTGGCCCGGTTGCCACGCCGCAGCAGCGTACGCACCCGTGCCAACAGCTCGGAGAAAGCAAAGGGTTTGACGAGGTAGTCATCGGCACCGAGCTCAAGCCCATGCACGCGGTCATCGACATGATCGCGCGCCGTCAGAAAAAGCACCGGGATGCCCTTACCCGCGGCCCGTATGCCGCGCAAAACGCTCCAGCCATCGAGCCGCGGAAGCATCACGTCGAGAATCACAAGGTCGTAGTCGACGGTCAGCGCGTCGTGCAGGCCATCTTCACCGTCGCGTGCAAGGTCAACGACGAAGCCTGCCTCGGCCAGTCCCTGCTTCAAATAACTTCCGGTCTTCGCCTCGTCTTCGACGACCAGGATCTTCATTGCCATCTCCTTTTTGTCCCTCGGCGGCACATCTTGCTCCCCGCAACCGCCGCAGGGCGAAGATTACGAGAATGCAATCTTCCCGTCAGCTTTCTGTAGGTCTCCGGAGCGGGCAATTCGAGAACATGGAATGGGCTATCTAGAAAATGAAGGTCGCCGCACCCGTCACACAGCTGGCGATCTTCCTGCTGCTCTACCTTAACTTACGGCGCCTAACGGAAACGCTGATCGTGATGCTGTCAGTGTCGTTTGCTCTCGTCGGCGGCATCTGGCTGATGTGGGCGCTTGGATACAACCTCTCGGTGGCCGTGGCTGTTGGGTTCATCGCACCCGCCGGCGTCGCCGCCGAGACCGGAGTGATCATGCTGATCTATCTCGACCACGCGTGGGAAGAAGCCAAGGAGAAACGGCGGGTCGCCGGCCAGGCAGCGAGCGTCGGCGACCTCTATGGTGCCATCATGGAAGGCGCTGTAGAGCGCGTGCGACCGAGAATGATGACGGTCGTTGCCATCATTGCCGGCCTTTTGCCGATCATGTAGGGCTCCGGCCCGAGCAGCGAAGTGATGAGCCGGATCGCGGCGCCCATGGTCGGCGGCATGGTGTCGTCAACCGTTCTTACGCTGGCCGTCATTCCAGCGATCTACGCGCTGGTCAAACGGTGGCGGCTAAAGCGGAATCTCGAAAACTGAGTCAGCCTGTCGCGACCGGGCGGAGTCGCAGACAACTTAGTGCCGCACGCTCGCCTTTTTGAGAAGCGCCAGTACTGGTAACAAGATCCTGTTGTCAGCGACTGGCTGCAACTCCGCGGCGCCGTTGCAGCCTTGCCTGCGTGACCATCCCCGCACAAGGGGCACGGTGCGAAATCCGCGAACGGGACTCTCCGCGGAACAACAGAGAGCTTCGGCAATTCTTCGCTACCTGCGCCGAAGCCGTCTTACGCGATCAACCCTCCCGCGGTGGCTCGATGCACATTCATCTGAGATAAGAACGTAGCACCTTGACGACTTGTTCCAGGTCGGCATCCCGTTGTTCAGCGGATACGGCATTCGGCCCCAGGTGTTCGCGCATGTGCCCCTCGAGCACTTCAACCATGAGGCCGCTGACTGCCCCGCGAATAGCTGCAATCTGCTGCAGGATGGCAGCACATTCCGTTTCCTTCTCGAGCGCTTTCTCGAGCGCCTCCGTCTGCCCCTTGATGCGGCGGACGCGGCTCAACAGGTGTCTCTTGTCCTTGATGGTATGCGGCATCGGCGTTTCTCGGTACGGTACTGGGGTATAGTATATTTCCCCTATCATCTTAACGCTACAGCAAGGGTCTCTCATGTCTGCCGCCGCTTCCATCCAGCACTGGTCTCACTCGCACATATTCGATGAGGGTGACCCGCTCGCCGAACGCAATACGCGATGGGCCGTTGTCTTGACGGCGATAATGATGGTGGCCGAGATTGCTGGCGGCTGGTGGTTCAACTCGATGGCCCTTGTCGCCGACGGCTGGCACATGAGTTCGCACGCGCTCGCGCTCGGCCTGTCGGTTCTTGCCTACAGCGCGGCTCGGCGTTTCGCGAGTGACGACCGTTTCGCTTTCGGTACCTGGAAGATCGAAATCCTGGGTAGCTATACGAGCGCGCTGTTGCTGGTCGGGATCGCATTCCTCATGCTGTATCAATCGGTCGAGCGACTGATCGAACCCAAACCGATTCATTACGACCAAGCAATCGTCATTGCAATCGTTGGCCTGCTCGTCAACCTTGCTTGCGCCTGGCTACTCCGTGGTGGTCACCACCATGAGCATCACCACCACGGACACGGCGCGTCAAGCGAACACGAGCATCGTCACCACGATCTGAACCTGCGTGCGGCTTACGTCCACGTCATCGCCGACGCCGCGACGTCGGTCCTGGCGATCGTGGCGCTCTGTGGTGGAAAGTTATGGCGAGCCGGTTGGCTCGACCCGGCCATGGGTATTGTCGGATCAGTGCTGGTCGCCGTGTGGGCGTACGGTCTGCTGCGCGATTCCGGGCGCGTGCTGCTCGACGCCGAAATGGATGCACCGGTCGTAGACGAAGTCCGTGAAGTTATCGCCGCAGCCCCGTCCGAGACATCCATCTGCGATTTGCATATCTGGCGAGTTGGCAAAGGAAAGTACGCCTGCATCCTCTCCTTACTCACCTCCGGCAACCTCTCCCCGAACGACTTCAAGCGGTTGCTCAGCGTACATGAAGAACTCGTTCACATTTCCATCGAGGTGAATCACCTAGATAACCTTGCTTAAACGTCGTTTGGAAAAAACGACACGGAACGAGACGCAACGTGCAATTGCGGAAACATGGTGCTTCGCGGTGCTCTTGCTCAAGAACCGCTTGTGGCTCGCCTCCTGGCGGAACAGCCCACATACCCAATGGATGCCGCCGCACCTAGCGGGATTGTTTGCTAGGGCCTTCCCAATTTTTCCTCACAAGTCACCGCGCTCGACACAGCTCCGGTTTCGACTTTCTCAGAGAACACGAAGTACACGCCCATCGCCATGGTGAGCACCTTCACAGTGTCCGCTCATCCACTCGGCCCTCAGGAAAGTCTTCTCTGGAATCCCTTGCGCCTGATCACACCTTTGTGGCCCCCCCTACCGTGCGTCGGATAGCTTTACACAAGTTAACGCAAGCTGAAATCAATCGAAGAAAAAAACTTTAAGTTCAATACGTTATTTTATCGGCACAAAACGTGCTTAGAGCGGCACAGAACAACGAGGCTTACCGCCGGTTCTGCTCACAAGTTCAACAATAAGTGGAGAATCATCATGAAGTTCCATAAGTACGTTTCCGCCATCGCGCTTGCTGCCCTGATTGCCCCGGCACACGCCGCAATCGAATACTTCCCGCAAGCGTCGCTCACACCCAGCACTCAGCTCTATACCGATACGATCGGTGGAGGCATCGGGTCTGTCGTCGTCATGACAGGGGGTGGAAACGCCAATGGCGCAGGAAACCCTTCCGGCCGCAACGATGATGGTTTCAGCGGACCGATCAACTTTGGCTACACGCTCTCTTTCTTTGGTAACAACTACACAAGTTTCTACGCCAACAACAACGGCAACATCAGTTTCTCTGGCGGTAACTCGGGTTACGTTCCCAACGGCCCGATTGGTGCGACGTTCCCGACGATTTCGATTTGGTTCGGCGACGTCGACACGCGCAACCCGTTGAGCGGTGTGCTGCATATTCGTCAGGACACCCCGAATCAAACAATCCTGACCTGGGATCACGTCGGCTACTACAACGACCGCGGCGATAAGCTGAACACGTTCCAGATGGTCGTTCGCGGTTCCGGCTACGACATTCCGAGCGGGGAAGGCGCGATCGGTTTCTTCTGGCTTGGAATGCCTTGGGAAGCCACGGGCACCAGCCAGACGGCAGCGGTTGGTTTCGGCGACGGGCAAGGTAACGGCGTGGTCCTGCAGGGATCGACTACCGCTGGCCTTAACAATGCCGTTGCGTACCACAAGACCTGGTTCACGGCTGGCCTCACCCCAGTATGCGGCGTTCCCGGTACGCCGGCTTGCGAAAACGGGGTTCCGGAGCCCGGATCGCTGGCTCTCCTGGCGGTTGGGATTATCGGTCTGGGGGTAATCCGCCGTAGGCGTAGCGCTTAACTAGCCACCGTAATCGAAAACCTGAAAGCCGCCGCAAGGCGGCTTTCTTTGTTTACACCTGCCTGCTTTGTTGAAGTCACACGCCTTGCCGCAGATCGATTTTGTTCTACGTTGAAACTTGGCGAACGCTTTGTTGATCAAATCTTCGCGGCACATAAGCCTTTGAGACATGTGCCGGTTCGTGTCTTGTCGCCACAGCACCGATCGCGAGGAACGTATGAAACGAGCCGCGCTATATAGCCGTTCTACCCGGAGCCGCGCGGCCATCCCCGATGCCCCGGCACTCCCTCTTACTGATGAAAGCGTGCCTGACAAACGCGCTTGGCGGAAAAGGTTCGCTCGGTTCACTACGGGTTACCGGATTCCGTTGATCTTGCTCGCCGTAGGTGTCGCCGGAGTGTGTGGTGGGCTCTTGCAGCGGCAACTCGCGGAGCCTGCGGCGATGGTGATCACCCAGGAACACATCGATCAGGCGGTAAGGCGTTCCCTTGAGGAGAAGCCATTGCCGGCCCAATCTGCAAAAGCATTTGAAGCGATCCGGCCGTCGGTCGTCCGCGTCGTCGGCGCGAACCATCCGGAAGCGACGGGATCGCTGCCCGACCCGGCCGGCAAACCGGTCGGAAAGAAGACCGGCAAGGCAAAAGACGCGGGCGAAAGCGAAGGGGCATCCATCGGTACGGGTGTGGTGATCACCGAAAAGGGCGCGATCCTCACCAACCTGCACGTCGTCTCAGGGACGAGCCGCATCACGGTTACGTTCGCCGACGGCACAGAATCGGAAGCAGCCATCGCCGGTGTCGACGCCGACAACGATCTCGCTGTGCTGCAAGCCCAGAAATTACCAGACGATCTGCAACCGGCAACCCTCGTCACGACCGGCGACCTGCGCCCGGGGGACGAAGTCGTTGCCGTGGGCTTCCCCTTCGGTTTTGGCCCCTCGGCGTCTGCTGGTGTCGTGTCCGGCCTTAAGCGTGAGTTCCGGTCGACGGGCGGGCAACGCGTACTGAGCAACCTTATCCAGTTCGACGCCGCGGCGAATCCGGGCAACTCCGGTGGCCCGTTGGTGAATTCGCAGGGCGAAGTCCTCGGCATCGTCACGGCAATCCTCAATCCGCTGCAACGAGGCTTTTTCGTCGGACTCGCTTTTGCCGTGCCGATCGAGAATGCCGCCGCTGCTGTCGGCGTGCATCCGTTCTGAACCGGCTAACCTCTCCAGGAAGAGACATGGAAACGAAAGAGCTGACGACTCGTGGCGACGTCGCCACTTTGATGGAACAGGTGTTGTACGAGGTCAAAAAGCTGATCGTCGGCCAAGACGCTTTCCTGGAGCGGGTCATGGTAGCGATCCTGGCGCAAGGTCACCTGCTCGTCGAGGGCGTTCCCGGTCTCGCCAAGACGCTGACGGTGAAGACGCTGGCTCAGACGATCAACGGCGGATTCAGGCGCATTCAGTTCACCCCCGACCTCGTACCGGCAGACCTGGTCGGTAACCGCATCTACAACCAGAAGACCGGCGAGTTCTCGACGACGCTCGGGCCGGTCTTTACGCACCTGCTTTTGGCCGACGAGATCAACCGCGCTCCGGCCAAAGTGCAGAGTGCGCTACTCGAGGTGATGCAAGAAAGACAGGTGACGATCGCCGGCGAAACTCATGTCCTGCCAGCCCCCTTCCTGGTCATGGCGACGCAGAACCCGATCGAGACGGAGGGGACCTACCCACTGCCCGAAGCTCAGGTCGACCGCTTCATGATGAAAGTCCTCGTCGGCTATCCAACACCGGAAGAGGAATTCGTAATCGCCCAGCGGGTAACTGGCGAGGCTCCGGTCATCTCGGCCATCGCCACGACCGAACAACTGGCGGCGCTACAAGCCGAATGCCGGCGCAGCTTTGTCGAACCGGCTCTCGTGCAATACGCCGTGCGCCTGGTTTGCGCCACACGCGAACCCGCGCGTTACGGCCTCCCCGAACTCGAACCGTGGTTTACTTTCGGCGCCAGCCCGCGGGCGACCATTTGTCTCGTTGAGGGCGCGCGCGCGCTCGCCTTCCTGCGCGGCCGAGACTATGTTCTACCCGAAGACATGACCGCCATCGTTCCCGACGTACTTCGTCACCGGCTGGTGCTCTCCTATCAGGCACTCGCCGACGGAGTTACGGCCGACGCCGCGATCGCCCGCTTGATGCAGCACATCCCCGCGCCCGCGAAGGCGCTTGCCCCTCATGCAACCGCCGAACGAGCCAGCGTCCCGGCCTGACGCCGAGCAACTGCTCTTGAGGCTCGAGTGGACGGTAATCCGCCGTCTTGATGGGCTGTTGCATGGCGACTACCGGAGCTTTTTCCGCGGCCCTGGTCTGGACCTCGCCGATCTGCGCGAGTATCAGTACCACGACGACGTGCGCCACATCGACTGGAATGTCACCGCTCGCATGCAAATGCCGTACGTCAGGGAATTCAACGAGGATCGCGACCTCACTGCCTGGTTTCTCCTCGACCTTTCCGCATCTGTCGACTTCGGTGCGCGGGTCAAGAAGCAGGCCGTGTCGGCTGAATTCGTGGGCGTACTCGCACGCTTGTTGACGCGACACGGGAACCGGGTCGGCGCCTTATGCTATGGCAACAGCGTTGACACGGTAATTCCCGCGCGTAGCGGGCGTCAGCAGGTGCTGCGCATCCTGCACACGTTAACCACGCGACCGGTGGTCACGCCATCGCCGACCCAACTCGGAACGCTGCTTGTGCACGCCGACCGTATCGTACCGCGTCGCTCGCTGGTCTTCGTGATCTCCGATTTCATCAGCACGCCGGGTTGGGAAAAGCCGCTCGGTCAACTCGCAAGGCGGCATGAGGTAATTGCCGTACGGCTCTCCGACCCGCTTGAACACGATCTTCCGGATCTCGGAATGCTACTCTTCGAAGATGCCGAGAGTGGACAACAGCTGACCGTCGACACCCATGATCGCCGGTTCCGGAGGCGTTTTGCTGAGCTCGCCGAGGAACGCGAGGTGATACTGAGGAATCGCTTTGCCGATGCTAACGTCGATGCACTCGAACTGTCCACCGAAGGCGATCTCCTCGACGCCCTGCTCCGATTTGCCGACCTGCGCGAGCTACGCAGCCGTGCCTCGTCCGGTGGCGGACTGCCCGCCCATATCCAGCCGATCGCAAATCCCCAGCCGGCCAGCGCCGGCCAAGCAACCGAGGTGCGGCGATGATGACGTTCGAATGGCCGTTGATGTTGTGGTTTCTGCTCGCCCTGCCATTGCTTGTAGTCCTCTACATCTTCATTCTGCGGCGCCGCAAACGGGCGGCCGTCCGTTACGCGAATCTTGATCTTGTGCGGGCGGCCATCGGCGCCGGCAGCCATATCCGAAGACACGTTCCGCCAGTGTTGATGCTGCTCGCGTTGGCCGCCGTGCTGCTCGCGGCAGCGCGCCCAATCGCGACGGTGACGCTGCCCACGCAGCAGGAAACGATCATTCTCGCCATGGACGTCTCCGGCAGCATGCGCGCCGCCGACGTGCAACCTAATCGCTTGCAGGCGGCGCAAGCCGCGGCAAAGTCTTTCGTCGCCGAGCTTCCATCGCGAACCAAGGTCGGGGTCGTCGCGTTCGCGGCCACGGCGTCCGTGGTACAGGCACCGACGCTTTCCCGCGAAGATCTCGTGGCGGCCATCGATCGCTTTCAGCTACAGCGGGGTACCGCCACGGGAAGCGGCCTGATCGTCGCCCTGGCGACGCTGTTTCCGGACGCCGGGATCGATGTCGGCCAGTTCATCTACGGGCGCTCGAAGCAGGACGAGAGCCGTAGCGGCCCGATTGGCGAACCCGGTAAACCGAAGGAGCCATTCAAGCCCGTCGCTCCAGGCTCGAATGCCTCGGCGGCCATCATTCTGCTCAGCGACGGTCAGCGAACGACCGGCCCGGATGCCGTCGATGCCGCGCGCATGGCGGCGGATCGGGGCGTACGGGTCTATACGGTGGGCGTGGGTACCAAGGAAGGTGAAACGATCGGGTTCGAAGGCTGGTCGATGCGCGTCCGGCTGGACGAGGAAAGCCTGAAACGTGTCGCAGAAATGACGCGTGGCGAGTACTTCTACGCGGGCAATGCGGTCGATTTAAAGAAAATCTACCAATCGCTCAACGCGCGCATCGCTTTCGAGAAGAAACAGACCGAAGTGAGCGCGCTCTTTGCGGCAGCCGGCGCGCTACTGGCAACGATCGCCGTATTCCTCTCGCTTTGGTGGTTTGGCAGAGTACTGTAGGAAGTGGCCGTTGTACCCGATAGCGCCGTCACGTTGGCGCTAACCAGATCATTGAAGCCATGCGCCCCGTCTGCCCATCCCGCCGATAGGAAAAGAAGCGCTCGGCTTCCGTGACGGTGCAATAGTCCCCGCCGTAGGCGCGGACCACGCCGACCTGTGCCAAACGCTGGCGGGCCAAGAGGTAGATGTCGGCAAACCATTTTCCGGGAACTCCCGGTGTGAAAGCGGTTGAAGCAGACGGATCTCGGGCGATGAATGCAGCGCGCACCTCGTCGCCCACCTCAAATGCCCTGGGACCAATGGCCGGCCCAAGATAAGCAAGGATTTCCTTTCCGCCTGTCGCCATCGCCACCACCGTCGCCTCCAGCACCCCGGCCAACAGCCCCCGCCAACCGGCATGCGCCGCCGCGACGACATGGCCGTCGGCGCTACAAAACAGAACTGGCAGGCAATCGGCCGTCATCACGGCGCAGGCCGAACCGGGCTGACGCGAGAAAGCCGCATCGGCGTCCGGGGCCGGAGCTGTTTTGTCGAGAGCGGCGGCATCGACCACTCGAATACCGTGAACCTGGTTGAGCCATATGGCCGGAACGCCAGGCGCTGCCAACACTCTCCTACGATTCTCGGCAACGGCAAGCGGATCGTCACCAACATGCAGGCCGAGATTGAGGCTGGCGTACGGTCCCTCGCTCACGCCACCCTGGCGAGTAGTAATCAGAGCACGGACGCGTTCAGGTGCCGGCCAATCGGGCTCGATCCAGTGGCTATTCGACATCGTCTTCGTCGTCAATGTCGTCGGTATCGTCAGCCTGCGCGCCTTCGTCTCCGTAGGCGTAAATGATTTCTGGGCCGTCCTCGAACTCGTCCTCCCATTCCTCGGCAGCCGCTTCGGCGGCTAAGCGAGCCTCAAAGGCGAGTGAACGCGCCACCTCGATCAATTCGCTCATATCGTCGGGCAACTCCGAACGCCACTGCATCGATTTTGCGGTTATCGGATGAATCAGCCCCAACTTTCGGGCATGCAAAGCCTGGCGATGGAACTCGGGACCGCGCGGCACACGACTCGCGCCCCCTCCGTAGACCGGGTCGCCGACCAGGGGGTGTCCAATGTGCGCCATGTGCACACGGATCTGGTGCGTTCTTCCGGTTTCCAACGCGCATTCGACGAGGGTGCAATCCAGGAAACGTTCGACGATCCGGTAATGGGTTCGCGCCGGTTTCCCCGTGCGCACAACGGCCATGCGGGTACGCTGCGTCGGGTGCCGACCGATGGGTGCATCGACGCTTCCTCCCCGTTCAAGGTTCCCGCGCACCAAGGCCTGATAGTAACGTTTCACGGTCCTCGCCTGGAGTTGGCGCACGAGATTGGTCTGAGCCTCAAGCGTCTTTGCCACCACCATCAGTCCTGTGGTGTCCTTATCGAGCCGATGAACGATGCCGGCGCGCGGAATGTTCTTGAGCGCCGGTGCATGGAAGAGCAAGGCGTTGAGCAAGGTGCCGTGGCGGTTGCCGTTGCCCGGATGAACGACGAGGCCGGCGGGCTTGTCGATCACGATAAGCGCTTCGTCCTCGAACACGATGTCGAGCGCAATATCTTCGGGTGCCGAGGACTCGGCATGCTCGTCGGGTCCCTCGATCAAATCGATCGTCTCGCCGCCCCACAGCTTGTGTTTCGGCTCGCAGACTGCCACGCCACCGACGCTGACTCGCCCTTCACGTATCCAATTCTGTAGCCGGCTACGCGAATGCTGCGGCCGTAATTGGGCAAGCGCCTGGTCGAGGCGTAACCCGGCGCACGCCGCCGGCACGGTCAGGGTCAGCCTTTCGTTTGCGCTATAATCGTCGCGCTTTTCGTGGCTCAGGTCGGAAGCCTGTGGCGCAAGGCCCTCGGTTTTCTTTTGCGGAACTCTCATCATGCGTAGTTTAGCGGTTATCGCAGCGCTTTTAGTCTCCACGCTCCTCGGCGGTTGCGGATTACTGCCCGAAGTGAAGGACGAAACGGTCGGCTGGTCGGCTAATCGGCTGTATTCCGAGGCCAAACAGGCGCTCGATGAAGGAGCGTACGACAAATCGGTGAAGTATTTCGAGAAGCTCGAGTCCCGCTACCCCTACGGCCGCTTCGCGCAGCAGGCCCAGATGGACATTGCCTACGCCTACTATAAGGACAAGGAAACCGCGTCGGCGCTGGCGGCTTGTGAACGCTTCATCAAGCTGCATCCGAACCATCCGAACGTGGACTACATGTACTACCTGCGCGGCCTGATCAACTTCAATGAAGACCTGGGCTTGCTCGGCCACGTCAGCCATCAGGACATGACCGAACGCGACCCGAAAGGCGCCCGCGAATCGTTCGAGGCCTTTCGCGAACTGGTGACGAAGTTCCCGGAAAGCAAGTACACGCCGGACGCCGTCCTGCGCATGAAATACCTCGTCAATTCGCTGGCGCTGCTCGAAGTACACGTCGCGCGCTACTACATGAAGCGTGGCGCCTACGTGGCAGCCACCAATCGCGCTCAGTTCGCGATTCAGAACTACCCGGAAGCACCGGCGATCGAAGAGGCGCTCTTCATTATGGTCAAAGCATACGATCTGATGGGAATGAACGATCTGCGCGACGACGCCGAGCGTGTCATGCGCAAGAATTTCCCCAATAGTGTCTATTACACGCGCGGTCTGGAGCAGGCCAAGGAAGCGTGGTGGCGATTGTGGTAAATCGCGGGTCGTGATAGATGTGCCCGACACTTGGTGGCGGGCGCAAAAACGGTGTCTGAACGTGGTGGCCGGTTCGATCGACCACCACTTTTTTTGTCAGTACACGGCGCCCACTCAGGTGGACTGCTTGATCGCCAGCACCGCCTGATTTCGCAGGGTGCGCAGCAACGATAGTTCCTTTTCCGGGATCACAATCTCGCCGGCAAACTCGCGGTCGGCGTAGATCATGGCCACGGGGTTGCCTTTGATACAGAGCGGGAAGATAACGAAGGTTCCCGCGTTGATTCCGCGCCGATACCACTCGGGAATACGCGAAGATATCTTGGTATCGCGTGTGTCGCTGATCAGGATATCGACGCCTTTCGACAACGCCGCGTGGAAAATGTCGGGCGTGAAGTCCAGCCCGAAATTGAAGCGCTTGGCGATATCCTGCGCATCCGGACCGAAGCCGAAACGGCCAATCATCATCTTGCTGCGCGGATCGCGCACGCAAAGCACCACACGATTGAATCCCTTGGCGCGATACATGGTTTCGAGAATGATGCGCAGCACATCGTTGAGCTTGAATCCCTCGACGAGGGTGTTGCTGATGTCCTGAATACCGGCCATCAGGATCACTTCCGGGTTTCCGGTTTCCGCGGCGGCACCTGGTTCGCTGTCGCTTGCTTCTGCAGGAGCGGGACTGCCTGGCGCTCCCGCGGGTACCACGTCGGACAGCACCGTCTCGGCGCTCACACCAGGAACAGAAGCGACGGGTTCCGTCAATGTCGTTGCCCCGGGCTTGGTGTTCCACGCCTTCATCTGCTTGCCGAAGGCAGACTGCTTCAGGTTGATCCCAATGATGCCGGCAAACTGCGCGACTTCACTGAACGACTTTTCCATCGTCTCGCGTAACGCCTGTTCACTGAGCGGAATGTTCTCGCCGAAGCGAGCCGTCAGTTGCCGCAGCCCTTTCTGCCGCTGTTCCGGCTCCAAATCCGAAATCATCGAGCAGAGCTCATTCGAAAAATCGGAAAGCATGCGCATCCGCTCTTCAGACGTATTTGCCTTCCTTACGTTTCCGGCCGGAAGCCGGCGCATGCTGTTAACGATCAGATTGGGAAAGCCCCAGGTGCGCGCAATACCGATCCCAAGATCCTCGAACGTGATACCGAGCACGCGAAGCGTCGCAACATCTTCGCTGCACGACTCCTGCTCCATCGTGCGGCGAATCTCCTCGCTCTCGTCGGGGAAATAGAATTGACTCAACAACCGCCCTAGGTTGTGGAACATCGAGCAAATAAAAACCTGTTCGATGTCGCGTACCGACGCTTTCTCTCCAATGCTGCGCGCCAGGATTCCCGAAAGGTTGGCGCGCACGAACTCTTCCTTCAGATGTTCAGCGTTCGCCTTATTGCGCAGATGCTCGAAAAGCATCACGGTGATCGCGATATTGCGCACGGCATCGAAACCGAGAACCAGCACGGCGCGGGAAATCGTACTGATGTTGCCGCCCCCCGCCTGTCTGAAATAGGCGGAATTGACGAGGCGGAGAATCTTGTTGGTCAGCGAGAAGTCGCGCAGGATCGAATTTGAAAGATTCGAAATGCTCTCCTTGTCTGAATCCGTGATCTTGTTGATTGTGCTGACTGACTCCGAAAGCGCCGGAAAGTCGCTCTTGTGCCGCATCCTGCGCAGAAGGAAATCGATAGTGCTCTGCTTGGCGTCCTCTGAAACCCCTGGCTCCTCAGGCTTCAGATAGGCATCGAGCGCTTCTCGCATCTGCACCACGGAGGCATAGCGCTGTGCCGGGTCACGCGCCACCGCTTTGTACAGGATGCTGGCAAGCAAGTCGTCGATCTCTGCTCCGATACCGGCCGGCAGCTTGACGTCTTCGTTGGCGACCCGGTTCATCACCTCATAAACCGAGTTGCCATGGATCGCTTGCTTGCCGGTGAGCATCTCGTAGAAGACGAGCCCAGCGGCGAAGACATCGGTACAAGCATTGCTCTCGCGGCGCTCGATGTACTCGGGAGACATATAGCACGGCGTTCCCATGAACGCCTGAGGATCCTCAACCTGCGCATCAACACGGGTCGCGATGCCGAAATCCATCACGCGAGGCGTACCGTCCTTGTCGATCAGGATGTTGTTCGGCTTCAAGTCCCGGTGGATGATCCCCGCCGCATGAGCATGCGCCATGGCATCAAGTACCGGCCGCAAAATGGAAATCGCCTTGACCGGGGTAAGTCGCCCGTTCGCGCGCAGAAAATCGCCAAGGTTCTGGCCGGGAACATACTCGAAAACAAGATACAGGTCGCCCTGCTCCTCACCCGCTTCGTAGATCGGGACGATGTTCGGGTGGCGCAGCTGGCTGACGGTACGCGCCTCGGCAAGAAGTTGTTGGTTCTTCTTCGGATCGGGGCGCGAAAAGTGGACGGTCTTGATCGCCACTTCGCGCTGCAGTTGAGGATCGCGGGCCAGATAAACCACGCTTTGGGCACCCCGGCCCAACTCGCGGATAATCTCGAAGCGACCGATCTGACTCGCCATCCCGTCCCCGTTCAAAGTGTCTTTTAGCCCATTCTAGCAGGCGGGCGTTCACTTCTCGCGTGTGGGTTTTTCGTTTTCTCTTTCCAGCCAGACAAGGCGTCCGGCACCGTCGACACCGCCATACACGATGGCCGCTTGTCCATATTCCCGGGCCAGCGTCTGCAGCGCCGAGGATTCAACATCGAAAACGCAGAACCCGGCTTCGTCGGGCCAGTTGCCGGAATCCGCCACGTGGTGCGTAGGCATTTGGCACCAACCGCGCTCTAAAAGCGCTTCTCGCAGCAATAGATTGCGCGCCTCATTGAGACAGGGGAGGAGTTGTCTCCCAGGGTTGCAAGCCGTCACGATCCCCCAAGTGCTGCGGCCTCGTCGTGCCAGCCACGAGGCGAAGGCGGGGTGAGACTGCCCGATCCGGAGCGAGAAAATCTCCTTGCCCGTATCGATACAATAAGTCGTCGCATGAAAAGCGGCTTCTAGCGTCGGCGTTCTCACCTCGTACCTCCGCTTGGCAGCCTCGGAAAATCAAGCCGAGGCTGCTTTTCCACTCCTATTTCAGAAGAACCACCGCATCGGCACTGTGACCAACGACGGGAACAGCGTTAGAAGTGCCAGCACCGTCAACTCAGCGATCATGAAGGGCATGACACCGACGACGACTTCGTCCATCTTGATCTTGGCGACGCCGCAAATCACGTTCAACGTCGTACCAACCGGTGGGGTAATCAGGCCGATGGCGTTGTTGATGATGAAGATAACGCCAAAATACACGGGATCGATGCCGGCTTGTTTGACGATGGGCATCAACACAGGCGTGAGGATCAAGATCGTCGGCGTCATGTCCATTGCCGTACCGACAACGACGATCACGATCATGATCACGACCAGCAGCAGTATCTGGTTGCCCATGAATGGCGAGAGCATTGCCGCCAATTGACCAGGCAGGTCAGCAACGGTAATCAACCATGAAGACACCATCGCCGCACCGGCGAGCAACATCACCACCGCAGTGATCTTGCCGGCATTGAGCAGCAGCCCGTACAGATCGGAAAACTTGATTTCCTTATACACCACCATGCCGACAAACAAGGCGTATACAGCGGCAACGACAGCCGCCTCGGTCGGTGTGAATACACCCATCTTCAAGCCGACAATGATGATCATCGGCATGATCAAAGCCCAGATGCCGTCGACCGCAGCGTGCCACACTTCGGCGAGACTCTTGCGCGGACTTGCCTTCAGATTGTCCTTGCGAATAACCCATGCCCATGCAACCAGAATACTCACACCCATCATGACACCCGGCACGATCCCAGCCAGGAACAGTTTGGTAATCGAGACCTGCGCGATGACGCCGAACATAACGAAAGCGATACTCGGCGGGATGACCGGCGCGATGATTCCGCCGGCGGCGATCAAACCTGCCGCGCGCGGTACGCTGTAACCGGCTTCGCGCATCATCGGGATAAGTAATACGCCGATCGCTGCCGTGTCCGCCGCAGCCGAACCGGACAGGCTGGCCATGATGATCGCGGCAAAAACGGCGACGTAGCCAAGCCCACCCCGGATGTGTCCGACCAAAGCCATAGCCAAGTTAACGATACGGCGCGATAGGCCGCCGGCGTTCATGAATTCACCGGCAAGCATGAAGAAGGGCACGGCCATCAGCACAAAATTGTCGGCCCCATCGATCGTGTTCTGCGCGATCAACTGCGCATCGAACATGTTCATGTGCAACATCAAGGCTACGCCGCACACCATCAGGGCGAAGGCGATCGGCATACCCAGCGCCATCGCACCGAGCAGCGAAGCCAAAAATACGGTTACAACCATGGTGTTCTCCCTGATCAGTTTCCGGCGCGCTTATCGTTATTCGCGCGTGTTTCTGGATTGAACGCCGTTTCCGCGTCCTCGCTGGTCTCCACTTCTTCGGATTCGGTAACCTGGATCAACTCGGCGTCAGTCGCTTTCCCGGAAAGAACTCGCCACGTGTTGCCTACAAGAATGATTCCGATACCGACGCTCATCACCAAGCCGGTCCCATAATGGAAGGCCATCGGGATACCGGTTGCCGGTTTGAGGGTCCCCCAACCGACGACTGTCTGGCGCCAGCTGCCAACGAAGAAGAGGTAGCACACCCAGAGCATCAGCGCGTTGCTGATCAGGACGAATGCCACCTTGCCGCCGCGCGGCAACCGCGCGATGAGTGAATCGACCCCAAGGTGCGCACGTTCGCGCATCGCAACGACAGAGCCAACAAAGACTAGCCAAAGAAAGCAGAATCGCGCCAATTCCTCGGATACGGTGATACCGGAATTGAAGACATAGCGCAGAACAACGTTACTGAAAACCATGATGACCATCATCGCGAGGGCGACCACGATGATTGTGTTCATGGCTTGCGTCAGATACTTGTCGAGGGTTTTCATCGGTACTCCAGGCGAACCGGAACGCTGGATGCGGCCTTGCTAGGCCGCTTCTCCCTATTCGATCACTCGGGTTCGCTGCAACGAAAAGCGTGAAGAACGCCCGGTACCACCCGGGCGTTTTCCTATGGACGGATTACTTCAGGTTTTTGGTCTTCTCAAGCTCTGCATAGAAGGCCTTGACCAACGACTGGTCGAGTTGGGCAGCGTACTTGTCCGTCACAGGCTTGATTGCATCACGCATGCGCGCGAGTTCCGCCGGGGCGATTTCGTTCAGCTGCATGCCATGGTCTGTCATCACCTTGCGCGACTTGTCCGTCATGGCACGGGCGGCCTTACGCTGCACATCGCGGGCTTCCACGGCGGCCTCTTCGAAGATCTTCTTCTCGTCAGCCGAGAGCGAATCCCAGAACTTCTTGCTGACCATCAGCATCTGCGGATTGTAAATGTGACGGGTGGCGCTGAAGTACTTCTGGACTTCGTAGAACTTGCTCGCATCGACGGTGGTTTCGGGGTTTTCCTGGCCGTCGACGGTCTTCGTTTCCATGGCCGAATAAAGTTCCGGGAACGGCATCGGCACGGCATTGGCACCCAGCGTGTTGAGCATGTCCACGTACAGCGGGTTCAGGATCGTGCGAATCTTCAAGCCCTTGATGTCTTCAAGCTTCGTGATCGGCCGCTTGCTATTGCTGATGCTGCGATAGCCTTGCTCCATGAAGCCGAGGCCGACCCATCCCTTCTCGGGCATGTAGTCCATCAGTTTCTTCCCGAACGGCCCGTCGAGCACGGCGTCGGCCTGTGCCGTATTGGCGAACGAGAACGGGAAGTCGAGAACGACGAACTCCTTGATCGTACCGACGAGTTGCGCCGGCGACATCATTGATACTTCAACCGTGCCGCCCTGCATTGCTGCTGCGACCTGCTGCTCACCGCCCAGCGTCCCGTTCGGGAAAATCTTGATCTTGATCTTGCCGCCGCTCTTCTTGTCGACGACGTCGACGAGCTTTTGAGCGCCTAGTCCTTGCGGGTGGTCGATCGCGTTAACGATCGGGAACTTCACGTTGCGTTCCTTGATGTCGGCGGCGTTCGCTGGGCCGACGGCCATGATCATGGCAGCGGCAAGTGCGATCGGGGTCAGGATCCTCTTCATTTGCTCCTCCTCTGAAATAGTTGGATGACGGCGCATGAAAATGCGGCGCTGAAGATTGACATATCGCCTTGCTGCGAGCAAAAAACAGGGGGAGTAAAAATACTCAGGCGGCCAAACGAATTGCGAGCGGTAATCAGGACGGAGTAACAGCTTCCCCGAGCCGACGTAGAAGCGCAGCGATGTCGTCGGCCAGAGAGGAAACGTCGTCTTCCGCCGCGCTGCCGTTACTCAGGCTTTGGTGCAACACGACGCAACGCTTCTGCAGATCATCGGCGCCGAGCATGCCGAGAATCGATTTGGCGCCGTGCAGGGTTTCGATCACTGCCGTTCGGTCTCCCCGCATCACAGCCGACTGCAACGTCTCGGCCATTCCCATCCGCTCACCCGTTACCCTGCGCACGAGTTGGGCGTAAAGCCCCCGACGCCCCATCATGCGAGATAACGCCTGCTTCACTTCAATCCCCGGGATATCCGCAACGCGAGCAAGCAGAATGGCCGTTTCGGTGCTCTCGTTATCGGTGGCTGTCGCTTCGCCGATCCTTTGTCCCGCTGTGTTTTCCGGCAGATGGCGAGCGAGCGTCGCGAACATCCGATTCGCTTGAATCGGCTTGGCGATATAGTCGTTCATCCCCGCGGCGAGACAACGCTCGGGATCGCCTTCCATTGCATCGGCCGTCAATGCCACGATCGGCAACGCCGCAAACCGCGGGTTCTTGCGAATCTCAGCGGTCGCCTCGAAGCCGTCCATGTTGGGCATGTGAACATCCATCAATACCAGATCAAAATCCTTCGCGTCGAGCAGGCGAATGCCCTGTTCACCGTCGTCCGCCACCGTGACCCGAGCTCCGAAGATTTCCAGCAGATCCTGCACGACCTCCTGGTTGATCTTGTTGTCCTCGATGAGCAGGATCGATCGACCGACCACGCATTCGCCGCCGCTCAAAACATTGCCCGCATCCGCGCGAGATCCGCTCGAGACACCGCCTGATGCGGGTGTGTTAGCCACTCCCCGGCGTAGCGGGAGTTCAAGCGAAAATACGCTGCCCTGCCCGGGCCGCGACGAGACTCCGACGACACCGCTCATCAGTTCAGCCAGGTTTCGGCTGATCGCGAGACCCAAGCCGGACCCTTCAAACTGCCGGGACATCGAGCCGTCGAGCTGCTGAAAAGGAGCAAACAACAGCGGCAACTTGTCTTCCGCGATGCCGATACCAGTATCTTCGACTTCAAAACGGACACGCACTGTTTCCGTGTCCAGGGGGCAAACCAACACCCTCAACGTAACGCTTCCCCGGTCGGTGAACTTGACCGCGTTGTTGGCAAAATTGATCAGGATTTGCCCGATCCGCTTGGCATCGCCGATCACCGCGGTGGGGACGTCCGTCAGAGGTTGGACGACCAAAGCCAGGCCTTTCGCTTCGGCTTGCTCCACGACCTGAGCGATGACATGGTCGATCAGGCCCGCGAGCGAAAACTCGGCGGCTTCGATGCGCAGCTTGCCGGCTTCGACACGGGAGAGGTCCAGGATGTCGTTAACAATGCTCAGCAAGTGTTCGCTCGAGGACCGAATGCGGCCTAGATACCGCCCGAGGCGGGCATCGCTGTTCACATGCGCCGCCAGTTCGCTCATGCCGATTATCGCGTTGAGCGGAGTCCGAATCTCGTGACTCATGTTGGCAAGAAATTCCGCCTTGGCCCGGCTCGCCGATTCGGCCATGTCACGCGCCGCTGCCAACTCTTCCGTACGCCGTACCACCTTGTTTTCCAGCGTCTGAGTGAGTTCCTGCAAATCGCGCTGCGTACGAATCAAGGTGCTGATATCCAGCGCCACCATGCCCACAGCCACGACGCGGCCGTCTTTGTCGCCCCTGACAGGAAAGTGCACCGTGCTGAACGTTTTCTCCGTTCCATCCGCTTCACGTTGCGTATGGTTGCGCGACACCGGGCGCCCTGTGCGCAAGACTTCCTTGTGTTCGACTTCTAGAAGACGCGCCTCATCGGCACGGAACACCTCCGCATCGGTTTTACCAAGCACGTATCCCGGGGAAAAATGGAAACTCGACTCGAATACCGGGTTGACCATCAGGTAACGCCCGTGAACATCCTTCATGTTCACGCCGGCCGGTATGTAGTCGCGAAAGGCGGCAAGGCGCTGTTCGCTGCGTGCCAGCGAACGACGTGATCGCCAATCGGCGGCAGTCAGCGCAACAATGAGCAGTGTTCCAATCGCGATCAGTGCCTGTAGCGCATGCCGCGCAAAATAGTAGGAACGGAAGGCTTCATCCATGTCTTCCTCGACCACGAGGCCGAATGCTGCGTCGGGAAGCCAGCGGGCAGCACCGACGACCCGCCGCCCCCGGTAATCCGCATAATCTTCCACCATGCCGGTGTCGAAGGAACTGAACTCAAGCAACTTCTCCACCACTCGCGTAAGTGGCTCGGTGCTGACGAGATCGGGGTCGGGTCGCCCGTCATCGTCGCGATTTGGCGTCACCCGCGCCAGCAGCCGGAAAAGGCTCCAGCCAGGCTCGGCCCCCTCGGGGGCCACAAGGCTTTTCTCGAAGCGAATCGGAGACAGGATGCGGCCTTCCTGGTCCACCACGTACGCTTCGCCGGTAATCCCCGGACGGCCGTCCCGTAGCAACCGGTAGAGACGCAATGACGGATTCTCGTGCAAGCAAAGAAACGCCATGCGCAGCCCGTCCTGATCGACCGGTGCGCATGACAGTTGGTAGGCATAGGCTGACGGGTTCTCAACCATGAGGGTGGAGAACGGATGCCTGGCTGATATCGGCGGTGTTACAGCACCGGAAAGCAACAACTCGGCTCGACGCAAGGTCTCTCGCGTGGATGGCAGCGGGAGCTGGCCGATGTAGGCCCGCGTCCCCGCCGTCATCACCCGCTTTCCGTCGGGCGTGATCAACGAATAATCGTCGAAGCCCCGGCTCTGGTAGAGCGGCGTGATCCATGCTTCGAAAGCGCTATGTACGGACGGATCATCCGGGTTCCCGATCAGTCGGGCCACCAACTCCTTATGCGCAGGCTCGTCGGCGATCTTGCGCGCGCGGGCGGCGGAATCCTGTTGCAGGAGAACGATGCCGCGCGACATCGTCTCAAGATTGCTGATGATGTGATCGGAGATGTTTCTCCGGTACTCCTTGAGGATCGCTTCAAGCACCGCCGTGCCGGTGGCGACAAGAACCACGATCGCCAGAAGGGCAAGAACGATGCGCGGCCAGAAGTCCTTGGATAACGGCCTCACTCGAATTCTCCAAGCAAGTCACGTAGAGATCGGCCTGCACTGACCTCGATCGCCATAGCGAGCTTCAGAGAAATAGACGGACGAGCTCGGCGACCGATTCGACGTGTAGCTTTTCCATCAGGCGAGCACGGTGATTCTCCACCGTGCGCACGCTGATATCCAGCTCCAGTGCGATTTTCGGGCTCGACTTCCCGTCCACGACCCGCTCGGCAACCTCCCGCTCTTTCGGCGTAAGCAACGCAAGGCGCGCTTCCCGCGTTACGCGCGCCATGTGTTCGTCATGAAGCTGACGGCTGCGTTCGAGTGCGCTGCGCACCTTGCTGAGCAACACGACGCCATCCACAGGTTTCTCAAGGAAGTCGAAGGCTCCGTCCTTGATCGCCTGAACGGCCAAGGGAACCTCTGCGTAACCTGAGACGAGGATGATCGGGAGATGGCTGCCCTTGCGAAGCAGTTCCTGTTGAACCTCGAGGCCGCCGATCTCGGGCATCTTCACGTCGCAGATGAGGCATTCGCAGGGACCGGCCACGTAGCTATCGAGAAATTTCCGTGCGGACGAGAAAGTGCGCACGTCGGCATCCGCGCCCTGGAGAAGTTCCTCGAACATCCACAGGACGATGTCATCGTCGTCGATGATATAAATGACGGGGCGGAACGACGGCAATGACACGGAGTGATCTAGCACCATACTTTAGGGGACGTCGACGCTACCACTATTGAAACGGCCATTCCAACCAATCTCCACGGAGGGCTCGCAGCGTTTGCCTCACTCCTCATCGTCTGCCGGTTCAAGTTCTTCCAGCGCTCCCAAGCGCGCCTGAGCTTCGCCCAGCGGCAACGCCTCGACGCCCTTGAGCTTGCGCTCGATCTGTCGCGTGCGCACACCCGCCGACTCGATGCTCTTGGTCGCCTGCTCAAGCTTCTTGCGCGTTGAATCGAGCGCCTCGCCAAAGCGGCCGAACTCTGTCTTAACCGCTCCAAGAACCGCCCACACCTCGGACGAGCGTTTTTCGATCGCCAACGTGCGGAAGCCCATCTGCAGGCTGTTGAGCAACGCCGCGAGCGTCGTCGGACCGGCGATACTCACGCGCAGATCACGCTGCAGCCCGTCAGCCAAACCGGGGCGACGCAGCGCTTCCGCATACAAGCCCTCGGTGGGCAGATAGAGGATGGCGAAATCCGTGGTATGCGGCGGTTCCACATACTTGTCACGAATCTTCCGTGCCTCATCGCGCAACCGTGCTTCGAGCGCCCTCGCCGCCAACTCCACCGCCCCGGAATCGGCACGGTCCTGCGCTTCGACGAGACGCTGATAGTCTTCCATCGGAAATTTGGCGTCGATCGGCAGCCACACGGGACGCTTGGCATGGTCACCCGCCTCGCGCCCCGGCAGCCGGATCGCAAACTCGACACGCTCGCTACTACCGGGTCGTGTCGCGACGTTCTTGTCGAATTGCTCGGCTGTCAGCAGTTGCTCGAGCAGCGATTCGAGCTGAACCTCGCCCCAGGTACCGCGCGTCTTCACGTTGGTCAGCACTTTCTTGAGGTCTCCGACGCCGGCCGCCAGCGTCTGCATCTCGCCGAGTCCTTTGTGCACCTGTTCGAGCCGCTCGCTGACCAGCTTGAAAGACTCACCGAGCCTTTGTTCGAGCGTTGCATGCAGTTTTTCGTCGACCGTCTTGCGCATTTCTTCGAGCTTGCCTGCATTCTCGGCCTGGATAGCGCCGAGGCGCGTCTCAACGGCAAGCCGAAGCTGCTCAAAACGCTGTTCGTTGCTCTGCGTCAAGCGGGTGAGCTGCAGAGCAAAGGATTCGAGTTGTTGTCCTTGCAGGCTACCGAGTTGGCCGACTTGTGTCGAAAGCGTCTTCGCCAGACGATCAAGCGACTGCGCCTGTTCATCGCGATCGGCTCGCGCCGTATTAGCAGATTCCAACCGACCGCGCGCCAACTCTTCGCGCAACTCGCGTTCAACACGCTCGATTCCGGTTTCAAGAGAGCGGAAGTACGGATCGAGCGAGACGTCCTTTTGCCCGGAGCGGCGTGCGATCACGATCTGCAAGCCGATGATGACAAGGAGAAGAACAACTGCCGCGTAAAGCAAGAAATCGGTCATTAGAAAACCCTGATGCGCGGCAACTCATCGTTCGCGCGTCTTCACAGTTCAAGGGAAGGCACGGGCGATGGACACCGCCTGCCGGTGATGCGTCGCCCGTCGAAACCGGAATTATCGCAGTGAAAAGTCCACGCGGCTCGTTTTCGTCTTCTCATCCGAATCGGACTTGCTTTCCGGAGCCTTGAGTTCCACCGGTTTCAGGAAGATGCGATCCGCTGGAATCTCCCGCGCAACGAGCCAATCGCGCACGCCTCGTGCTCTACGGTCCCCCAAGGATCGAAGATCGTCGTCGTCCACAACCGAATTGGCGAAGATCAGCTTCTCCATCTCCTCGACAGGCAACGTTTTCACGAGGCCGATCATGTTGCGCGGTTTCGGAAAACTCTCCGCGCGATAAACACGTTCGAGCAAAGCCGGATATTCCTGCTCGCTCACCTCCACACGTTCCGGCACGGCCTTGTCCCCGGCGGCTTTGACCAAATCCTCGCGCTTCAGCGCCCGAACCTTGCGTTCCAAGCGTGCCTTCTTCAAACCCTCACGATCCCGATCCGGGTCCACCCGCGCCTCGATTTCGAGCTTCAGCGCGGGACGATCGACAAGCGCCTTGGCCAACTGCTCGAGTCGCTTTTCCGCCGCCGGTGAAATGGCCGCGTAGCCAAAGTCGAAGTCGATATTCGACAGTTCCTCGCCACCCCCGAACATCGAGCCGATCAGCGCAAACGGGGAAGTAACGGCCTTCACCAACAGGTTCATGATGACTTTGACGACAAGGCCTCCAATGCTGAATTGCGGGTCGTTGAGCGAGCCCGATATCGGGAGATTCAGGTCGATCTCACCGGCACGGTTTTTCAACAACGCCACCGCCAGCGTCACCGGAAGCTTCACGGCGTCCGGGCTGTCGACCGGGTCACCGAAAGTAAGTTGATCGAGAAACACCCGGTTCTCCGCCACCAATTGATCGTTTTCGATCTTGTAATTGACGAACAGCGAAAGCTTGCCCTTATCGATCGCATAACCGGCATACTTGCCCGAATACGACGACAAGGAGGTAAGTTCCACCCCCTTGATGTCGGCTTGAAGGTCAAGATAGGGCTTGGCCGACAACGGGTTGATCTTCGCCGTGATGTTCAATGGCGCCACGTTGTCATAACTGCCCCGCAACTCCAGGCTCGCCACGCTACCCGGTGCAGATGACAGCCCTGTGACGCGGCCCCCGATCTGACGCAGGTTGGCCGAGTAGTTGGGCTTCACAAAGTTGTCGGTAAAGCGGATCGTGCCCCCCTGCAAAGTGATCTTGTCGATCCTGACCGGCGGCAGAGGACTCGCCGGCGCCTCAGCTTGAGCAAGTGGAGCAGCCGCTTTGCCGTCGGACGTCTTTTTTTCAGGGACCGGCTCGGTTTTCTCCGCCGTAGCCACCGGTGCCGAGTTTGGCCCATCGCCCGGCTTGCGCACGATCTGCATGAGATTGAGTTTTCCTTCCGGGCTCACGATGACGCGTGCAAAGAAGTCGGAAAGTGCGACGTCGCCGACTACCAGGGAATCCGGGTTGAGCTTGGCCTCGATCTTCCCGAAGTAGAACGATTTCCAGCGGAGGAATTCGGCTTCATTGAGCTTGTCGACGGCGCGGAAATCACCGAGCGTCACTTGCCCGGAAAAACCACCCGTCATGCCAGCGGAGGTTTCCGCCCCCTTTGCCTTTTCCGGGAGTCCGAACTTGGCATCGCCGTTCATGCTCAGGTGGCCGCTTGTTACCGCCACATTGAGCTTTTCTGAAAAATACGGCTGCAAAGGCAACAGTTCGAGCGTCTTCACATCGACCTTCATGTCGGCGTTCAATGGAGCAGGAGTCAAGTTCCCCTCTGCCGCGACTTCGCCTTTGCCATTGAGCTTAAAGTGCAAAGATACTCGAGCAGGTTCCGTCGAACCGACACTGAAGTTCTGTACCTCAAACCCGAGGCCGCTCACGGTCTGAGCCGTCGCGGGCGAGACTCCTGCGTCGTCGAACCGAAGATCGATCGACTCGCCCGCGGCGTGGGCCACCTTCACTTTCCACGGGCTCGCCTCACCTTCTGGTGGAGTTGCGGGTGCGGGTATCGACGAAGCCGATTTGGCCCGTAAATTAGGCGTATTTATCCAGGCGATGCTGCCTTTGGCATCACGTTTAGCACCGCCGCGCACTCCCCGAACAAGCAGGTCGCCGACGACGACCTCCCGTTTGGCGATATCGATTTGCCCCTCCTTCACGGCCAACGACTCCACCGCCAACGACTCTGCGGCAGCGGCTCGCAGGCCGAGTTCGAACGTTGCCGGCGCCGCGCCTTTGCTCGACAGTTTCTTGACCGCAACGTCGATCGCTTCGACACTCGCCTTGAACGGCACGCCATTCGACTCATCGAGCCAACGCAAGACTCCATCCGTTACCCGAACTTCACCGACAGACCATTCCACGGGGGATGCCTGTGGCGCACCCGGGGAACGCGGATTAGCGGCCGGCTGGGCCGCCTGGCTTCCGCTGCTCTGGACCCGTTCAAGCAAATCCAGCCAGTTGAGGGTGCCATCCTTACTCGCACTTGCGCTGACGTCCGGTGACTCCAGGCGTACGTGTTCGACGGTAAATCTCCGGTGCAGCAAGTCGGCCGAACCGAGCGCGATCTCAAGTTTCTTGAATGCGGCCAATGGCGAACCCGACGCTTCCTTCACGTCGAAGTTCTTCACGACCGCCATACCCGACACCGTCAGGGCGGCGGGTTTGTCTTTTTCTTGACGAAAAACGAGCTTGAGGTCAGTGTCCAATGCGCCGGACATTTTGATCGGGAGGTCGAACGGCAGATAGTCCAGGTATTTGCTGAGCTGCAGATCGGCCAGATCCAGAGCAAGCTCGCTCTCGAGCGAGTCGGCAAAGGGCTTGCTACGCCCGGAAAGATCAAGCGGTGCGCCATTGACCTTGGCGGAAAATGCCGGTTCGACGAAGGTATCGGTCGCGTAAGCCATGCTCGACACAAAAGGCAGGGTCAAGGCGATATCGCTCACCATGTGTTTTTCGTCGACCAGTTCATCGATGAACTCGACCGAACCGCCGGACAGTTGGATGTTGTTGACCGAAAACCGGGGCGGCGGCTCGTCACTCGCCGGTTTGGCCATAAACTCGTCAAGGAGGTCGGAGAAGTTGTACCGCCGGTCTTTTCCACGTACCAGACGCACACGTGGGTTGACGAGTTGAACCTCATTGAGAACAGGGCCGCCGCGCAGGATCGACGATGACTCAACATTGAGATAGAGCCGATCGAATCCTAGAAATGTCTCTTCGCCAGCGCGCTCCTTAACCGCGAATCCTTCCACGGTCAATGAGAGCGCGTAGGGATTCATGCGCAACGATTCGATGGCAACCGGTCGATGCAAAGCGGCGCTCAGTTGATTGACCAGAACCGCCTTGACGATCGGAGGCAAGACAAGAAAACCGAGGACTCCAATAGCCACCAGCGCGATCAGGAAGCGCACACCGTACTTACGCGTTCTTGGCGATGCGAGCGCTCGTTGCAGATCTGCCTTGTCCATCATCTTATCCACCCGTAATTTTCCTTGGGAATACCCAATTTATCATGAACACACGCCCTGAAATCACGCTCGGCCCCAGGATGCGAGCAACACCCCGCTGTTCAAGCTAGAATTGCCGGCGCAGCAGACTTTTGTTTTGGACCATGGATGAGAACCCTCGTCATCGAAGATAGTGCCAGCGGCCGGCAACTCCTTTGCGACTACCTGCGCAAGATAGGAATTGCGCCGATTGCAGCGGTGAGCGGCAACCAAGGCATAGCTCTCTTTGAACAGCAGCGGCCCGACCTCGTTCTTCTCGACGCCACCATCCCCGATATCAACAGCCTGGAACTCGTCCAGCGAATACGTCATGCAGAACGCGCTGGCGAATGGACGCCGGTGTACTTGTTCGGCCCGCGAGACAGCGGTTGGCTCGAACGAGCGATCTCGGCCGGGGCCGACGATTACCTTTGCCTGCCCGTCAACGAAACGATCCTGGCCTCGAAAATCAGGGCCACGCAGCGAATCGTGGCGGCGCGCCAGTATTTGGTCACCCTAACCAAGGAGCTTGAGTCAGCCAACCAGGAACTCAAGCGCGTGAGCGGACTCGACCCCCTCACGGGCATCGCCAACCGGCGCCAGTTCGACATCATGCTTCTACGCGAGTGGCGGCGCGCCATGCGTCAAGGTGAGGAACTATCGGTTCTCATGTGCAACGTCGATGCTTTCACACGCTATAACGAGACCTACGGCACGACCGCTGGTGACGATTGTCTGCGCCGAGTAGCGAAGACCCTGGCGCAGTCGACGGACCGCGGCGGAGACCTCCTCGCTCGGTACGGCGGCGGACAATTCGCCGCCGTTTTACCGGCCACTGCGGCGGCGGGTGCGACTTGTGTAGCCGAGCAGATGCGGCTGGCCGTCAATCAGCTCGAACTCGAGAATATCGACGCGTCCAATCGCCGCGTGACGTTAAGCTTCGGCGTCGCGTCGGCAGTAGCCATGCCGGAGACGTACGCGCAAGACCTTGTCGACGTTGCCGATATCGCTCTTTACACGGCAAAACAGCGCGGCGGCAATCAGGTTTGCCACATCGCCTCGCTCGACCCCCAACTTACTTGAATCAGCCCCCATGGCTCGTACCAATTCCCCAAAAATCCTGATCGTCGATGACAACGACCTCATGCGTGCGCTCTTGCGTGGCATTCTGCGCAGCGAGAGCTACGTGGTCATCGGCGAAACGAAAAATGGCGCACTCGCGCTCGAATTCATCGAGAAGGAAAAGCCCGATATCGTTTTTCTCGATGTCATGATGCCGGAGATGGACGGGCTCGAAGCGTTGCAGAACATAAAGAGCAAGTATCCGCAAACGGTCGTCATCATGATTACCGGCAACCCGAGCGTTGAGAATGTGCAGGAGTCCATACAGAACGGCGCCGACGGATTCATCGTGAAGCCGTTCAACTCGGCAAAAGTCCTCGATACCCTCGATCGCGCCTGGCAAGTTGCTTAGCGAGGAGCGAGGTTGAGCGGCTTCGTGAGTTTTGAAGAACTGAGTCTTTCGGGCTAAAACCGTACCGCTCAAAAATCGTTCTTCCACGCACGAAGCGTCGTGAATACGGCCAACGCATCGTCCGACGCGGCCCCTCTTTCTTTCGCGCAAGCGATGACTGACGGCTCCCGGCAGCGTAGAAATGGATTCGTGGCTTTTTCCCCGGCGATAGTGAATGGCACTGTGGCATCGCCCTTGGCCCGGGCCACCGCTACGTCGTCGACGCGGTCGCGTAGAGCTCGATTGCCCGACTCGACCGCCAGCGCAAACCGCAGGTTGGCCTCGGTGTATTCGTGTGCGCAGTAAACCCGAGTGTCATCCGGCAACGAAGCAAGTTTCGCGAGCGATGCCTGCATTTGGGCCGGCGAGCCTTCGAACAGACGGCCGCACCCTGCCCCGAACAGGGTGTCGCCGCAAAACAGCACGCCACTCCCGTAATAAGCCAAGTGCCCGAGGGTATGGCCAGGCACGGCGAAGACCTGCATTTCGACGCCTAAGGAAGTCAGACAAATCGTCTCGCCGCCGCGCAGAGGCTGGCTCAAACCCGTGATAGACTCCGCGGCCGGCCCGAAGACCTCCGCCGAATAGTGCGCCAACAGTTCTGATACGCCGCCCTGGTGATCGCGATGGTGGTGTGTGATGAGAATCGACGTCAGCGTTAGCCCTTCCCGCTGCAGGAAGGAAAGCACGGGTGCGGCATCTCCCGGATCAACGACAACGGCCGCGCTGCCTTTCCGCAGCAGCCAGATGTAGTTATCCTTGAAAGCCGGAATCCTGACGATGTCGAACATGCGCTGATTGTGGAAGAACCGCGAAAAATGTCAAACCCAGGTATCGACGAATGGCTGGAGACCCCGCAAGGTCGCTACGTCATGGCCTGGGAACAGGAGAAGGTGGACAGCGTCGTTTCCGACTTGTTCGGATACAACGCGCTCCAGCTCGGTTTGCCGCAATACGATCTCCTCGCTCAAAACCGCATCCCGCTACGGCAAAGCGCTGGTGACTCCGGCGGTGTTGACGTCCTTTGCGATTTCCGCGAGTTACCCTTCGCCGCAAACAGCATCGACTTGGTCGTGCTGCCGCATGTCCTTGAGTTCTACGAAGACCCGCACCAGATCCTGCGCGAAGTCGAACGGGTATTGATCCCCGACGGCCAATTAGTCATTACCGGCTTCAACCCGTTCTCGCTGTGGGGCCTACGCCGCCGTCTTCCCAAGCATTCGCGGCGTTTTCCCATGAATGGGAATTACATTTCGGTCTTACGTCTCAAGGACTGGCTGCAATTGCTTAGTTTCGAGGTCGACCGCGGAAATTTCGGATGCTACGCGCCACCGTGTCACGAACAGCGCTGGCTGAAGCGGTGGCATTTCATGGAAGCGGCCGGTGATCGCTGGTGGAGTTTTGCCGGCGGCGTCTATTTGCTGCGAGCTGTCAAACGCGTGCGCAGCATGCGGCTTATCCTGCCGCCATGGGGCCAGAAGAAACTCGCGCGCAAACCCTTTACCGCCGTAACCCAAAAGGAAATCGAACGTGGCCGTTGAAACAGAAGTGACTATCTATGCGGACGGCGCTTGCCGCGGCAACCCGGGCCCTGGGGGCTGGGGAGCCCTCCTGCAGGCAGGGGGCGCCGAAAAAGAACTCTGGGGCGGCGAGACACCGACGACGAACAACCGCATGGAACTCACCGCGGTCATCCGGGCACTGGAAGCCCTGAAGCGTCCCAGCGCGGTCACGATCTTCACCGACTCACAGTACGTGCAAAAGGGAATCAGCGCCTGGATTCACAATTGGAAACGCAACGGCTGGCGGACGAGCGACAAGAAACCGGTCAAGAATGCTGACCTCTGGCAAGCACTGGACAAGCTGGTCCAGCTCCATGTGATCCGCTGGGAATGGATCAAGGGACACGCCGGGCATGCCGGCAATGAGCGCGCCGACCGCCTTGCGAACCGCGGCATAGACGAACTATTGGCGGCATGAGGCGTAAAAAGCACGGTTCCGACTCGATGGTATAGCGGCGGCGCTTCGGTGCTAGAGAAGAGATAAAGGGACAAAATATGCGTCAGATTTTTCTGGATACGGAAACCACCGGCCTTGAACACAAGCTCGGTCACCGGATCATCGAACTCGGCTGCGTGGAAATGCGCAACCGGCGGTTATCCAATCGGCATTTTCACCGCTATCTCAATCCGGAGCGAGAAATTGATGCCGGAGCGCTCGCGGTACACGGCATCAGCCTCGAGTTCCTGCAAGACAAACCCCGTTTCGCCGAGATTGCCGCTGAATTCCTGGATTTCGTGCGGGGCGCGGAACTGATCATCCATAACGCGCCCTTCGACATCGGCTTCCTCAACGCCGAGCTCGCTCGGCTCGACATGGCGCCGATCGAGACGGTCTGCCACGCCGTACAGGACACGTTGGTTCTTGCCAAGGAGTTGCACCCGGGAAAGAAAAACAACCTGAATGCCCTCTGCGAGCGCTACGGAATCGACAACTCGCATCGAACGCTGCACGGTGCCTTGCTCGACGCCGAGATCCTGGCTGAAGTCTACGTCTCGATGACGCGCGGGCAGGAAAGCCTGATCATGGACCTCGGTGAAGAGGCCCTCGCGAATGCGCCAGTCCTTGAACGAACCCAGGTGGGCATTGAAGTGGCACGGCGAGCGCAATGCGTTATCCGTGCCGATGTCGACGAAATCGCTGCCCACGAAGCGCTTCTGGCCGCCATACAAAAGGAAAGCAAGGGAAAATGCCTGTGGCTGGAGGCGGAAAGCACGGAGAACGCGGCGTAACTGCATAGCGGAGAATCGGGGCTTCGGGCCGACTCTCGCGCCCGAAAGAGATCGTTAGTTCCCGGGGGCTGCGCTGCAATAAAAAACCCGGGCTGACATCCCGGGTTTTCTTCTCCGCTTGATCGATTCCTTCAGGAATTGCCGGCGTTTTCCTTTTCTGGTTGCCGTTTGGGGCGCCGATGCTGCCGCTTAGGCGGCCGCCCTTCCGGCCGGCCCTCTTGCGGCTGCCGTGGCTCTTGGCGCCCTCCCCCATTCTTGGGTTGATTGCGCTCCGGTCGCCGGCCAGGCATGGGCGCGCCCGTCTGCCGGTCAAGCGGCCGTTCCGATTCGCGATTGCCTGGCGCTGTCCGGATCTCGAGCTCGTTCAACTCGTCCCACTGCTCATCGGTACGGTCGCGCTCTGGAATCGCCTGAAGTTCTCGAATTCGGCGGCGTAAATCAACTGGTTGCGGATCATTCATAGGCACATTATGAACTACTCGCGCGTATTCGTTCAATACTCGCGATGTAGTCAGGGTTTATGCCTGGGCGTCGGCTTCGTGCGCGAACCGACCTATAATGATCGATTTTTTCCGGATCGCACCATGTGGTTCAAGAACATGCAGGCGTATCGCTTGCCGAAAAACTGGGAAATGGACGTCGGCCAACTGGAGGAACGCCTAGCCTCGTTCACGTTACAACCGTGCAATGCCACGGACGCGCAGAGCCTCGGCTGGGTTGCGCCCAGAGATGGCGGCCCGCTCGTCCATAGCGTGAATCGCCAGTGGCTGATCGGTCTCGGCACAGAAAAGAAGTTGTTGCCATCCTCGGTCGTCAAGCACTTTGCCAATGAACGCGCCAAGGAGATTGCCGAAACCGAGGGCCGCCGCGTTGGCCGCAAAGAAATGCGTGACCTGCGCGAAGCGATTACACTCGAACTATTGCCCCGTGCGTTCACGCACCGGCGTACCACGTACGGCTGGATCGACCCGATCAACGGCTGGCTCGTAATTGACGCGTCCGCACGCGCCAAAGCCGAGGAATTCATTGAACACCTGCACAAGTCCGTCGACGGATTGCCCGTGCGGTTAGTCAATGTCAACCAGTCCCCCTCCGCCGCAATGACGGGCTGGCTGGCGGATGGCGATGCTCCCGCAGGATTCACGCTGGATCAGGACCTTGAACTCCGCTCGGCCGAGGACGCCAAGGTCCGTTACGTCAAGCACACGCTCGAAGGCGAGGAGATTCCGAAACACATCGCCGAAGGCAAGGTCGTGACGCGCGTCGCGCTGACATGGAACGACAAGGTATCGTTCCAGCTCGACGAAAAAATGCAGATCAAGCGTCTGGCCTTTCTCGACATCCTCAAGGAACAAGCAGACGAGCAGGCTGAAAACGATGATGAGCGCTTCGACATCGACTTCACGCTCATGACCGGTGAAGTCGCGCACTTGCTGGATGACCTAATGCAAGCGCTCGGCGGCGAACGAGAGGACCAAGCCTGAGCGTTAAAGCGGGGGCGGCGCTGAAACGACTTGACGCTTCTTAGTCGAACAGCCCGGGTTGCAGCGGCGCGAGATTCTCATTCTTGACGGAGAAGCGCACAGGTTGTCCGCTGCGCCCGATCGCCTCGACCATCATGCGGCCCCCACAGGTTTCCGCCACGACGCGGACGTTGTAACCACCGCGCGCCAGCGTTCGGCTTTTGCCGACATACGTCACGATGGCCCCGATCTGGGGAAGCGGCGCCGATTTTTTTCTTGGCATGTCTCGCGCTTCATCCGAATATGGCGCGGATGGTAGCAGCCGCGCATCAAATCTTACAAGCTGCCCGGCCATTCCCGAAATACGCCACAGCCTCCGTATATAATTCAACGTTTGTCGCTTATCGTCCCCTAAAGCTATGGAAGCAGAACAGCTCAATGCCATCGCCAACCGACTCTCGGATATCGCCAAGCGCGCCGACGAGTTGCGGAGGTATCTTTGACTACGATCAGAAATCTGACCAACTGAATGCCGTCAATCGCGAACTCGAAGACCCAAGCGTTTGGGATAACACCGAGCGCGCGCAGGAACTATCCAAAGAGAAGAAATCGCTAGAGAACGTTGTACTAACACTGGACCGGGTCTCCGACAATCTCAAGGATGCCGAGGAGTTGTTCGGCATGGCGCGCGACGAGAACGACGACGACACTTTGCAAGCCGTTGCGGGCGATATCGACGGCATCGAGAAGGAAGTGGCTGCGCTCGAGTTTCGCCGTATGTTCAATAATCCGGCGGACCCACTCAACTGCTTCATCGACATCCAGGCAGGAGCCGGCGGCACCGAGGCGCAGGACTGGGCATCGATGCTGCTTCGCATGTACATCAAGTACGGCGAACGCAAGGGTTATGGCGTCGAAGTTTTGGAAGACTCGGAAGGCGACGTGGCCGGCATCAAGACGGCAACGATCAAATTCTCCGGCGAATATTGCTTTGGCATGCTGCGATCGGAAACAGGTATCCATCGGCTCGTGCGCAAGTCGCCATTCGACTCGAACGCGCGCCGCCATACGAGTTTCGCGTCGGTATTCGTCTATCCTGAAATCGACGACTCGTTCGAGATCGAGATCAATCCCGCTGATTTGCGCATCGACACCTACCGCGCCTCGGGTGCTGGTGGGCAGCATATTAACAAGACGGACTCGGCCGTCCGGATTACCCATATGCCGTCGGGAATTGTCGTCCAGTGCCAGAATGACCGGTCGCAGCACCGGAACCGGGCCGAGGCAATGGCAATGCTGAAATCAAGGCTCTACGAAGCGGAAATGCGCAAACGCCAAGCGGAGCAACAGAAGCTGGAGGATTCCAAGACCGATATCGGCTGGGGCCACCAGATTCGCTCTTATGTGCTCGATCAGTCGCGGATCAAGGATCTCCGTACCAACGTCGAGTTCGGCGACACGCAGCGTATTCTCGACGGCGACCTCGACGCCTTCATCGAAGCGAGCCTCAAACAGGGTGTCTGACGACCCGCTGTCCGCTGCGAAACAAAGAATTTAATCCATCCAAGAGAACGACATGTCCGACCAGACCACCACCGCCTCCGAACAAGACGAGAACCATATCATCGCCGAGCGTCGCGCGAAGCTCGCCGAATGGCGTGCGACGGGTAAGGCTTATCCCAACGACTTCGAGCGTGAAAACATCTCGGGCAAAATCATTGAGCTGTACGACTCGAAAACGAGTGAGGAGCTGGAAGCGAATCCTGTCGAAGTCAAGGTCGCCGGTCGCATCATGCTCAAACGGGTGATGGGCAAAGCATCGTTCATCACCATTTCCGATGTCGGTGGCCGCATCCAAATCTACGTGGCACGCGACAAGGTAGGCGAGGAGGAATACGCGGCATTCAAGCGCTGGGATATCGGGGACATCGTAGGCGTCGTCGGCCCGCTCTTCCGCACGAAGACCAACGAACTGACCGTGCAAGCCAACGATATCCGCCTGCTGTCAAAGTCGTTGCGCCCGCTTCCGGAGAAATTCCACGGTCTCACGGACCAGGAACAGAAGTACCGGATGCGCCACCTCGACTTGATCATGAACGAGCAGTCGCGCTTCACCTTCGTCGCGCGCAGCCGGATTGTGCAATCGATCCGCAACTACATGTGCAGCCACGGCTTCCTCGAAGTCGAAACGCCGATGATGCACCCCATTCCCGGTGGTGCGTCGGCGCGCCCATTCATGACTCACCACAACGCGCTCGACATGCCGTTGTACTTGCGCATTGCACCGGAGTTGTACCTCAAGAAGCTTGTCGTCGGTGGTTTTGAAAAGGTCTTCGAACTCAACCGCAATTTCCGCAACGAAGGCATGAGCCCGCGCCATAATCCCGAGTTCACGATGATGGAGTTCTATGAGGCCTACAGCGAGTATCACAAGCTGATGGATTTCACCGAGGGCGTCCTACGCCATTCGGCGCGAGAAGCTCTGGGCGCTGAGGTTTTCGAATACCAGGGTCGTACGCTCGATCTCTCCAAGCCATTCGATCGCCTGACGATGGTCGAGGCGATCATGAAATACCGTCCGCAGTACACGCTGGAGCAACTGAATGACGCCGACTGGCTCCGTCAGAGGCTCACCGCGATGAAGGTCGAACTGAAGCCCGGTATGGGACTCGGTACGCTGCAGCTCCTGATGTTCGAAGAAACGACCGAAGCCGATCTGTGGGATCCGACGTTCATTATCGACTACCCGGCGGAGATCAGCCCGCTGGCACGTTCGAGCGATGCGAACCCTGAGATTACCGAACGCTTTGAACTCTTCATCGTCGGGCGGGAAATCGCCAACGGTTTCTCCGAGCTCAACGATCCCGAGGACCAAGCTGAGCGCTTTATGGCGCAAGCCAAAGCCAAGGACGCGGGCGACGAAGAAGCAATGTATTACGACGCTGACTACATTCGCGCTCTTGAATACGGGCTTCCCCCGACCGGTGGTTGCGGAATCGGCATCGACCGTCTGGTAATGCTGCTCACCGATTCGCCGAATATCCGGGACGTGATCCTCTTCCCGCA
>NZ_JANZKY010000020.1:0-51091 GCF_025770765.1 Propionivibrio soli | reverse complement strand
GCTTCGCATTACCAAGAGGTAAAAAAAACGCCTCGGGCTATCCGAGGCGTTTTTTTTCGCCGCCGGCCCTTATCGAACTACCGGGTCTCGTACTCACCTCTTTTCAGGCCTCGCCGTAACGGCGGCCCCAAAGTTGTAATCGTTTGTTTCCCCAGTCGTCCTGGGGCTCGGCCTGTTCGTTGTTTGCTCAGTACCAACCACAGCGTGAGGCCACAATGGAAAACCAAACCCGCAGACCGCACCCGATGATTATCGTCGCCGCGACCGCCGTAACGATCGCAAGCTTGACGGCCGCTGCTTCGTTCGCCGGCTGGATTCCCCAAAGCGGAGCAACGACCACTCAGATGGAACCGCTCGCGGCTGCTCCCTCCGTACCCGTCGTTCCGGCCGAGCCACCGGCCAAAGCATCGGTAAAGGCCAAGACAACCGCTCCCGTACGGCAAACCGCCACCCGTGAGCCGATTCGCGAACGTCCGGCTGGCTACGTCCGCACATCCGACGAGCAACGCCCGGCCACGTCCCCGAGCTACCCGATCAACGATAGCGGCATCTATGTAGAAAACAGCACGTCGAATCCGTCGTACGCGAATACTTGCCGCGATTGTGGCGTCGTAGAGAATGTGCGCGAAGTGAAACAGAACGGGGACGGTACCGGCCTCGGCGCAGTCGGCGGTGGCGTTCTCGGTGGATTGCTTGGTAATCAGATCGGCGGCGGTCGTGGCAAGATCGTCGGTGCCGTGGTCGGCGCCGTGGGCGGAGCCTACGCGGGGAACGAAGTCGAAAAGCGTGTGCGCAGCACGACACAATATGAAGTAACGGTACGTCTTGAAAATGGCAATACGCGTCTCTTCACTCAATCGCAGGCGCCGACATGGCAGCGTGGTGACCGCGTACGGATCAGCAACGGCCAACTCGTCGCGCTGTAAAATCGCCCTCGGGCCGCAAGGAGGCCCGAACCGCAAAAAAGCGCCCCAGCGGGGCGCTTTTCCTTTATAGAGGCGGTAATTAGGATATGCATTCTCGTTCTATTTGGACGCGAAACCGAATGCTAAGATGCGGCCCTCCCCCACTTTCGCCAAGGGATGAAGAATGAAAATCGAAACCCTCGCCATCCATGCCGGATACTCTCCCGAGCCCACGACAAAAGCCGTCGCTGTGCCGATTTACCAGACGACCTCGTACTCGTTCGACAACACACAGCACGGAGCCGATCTTTTCGACCTAAAAGTCGCCGGCAACATTTACACGCGCATCATGAATCCGACGCAGGACGTATTGGAAAAGCGTGTGGCCGCGATGGAAGGCGGGGTCGGCGCTCTGGCCCTCGCTTCGGGTCAGGCGGCTGTAACCTACACGATCATGACGATCGCCGAGGCCGGCGACAATGTCATCTCGGCCTCGACTTTGTACGGCGGCACGTACAACCTCTTCGCGCATACGCTCCCGCAGTACGGAATCGCCGTCCGCTTTGCCGACTATCGCGATCCCGCGACGTTCGAGAAACTGATCGACGAGAAAACGAAGGCCATCTACTGCGAATCTGTCGGTAATCCGCTGGGCAACATCACCGACTTTGAAAGGCTGGCCGACATTGCCCACCGCAACGGCATCCCTCTAATCGTCGATAACACCGTGCCGTCCCCCTACCTTTGTCGCCCGTTCGAGCACGGTGCGGACATCGTCGTCCATTCGCTGACGAAATATATCGCCGGGCACGGCAACTCGATTGGCGGCATCATCGTCGACAGTGGGAAATTTCCATGGGCTCAGCACAAAGCGCGTTTCCGGCGGCTCAACGAGCCGGATGTGTCTTACCACGGCGTCGTGTACACCGAGGCTCTCGGCGAAGCGGCCTTCATCGGCCGTGCACGCGTCGTCCCGTTGCGTAACATGGGCGCGGCGATTTCCCCATTCAACGTATTCCTGATTCTGCAAGGACTGGAAACGCTGGCCCTGCGCATGGAAAGGATCTGCGAGAACTCGGTCAAGGTCGCCGAGTTCCTCAAAACGCATGCGAAAGTTTCCTGGGTAAATTACGCAGGACTCCCGGACCACAAGGACCATGGGCTGGTCCAGAAATACATGGGTGGTCATGCCTCGGGTGTTCTCACCTTCGGCGTCAAGGGCGGCTTGGCTGGTGGCGCCCGTTTTCAGGACGCGCTCAAGCTGTTTACCCGGCTCGTTAACATCGGTGATGCGAAATCGTTGGCGTGCCACCCGGCCTCGACGACCCACCGGCAACTCTCTCCCGAAGAGTTAGTGAAGTCCGGCGTATCGGAAGACATGATCCGACTGTCGATCGGCATCGAGCATATCGACGACCTGCTTGAAGACCTCGATCAGGCGCTCGCCGCCGCCTGACGCCGCTTGGCGCTGGGCCCTGCGATGAAGTGCAGACAACTGCACACGCAGCCGGGGCAATTTCGGTTACCCTAGTGCTATTACTAAAGTAATAGCACTAGACGTAATTCTTCATGACTTTGGCCACTCCACCCGAGCCCCTCCCCGGAAAACATGCCGACGATGACGAAATCAAACGCTACGGCATTCTCCTCGACATCCTCGGCATAGGACTGTCGGTCCACGCAGCTGACGCAACTCCCTTGTGGCGCAATGCCACCGCCGAGAAGCTCCTGCACGACCCAGCTCTCGCCTGGGAAAACGAAAAAAACGAATCACTCTCGGACGACGAGATGCCATTGTGTTCGGTTCTACGGACAACACAGCCTGTGCTGGAGAGAATCGTCGCCGTCCGTGACAACGAAGGCCATGTAACCTGGCTCAATACCAATGCCTTACCCATCCTTGACGATCGCGGCACCATCCGGCGAGCCCTGCTCGTGCTCGCCGAGATCACCGAGCAGAAATTCCTGGAGAGCCGACTTGAACGCCTTTCAGTACACGATTCCTTGACTGGCGTATTCAACGAGCGGCAAGTGATGCGTTTGCTGGAAAGCGAAGTCCAGCGAGGGCGCCGCTACGGCACCCCCTTCACGCTCGCGCAAATCGATGTCGATCACTTCCATGAACTCGCGGCTACGCGGGGTCAAAGCGTGGCAGATGGCATCCTAGCGGCACTTGGCTACCTGTTGTCAAAAGCTCTGCGCGAAACCGACATCGTGGGCCGCATCGGAACCGATGAGTTCTTGCTGATTCTGCCCAATACCCATCTTACCGACGCGCTTGGCGCGCTGGAAAGGCTACGTGCGCTCATCGAGACTGAGATACTCGCCAAGACCGGCGAGCGCATAACGATAAGCGGCGGCATCACGGAATTCACCGGCGAACACGGCGCGGCGTTGGTCGAGCGCAGCACGGCCTTGCTGGTTCACGCACGGGATACCGGTCGCAACCGTTTCTGCATCGATGACGGGGCCATATAGCCGCGGTCAGCAAATGACCAAAGATTTTTAGGGCGGGCAACTCGTTGATGCCGAAACGATATTTGCGTTCCCTCCTACACATGTAACCCCTGTTCTTCCGCTCGTTGAACCCCGTTCGTAACTGCTCGTCAGTACACGCGGTACGGTTTGGCGGTTTTTCTTCAAGCGCCCAGGGTCCGGCCAGTGTATATTTGAGAAAAGGAACCAAGCGGGGTGATAGCGAGACTCTACGGTTACAACTTTGAGTTTTTTTGCCGTAGGCGACCGTAACTTGTGTTTCATCGCCCAACCTCATTAACAACGAAGACCGAGACGCGACGGCAGACGCAACTACGAGAGCGCTATGAGCGACGTGCCCATACTTCATGTCGAACTACTGGCTGATCGCAACTTGCAGCCAGCAGCCGCCCTCCTCGACGCAGGAAGTGGAGACCTGAACGAATGGTCGCCGCTTATCGACAATACCCGTTTCTCGGCATTCGCGACCGAGTTTCCCTGCTTCATCGCTCCTGGCCTGATGGCAAGGCTGCCTGAGGGGCTTCTTCACTTGGCAACTGCGGCGGGGTGCCAAGCGCTCAATAAACAATCACTCTATCGCTCCGAAGCACGCGGAAAGCCTACCTTTCCCGATTCCGCCCTATGGCTGGCGGGCAGCTGGCCCTTCAATCCCCCAGTGCATGTATCCAGCGCGCAGAGCGCCTCCCGCATCCTGTCGCTCAAATTGCTGCATCTTGTCGCAACGGACGCGGAGACGGGCGAGATCGAAGCTCTTTTCCGTCAGGATCCTGTCCTCGCTTACCACCTCATCCGCCTTGTAAATTCGCTGGGCGTGAGCATGGCCCGGCGGATTTCCAGCTTTTCGCAGGCCATTCTTATCCTCGGTCGTCAGCAGCTAAAGCGTTGGCTTCACCTCATGCTTTTTGCTGCCAGCCGCGACGATCACCGCTCTGCCATGCTGACCGCGCACGTTGCCGTACGCGCACGCACGACTGAACTCGCCGCTGAATTCGTTGGTCTGGATCGCTCCGCGCAGGAACAGGCATTCATGGCCGGGATGTTTTCGCTCATCGGTGTTTTGTTTGGAATGCCGCTCGCTGATGTGCTCGTGCCCCTGAAGCTGCCAGAGGGGCTGGCCTCCGCCGTGCTCCATCACGATGGTCCGATCGGTCGCCTGCTGAAGATCACGGAGCTCCGTCAGCAAGAGGACCAAAAGCTGGCGATAGAACTGGACCAAGCCGGCATACCCATATCGCGCTATAACGAGCTTGTGCTCTCCGCGCACCTTTGGATGCTCGGCGTGCTGCACGACAAGCGGGACGAGGCCGATGACTGACGCGCGCATCGATCGCTGTCTGGACCTCTGCGCCATGGCCCGGCAAGCGCAAGGCGACGATCTCGCGCAAACGCTCGACTCACTCAAGCAAGAACTCGAACTATTGAGTCACGACCGCAATGGGGTTCCTGCCGAGTTCCTGAGCGGTCCCGAGAAACAGTGGATCAAAGAACCGCTGATTACGACCGACTTGGCCGGCTACGTTACCGGCTGGAATCGTGGTGCTCAGATGCTCTTCGGATACACGCCCGAAGAAGCAATCGGGCAACATATCCTGTTCCTGTATGCCGACGAACCGGCAGACCGTGACAATGGGATCCACGAGCTCTTTCTCGACCACGGCAGTTCGCTGATGGAAGTGCGCCGCCGGAAGAAATCGGGTGAGACCTTCCGGGTCAACCTTTCGCTCGGGCACGTACGCGACGAGAACGGGGAACCCGTCGGCATGACGGCTCACTATTACGAAATCGAGGATCGCCTGTCCGCTGAAGAAAAGCGTCGCCTGCACGCCAGCATTATCGAGAACAGCGAAGAAGGCATCATGATCACCGACACGAACAACCGGATCGTCTCGGTGAACGCCGCCTTCACGCGCATTACGGGATACACGGCCGCCGAAGCCATCGGCCAGACACCGGACCTCCTCCGTTCCGGTGTCCACAGCGCCGATTTCAGGGCCGAGGTAATGTCGGCCATGCGCGGCGCCGGCGCCTGGCACGGAGAGATTATTGGCAAGCGGAAGAACGGCGAACTCTTTCCGCAGTCAGTATCGATTGGCGTCGTGCGCGACGCTGAAGACCGGATTACTCACGCCTTCTCCATTTTCTCCGATATCAGCGTCCTTCGCGCCGCCGAAGAGCGCATGCAGCGGATCGTCAACTACGACAGTCTGACCGGTCTGCCCAACCGTACCCTCTTCCAACAACTCGTCGAGCAGGCGTTGACGACCGCCCGCCGGAATAACGATCACGGCGCCCTGCTGGTCATCGATCTCAATAGATTTGCCACGGTAAATGACACGTTGGGCCACGAAGTTGGAGATGAACTCCTCAAGCAGGTAGGTCATCGGTTCCGTGAAGTGCTGCGCGAAGAAGATATCCTCGCGCGCTTCGGCGGTGATCAGTTCGTTGTTGCGCTATTCACGATCCACAAGCGCGAACACAGCGGCCTAGTGGCCGAAAAGCTGCTCGCGTCGCTGGCAACCCCGTTCATCATTGAATCGCATGCGGTCCATATTGGGGCCAGCATCGGAATCGCGATCTACCCCGAGGATGGACTGCATACCGCCGCCCTGTTGCGCTTCGCCGATGTGGCTATGAAACGCGCGCACGCCAGTGAATCCAGCCACCTCTTCTATAGCCCCGAAATGAATGTGCTGGCGAAGGAGCAATGGCAGTTGGAGACCGAGCTCAGGCAAGCGCTCGCTGCCCAGCAACTCCTGCTGCACTTCCAGCCAAAAGTGAGCTTGCGTACCGGGCGCATTGTCGGGGCCGAAGCCTTGGTCCGCTGGCGCCACCCCAAACACGGTATGGTTCCACCGGCCAAGTTCATCCCGCTAGCAGAAGAAACAGGGCTGATCCTTGATCTGGGAGGTTGGATTCTCGACGCCGCCTGCCGACAGATCCGTACTTGGCTTGATGCGGGGCTCGACTTGGTTCCGATCGCGATCAACTTGTCCGCTCGGCAATTCGATGCGCAGTTGCCTGAGCGGCTAAAGGTGGCGACCGAGCGCTACGACATTCCGTGCGAACTATTACGGCTTGAAATTACCGAGAGCCTACTGGTTCGCGATCCGGAGAAGATGATCCCGCTGATGAACGATTTGGTCGCCCTGGGTTTCACTCTTGCGCTCGATGACTTCGGCACCGGCTACTCAAGCTTGGCCTACCTCAAGAAGTTTCCGATCACCACGCTGAAGATCGACCGCACATTCGTCATCGGTGTCCCCGACGACGAGAACGACTGCGCTATTGCTCAAGCCATTGTGACCATGGGCAAACAGCTACGCCAGGAGATCGTTGCCGAAGGGGTGGAAACACATGCGCAAATGAATTTCCTGCGCAACCTCGGGTGCGATCAGCTGCAAGGCTATCTCTTCAGCCCGCCCGTCGCACCGGAAGCCTTCGAACACCTGTTGCGGCAGGGGCACCGGCTATCGCTCGATTGAGCCCCCTAGCTGGCCCGCCCGCGCGCCGCCCCGTTCCGTAGTCTCTGGCCGTAGGCTTGCCTGGCCGCGGGTTTGGATTTCCCGCGGCCCTTTCGTTTGCCGAGAGTCAGGTCGTCGGTCGTCTAGACCTTATACACCGCCAGGGCCTGGGCGATCTCGCGGCTCATCTCGCTCATGCGATGCACGGCCTGGGCGGTGCTCTCGGCCGCCGCGGTGTTGCGCTCGGTCATCTGGGCGATCTGTTCGATGCGCTGGGAGATGGAGGTGCTGGCAGCGCTCTGTTCGCGCACGGCTTCGCTGATCTCTTCGACGGCGCCAACGACGGAGTTGGAGCCTTCTTTGATGCTTTGGATGGATTCGCCGGCGCGTTGGGCGTTCTCGACGCCGACGTCGACTTCGCGTACGGCGGCGACCATGCTGTCGACGGCTTGTTTGGCGCTGCCTTGCATCTGTTGCAGGAGGGTGGAGATCTCTTGCGTGGATTTGGAGGTGCGTTCGGCGAGTTTGCGCACTTCGTCGGCGACGACGGCGAAGCCGCGCCCTTGTTCGCCGGCGCGGGCGGCTTCGATGGCGGCGTTGAGGGCGAGGAGGTTGGTCTGGTCGGCGATCTCTTTGATGATGTTGGCGACGGAGGAGATGCTTTCGCTGTCGTTGCGCAGGGCTTCGATGCGGCCGGAGGCTTCGCGCACGGAGTCGGAGATGGTCTGGATGCCGTGGACGGTGGAGAAGATGACGTCGGCGCCTTGGTCGGCTTTGTCGCGGGAGGCTTGGGTGTTGTGGCTGGCGTCCTGGGCTTGGTTGGCGACCATGGAGATGCTGACGGTGAGTTCTTCGATGGCGGCGGCCATGCCGGAGGAGGCGTCGCTCTGGGCTTGGGAGTTTTCGGCGATTTCGCTGGAGGTGGTGTTGACTTCGTCGGTGATGGCGGCCATGCGGGCGGCGGCGGCCTGAACTTCGCTGAAGCTGCTGCGTAGGCGGGTGAGGAGTTCGTTGTAGGCGTGCAAGGTGCGGCCGACTTCGTCGTTGGAGGTGACGGCAATGGTGTCGCGGAAGTCGAGTTCGTTGGCGGTGCGGGTGATGGCGCGTTGCATGGCGCCAAGCGGGCCGGTGATGGAGCGGCCGAAGAAGAAGCCCATGACGCCGATGACGGCGACGCCGAGTACGGCGGCGGAGAGGGTGATGGCCAGGGTCCGCGTGAAGGCCGATTCGGCGGAGGCCGCCACGGCGTTGACGTTGGTGACGTTGATCTTCACGAGTTCGTCGAAGGCGGCGGAGAGGCGTTGGTGGAGAGGGCCGAAGTCACGCTGGATCATATCCATGGCAAGTTGGGTCTCTCCCGTGCCGGCAAGCGATCCGATCGAACGCATCCGTGTAACGAACGAAATGAGGCCCATCTTGGCCTCGTCCAGAGCCTTCTTTTCCTCTTCGTTGGTCACATGTTCCCCAAACTCGCCGATCTGCTTGAGGAGGTTCTGATTCCCGGCTTCAATCTTTTCTTGCAGGCCTTTGCCCTTCTCGTCCGCGCCTAGGCTCGCGCGCTCGTACAACTGGGGGATAAGGGCAAGATAGTCGCTCCGCATGCTGCTGACCTTCATCAGCGCGGGAACGGATGTTCCGGCGACCTCGACCATGTTCGAATTGACGCTCTTTAGCCCGTACAGCCCAAACGTCGAAACGGCGCCGCACGTCGCCATCGCAATCCCGACCAAAAGCCATACTTTCCTGCTGATCAACATTTGCAGCCCCCTGTGTTTCCTTGTGAACGCTCGGTTTTTCCCCAACGCGTCGATGGTCTTGATGCCGCGCTGAGCAATCCGGGGCATCGTACCCCATCCATCCGCCGCGCACTAGTCGCGGCAAGCAATTGACACAATCACGACACAAACCGGCCGGACTTTATAGCGCTTGTACCGAATATCCCAACGGCGCAGAGACAGAAGCGGCGGCAGCACAATGCACGCACTTTCGAAATTCGATGCCGAGGAAAGCAAAACGGCAGGACGCCGTCGTGACCCGCTGCAAGCTACGATAAATCGATCGCGTAGCGCTTCAAGTCTTCGAGACGCACGACTTCGAGCGCCGCTTCATTCGTCGCGTTCAGCACCACGCGAGGCGCTTTACCGGCCACTAGCGCTTCTTGCCACCGAGCCGCACACAGGCACCACCGATCGCCCTCTTTCAGACCTGGAAACTCAAACTCAGGACGCGGCGTCGAGAGGTCGTTGCCCCGGGCCTTGGAAAACGCCAGGAACTCATCAGTAAGCAGCACGCAGACCGTGTGACTTCCAATGTCCTGTGGGCCGGTATTACAGCAGCCGTCGCGAAAAAAACCGGTCATTGGCCGGTTACTGCATACGCCAAGCGGACCGCCCAGAACGTTGCGTTGAACGCCGCCAAACTCGTCGGACTTCATGCCACTTCGTCGATCCAGGCTTGCTGAATCGCCTCGAGAATTTTCTCACCGCAGTATTTTGTATCGTCGTTGAATCCAGGCAAGGCGGCCACCCAATTCATGAGGTCCACAAAATTGACTTTGAGGGGGTCGACGTCGGGATGCGCTTCGGAGAGTTCGACGGCAAGCTCTTGAGTATCTGTCCATTTCATCGCTATGACTCCTATCGCTTGCCTTCTTTCGCCATGTTGATCGAGTACCGCGGAATCTCGACAACGAGAGGTGTTTCATTGACGATGGTCTGGCAGGACAACCGCGAATTTGGCTCCAGACCCCATGCCTTGTCCAGCAAGTCGTCTTCTTCTTCCTCGGACGGCTCAAGCCCAGCAAAGCCTTCGCGCACAATCACGTGACAGGTCGTGCAAGCGCACGACATCTCGCACGCATGCTCGATAGCAATTCCGTTTTCCAACAAGTTTTGGCACAACGACTCGCCGGCGCGGGCCTCAATGACCGCTCCTTCGGGGCAAAGCTCGACATGCGGCAATACAACCACTTGCGTCATGCGTGCTCTCCCATGTGTTTGTTGTCTTCCGATTCACTGATCACCCCGATCTCGTCGACCGTCTTGCCGGCAAACGCACGGCGAATCGATTTATCCATTCGCCGTGCAGCAAAGTCGCGCGTCGCGACTTCCACCGCGTCCATCGCCAGCGTTATGTCGCGGCGCTCCTCGCCGAGCATGGCCGCCTGCAATTTGGCGATCGCTGTCTCGATCGCCGACTGTTGCTCGGCTACCAGCAGATCCGCATCGTTCTTCAATGCAGAGCGAACCGCCTCGATCAATCGCTGCGCCTCTACCTGCGCTTCCTTCAAGGCGCGGCGTTGCGCGTCGTCCTTGGTGTGCGCGAGCGAATCCTTCAGCATATTCGCGATTTCGTCGTCTGAAAGGCCGTAGGACGGCTTGACCGTAACGCTCGCTTCCGCGCCCGAGGTCGAGTCGCGAGCGCTGACGGACAACAGGCCGTCGGCGTCTACTTGGAACGTGACACGAATGCGGGCGGCACCGGCGACCATCGGTGGAATCCCGCGCAGTTCAAAGCGGGCTAGCGAACGGCAGTCGGAAACGAGTTCGCGCTCCCCCTGCACGACGTGGATGGCGATCGCCGTTTGCCCATCCCTGAATGTCGTGAACTCTTGCGCCCGGGCAACCGGAATGGTCGAGTTGCGCGGGATAATGCGCTCGACCAGCCCCCCCATCGTCTCAAGCCCCAGCGAAAGCGGGATTACGTCGAGCAGCAGCCACTCATCGCCAGCCGCGCGATTACCGGCAAGCAGATTGGCTTGGGCAGCCGCACCGAGTGCAACGACCTTGTCCGGGTCAAGGTTATTGAGCGGTTCTTGCTTGAAGAATTCGCCCACAGCCCGTTGAATCTGCGGCATGCGCGTCGCCCCGCCTACCATGACCACGCCTTTGACGTCGTCCACAGTAAGGCCGGCATCACGCAGAGCCTTCTTGACCGGCTGGATCGTCTTGGTGACGAGCGTCCGGGTAATCTCGGTAAACACTTCCGTCGTCAATTTGAGATCGACGATTTCACCGCTATTCAGGCGCGCTCTGATCGGGGCCACGCCATGCTGCGTCAGGTATTCTTTGGCTTCACGCGCACAGGTTAGTAGAACATGGGCATCTTCGGCGGACAGCGGCTGCAATTTTGCAGCTTCAAGAATCCAGCAGAAAATGCGCTGGTCGAAATCGTCGCCGCCAAGGGCGGAATCCCCCCCCGTGGACATAACCTCGAAGACGCCGCGCGACAGGTTGAGAATCGATATGTCGAAGGTACCGCCGCCGAGGTCATAGACGGCGTAGACCCCCTCGGCCGCATTATCAAGTCCGTACGCGATCGCTGCCGCCGTCGGCTCATTGAGCAGGCGAAGCACCGATAAGCCCGCGAGCTTCGCCGCGTCCTTGGTCGCTTGCCGCTGCGCGTCGTCGAAATAAGCCGGAACGGTAATTACCGCGCCGACAAGCTGGCCACCAAGCGATGCCTCCGCGCGTTCACGAAGAGTCTTGAGAATTTCGGCGGACACTTCGACCGGGCTTTTGCTGCCCGCGACGGTACGCACCCTAACCATGCCGGCGCTGTCTTCGAAATCGTAAGGCATCGACTCACGGTGGGCGATGTCTTTCAGTCCTCGCCCCATGAAACGCTTGACCGACGAAATGGTATTACGCGGGTCAAGCGCCTGGGCGTCCTTGGCCTCGTAGCCAACCTTGGCAGGAACATCGTCTTGAAGATAACGCACCACCGACGGCAACAACGGTCGCCCGAGTTCGTCGCTGATGACCACGGAGAGTCCACTACGTACGGTGGCGACTAGCGAGTTCGTTGTACCGAGGTCGATACCGACCGCGAGTTTGTGCTGATGCGGCGCCGCCGATTGCCCCGGCTCTGCGATTTGCAAGAGTTCCATGCCGTGTTTTTCTTTCCGATTGTATGCCGCGGTCTACGCTTCGAGCGCGGCCATCGCGTCGTCGATTTCTGCCAGCAGCTTTTCGAGAAACATCAGACGGCGCAGCCGATCCGCCGCCGCCGCGTACTTGCGTTGATCGTCGAGCAGATTGGCCAGCTGCTCATAGCGGCTGTTCATCCGCTGTTTCACACGATGATGAAGTTGCTCGAGCTCGTCCAGGTCCCGGGCAAGGCGCGCCTCGGCCACGGCTTCGCGCCATTCCATCTGTTCCATCAGGAACTCCGGCGGCATCGCCGTATTGCTCTCTGTATCCAGATCGTGCCCCGCCAATCCCAGGAGGTATTGGGCCCGCAACAACGGCTTCTTGAGCGTCTGGTAGGCCTCGTTTACTCGTGTCGCATTCTGCAGGGACAGGCGGCGTTCCGTGTCGCCGGCACTCGCGAAACGGTCAGGATGCACTTGTGCCTGGATTTCGCGATAGCGCTTGTCGAGCCCCGCATCGTCAAGCCGGAAAGTCTGCGGAAGCCCGAACAGCGAAAAATGATCGGCCGAAAAGTCCATGGTCGTATTATGGTGTTATTACTTGACTGCGATCTGCCTCGGTAGCCTAGGCAGGACAAAACGTCGCTATATCCCCGCAGGCTGGACGCGTTGGCATTCTGGTCGCCACCAAACAGCCGCGCTGCGCATCGTCAGACGCTAAAGCTCTCTCCGCAACCGCACGCGTCCTTGACGTTCGGGTTGTTGAATTTGAATCCCTCGCTCAAGCCTTCGCGCGCATAGTCCAGTTCCGTTCCGTCAAGGTAAGGAAGGCTTTTTGCATCGATCAGAATCTTTACGCCATGAGACTCGAACTCGACATCGTCGGGTTCGGCCGCATCGGCAAACTCCAGCTTGTACGCAACACCGGAACACCCGCTTGTGCGTACACCAAGGCGCAGGCCAATCCCCTTACCCCGCTTGGCCATGTAGGAGGCTACGTGTTTTGCCGCCTTTTCGGAAAGCGTTACCGCCATTTGCTTTATCTCCTTATGAAATACCAGCCACCGGGACTTACTCGGTGTGCTTCTTCTTGTAATCCGCAACGGCCGCTTTGATCGCATCCTCGGCAAGGATCGAACAGTGGATCTTCACCGGCGGCAAGGCAAGTTCCTCGGCGATTTGAGTGTTCTTGATTTCGAGGGCTTGATCGATTGTCTTGCCTTTTACCCACTCGGTGACCAGGGACGACGAAGCGATCGCCGAACCACAGCCGTAGGTCTTGAACTTCGCGTCCTCAATCACTCCATCCTTGCCGACCTTGATCTGGAGTTTCATTACGTCGCCACACGCCGGCGCACCGACCATCCCGGTGGCCACGCCCTCCTCTTCCTTGCCGAAAGAGCCTACGTTGCGCGGATTCTCGTAATGATCGAGGACTTTTTCGCTATAAGCCATTGCCAATTCTCCTGTGTTTCAAATCAGTGCGCCGCCCACTGCACGGTGTTCAGGTCGACGCCTTCCTGCACCATTTCCCACAACGGCGAAAGCTCGCGCAACTTGCCGATCTTCTCGCGCAGCAACTTGATCGCATAGTCAACTTCTTCCTCGGTGTTGAAACGGCCGAGCGTGAAGCGAATCGAGCTATGCGCGAGTTCGTCGTCACGGCCAAGGGCCCGCAGGACATACGACGGTTCGAGCGACGCCGAGGTGCAGGCCGATCCCGACGAAACGGCGAGATCCTTGATCGCCATCAGCATCGACTCACCCTCGACATAGGCAAAGCTCACGTTGAGGTTATGCGGAATGCGATGTTCGAGGTCGCCGTTGACGAACACATGGTCGATGTCCGAAAGGCCTTTCAGCAAGCGGTCGCGTAGCGCGCCGATACGTTTATTCTCGACCGCCATTTCCTCACGGGCAATGCGGAAGGCCTCGCCCATACCGACAATCTGGTGCGTCGGCAACGTTCCAGAGCGGAAGCCGCGCTCGTGACCACCTCCGTGCATTTGAGACTCCAGCCGTACGCGCGGTTTGCGCCGCACATAGAGCGCACCGATACCTTTCGGTCCATAGGTTTTGTGGGCCGAGAAGCTCATCAGATCGACCTTCAACTTACCAAGATCGATATCCACTTTGCCAGTCGCTTGAGCCGCGTCGACATGGAAGATGATTCCCTTCTCCCGACAAATCTCGCCGATCTCCTCAATCGGCTGGATAACGCCGATCTCGTTGTTCACGAACATCACCGAGACAAGGATCGTGTCGTGGCGCAGCGCCGCCTTGAACGTATCGAGGTCGATCAAACCATTTTCCTGCACGTCGAGGTAGGTTACTTCGAAACCTTGGCGCTCGAGTTCCCGGCAGGTATCGAGGACGGCCTTGTGCTCCGTCTTCACCGTGATGACGTGCTTGCCCTTGCTCGAATAGAAATGAACCGCGCCCTTGATCGCGAGGTTGTCGGACTCGGTCGCGCCGGAGGTCCATACGATTTCCTTAGGATCCGCATTCACCAGACGCGCCACCTCCTCGCGCGCCTCCTCGACGGCGGCCTCGGCTTCCCACCCGAAAGCGTGTGATCGCGAGGCGGGATTGCCGAATTTCTCAACGAGGTAAGGAATCATCTTTTCCGCGACCCGAGGATCAACCGGAGTCGTTGCCGAATAATCTAGGTAGATCGGCAGTTTCAACATTGTTTTAGCTCCATTCATTATTGGTATTACTTTCCGTTGGTGCGCCCTTTCAGGCCACGAGGGCGGTCATTCCATGCAGTTTCGCCACCGTTTCCCGCAACGTGTCCAAAAAACCCTGTACGTGCTTGTCATTGTTCCCCGCTCCCAGGCTTACCCGCACCGCTCCGCGCGCAAGCCCCGGCTCAATGCCCATCGCCCTCAGTACGTGCGACGGTTCCGGATTGGCACTTGAGCACGCCGCACCGCTGGCTACGGCGTATCCGGCCCGGTCCAACTGGCCAACCAGCGTCTCCCCGTCAATGTTCGGCAACGAGAAATAGGTCGTGTTCGGCAGGCGCAGAGCACCGGACCCGAATAACATCGCCCCCATCCTCAAGAGTCCATCCTCCAAGGCGCCTCGCAGGTCGGACAACTGCCGTTGCGTCACTGCCAAGCGTTCTGCGGCGAACTCGCATGCCGCCCCAAAGCCAACGATCGCCGCGACGTTCTCGGTACCCGAGCGCAAGCCACGCTCATGACCTCCGCCCGCGATAAGTGGTTCAAGCTCCAGCCGTTTGTCCATCACCAAGGCACCGGCCCCTTTCGGACCGCCGATCTTGTGTGCCGAAAGCGTTAGCGCGTACACGCCGGCCGCGTTCAGCGCGCGAAAATCAATCGGAATCTTTCCGAAAGCTTGCACGGCGTCCGTGTGGAATACCGCGCCCGCTTTTCGTGCCTCGGGCGCCAAACTGGCTACGTCCTGCAAAACACCTGTTTCGTTGTTCGCCGCCATGACGGACACCAAGACCGGCTTCTCGGCCAACACGGCGGAGTAGTCGCCGGCCTGAACTCGTCCTTCGGCGCCCACTCCGATCCGGCGCAATGTCCAGCCATGCCGCGCCAACTGCTCAGCGGGTCTCATGACACAGGGGTGTTCAATGGCGCTCACGGCAACGATTCCCGGCCTGTACCAAGCAGCCGCACCTTTGATGAACAGGTTGTTTGCCTCTGAACCACCGCTTGTGAAAACAATTTCGGTGGAATGAGCGCCAACAGCCGCAGCAACCTGCTCACGCGCTTCGTCGATGGCCCGCCGCGCTGCACGCCCATATTCATGCCGGCTCGATGCATTACCGAATTGCTCACTCAGCCACGGTCGCATACGCTCCAGCACCCGTGGATCTATAGGCGTCGTAGCGTTGTGATCGAGGTAAACCGGAGCAAACATGACTTACGCAGCGGCAGCGACCGTCCTGCTGCTGCCGACATTCGGATGCGTTCCGCGTGCGTCCTTCAGGACCGCAACATCACCGCTTACCTTACTCAGTTGTTTCTGCACGAGGTCTGCCAGAGTTACCGAGGTAAGGTATTCGTACATCTTGAAATTGAGGGTCGACCACAGTTCATGGGTCATACAACGGTCCTCATCGCGACAATTCTCCTTGCCGCCGCACTGCGTCGCATCGAGCGACTCATCGACTGCCCGGATGATGTCCGCAACGGTCATTTGTTCCACCGGGCGCGCAAGGCAATATCCGCCGCCGGGGCCCCGCACGCTTTCTACGAGATTGTGCCGACGCAGCTTGCCGAACAACTGCTCCAGGTAAGACAGCGAAATCTTCTGTCGATCGCTGATGCCGGCCAGCGTTACGGGACCGTCGCTGCCGTGCAGCGCAAGATCGATCATCGCGGTAACGGCGAAACGCCCTTTCGTGGTCAACCTCATAGAGTGCCTCCTGTCAATACCCGATAAGACCAGTCAACTATGCGACAAGTTCGACTCATTAGTCAACTATTTTACTCAGGTATTTTGGATCAAACGTGTCGGCTGTTGCCAATTCATCCTCGGTACATACACCACGACTTTCGAGTTTCTTGACCAGAACCTCCAGCCGTCGATCAGTTTCCACCGCGTGGTCGAGCAAACCGTGGATCGCCTTGGCCAGTGGATCGTCATCGTTACCTGAAAGTGCGTACGCGGAAAAGCCCATCTGTGTTGCCTTCTCTTCCCGCTTCTGTGCCTGGCCGGGCTCGATGATGCGGGCCGGGTTGCCAACCGCCGTAGTTCCCGGAGGGACTTCCTTGACCACCACCGCGTTCGACCCAACTTTTGCTCGGGTACCCACCGTTATCGGGCCGAGGACTTTTGCCCCAGCTCCAATCACCACACCGTCCTCCAGGGTCGGATGCCGACGGCCTTTGTTCCACGACGTTCCGCCGAGGGTCACACCGTGATAGAGCGTCACATCGTCTCCGACGATGGCCGTTTCGCCGATTACTACACCCATTCCGTGGTCGATGAAGAACCGCCGACCGATCGTCGCGCCGGGGTGAATTTCTATTCCGGTGAAAAAACGCGCCAGATGCGAAACGAAGCGACCGAGCCAACGCAACCGACGGAGCCAGAACCAATGGGCCAAGCGATACATCAATACCGCGTGAACGCCCGGATAACAGGTGAGCACTTCCCACGTGTTGCGCGCTGCAGGGTCGCGCGCAAATACCGAGCGGATATCTTCACGCAGGCGGCTGAACATGAGTCTGATTCTCCATTTGAGCCTAATGGGTAATTCTAGAATACCCGAGTGATTTGATCAATCATTCCACCGAGAACCGGGGTTAATCGGCCTTGCCGAGAGGGGAACAAGCCATTGGCCGCCGGAATAAGAACGAACAGCACTCGAAAACACGCGATAACCGTCGCCTTTGTCCGCCGGCTTGCTGAAACTATCGAGATCAGTCGGGAAGGCACTTTTCCACGGAGTCGAGGATGCCCCGTAGGATGTTCATTTCATCGCGCTCCACGGCGGCGCGTCCAAAAAGACGACGCAGCTTCGACATCAAGCGCCGTGGCTGCTGCGGATTGAGAAAACGTGTTCTCACCATGACCCGCTCAAGGTGCGCATAGAAACGCTCGAGGTCATCATTACCCGCGAGCGGCGAGGAAAATGGCACAGCCTTCGTAACAATCGGGGGCTTTCCGGCAAATGCCGCCTGGCGGAGTTCATAGCAGAGCACCTGAACAGCGGCGCCTAGATTCAAGGAACTGTACTCAGGGTTGGCTGCAATGAAAGCGGTTTTCTGGCAGCGCTGCACCTCAGCATTCGACAGTCCTGCCGTTTCGTTGCCAAAAACGAGTGCCACGTCGCCTCGCTCCGCGGCGGCCAGCAACTCCGGCCCTGCATCGCGGGCTGACACGGGTTCTGGGCCCAAATTACGGTGACGAGCGGACACAGCGACAGCAAAAATCGTCCCGGCTAGCGCCTCGTCCAGGCTCGCGCAAACGGTCGTGCGAGATAGCACGTCATCGGCACCCGCTGCACGCGCGGAGGCTTGCACATCGGGGAAAGATTTCGGGTTCACCAGAAAGAGACGAGAGAGCCCCATCGTCTTCATTGCGCGCGCGGCGGCACCGATGTTTCCCGGATGGCTGGTATGGGACAAAACGATGCGTACCCGGGCAAAGAGTTCAGAACGGAGGGAGATATTGATGTTGGTGTGCGGCATGGATACGGCTACGGAAACAGCCCAAAGGGTGACCAGAGAGACGAAGGGGGTCGGTTCATATTAAAATACGCGATTCCGCACAACGACTTCGGCAGCCCCGCCCTAGATGGCTGCCAGCGGCTTTTTCTAGAAGACACCCATGCATCCAGCTCTGAACATCATGGTCAAGGCCGCGCGCCGGGCCAGCCAGATCATCAACCGCGCTTCACAGGATGTGGAGCATTTGAAGGTCACCGCCAAACGGCAAAGCGACTTCGTTACAGAAGTAGACAAGGCCGCGGAAGCCGCGATTATCGAGGTGTTGCGCGAGGCGTATCCCGACTACGGGATTCTAGCAGAAGAGTCGGGCAGCGCAGACGGCGTGGGCTCGGGCAGCGAGTATCAATGGATCATCGATCCGCTCGACGGCACCACCAATTTCATTCACGGGTTCCCGCAATACGCGGTTTCAATCGCCCTTGCGCACAAGGGACAGCTCAACCAAGCCGTTATTTACGACACCCTGCGCAATGAAATGTTCACGGCCAGCAAGGGCGGCGGGGCCTACTTGAATGAACGTCGCATCCGCGTGAGCAAGTGCTTAAAGCTCGAAAGCGCGCTGCTCGGTACGGGGTTCCCGTTCCGCGTTTTCGACCATATCGATCCGTACCTCGCCACGTTCAAGGAGTTCACGCAGCGATCCTCCGGCGTGCGCCGTGCCGGGTCAGCTGCGCTCGACCTCGCGTATGTTGCCTGCGGGCGGCTAGACGGATTCTGGGAGTTCGGCCTCATGCCTTGGGACGCCGCCGCCGGCTGCCTGCTTATCACCGAGGCCGGTGGGCTGGTCGGCGACCTTGCGGGCGGAGACACCCACCTCAAGACCGGGAATATCATCGCCGGCACACCGCGGATCTTCTCGCAGATATTGCAGGTGATCGACAACCACCGTACGCCTGCGCTCACGGCTTGAGGCTTTAACGACGCGGACTCTTTGCGCCAGCCATCCCGCGAAGCTTTAACCGTGACGGCTGAGACTTGGCGAGACCGCAAGCGTAGCCGATTGAATACAGCACCGCCTTGCGGCGCGGCTTGCCATTCGAGGTATCGCGGCCAATAATCTTGGCCTTTTTCTCGGCATTCAGGCGGCATGACCCGTCTCTCCCCGAGAGGATCAGGATTGCTCAACGCCAGAAAGCGGCCATGAGGGACAGCGTGCAGAAGCCACAAACCGACGAGTTCGAAAAGCATACGCCGATGATGCAGCAGTACTTGCGGCTCAAGGCGCAATACCCGGGCTTGCTGCTGTTCTACCGTATGGGGGATTTTTACGAGCTGTTCTACGACGACGCGGAAAAGGCGGCGCGACTGCTCGACATCACGCTAACGACCCGCGGGCAGAGTGCCGGTGTGCCGATCAAGATGGCCGGCGTCCCACATCATGCGCTCGAGCCGTATCTCGCGCGGCTCGTCAAGCTCGGTGAATCGGTCGTCATCTGCGAGCAGATCGGCGATCCAGCCACATCGAAAGGCCCAGTCGAACGAGCGGTCTCCCGCATCGTAACCCCCGGCACGCTGACGGACGCCGCGCTGCTGGATGAAAAACGCGACGTACTTCTGCTGGCTGTCGCTTTGTCTCGTCAAACCGCTGGGCTCGCCTGGCTGAACTTGGCGAGCGGCGAATTCCGCGTTTGCGAGGTCGCACATGACAAACTTGCACCGACGCTCGATCGAATCCGGCCGGCAGAAATCGTCATCGGCGAAAGTACGGAGCTGCCGATCGATCCCGATGCAACAGTCACACGCCAACCCGACTGGCACTTCGACAGTGAAGCGGCGGTGCGCGACCTCTGCACCCACTTCCGCACCGCCTCGCTGGCTGGCTTCGGAGCGGACGGTCTGCGCCCGGCGTTGGCAGCGGCCGGCGCACTCCTGCGCTATGCTCAGGCGACGCAGGCGCGGGCACTGCCGCACGTGCAAGCGCTAATCGTCGAATGCGACGGCACGTTTCTCGGCATCGATACAGCAACTCGGCGCAACCTTGAACTGACCGAGACCCTTCGCGGGCAACCCGCACCTACGTTGTGCAGCTTGCTTGACGTTTGCGTCACGTCGATGGGTTCGCGGGCACTGCGTCACGCCCTGCACCATCCTTTCCGCGATCCGGCGATTCCATCCGCTCGCCACGCAGCGATAGAAGCGCTGATCGATGAGAACGGCGTTCCCCTGCGCGAACTGCGGCAAACACTGCGCGGCTTCGCCGACGTCGAACGCATTGCCGGTCGCATTGCGCTCTACAGTGCTCGTCCGCGCGATCTTTCCAGTCTGCGCGACAGCCTCGCACGCCTTGCCGAACTCCGGCGGCCGATCGCCGAAACACCCGCGCCGCTGCTGGTGGAACTGCATGGAGAACTGGCAACACCGGAAAGCGCGCTCGACCTGCTCGGCCGAGCCATTCTTGCCGAGCCGGCGGCGCTGATTCGCGACGGTGGCGTCATAGCCCGCGGGTTCGATACCGAACTTGACGAATTACGCGCCCTGAACGAGAACTGCGGCGCTTTCCTCGTCGATCTTGAAACTCGCGAACGAGAGCGTACGGGCATTGCCAACCTGAAAGTCGAATACAACCGCGTACATGGTTTCTATATTGAAATCACGCATGCCAACACGGCCAAGGTTCCCGACGACTATCGCCGCCGGCAGACGCTGAAAAACGCCGAGCGCTACATCACGCCCGAACTGAAGACCTTCGAGGACAAAGCGCTCTCGGCACAGGACCGGGCGCTCGCGCGTGAGAAGATGCTCTACGACGGAGTGCTCGAGGCGCTGCAAAGCGAACTGCAAACCCTACAGCGTATCGCACGCGCGATCGCGCACCTCGATCTGATTGGCACCTTTGCAGAAATCGCCGTCACGCGTAACTACTGTCGTCCGCTGTTTTCGACTGAGCCGGGACTTTTCGTCGAAGCCGGCCGCCACCCGGTCGTCGAAGGCGAACTCGCAGGCGGCGAGAGCTTCATCGCCAACGATACGAAGCTCGGAGACGGACGCCGCCTGCTCCTTATCACGGGTCCGAACATGGGCGGCAAATCGACGTACATGCGGCAGACGGCGCTCATCGCGCTAATGGCGCATGTGGGGGCCTTCGTCCCGGCCCGTCGCGTCGTGCTTGGCCCGATCGACCAAATATTCACGCGCATCGGCGCCTCAGACGACCTCGCCTCCGGACGTTCGACGTTCATGGTCGAAATGACGGAATCTGCCGCGATCCTGCATCACGCCACCGAAAAGAGCCTCGTGTTGATGGACGAAGTTGGACGCGGAACGTCCACGTTCGACGGCATGGCTCTGGCATTCGCGATCTGCCGCCACCTCGTCGAGAAGAATCGCGCGCTCACGCTGTTTGCCACGCACTACTTTGAATTGACGTTGCTCGCCAACGAATACGCCGAACTCGCCAACGTTCATCTCGACGCGGTCGAACACGGCGAGCGCATCGTATTCCTGCACGCGGTCGAGGAAGGACCGGCTAACCAGAGTTACGGAATTCAGGTCGCGGCGCTCGCTGGTATCCCGGTGTCCGTCGTCAAAGCCGCGCGGCGGCAATTGCGGGAATTCGAACAGCGTGCGTCGATCAATCCATTGCAACCCGATCTATTCGCCGCTGTTCCTGAACCGGCGGAAGAACCGCCGCATCCCGCACTGGAACGGCTATCGGGGATCGATCCCAACGAGCTGACCCCCAAGCAAGCGCTCGACGCCCTTTACGAGTTAAAGAAACTCGCCTCTTAAGCAGAGGAAAAGGGAGCGCGCCTGCGGCAGCGCTCCCCGGCGGAACCAGGACCCAAGGCGAGTCACCAGATAGAAACGGATTCAGGCGCCGGTCACGGCTTTGCGTACCGTCGACAAGACCAAGCGCAAATCCTCGATGGCGACCTGCCCCGGGGCCGAACTGCTCTTGCCGACCGCAAATGTCGCCGCTGATCCGTACACCCATCCCATCATGCGCGAAAGCGACCCAACGCCGCCCATCGACATCGTGATCAGCGGCAGACGGATCGCTTGGCTGGCGCGAGACGTAGCCTCCAGGAGCGCCAGCACATCGTTGGGATTCTGCGGCATGACGGCGACCTTCGCGACGTCGGCGCCGGCCTTCTCTGCGGCGGCAAACTTGCCATCCAGCGTGGCAGCATCCGGCGTCATCTGAAAGTTGTGGTACGACGCAATCATGGTGATGCCATGCGCGGACGATACGTCGCGCAGCCGCTTGAAGTCTTCCTGTGCGTTGGAGAGCTCGTAGTCGATCAATTCGACGCACTCCGCCTCGCAGGCCGCAACGTACATCGCCAACACTTGCGGCTCGCCGATCGGGATAGGGTTGCCCCCCTCCGTCACATTGCGACGCGTGAGGAGAACGGGTATGTCGTGAGCGGCACGGCGTATGGCAAGCGCCGTTTCAACCACGACCTGGGGCTCACCAATCCTTTCAAAGAAATCAACCCGCCATTCGAGCAGATCCGGTTTTTTTGGCACAATGGCGGCGACCTCGTCCAGGATCCCCGCTTGGGTCTTGCCCACGAGCGGCGTAATGATGACGGGCAGCGTCCCATCGCCGAGCGGCCTGCCGCGAACGCAGATCGGTTTTGGCTGCTTCATACCTCGTTCCCTCCCTATCCTCTGTAAATAACGGTCCTGATGTCCGATTCTACCTCGCCCGGATTTGCCACGCGCGCACGCGCCAACGCCATCAAAGAACGTTTCGCTCGATACGGCTCAGCAATCACTCCCCAGGAAATGCTGCGCCTTGCCTTGCTCGCCTTCTGCTTGTGTTTGCCGGTACTGTCTCCGGCCGAGACTTGGCGATTCGCTGCGATTGGGGATATTCCTTATAGCGATTACGAGCGCCGGGAACTACCGCGCATGATCGACGAAATCGCGGCTGAGTATCCCGAACTCATCGTCCACGCAGGCGATATCAAGCACAGCAATGAACGCTGCTCCGACGAGCTTTTTCGCGACCGCCATGCTGTCTTTGACGCTTCGCCCGTTCCGTTCATTTTTGCTCCGGGCGACAACGAGTGGACGGATTGCAGGCGGGTGATCGCGGGCGGTTACGACGAATTGGAGCGTTTGGACAAACTGCGAGAAATCTTCTTCTCGCAACCTTACTCGCTCGGAAAAAAACGTATTCCGGTCACCCAACAGCCCGGAATGCCCGAGCATATGTCATGGCGCCTGGGCCCTGTGCTTTTTGTATCTCTCAATGTTCCCGGGCCGGACAACAATTTCGGGCGGCGGAAAGTGCCCGCGCGTGAATTCAAGACGCGGAACCCGAAGGTCATTGACTGGATGAAGGGCGCCTTCTCGGATGCTCGGGGCGAAAAGCTGGCGGGCATCGTTATTCTGATGCAAGGGAATCCGAGCTTTGATCATTTTGCGGCCGGACTGCCTCATGAAGGCTATCGAGAGTTGCTCGAGACCTTGCGCCGGGAAACCCTCGCGTTTTCAGGACAAGTCCTGCTCATCCACGGCGACACCCATTGGCAACGCATCGATCATCCTTTACGACACCCGGGTACCCACCAACCTATCGCAAACTTCACCCGCCTCGAAACGTTTGGTTATCCGTTCATGGGATGGGTAAAAGTATTTATCGACACCGACGCATCGGGCCTATTCAGATTTGAAGTGCGCAGCTATACGCCGCGCCAAGGTACAGGGGCACGAGCCGACTGAACTGGGTCTGAACGGGCCTAAAAAACGACCCCCTTACAGCTCCCGAGCACCGGCAATCGGGAAGAATCTCCTTTAACCCCAGACGCGCCGGGCGCCGGTCGACGTTCAGTCGTCGTGGTCGCAGTCTCCATCGTGCAGGTGGCCGTGCGCGATCTCATCAGCACTTGCCGGCCGAACCGACGTGACGGTGCACGTAAACACAAGCGCCATGCCGGCGAGCGGGTGATTGCCATCCAGCACTACTCGGTCGTCGGCAATATCGGTTACGCGATAAATGATCGCTTCGTCCTCGTCGCCGCCTTCCGGCAATCCTTCAAACTGCATTCCCACCTGCAGTTCTTTAGGGAAATCCTTGCGCGGCTCAATCTGCACGAGTTGCGCATCGTATTCGCCAAACGCATCGTCGGGCTGCATTTTCACGACAACCGTCTCACCGACCGCCTTGCCTTGGACGGCCTCCTCGATCATCGGAAAGATGTCGTCGTATCCACCGTGCAGGTAGACCAATGGCTCTTCTCCGGCATCAACCAACTCGCCATCCGGGTCGGTCACGTTGTAGTCAAGCGTGACGACCGTATTTTTTGCAACCTGCATATTCATCGATTGAGTTCCTTAACTGCGCGTAATACTTCAAGCGCGTGGCCCTTCGCGTTCACCCCGTAAAGCGCCAGTCGGAGTACGCCCTGTTTGTCGATGACAAAGGTGGAACGGACGATGCCGTGCTTCTTGACGCCATCCACTTCCTTCGCCTGCCATACGCCGTACTTCTCGCACGCTGCCCCATCCTCGTCGGAAAGCAAGCGCACGGAAATGCCGTGTTTGTCGCGGAACTCCGCGTGCTTGATGCAATCGTCCCGGCTGATACCCATGACGACGCAACCATGCCGCGAAAACTCGTCCTCGTGATCGGAGAAATCGGTTGCTTCCAGCGTGCAGGCAGGCGTGTCGTCTCGTGGGTAGAAGAACAATATGACGTTGTTCTTGCCCTGAAACTCAGCAATGTCTACCGACTCCATGTCTGCGTCCGGAAGAACAAACATCGGAGCCGCCTGTCCAGCTTTCAGCATTCTGCCTCCTCAGTGACCCGACCCTCAGCACCACCGGCGGTCGGGTCAGGCGGATTCTAACCAAGCTTCCTGCGGCTGACTATAACAAATCAGCCCGTTTCCAACGCTACAATAGACGTGAAAATTCCGGCTATCCGATTCTCGTTTTTCAGAACCTTCGCAAAGACCGCAGGTCTTGTAAAAGATTCGGCCATCACGCAAAAGGACACCCATGTTTTACCGTATCCTTCGCAACACTCCCCAATTATTCCTGCCGATTCGCGCACTACCCTTACTCGCGATATTTGCCGCCGCGCCGGTCGTCGCAGAACCAACGATCGTCGAGCTAGCCGCCGAAGCCAGTCGACCAGCGGCAAATGATCTGGTTCGCGCAGTAGTTTCCGCGGAAGCTGCTGGAGTGACGCCAGGGGAGCTAGCGGCGCAAGTCAATAGTCAGATTGCAAACGCACTGCGGATAGCGAATGGGTACGCATCTGTGAAAACACAGAGCGGCGGAACCAATACCTATCCTGTTTACGCAAAAAACGGAAAAATCGAATCGTGGCGGATGCGCTCCCAACTCGCGCTCGAATCGCGCGACACGGGCGCGCTATCCGAGCTCCTCGGCAAGCTGCAAGCCACACTCGGGGTCTCCAACCTCGTCATGGAGCCGTCGCCGGAGACGCGCAAGAAGGCCGAGGACGCGGCTATGCTGGACGCTTTAGCCGCCTTTCGCGAACGCGCCAACGTGTTGGCGTCAGCTCTGGGCAAGCCCTACCGGATCAAGCAGATTTCTGTCAATACAGATGGCCGCATCGTCCAACCGATGTTCCGGGCGGCACCGAAGACAATGGCGTCCGAGATCGCGCCTATGCCGGTGGAAGCTGGGGAATCGCAGATAAGCGTCAGCGTCTCGGGGCAAGTCGAACTGCAGTGAGCCTTCGCTGACAACCGACGGAGAAAAGCTGATCGACCTTACGGTTTACCGCCGGTCTGTGGCGATGAAGGTTTTTTTTCAGCTTGCGGCGGCGTTGGTTTCTCGGGTATCTGGACAAACACTTCGTCTTGCCGGGTCATGCCCAGTTCAAAGCGTGCGCGTTCCTCAATCGCGTCGTAGCCCTGCTTGAGGTCACGCACTTCGGCGTCAAGGCCACCGTTGCGGACCTCAAGTTGCTTGTTCGCCTCCTTCTGTTGCTGCAGCTGGTGGTCGACGTCCCAGACGCGAAGCCACCCACCCTTTCCGATCCATAGCGGGTACTGCAACAAGGCGAGCAAGGCGACCAGCGCAACGGAGAGCCAACGCATTTTTGGCGCCGCCTAACGAGGAAGGTGGAGGAAGGTGCTTCCGACGACGCCCTCCGACAGCCCATCTTCGGAGCGGCGCGCCATTATCCTGGAAGGGTTCACCGAAGATTGTAGAAGGCGTCGCGCCCGGGGTACCCAGCGGTATCGCCGAGATCTTCTTCGATGCGCAAGAGCTGGTTGTACTTGGCAATACGGTCAGACCGGGACAACGAACCGGTCTTGATTTGCAGAGCGTTCATCCCGACCGCAATATCGGCGATCGTGCTGTCCTCGGTTTCCCCAGAGCGATGAGAGATGACTGCGGTATATCCGGCCCGCTTCGCCATCTCGATGGCTGCAAACGTTTCTGAGAGTGTACCGATCTGGTTGATCTTGATCAGGATCGAATTGGCGATGCCCTGCTTGATACCTTCTTTGAAAATGCGCGTGTTGGTCACGAACACGTCGTCGCCGACAATCTGAACGGTATCGCCGAGACGCTCGGTGAGAAGCTTCCAGCCCTCCCAATCGCCTTCCGCCATGCCGTCTTCGATCGATACGATCGGGAACGTGTCGGCGAGATTGGCTAGATAATCGACGAGCTGTGCGGAAGTAAGCTGCAGCCCCTCGCCCTGCAAGTGGTACTTGCCGTCGCGATAAAACTCCGAGGCGGCGCAGTCGAGGCCGATGAGCACGTCCTCTCCCGGAAAGTATCCAGCCGCTTCGATCGCCTGGACGACGAGTTGGAGACCCTCGGCGTGGCTACCGAGATTCGGCGCAAACCCGCCTTCATCGCCGACCGCCGTTGGGAAGCCTTTCTTGTCGAGCAGCTTTTTGAGCGCATGAAAGACCTCGGCACCGCAACGCAGCGCCTCACGGAACGATCCCTGACTCACCGGCAGGATCATGAACTCTTGGAAATCGAGGCTGTTGTTCGCGTGCTGACCGCCGTTGATGATGTTCATCATGGGCACCGGCATCTGCATCGGGCCCGACCCGCCAAAATAGCGATACAGCGGAAGCCCGGATTCCTCGGCTGCCGCTTTAGCCACTGCCATCGAGACAGCCAGGATCGAGTTTGCACCAAGGCGCGATTTGTTGTCGGTGCCGTCGAGCTGAATCAGGGTCTGGTCGATGAATGCCTGTTCTTGCGCATCGAGTCCAATGATCGCCTCGGCAATCTCGGTATTGACGTTCTCCACCGCCTGCATGACCCCCTTGCCCGAGTAACGCGTAGCGTCCCCATCTCGAAGTTCGATGGCTTCGCGCGATCCCGTGGAGGCACCGGAAGGCACGGCGGCACGTCCCATGACGCCCGACTCGAGCAGCACGTCGCATTCGACCGTCGGGTTGCCGCGCGAATCGAGAATTTCCCGAGCGACGACATCAACAACAGAGCTCATATGTCTTCCTTTGTTCTAAAGATGATGCACAGCGTAACCGCTTCTCGAACTATTGGCCTCGTTCTTCGAGTGATCCTGGCTTCACAGCCGGCGCGATTATCGCACCTCCTCGAGGGCGCTGCTCTTGACCAGACGATCAAGCGCCACCAAGGTGGTCAAAAGGCTCTCCATGCGCCGCAATGGCCAACTGTTCGGACCGTCCGAAAAGGCTTGTTCGGGACGCGGATGCGTCTCCATGAAGAGGCCGGCAATACCCACCGCCACTGCCGCCCGGGCCAGTACCGGAACGAATTCGCGCTGCCCGCCCGAGACCGACCCCTGCCCGCCCGGCAATTGGACTGAGTGAGTGGCATCGAAAACCACAGGGCACGCGGTCTCGCGCATGATAGCCAAGCCGCGCATGTCGGAAACCAGGTTGTTGTAGCCAAACGACGCCCCGCGCTCGCAAACCATGATCGTATCGGCGCCATGATTGGCTTCTTTGGCCTTCGCAACGACGTGCTTCATATCCCCAGGTGCGAGGAACTGGCCTTTCTTGATGTTCACGGGTTTGCCACATGCAGCTACCGCGTGAATGAAGTCCGTCTGGCGGCATAGGAACGCCGGCGTCTGCAGCACGTCCACTACGGCGGCAACGGCAGCAACCTCATCCTCGGCATGGACGTCGGTCAGTACCGGCACGCCGATTTGGCGCCGGACCTCGCTCAACATGCGCAGCCCCTCGTCGATACCCGGCCCTCGCACCGACTTGCCCGAAGTGCGATTCGCCTTGTCGTACGAAGCCTTGAAGATGTAAGGAACGCCGAGACGGGCGCAGATCTCCTTCATCTGCCCCGCAACCTCGACACACAACTCGAGGGATTCCGCCGTACATGGACCGGCGATCAGGAACAGCGGCTTGTCGAGGCCGACCTCGAAGTCGCCGAGCCTCATGCCCGCGCCTTGTAGTCCACCGCGGCACGCACGAACGATGTGAAAAGCGGATGTCCGGTACGCGGCGACGAGGTGAACTCGGGGTGGAACTGGCAGCCAACGAACCAAGGGTGTTCCGATTTCGGCAGTTCAATCATTTCGCAGAGCTCGGTCCCGGGAGCCCGGCCGGAAACGATGAGACCGCTCGCCTCCAGTTCTCCGAGCAGATTGTTGTTCACCTCGTAACGATGGCGATGGCGCTCGACGATTTCGTTCCGCCCGTAGATTTCCCGCGCCAGCGTCCCGTCACCAAGCTTGCAGAGCTGGCCACCGAGGCGCATCGTCCCCCCGAGATCGGAATGCTCGTCGCGCTTCTCGATCCGGCCCGACGCATCCTGCCATTCGGTGATTAAAGCGACCACTGGATACGGCGACGTTTTTTCAAATTCCGTACTGTGGGCTCCTGCCATACCGGCAACGTCGCGCGCGTATTCGACAACGGCGAGTTGCATGCCAAGGCAGATGCCGAGATAAGGTACTTTGTTCTCCCGGGCATAGCGGACGGCGGCAATCTTGCCTTCCGTTCCACGCCGCCCAAACCCGCCGGGAACGAGGATCGCGTCCATGTTTTTCAACACTTCGCAACCCTTGCTCTCGATCTCTTCGGAGTCGATGTAGTTGATCTTGATTTTGCAACGCGTATAGATGCCCGCGTGCACCAAGGCTTCGCTCAGTGACTTGTACGATTCGGTGAGATCGACGTACTTGCCGACGAACGCGATATTGACCGTGTGCTCCGGATGCTCCAGCGAGTAGACGAGGTTTTTCCAGACCGAAAGATCAGCCGCCCGCGCCAGGATGTTGAGCTTGTGGCAGACGATCTCATCGAGCATCTGGTCGTGCAACATGCCCGGAATCTTGTAAATGGAGTCCGAGTCGAGAACCTCGATAACCGCTTCCCGCTGCACGTTGCAGAAGAGCGCGATCTTACCTTTCTCGTCCTCCGGGATATGTCGATCCGCCCGACAGAGCAGGATGTCCGGCTGAATACCGATCTCGCGCAACTCCTTTACCGAGTGCTGGGTCGGTTTCGTTTTCAGCTCACCGGCGGTCGGGATATAAGGCAGGAGCGTCAAATGCATGAAACAGGCGTTGTTGCGCCCTTCCTGCAACCCCATTTGCCGGATCGCTTCGAGGAACGGCAACGACTCGATGTCGCCCACCGTACCCCCGACCTCGACGATTGCCACATCGGCGCCCTCCGCGCCACGCCGGATGTGGGCTTTGATCTCATCGGTGATGTGCGGGATCACTTGCACGGTCTTGCCGAGGTATTCCCCGCGCCGTTCCTTCTTGATCACAGCCTCGTAGATCTGGCCGGTCGTGAAATTGTTACGCTTGCCCATCTTGGCGCTTGTAAAGCGCTCATAGTGTCCGAGGTCAAGGTCCGTCTCAGCGCCATCTTCGGTTACGAAGACTTCGCCGTGCTGGAACGGACTCATCGTTCCTGGATCGACGTTGATGTAAGGGTCAAGCTTGAGATGGGTAATTTTGATGCCGCGGGATTCGAGGATGGCTCCCAGCGACGCAGCCGCGATGCCTTTGCCAATGGAAGACACCACACCGCCGGTAACGAAGACGTATTTGGTCATGGAAATATCTGCAGCGGGAAAGCCGAATTGTAGCCGAAAAAGGTAAAGCGCCAACACATCGGCCCGGCGAACGGCATCTCACGGTCACCTTCCCGAACAACGCAAGCCGGCCAGCTACGCCACAATCGTTTATGATTGACCCTTGACCCGTGATTGATCCGTGATTGCGCGACACAACAAAACCATGAACTCCAGCAGTCATCGTCGTTGTTCCGGCTTCCCGACAAATCGTTTCCGGGACCCTTTCCGTATCGCCGCTACCGGCGCCACGATCATCCTGACCGCTTTGACGCTGACCGTCGCCGGCTGCGGCAAATCATCGGAAAAAACCCGTTCGCCGGTCAGCAGCGAAGAGCCCCTCCCCGTTGCAGTATCGGAGTTGGCACAGGCCGCGACTCAAGGCGATCTTGCCCAAATCAAAACGCTGCTCGAATCGGGCGCCGACCTAAACGTACGTGATGCGTTAGGACGCACGCCGCTGCATATGGCCGCGTTTTACGGCCGTCCGAAGACGACCGCTTTATTGCTTTCCGGTGGAGCCGATATCAACGCGAAGGATCGCGTGGGAATGACGCCGCTCCACGCCGCTGTCCTCTCAGGGGGGCGGCAGGAAGTCGAGCTGTTGCTTGAAAAGAAAGCCGATATAAACGCCAAGTCGGATTCCGGCCAGACAGCCCTTCACCTTGCCGCGGCAACCGGCCAACCAAAACTCTCGAAAATGTTGATCGACCGCGGCGCAGACCCGGCGAGCAAGGACGCCGACGGCAAGATGCCGCTCTTCTACGCCATACAGAATCGGCACCCGCAGACGACGGCGGTGCTCAAACCTTACACGCCGAAGGAATAGGGCACGCTCCGCGTGACGGCGGAAGCGATTACGCTGACATCACATCCCCTCGCCGCCGCGGATAAGTCCCACGGCGATACCCTCTATCTCCAGAGACTGCTCGCGCGTATCGACGACTATCGGCGCGAAGTCGGGATTCTCAGCGATCAGTTCGACGACGCGGCCGTGCTGACGATAGCGCTTGACGGTCACCTCATCGTCCAGGCGGGCAACCACGATTTGCCCGTTGTGCGCCTCGCTCGTGCGATGCACGGCAAGGAGATCACCGTCGAAGATGCCAGCATTGATCATCGACAGGCCTCGCACGCGCAAGAGGAAATCCGCCCGCGGGGTAAACAGGCTTGCGTCGAGCGCATAGCGCCGTTGCACGTTTTCCACCGCCAGGATCGGGCTACCCGCCGCCACGCTGCCGACGAGCGGCAACCCAAGCTGCTCAACCAGGCGAATGCCGCGCGCCGATCCAGGTTCGAGCACGATGACGCCCTTCTTTGCCAGCGCCTTTAGATGCTCCTCGGCCGCGTTGTGCGACGCAAAGCCGAATGCGTTCGCAATTTCCGCGCGTGTTGGCGGTGCGCCGAGGACTTCGACAGTATTACGGATGAAGTCGAGAATTTCTCGCTGACGTGGCGTTAGCTTGTTCATCGGGCTTCCTTTCTGTTGCTGTATTTTTATACAGCAACAGAAAATAATCAAGGCACTATGGCCCACGGGGCGTTTGAGGCGTAAGCCTACTTTTTCCAAATGCGCTCGCGCGCAGTGGCATTGGATAATGGTTGTCTTGGCAATCGAGGATCTTTTCTGCTTTACTGGCCTTCATGAGCGATGTCTTCCAGTTTCTGACGACCGACGACCTGCGCCTGTTGGCAGAAAAGGCGAAGCGGGTTACGCACCTTGCGGGAGAAATTGTCCTCGGCGAAGGACGCGAGACGCGCGGCATTTACGTGATTCGCTCGGGCCGGGTGAGAGTCGAAAAACGTTCCGGCAAGACGCCCTACCTCGTCACCGCTCTCGCGCCCGGCGAAGTGTTCGGAGAAGTTTCTTTCGTCGATGGCCAACCGGCGAGCGCTACCGTGATTGCGACGGAACCTTCGGAAATCGACGTACTCGAAAAGGCCGATGTCCTGTCCTTGCTAGTTTCCGTTCCTGGGTTGGCAAGCCGCTTCTACCAGTCCGTCGCACTCAAGCTCGCTGAACGGTTGCGCGCCACCACCGACAATCTCGCCGGTCTGTAGCCCCTCGCCGTGACGGCAGCCGCGAGAGATTCATTGACCTTGGCGTGGCATCTTTCTTAGGATGCCGTTCCGGGCGGCATGCCGACCGAGACCATTCCCTTATTCCCCGACCCCTTTTTCAAGGCGCTCCATGCAACGCGAATCAATGCAGTACGACGTCGTGATCGTCGGCGGCGGTCCCGCCGGATTATCCGCCGCGATCCAGCTCAGGCAACTCGCCAGCAGCAACGACAGGGAAGTCACCGTCTGCCTGATCGAGAAGGCCGCCGAGATCGGCGGCCATATCCTGTCGGGCGCCGTCTTCGATACCCGCGCGCTCTCCGAACTAATACCCGATTGGTCAGCAAAGGAAGTACCGATCGGCGCACCGGTGAGCGAGGATCGTTTCCTGATGCTCGACCAACATGGCGCGTCGCGGATTCCGGAATGGTTATTGCCGAAGTGTTTTCAGAACGAGGGAAACTTCGTTCTCAGTCTGGCAAGCCTCTGCCGCTGGCTCGGCCAACAAGCAGAAGAATTGGGTGTCGAAATATATCCGGGGTTCGCCGGCGCCGAAGTACTCTTCAACGACGATGGATCGGTCAAAGGCGTCGCCACGGGCGACATGGGTCGCCTCAAGGACGGTAGCGAGGGGCCGACGTTTCAGCCGGGAATGGAATTGCATGCCCGCTACACCCTTTTTGCTGAGGGCTGTCGAGGCAACCTCGGGCGGCAACTCGAGGAGCGGTTCAATTTGCGCGAGGGCATCGATCCGCAGGTCTATGGAATCGGCATCAAGGAATTGTGGGAAGTCGACGCCGCAAAGAATCTGCCCGGTCTGGTCATGCACACGGCCGGATGGCCACTCGACGCCGCGACCTACGGCGGAGGCTTCATGTACCACATGCAGGACAAGCTCGTTTCCGTAGGGCTTGTCGTTGGCCTCGGCTATAGCAATCCTTTCCTCTCTCCTTTCGAGGAATTCCAGCGCCTCAAGACGCATCCCGCACTGCGCGTGTTTCTTGAAGGCGGCAAGCGCGTGGCCTACGGTGCCCGTGCTATCACGGCAGGCGGACTGCAGTCGTTGCCCAAGCTGGTTTTTCCTGGTGGCGCGCTGATCGGCGACGACGCCGGGTTCCTCAACGCAGCGCGCATCAAAGGTTCCCATTGCGCGATCAAGTCGGGAATGCTCGCGGCCGAGGCTTGTTTCGAGGCCGTCGCGTCCGGTCGCCAAGCGGATAAACTATCGCGCTATCCGGAGTCGTTCCGGGCGAGTTGGCTCTTTGACGAGTTGTACAAAGCGAGAAACTTCAAGCCGTGGATGGCCAAAGGGCTCTATGTTGGCAGCGCGATGTTCGGCGTTGATCAGATGCTCTTCGGCGGTAAAGCGCCATGGACCCTGCAACACAAAACCCCCGACCATCTCAAACTGAAAAAAGCCGCCCATAGTCGCCCGATCGATTATCCGAAGCCCGACGGCGTACTCACCTTCGATCGCCCGTCGTCAGTCTATCTATCGAACACTAACCATGAAGAGAACCAGCCGTGCCACTTGACGCTCAAGGATGCTTCGGTACCGGTGAACGTCAATCTGGCGCTCTACGACGCTCCCGAACAGCGCTATTGCCCGGCCGCGGTCTACGAGATCGTGCGCGAGGGGCCTGAAGCCGCGCCGCGGCTACAAATCAACGCGCAGAATTGTGTGCACTGCAAAACTTGCGATATCAAGGACCCGACGCAGAATATCGTCTGGGTCGTCCCTCAAGGCGGGGACGGCCCGAACTATCCCAATATGTAGTCCTCTGAAACGCTCCGGGTCGATCCCCGGGGCGCAGTCGGCCGAATCAGATCAGCTGTCCAGCGCGATCACGATCGAATAGATTTCGTCGCCCGATGCGGCGATGACTTCGCTCACCGTCGTCTGGTCGAGGCCGAGGCTCGCTGCGCTCTCGGACGCCGGCACGGCGCGCGGATCGAGTTCGTCGAACGGGTCGCGACGCGGTGATAAAGCGGCGGCCACGAACAGGACATCGCCCGCATTAGCCAAAGGCAGCGTGCCGCTAAAGCGACGTGATGACATGACCGCGTCCACAACGGTCGACGGCAGATCGAGTTCGTTCAAGACCATCGCTGCCGCACGATCCGCCAAGTCATTGATCGTCTCGGCGAGCATCGTCTGGTCTTCAAGCAGGGCTGGATACTCGGCCGCCCGTGCCAGCAGGTAGAAGCGACCCAGGTCGCGCACGACACCGGCGAACATGACTTCGTCGGCATTGAGCCGAGTGAGTTTGCGTGCCAGCACGTACGACAACGCGGCCACGTGAACACTGCGTTCCCACAACCGGTTGGAAAGCTCGCGGCAGCCGCTGTGTCGTTGTGTCTGGCGCAACTGATCCATGATCAACGTCATGGCCAGCGCCTTGATCGGCTCCATGCCCACACGGACAACGGCTTGGCGTACATCGCGGACGACCAGGTTGCTTGGGTTGAGGGCGACGGAATTGGCCAGACGGATTACCTTCGCCGACAGCAGGGGTTCGGCAACGACGATCTTCGCCAGATCCGCCATTCCGATGTCCGGATTCTCCACCGCCTTGAGCACTCGGCGGCTGGCATCCAGGCTCGTCGGGAAACTCAGTTCGCCGATCGAAGCCGAACTCACTACGCGGCGCAGCGCTTCGGCGGCTTCATATACGGTTTGACCCACGCGATGCCTCCAGGAACGGAAATTCAGTACGCATTCTAAACGCTTGCCGGAATGCGGGACAAGGAGACGGCAGCGCAAAAAAAACCGAGGCCAACGGAGGCGGGGTCTTTCCCCGGCCCAATGTGCCTTCTCTTACAAAGCGGCTGTCAGCGCCGGGACCACATCGAACAGGTCCCCCACCAGCCCATAGTCGGCAATCTGGAAGATCGGCGCCTCGGGGTCCTTGTTGATGGCCACGATGACCCGGCTATCCTGCATCCCTGCCACGTGCTGGATGGCGCCCGATATGCCAACGGCAATATACAATTCGGGCGCGACCACTTTGCCGGTCTGGCCCACCTGATAGTCGTTGGGGGCGAATCCCGAATCGACGGCCGCGCGCGAGGCCCCCAGCGCCGCACCAAGTTTGTCAGCCAGTGGTTCAAGCAAGGCGTGATAGTTTTCACCGCTGCCGAGCCCACGACCGCCACAGACAACCACCTTCGCCGTAGCCAGTTCAGGGCGCGAGGATGAGGTCAGCTCACGACCGATAAGCCGGCTGACGCCAACATCCGCCGCCGGTTCCAGCGTTTCGACCAGTGCATGGCCGCCTTCGCCCGCAGCTGGAAACGCCGTCGTACGAATAGTCAGCACCTTCACCGGGTCGGCAGACTGCACCGTCGTCAACACGTTGCCGGCATAGGTGAACCGATCGAAGGTATCCGGCGTCTTGACACCCACGATCTCGGAAATCTGCGCCACGTCGAGCAACGCGGCAACGCGGGGCATGAGGTTCTTTCCGGCCGTCGTCGCGGCGGAGAGGATGTGCGTAAACCCTTGAGCGCGGGCGGCAACTAGAACGGCGAGGTTTTCCGGCAGATGATTGCCGTAATGGGGAGCGTCAACGAGCAGAACCTTGGCGACGCCATCGATTGTCGCTGCCGTTTCCGCCACGGCACCGCACCCCGCCCCGGCAACGAGCAGATGAATGTCGCCTCCGATCTGAGCCGCGGCGGTAACGGCATTGAGCGTCGCGGATTTGAGTGCCGCGTTGTCGTGTTCGGCAATTACGAGAATGCTCATGTCAAATCACCCTGGCTTCGTTCTTTAGTTTCTCGACCAACTCCGCAGCGCTGCTCACTTTTATGCCGGCCGCACGTTTGGGCGGCTCCGCGACTTTCAGTGTTCTCAGTCGCGGTGTGATGTCGACGCCGAGCGCTTCGGGAGTCACAACGTCGAGGGACTTCTTTTTCGCTTTCATAATGTTCGGCAGCGTTGCATAGCGCGGTTCGTTGAGCCGCAAGTCAGCGGTCACAACGGCGGGCAGCGCGATTTCGACCGTCTCCGTGCCGCCGTCGATCTCACGCGTAACGGTGGCTTTGTTGCCCGCCACAGCAACCTTCGAGGCAAACGCGGCTTGTGCCCAGCCCATCAGTGCAGCCAGCATCTGGCCCGTCTGGTTGGCGTCGTCGTCAATGGCCTGCTTGCCGCACAGCACGATCTGCGGCTGTTCCTTCTGGCATATGGCTTTAAGCAGTTTAGCCACGGCGAGCGGCTGCAGCTCGGCGTCGGTCTGAATCAGAATGGCGCGATCCGCGCCGAGTGCCATGGCGGTCCGCAGGGTTTCCTGACAATTCACAACACCTACCGAGACGGCAATCACTTCCGTCGCCACGCCGGCTTCCTTGAGGCGGACGGCCTCTTCAACGGCGATTTCGTCGAACGGGTTCATCGACATTTTGACGTTGGCGGTATCGACGCCGGAACCGTCAGCCTTGACACGCACCTTGACGTTGTAATCAACGACGCGCTTGACGGGAACGAGGACTTTCAAATCACATCTCCTTTAACTTGACGCATGCGCCCCCTTCGAGTGCGCAACCCCGCATTCGGTTCTGAGCCAGTAGTTTGACAATGAAGAGAAGCCGACAGGACAATCGGCTTTGTTCCGAGGCACGCCGGAGAATACGGATCGTCAGAAGGCCTGTCAAACCGTGCTCTCAGCGTTTTTCGTTGTGTTGAAGGAGGCTCTGAAGCCCACTGGGCCTCGACGCAGCGGCCAGCGGTCACGTCCCGAAATGGAATATTCGCGTCCGAAATGGAAAAATGGGTAGTCTGCTCCAAGGGTTTCGGCCAAAGGAACGCATCCTCGCACTCGCAGTAGCCCTCGCTGTTGTCGGTGCCTGTACCGCCGACCTCGTCGTATCGTTGTCTCGCGCAAGCGAGAAGGCAGCAGGCGCCGAGGCGAAAGGAATGGCTTCCAATGGAGGCCGGATCATTTTGCTCACCCCGTCCGACATGGCGCAGCTACGCCGCGCCGCGAACGGCGCCATGAACAAACCGCCCGATCCGCTTCCCGTCGTCCATGTCGAAGGAGTCCTGCCCACCACGGCCGAATACCGACGGGCGAACGAGTCAAAGCGTGATTGGACTCGGATCTCGGAACTTGCGGCAGCGTTCGCAGCCACCAACGAACGCCGTTACGCCGAGCGCGCTGGCCAATACCTGACGGCATGGCTGGATACCTACCGGATCAGTGGCAACCCGATCGATGAGACTGGACTCAGCGAATGGCTACTCGCCGACCATCTTATCGGACCTACCCTCGAAGCCGGACTTCGCGCCCGTCTGCGCAATTTCGCCTGCACAATGTCGCAGCGATATTTGCAACCGCAGCCGGCTAACCGCAAGACGTCGACAAACAACTGGCAAAGCCATCGCGTCAAGTTGGCGGTCATGGGCGCTCTCGTCTGTGGCGATAACGAGCGCATCGCCGTTGCGATGGCCGCGTTCAAGGAGCAAATAACGCGGAACCTGCGGCCAAACGGCGAATCGATCGACTTTGACGAACGCGACGCCATCCACTATGTGGTCTATAGCATCGAGCCTCTCCTTGAAGCGGCCTTATTCGCACAGCACGATGGCCAAGCCTTGTTTGGCGTTGCCGGGCCGGAAGGCCAGAGCCTGACTCGCACGCTGGCATGGCTTGAGCCGTATGCGAGGGGCGAAAAGACACATGAGGAGTTCGCCCACTCCACCGTCCGCTTCGACGCCGAACGCGCGGCGGCTGGGGTTTCGGGATTCAAAGGCCCGTTCTCGGCCGAAAGAGCGAGTCTGGCTTTTTGGCTGGCATCTCGGCTGGACCAGCGCTGGGAGGAAACGAGCCGCCATATCGGCCTGCCGCCGACGAACCGTCGTGCACCTTGGGAACTCCTGCAATGAGAGCACTCGAACTCAGCGTTCCTCCACCCGTCATCGTCGTGGGATGTGCGCTTACGATGTGGTGGACCGCCGACTTTTTTCCCGGTTACATCCACCCGGTTCCGGGACAATCCGTCATCGTAAGTGCGCTGATTGCGGTCGCCGGCATTTTTGGCGTTGGCGCCGTGCTCTCCTTCCGCCGATTGCGTACCACAATCAATCCACACCACCCCGAATCAGCCACCGCGTTCGTGACCGACGGCGTCTATCGCTTCAGCCGCAATCCGATGTATCTCGCGCTGCTGCTGATCCTCGTTGCATGGGCGGTCCGTTTGCAGCACCTGCTCGCGGGACTCGGTCCCATTTTCTTCGTGTTTTATATCAGCCGTTTCCAAATTGCTCCCGAGGAAAGGGCTCTGGCCGCCAAATTCGGGCCGGAATACGACAGCTACATGAGGAAAGTGCGCCGCTGGCTGTAACTACCTCGCCGGACTGGCGCTCGTGTCTCGGGCCCCGTTCAGTGAGAACCCGACGAAAAGATACACTTACAGCCGGCGTTGCGATATGACGGGTTCGGATTAAGATGAGCATATGTATGATCGAGAACCCGCTGAATGCGTTTTGTCGACCCGGATCGATATGCTGCACTGAAAGCCACGGGCAAGCTGCCTTCCCCGAAAGGCGTCGCGTTGTCCATCATTCGTCTTCTGCAGCGCGACGACTTCCGGATCGCTGACCTCGTACAACTCGTCCAATCCGACCCGGCAATCGCCGGACGCATCCTCTACTTCGCCAATGCGGCCGCGTTCGGCCGCTCGCGACCGATGGTCTCACTGCCCCGCGCGATCGTCGCACTCGGCTCGTTCCGGGTACGCGACCTCGTCATCGGCCTATCCGTGATGCACAGTCATCGCAGCGGCCAATGCCCCGCTTTTGACTACGACGCTTTTTGGGGCCATTCGCTGGCCACCGGGATCGCCTGCCAGGAACTTGCCCATTTCGCCCAGATTCCGAGTGAAGAGATCTTTACCATCGGGTTGCTCGCCCGCGTAGGCGAACTCGCGCTGGCGGCGATTTTCCCGGAGGAGTATTCCGCGCTGCTGACTGAAGCGCGCGAACGCAACATCGAGATCGGCGGTCTCGAACAGGAGCGTTTTTCGCTCGACCACCGGGAACTGGCAGCGACGATGCTGCAGGAGTGGGGCCTGCCCGATGTGCTCATCCAGGCGGCATTTCACCACGAGAACCCCGACGCGGCGGGCTTTGCGGACGGTTCACGCGTGCTGACCCTAACCCATTCGTTGAGTTTCGCGAGTGCCCTCGCCCATATCTGCATGGTTGACGAGGAATCCCGCTGGAGTCTTTTGCCCAGTTTGCTCGCCCGCGCGGCACGTCTCGGTATCAGCGGCGATACCTTGAACGAGATGGTCGACCGCACCGTCAAACGGTGGCGCGAATGGGGAAGCAAGCTGCAGGTGCGTACGCAGGACATCCCTCCGTTTGCCGAAATTCTCGCGGCAAGCCCACCGTTGCGGCGCATGGGAGTGGGCCCGGACAACGAGAACCGGCGCGTTCGCCCGCCAAGCCTCAACGTACAGCTGATTGGCATCCACGCGTCCGACCTAAATCCGCTGATGCAGCAGATCGACAGCCTGGGACACCAGCCGGTGCTTGTCGACGACACCCCGGACGGGCTCAAGCAAGCGCTGCGCCGCCCGGCGCAGATCATCATCGCCGACATGTCGATGCCGGGTTTCAAGCCGGCCGATTTTTGCAAGACATTGCGCCGCACGCCGCTCGGCAAGGACGGATACATCCTCCTCTTGGCCGCGCCGGAAGACGAAGACCGTATCCCGGACGTGCTTACTGCCGGGGCCGACGACGTTTTGATCAAACCCGTCAACCTGCAAGCCTTGCGCGTGCACCTCAACACCGCCGGCCGCATGCTGATGCTGCGTGAGGAAATTCACCGCGAGCGCCTGGGCGTGCTGCGTTCGACCGACGAATTCGCTTCGGCCCAGAAACGCTTGCTACAGGACGCGCTAACCGACACGCTGACGCAACTGCCCAACCGGCGCAATGGCCTCGACTTCCTCGCGTCGGAATGGCGCTTCACGCAGACCAGCGGCTCCCCGCTCGCCTGCCTGATGCTCGACATCGACCACTTCAAGCGTATCAACGACACCTACGGCCACGCGGCGGGCGACGAGATCCTTCGGCAACTGGCCGAGATCCTGCGCGGTACGTCGCGTTCGGAAGACATGGTGTTTCGTTACGGCGGCGAAGAGTTCGCCGCCATCCTCACCAATGCCAATGTGCGCATCGCCACTCAGATCGGCGAACGCATCCGCGGCATCGTGGAGAAAACCGATTTCCGTTGGCAGGATCAAAGCATCTCGGTCACGCTGAGCGTCGGTGTGGCGGTTTCAACGGGGACGGAAGAAGACAGCCAGGACCTTATCCAGGCGGCAGACAACGCGCTCTACCAAGCGAAGCAGACCGGCCGAAATCGCGTCGTCGCGGCTCGTTAGGCCGTATCCGGTTCTCTCGCGAGGTTGGGAACCGGCAGGTCCTTAACCCCGGTTGCCGCGTTCATCGAGCCGCTTATCCGGTTCAACCACGCGCACCGATTCGCCCTCAATGATGTCGCCACCAGCTTGCGGCCCGGACGTTTGGCCTGTCTTGAAATCACCGCCAGACGACATGCCACGCGCCGCCTCCATCTGTTCGCGGAGCGCTTTGCGCACTGCCCGCGTCTTCCACCAGAAGTAAAGCCAGAAACCGAGACCGGCGACGGCAACGACAGCAAAAACGACGAGCGAAAACATGAAGGCCGCGCCAAGCGCGAGCACGCCAACGATCACGGCGACAACCTGGGCAATCACCCCCTGCGGACCGCCGCGACGCGGATCAAAGTTGGTATTCATCTTCGGTTCCTGCGCCAGCCATCGCCATGTCGACCGCCCGACGCGAGAGGTGTGAGGCAAACAACTCGATGAAATCGTATTCGTACTGGCGGATATACGTTCCGCGCCTCAGCCCGATGCGCGTTGTGTTAGAGCCGAACAGATGGCCAACGTCCATGGCCTGCAATCCGGCATCGCGGGCCGGATCGTACGCCATGCTCGCGATGATTCCGAGACCAAGACCGAGCGTGACGTAGGTCTTGATTACGTCCGCATCGATCGCCGTGAGAACGATGTTCGGCGTCAGTTCGGCCCGATCGAATGCGTGGTTGATCCGTGACCGCCCGGCGAACTGCGGGTCGTAGGTAATCAACGGCCAGTGCGCAAGCGTCGCCAGCGAGAGCGATTTCTCAGCGAGGATCGGGTGGCCCTCAGGCGCGACGACGCTGTGCCCCCATTGGTAGCAAGGGAGCATGACGAGTTGGGGATACTGGTCGAGGGCTTCGGTGGCGATGGCAATGTTCGCTTCGCCATTGACCGTCCACTCGGCGATCTGCGTCGGGCTCCCTTGATGCATCTGCAATTGCACCCTCCGATGACGCTCCATGAAGCTTTTGACCACCGTCGGCAGCGCGTAGCGGGCCTGTGTGTGCGTCGTGGCAATCACCAGGCTACCGGAATCGCCGCCGGCGTATTCCTCGCCCACGCGCTTGATGTTGTCCGCCTCGTTGAGGATGCGCTCGGCGATCTCCAGCACGCGTCGGCCCGGCTCGGTGACCGCCGTAAGCCGTTTTCCCGAGCGCTCGAAGACGATCACACCCAACTCGTCCTCAAGGAGCTTGATCTGTTTCGAGACCCCCGGTTGCGACGTGTAAAGCGCCTCCGCGGCCTCCGAGACGTTGAGGCCCCGGCGGGCGACTTCGACGAGGTATTTGAGCTGCCGCAGTTTCATGACGTGAGAGGCAAGCGGGTCAAACCCGGTTTGTTATAAATAACTAGCAGTTCTAACAATCTAACCCGATATTCTTTTTCGAGCAAGAGACGGCTGTTAGCATGAATTCCAACTTCAGACCCGGTTCCCCATGGACTACCTCTACACCCTCTCTGGCTTCGTCGTCGGTGGCATCGTCGGACTTACCGGCGTTGGCGGCGGCTCACTGATGACGCCGCTGCTGGTACTGCTGTTCGGCGTCCATCCGGCGACGGCGGTCGGCACCGACCTGCTTTATGCAGCGGTCACCAAGGCCGGGGGCACGATGGTACACGCGAGGAAGCGTCACGTCGATTGGCGTATTACTGGCTTGCTCGCCGCAGGCAGCCTGCCGGCTTCCGCCCTGACCATCTGGACGATCTCGCATTTGCCGAAACAGAGCCCCGAGGTCACTAATCTCATCTCAGTCTCACTCGGAGTCGCTCTTCTGCTGACGGCCGTGGCGATCATCTTCCGCCAAAAACTAATAGGTTATGCCTTGAGCCATGCGGATGATGCGGCGCATACGCAATTCCGGGCACCCATCACCGTCGCCATTGGGACGCTCCTCGGCGTTCTGGTTTCGATCTCCTCGGTCGGCGCCGGAGCGCTCGGTGTTGCCGTCCTCTTTTTCCTTTACCCACGTTTCCCGGCCATCCGAATCGTGGGTAGCGACCTCGCTCACGCCGTACCGCTCACCCTGGTCGCCGGCATCGGGCATTGGCTCATCGGGAGCGTCGATCTCTCATTGCTCGCCAGCCTGTTGCTCGGATCGCTGCCCGGCATCTGGCTGGGCAGCCACGCGGCAGCCAAAGTCCCCGAACGCGTCCTACGCCCGCTGCTCGCCACGATGCTGATGCTCGTCGGCGGAAAGCTGATCGCGGCGTAGCCGTCAAGAAAAAGGAATCTCATGTACCGTTACGACGCCATTGACCAACGCCTGATCGACGAACGGGTCGCGCAATACCGCGGCCAGATCGAACGCAACCTGGCCGGCACGCTCTCCGACGACGAGTTGCGGCCCCTGCGCCTGCAAAACGGGCTCTACATCCAGCGCCATGGGCCGATGCTGCGCATCGCCATCCCCTACGGCCAACTCAACTCGGGCCAGTTGCGCAAGCTCGCCGAGATATCGCGGCGCTACGACAAGAGCTACGGCCACTTCACGACGCGGCAGAACATGCAGCTCAACTGGCCGAAATTCGACGAGACGCCAGAAATCCTCGGCGAGTTGGCAACGGTGCAGATGCACGCGATCCAGACCTCGGGCAACTGCATCCGCAACATCACAACCGACCACTTTGCCGGCATCGCTCCTGACGAGCTCACCGACCCTCGCCCGTACTGCGAGGTCCTGCGCCAGTGGTCAACCTTCCATCCGGAGTTCGCCTTCCTGCCGCGCAAGTTCAAGATTGCCGTCAATGCTGCCGCCGAAGATCGCGCGGTTATCCAAGCGCATGACATCGGGTTCGAAGTGCTCAAGGACGAACACAGCGAAATCGGCGTCAAAGTGTTCGTCGGCGGCGGTCTCGGCCGCACCCCGATACTTGGCAAGGTGGTCCGAGAATTCCTGCCACGACGCCATCTGCTCACCTATCTCGAAGCCATCCTGCGCGTCTACAACCGCTACGGACGGCGCGACAACTTGTATAAGGCGCGCATCAAGATTCTTGTTAATGCGCTGGGCATTGAGGAATTCGCGCGCCAGGTCGAGGCGGAGTGGGCTCACCTGAAAGACGGGCCGGCCACGCTGCCCGACGAGGAATTCGAACGCATCGCGGCGCATTTTGCTCCGCCTCCCTACGAGAAGCTGCCGGGATACGATGCGACGCATGCCGATCGACTGGCACAGGACAAAGCCTTCGCCGCTTGGGCTAAACGTAACGTGCATCCACACCGCGTTCCCGGCTATGCCGCCGTCACTTTGTCACTAAAGAAAACCGGCGTACCGCCTGGGGACATCACCGATGAACAGATGGACGTCGCCGCCGACCTGGCCGATCGCTTCGGTTTCGGGGAGTTGCGTGTTAGCCACGAGCAGAACCTCATCCTGCCCGATATTAGCGAGCGAGATCTCTATGCAATCTGGCAAGTCGCGCGCAAGAACAATCTCGCGACCCCGAACATTGGTCTGCTCACCGACATCATCTGCTGCCCGGGCGGCGATCTATGCGCGCTCGCCAACGCGCGGTCGGTGCCGATCGCCGAAGCCGTGCAGCGCGTCTTCGACGATCTCGACTATCTCTACGACATTGGCGACATCTCGCTCAATATCTCCGGTTGCATGAACTCCTGCGGCCACCATCACGTGGCGGCGATCGGCGTCCTCGGCATCGATAAGAACGGCGAGGAGTGGTATCAGGTGACGATCGGCGGCGAACAGGGCAACCATGCCGCCATCGGCACGGTGATCGGCCCCTCGTTCTCGGCCGTCGACGTACCGGGAGTCGTCGAGGCACTTATCGGCGTGTATCTCGAACAGCGTTCGCCAACCGAACGCTTCATAGATACCGTGCGTCGGCTCGGCATCACGCCATTCAAGGAGCGCGCTTATGCCGGCCGTGAAACACGCCGCCCTGTCGCCAGCGCCGAAAGGAGCGCCACCCATGCCTAAGATCATCAAGCACGAAAGCGTCGTCGACGACGCGTGGGAAGTCTTCAAGCTCGGCGAAGGTGAAATCGCCGAAACGGCTACCCTGCCAGCCGGGCAAGTGCTGTTGCCGCTCGCGGTCTGGAAAGCGCGCAAGGACGAAATTCTTTCGGCGCATGCCGACGATAGGCCGGTCGGTGTCTGGCTCGACAGCAGTGACGGCCCCGAAGCGCTAGCTGGTGATCTCGATCGCTTCGCCGTAATCGGCATCAATTTCCCGAAATTCGCCGATGGCCGCGGTTACTCGACGGCGCGGCTGTTGCGCGAACGCTACGGTTTCAAGGGCGAGATTCGCGCCATTGGCGATGTTCTTCATGACCAGCTCTTTTTCATGAAGCGGTGCGGGATCGACGCATACGCCGTGCGGGCCGACAAGGACATCGAAGCTGCACTTGGCGGATTGCGCCCTTTCAGCGAAAGCTACCAGACCGCCGTCGACCAACCGTACCCGCTCTTCCGCCGGCGTGCCATTTGACGGAGATGACAATGGGCATCATAGACCGGCTCAATCTCGACGACCCGCGGCTGTTGGAATCGCTTACCGGCAAGGTCGAACAAGCGAAGGCTCTACTGAATTCGATCGCCACCGACTATGCGCCCGCGGCGCTGGCCAACAGCCTGAGCGCCGAAGACATGGTGCTCACGGACCTCATCCACATCATCGATGTGCCGATCGAGATTTTCTCGCTCGACACCGGCCGTCTGCCGGCCGAAACCTACGAACTGATGGCCGAGACCGAAACGCGTTACGGCCGCAAGCTTACCTTTTACTACCCGCGTCACGACCTCGTCGAAAGCTACACGCGCGAGCACGGCATCAACGCGTTTTACGAGTCGGTGGAGTTACGCAAAGGATGCTGTTTCGTACGCAAGGTGGAACCGCTGCAACGGGCTTTGGCGGGCAAGAAAGCGTGGATTACTGGCATGCGTGCGCAGCAATCCGCGACCCGTGACGGATTGCCTGTTCAGCAATTCGACGAAGCCCACGGTCTGGAGAAATTCAACCCGCTCGCCGACTGGAGCGAGCGCGAGGTATGGGCATACATCCGACAGAACCGCGTGCCGTATAACGCGCTGCATGACCGCTTCTACCCCAGCATCGGCTGCGCGCCATGTACACGAGCAATCACCCCCGGCGAAGACGTCCGCGCCGGCCGCTGGTGGTGGGAAAACCCCGCCACGAAAGAATGTGGCCTTCATGTGAAGGACGCATTAGGCGGAGTTTCGGCGAAGGCCAACCTCCGCGAAGTGGAGGTTAAGGCATGAAATGCCGGCCGAAGCCAAAACGGGGCGCATAAACAAGCATCGCGCGTACAACCGCCTACCACCAGCAACTCATAACGCAAAGCAGAGCCGACACCACCATGATCCGAGAATCGACCATGACGACCGTAACCCGACACACGCTCACCCATCTCGATTGGCTTGAGTCCGAAGCAATCCACATCATGCGCGAGGTCGCCGGCCAATGCAGCAACCCGGTCCTGCTCTTTTCCGGAGGCAAGGATTCCATCTGCATGTTGCGCATTGCTGAGAAAGCTTTCCGGCCCGGGCGTTTTCCCTTCCCGCTGATGCATATCGACACCGGGCACAATTACAAAGAAGTGATCGACTTCCGCGACCGGCGCGCTGCCGAGCTAGGCGAACGGTTGATCGTACGCTCGGTCGAGGATTCGATGCGGCGCGGAACAGTCGTGCTCAAATCGCCCGATGAATCGCGCAACAAACATCAATCGGTGACGTTGCTCGAAGCGATCGAGGAATTCGGTTTCGACGCCTGTATCGGCGGGGCGCGGCGCGACGAAGAGAAGGCGCGCGCCAAGGAACGCATTTTTTCGTTCCGAGACGAGTTCGGCCAATGGGACCCGAAGAACCAACGGCCGGAGTTATGGGACCTGTATAACGCACGTGCTTTCAAGGGCGAGAACATCCGCGTCTTCCCCATCTCCAACTGGACCGAATTCGACGTCTGGCAATACATCGAACGCGAGAAGCTGGAACTGCCATCGATCTATTACGCCCACACGCGCCCAGTGGTACGTAAAGCCGGCGGCCTATTGCCGGTAACTGAAGTGACCCCGGCCAAACCGGGCGACACGGTCGAACACATGAAGGTCCGCTTCCGTACCGTCGGTGACATCACCTGTACAGCGCCCGTGGAATCCGATGCCGACACGATCGCCAAGATTATTGCCGAAACGGCGACAACGACGATCACCGAACGCGGCGCCACGCGCCTGGATGACCAGACGTCCGAAGCGTCCATGGAACAACGCAAGAAGGAAGGGTATTTCTAATGTCAGCGATTGAACCGATTCCGCCCATCGACCACGGCTTGCTGCGCTTTCTCACCTGCGGCAGTGTCGATGACGGCAAGAGCACGCTGATCGGCCGCCTGCTCTATGACACCAAGGCGATTCTGGCCGACACGCTGAATGCGATCGCGCGCACATCCAAGAAGCGCGGCATGGACGCCATCGACCTCTCGCTGCTCACCGACGGTCTGCAGGCAGAGCGCGAACAAGGGATAACGATCGACGTTGCCTACCGTTACTTCACCACCGGCACGCGCAAGTACATCATCGCCGACGCGCCCGGGCACGAGCAGTACACGCGCAACATGGTAACCGCTGCCTCGACGGCGGACTTGGCCATTATCTTGATCGACGCACGCAAAGGCGTGCTGGCTCAGACGCGCCGGCACTCGTACCTCGCCCACTTGATGACCATCCCGCATCTCGTGGTCGCCATCAACAAGATGGATCTTGTCGATTACGCGCAGGATGTCTTTGACCGCATCAGGGATGATTACCTGGCCTTCGCCTCGCAGATCGGTATCAATGACGTTCGGTTTATTCCGATGTCCGCACTCAATGGCGACATGGTCGTCGAACGCGGCAACCGCCTCGGCTGGTACACCGGGCCAACGCTTGTCGAACTACTCGAAAACGCCACCGCTTCGCACGCCGAACACAACGAGCAGTTTCGCTTCCCGGTGCAATACGTCTGCCGACCGCAGGAATCGGCCAACCCCGAACTGCATGACTACCGAGGCTTCATGGGCCGTGTAGAGTCGGGGTCGATCGGCATCGGCGACGCAGTAACGATCTTGCCCGCGGGGCGGGAAACGCACGTAAAGGACATCCGCATCATCGACCGGTCTCTGCCGCGTGCTTTTGCCGAACAGTCGGTCACGCTTTTGCTCGACGACGAAATCGACATCTCGCGCGGGGACATGATCGTAAAAGCCGGCGAGGCGCCGACCGTCGCCAAGGAGATTGACGCAATGCTCTGCTGGCTCTCCGAGACCCCGCTCGACCCGCGCCGTAAATACCTCGTCCGGCATACTACGCGCGACAGCAAGGCGCTGCTCGGGCGCATCGACTTCCGCGCCGATATCAACACGATGGAGCAGCAGTCGGCCGAACGTCTTGTGATGAACGACATCGCCAAGGTGGGCATCAAGCTCGCGCAGCCGTTGTTCGTCGATCGCTATACCGTCAATCGCGGTACGGGGGCTTTCATCGTCATTGACGAATCGACAAACAACACGGTGGGGGCCGGAATGATTCTCTAATCTTTCTTTCCTGATCTTCGGCCGGGCTCAAAGAGCCCGGCCGATGCCCCTGATAATCCCTTCGTCACCAGAAAAGCGTTACCGCACGCTAGCGTTTTCTTTCAGTCGGTCCAGCGGACTCAACACGCCGCGTCCACCGCGGTTGAGTACGTGAGTGTAAACCATCGTGGTCGACACATCGGAGTGGCCGAGCAACTCCTGCACTGTGCGAATGTCGTGCCCGGACTCAAGCAAATGGGTGGCGAAGCTGTGGCGCAAGGTGTGCGGCGTCGCGGGCTTGGCGATGCCTGCATTGCGCACCGCTTGGCGTATTGCTCGCTGGACAGCTTGATCCTGAACGTGGTGACGGTGTACAGCGCCCGAACGCGGGTCCTCAGAAAGAGAGGCCGAAGGAAAAACGTACTGCCACATCCACTCCCGCCCCGCGTTCGGATATTTGCGTTCGAGCGCATAGGGCAAGTACACCTCGCCGCGCCCGCTCTCAAGGTCGCGACGATGTAATTCGCGTACTCTGAGCAAGTGTTCGCGCAACGCAGAAGCAAGGCTTGATGGAAGCATTGTCACGCGATCCTTCGCTCCCTTCCCGTCTCGCACAAGTATCTCTCCACGCGCAAAGTCCACGTCTTTCACTCGCAGACGCAGCGCCTCCATGACACGCAGCCCGGTCCCGTAGAGCAACCGAATAATCAACGCATGCGTTCCCTGCAGTTGATCGAGGAGCGCTGCCACTTCCTCACGCGTGAGAACAACCGGAAGTCGCTTCGACGTTTTGGCCGATTCCACCTTCTCCAGCCAAGGCAACTCCAGCGCAAGAACCTCCTTGTAAAGGAACAATAGCGCGCTTTTAGCCTGATTCTGAGTCGACGCGGAGACCCGTCCCTGTACCGCCAAATGACTCAAAAACTCCTGGACTTCGTCCGCCCCCATGTCTTTGGGATGGCGCTTGCCAAAATGACGTATAAAACGTCTAATCCAATCCAAATAAGCCTGCTCGGTACGGATGCTGTAGTGCTTCAAGCGAATCCGGCTGCGCACATGATCAAGAAGGCGCGGCGAAGCCTCTTCGACCGATGACGGGTTTGCATACATTTTTGGGCCCCACTAAATTCGACATAAGATCATGATCGAACGTAGTTTATCACCCAAAACCTGTATGTCTGTACAGTTATTTGACGGAAAGTTTTCCGTCATGACGCAAAACTTTCCGTCTTTTAGGATGGCTACTTTACGTTAGCCATTCCCATGAGTAATCAATCACACGCATCGCAATTGGCAAAACAGGCTTTTGATTTTTGGCAAGGCGGCCAAGCAGAAAGGGCCGTGCCTCTTTATCAAGAAGCACTTCGCCTAGCTGACCCTCAGCATCTTGGACTACCTGATTATCATGGGGAGTTTGCTGGTACGCTCTCGACTCTTGGCAGGTATGCGGAAGCGCGAGAGCAATACCAGTTGGCTTTGGCCGTTCAGCGGCAACAAGATCAAGACGAATTCACTTCGGGTGTGGTAGTTGCTCGCCATTTCCTTGCTGAGCATTACCTCCATTGCAATGAGCCGTTGTTGGCACTGGAAACGGTGGAGCCTTCTCTGAAAAATGGAGTCACGCTTGAGTGGCTTTTGAGGTACACCAAGGCCGTATCGCTCAGCGCTCTTGGTCGCCCTGAAGAGGCTTGCGCCGAGGCTGCGCAAGCACTGGAGAAAGCTCCGTCCAAAGAGAAGCGCGAAGAGCTTTCAGTATTATTCTCTGGACATGGAGTGTTTTGATTGTGCAGATGGCTAACCCATCATTCCACCGGACCTGCGCGAAAAGCCGCGCAGTCCGGTGAATTCAAACGTTGGGCGTCTAGACATCGTGCCGCGTAGGAAAAGACTCCGTAGCGTATGCCACAGCATTGCTCACCATGCAGTGAGTGGCTTGTCCTATGTGCATCCTCATGTCTTACGCGCCTGCCGCAGCGCCAGCATTGGGCACATGCAAGTCAATCTACTGGCGGCTGACCCTTGCCCACCTCAGTTTGCTGAAATCGAGCCCTTGAGGTTGTCACTGAAAGGGCTTCGCGAGAAATTCGAGGCCATCTTGGCCGCCGAGGGATTCTCCGTTTCCGACCTCTCTCTTGCCACACTTTGTTTCGCGCCTGACCCGGGCAAGGACGACTATTGCAGCATCTGCCACGCAACGCTCAAGAGCAAAGATCAAGAGCCGGTTGAGTACATCGTCAACTATCTTGAGCAAACGCTAGACGCCCAACCCTGCGGTCAATCGGACCTTGCGCATAAAGCCGCGCAAGGCCGGTTACCTTGAACGTTAGAGCTTTCAGGCCACTATGCCCACACTTCCGATCATGACTAATACTGACTGGCTCACACTTGCACTCGTTGTCATCACAGCGTTCTACGCTTGGGCAACACTCAAGATTCTTCGTGCAAACGAATCCATGGTCTCAGCAATGCGGAACCAACAAAACGCAGCGATGCGCCCCTACATCCTCGTATCAGCTACCGTGAGAACGGGAACACAGCTTTTCTGCCTTTCTATCAAGAACGTGGGCAAGACGGCGGCGCTTAGCCTGAGGCTTTCTTTAGACAAAAGCTTCTATCAACTTGGTGAAAAGCGTGACGAACGTAATATTGCTAACAGTGCGGCATTTTCGCGTGTCATAGACAGTCTGCCGCCCGAGGGACAACTCCTTTTTATTTTGGGCAACGGCCCTTCGCTTTTCGGTGGTTCGAATATCGAAGAGCTTTGCCCGTTGCAGTTTCAAGTTACAGCAAAGTACATGTCAGGCTCCGAGTCGATATCCGAGACTTCGATTGTTGATCTCCGTCCGTACATCAACACGGTTGTTCAGACTGACCCGATAGTCGAGGAGCTTGGAAAGCTGCGTGAAGAATTTGTAAAGCTATCCAAGTCGCTTGATAAAAAGCTCTAACATGGCGCTCAACCTCGCTCCCTTCGGTCGCTGGACGCTGCGCGATAAAGCCGCGCAGCGCCGGTTAGCTCTACGTTGGGCATCATGAGCAGCGAGTCGGACTTGTCGTCGTCTGAAGGCGAAGCAGTACGCATTCCACAGAAGCTTTGGAGCGTGATGGAGCCGCGCCTCAGAGCCTCACTTGACGAACTCGAAAGGT